>CAZNUM010000026.1:0-27954 GCA_964576315.1 uncultured bacterium
TATTCTCGTTAGAGAGTACCTTAGTGTAATAACTGGTTGTTTTTTTAAAATTATTTTCGAGGATTTCTAATGCTAAATCGTATTTTTTTTGTAAAAAATAATTGTATCCAATTGCATTAGTTAGGACATTTTCCAAATCAGAAAATCCTTGTTCTTTCGAGATTTCTAAACCCTCGTTTATGTATTTAAATCCTAATTTTGGCTGATTGAGTTCAGAGTAAATTATGCCAATACGATTCAATACAAGTATTAATTGTATTGGATATGGTTTCATTAATTCTACATATGGTAGTAATGATTTGATATCTTTAGCTTCTTTGGCAAAACAGGTGTCCAGCTGATACGTTGTAAAAAGCCGTAATGGTTTAGAATCGGTTAAATCAATACTAAACTGAAAGCTTTGCATTGAAAGATCGGGCTCAAATAAGTGTCTATAAAGTAGACCTGTTTCATAAAGTACATATGCGTAAATCTCATCGTGTGCTGGATCTTTAGAAAAGCGGTTCTGCTTCTGGGCCAGGAACCGGGCCTGGTCCAGAAGCTTCTTCGCATACAGATAGTTCCCCTCCAGTAAATATAATTTCCCGACCCCTGCCATCATAAAAGCCTGCATGCGCTCGTCTTTTTTCTCAAGAGCATTGATATTAATGAACAGTTCTTTTATTTGAGCAAGGTCGTAATACCCAATTTGCCCAAAAAAGACGAAAAGTTCATCCCTCCGGACGTTGGGTATACTTACTAAAGCCTGTGCGATAGCTTTGTTTGAGTCGTTAGAGAGTACCATATGTCCTGAAAATTTAATTATTCATTCCTCCACCTCCAATGGAAACTGGACCACCCCCCCCAATTTCACCGTTGCCATCTTCGCTGCCCATACCGCGGCTGAGGCCCTTGTGACCACCTTTTACTACAATCGTCTTGGCAAAAATTGTACCCGGTTTTTTCAATTCGTGCCATTTCCCGGAAGCATCTTCGTATTTCAGTCCTTTAGCTTTGTAAACGACGACGGTCTGACCTTCTCCAAAGGAAGCGGTGGTTCCAGCATTCAACTGGATCCGATAATCATTCCCATAGGCATTATCCACCCAGGATCCAATGGGTAACTGCTCATTTCCGTGGGCCAGGTAAACTGCGCCGGGGTAGTCCTGATGACCGTAAACGGTCCCCGGGGCAGGGTTATCTTTAATGACAGCGCTGGCGGCCGAGCCCTTGGCCAATACTCCAGGCAGGGTGTGATTCAATAAAAAGGGTGCGGAGGCGTCCTGAACAACCATATTCTGGTACGTCAGCGGCTTCTCGTCATTAGGGGCGAGTGGATTTTGCTCACAACCAGAAAGCAGGATGAAAGCTAGTGCTGCTAGGATCATTATTAACGTTTTACGCATAGCAATTCTCCTTATTTATTCTTTTGCTAACAGATAGATTATAACCATGTTTTTAATAAAATGGCAAATATTTTTATTGGATAATAAAAATAGTTGACGTTTTATGATTTTTCTGTTTTAATTTAGGTCGTACGTTAGCCCACGGAATTAATATGAACGAAGTTACAATTATGAATCCAGGCAAAGTAAATGAATCCTGTTTTTCAAACGGAAGCAGCCGCTACATCTGCGGAGGGGAAAAGCGTTTTTTTGCTGCACATGTAACCTGTATGGATCCTTGTCATATCAACGGGACCAAAGGCACTCCGTCTCTGTCGGGGTGCCTGAAGTCCTTATTCCGTGGATATGATGGTTTTTTCAGAGGGGGTGACGATATCCTGCCTCGCCTCCGATGTCAGAATCGGGTTTTAGTCCTGGATTATTCAATTTAATGGCTATGGCAATGAAGCGGGAAATGGAGAAGAAATTCAGGAATGGTGCCTTCAATAGTAGGAAGGACATAGTCCTGTTCTTTGACCGCCAGGGTCGCCTGTTGGAATTTTGGTCGCCGGAGGCGGATGAACACCTTTCCAGCGGGAAACAATTGAGCGGCAAGCCGCTCGAAGACCTGTTCCCGGTGGAGGTCGCCCGGCTACATTTCACGCACTTGAACCGGGTCATCGAGACGGGAACCAACCAGGTGTATTGCTATGAAATGGAATCAGCCACCGGGGAAACAACTGAATGGGAGGTCCAGATGGTCACCGTCCCCGGGAGCCAGCCCAGTATTTGTTGTATTCTGAAGAATGTTACGGCTGAACGCCGGATTATCCAGGCGGTGGAACAGAAAGAACAGCAAGTGAAAACAATGATGAAATTCACCCTGGAGCGGGAAGACCGGATGATTCAATTAAAACAGGAGATCAACAAGCTTCGGAAAAGCCTGGGCAAACAACCTAAATATATTTCCTATACTTTCGATCACCCCTCCGGGAAAGATTAGAACGTTTCTAGATAATAACTCCGGCTGAAGGGATAAGAGTCGGACTTAAACCATGGGCACAAACCGGACCGGCAGGGAGCGTTCCGAATCCACTTCACCCCGCTTGTTTTTGGTAATGATTTGTAAATACTGGCCCGTCAACAGCCCTCCGATCGGCATCACAATACGACCCCCATCTGCCAGTTGATCAATCAGGGTAGGGGGGATTTTCCTGGGAGCTGCAGTTCCCAGAATCCGGTGGTAGGGGGCTTTCTCCGGCCATCCTTTATGTCCGTCAGCGGTGAGGATTTGGATATTATCGTACCCCAGCTTTTTCAGAATTTTTTTTGCCCGTTGGGCCAGCGCGGGGAGGATTTCCACACTAACCACCTCTTTTGCCAGTTGGGCCAGAATGGCGGTCTGGTAGCCGCTGCCGGTTCCAATCTCCAGGACGCGGTGGTGACGGGTAACTTGGAGAATGTCGGTCATGAAAGCAACAATGTAGGGTTGACTCACTGTTTGTCCCTGACCGATGGGGATGGGATGGTCTTCGTAAGCCCAGTCCCGATCTTTTGGATTCACAAAGCGGTGACGGGGAACCGTTAACATGGCCGCCAGAACCCGTTCGTTGCGGATCCCCCGGGCCCGGATCTGCTCCTCCACCATCTGCCTTCGCCAGGTTAAATACATTATTCCCTTGCCAGTGTCTTGATTTTCAGTCAATTTCCCGATCAAATTTAAGTGTCCTTTGTGAAAACTTTCTTAACTATCAGCCTCCTGTTTTCATCTTTTCTGATCACCCAGGAGATTCAACCCATCGAGATTCCCCTTAAGGGCGAAGCGGCCAGCAAGGATCTGGAAATGTCCAGCCTGGCATGGTACGGGGATAAACTGATTTTAATGCCTCAGTATGTTCATGAGGATTCCCCCGCCTTTTACTATTTATCTCGGAAAGCATTGGAAAAGTGGGTGGAAGGAACACATCAAGACTCCCTGAAAGCGGGGAGAATAACTTTGGTCGCTCCCGATTTAAAATCCCAAATTGACGGGTACCAGGGTTTTGAAGCCCTTTGTTTTCAGGCAGATACGGTCTTCCTCCTGGTGGAAGCGAAATACAAGGGGACCATGACCGGTTATTTATTCCGGGGGCTGGTGGAACCGGATTCAAACCGTCTGAAAATTTTAAATCAGAGAACGGTGTTAAAACCGCCGGTAAATATTAAGAATATGTCTTTTGAATCGCTCACGGTTGTTGAGAATCGATTAATGGCAGTTTATGAAGCCAACGGTGCTAATGTTAATCCAGTCCACCGGGCCAAGCTGTTTGATTTTCAATTAAACCCGATTGATGAAAGGCTTTTCCCGGTGGTGGAATATAGGATTACAGACGTCACTTCGGTGGATTCGAGGAACCGTTTCTGGGCTATTAATTTCTTCTGGCCCGGCGAACGGGATCGCCTGAGCCCGGCACCGGATCAGAGACAGGCTATTTATCCTCCGGGCACCACCCACCAGCAGTTTGAACATGTGGAGCGATTGCTTGAGTTCCAGTACCAGGGTGGAAAAGTTGAGTTCACAGACACCCCCCCCATTCAGCTGGTATTGAAGAAAGGATCCAGAAACTGGGAGGGCATTGCCCGGCTAAATCGGCGTGGTTTCCTGTTAATTACCGATGAATATCCTCGGACCATCCTGGCTTTCGTTCCTTATGAGTATTAGGCGCTCTGAATCCCGGAACCGAAAGCGTTCCCGCTACTTTATCGGATGGTTCTTCAGTACGGTACTGCTGTTCGGTGCGCCGCCGTATGTGCTGTTGGTTTCTTTTGATGGTTTCAGGGCGGATTACCTGGATTGGTACCCCACTCCCCAGTTTCATCAGGTAGCGGAAGCGGGCGTCCGGGCAGATGGATTAATTCCTGTTTTCGTGACAAAAACCTTCCCCAATCATTATTCCATCGCCACCGGTATGTACGTTGAGAATCACGGTTTGATCGGAAATCGGTTTTTTGCACCGGACTTAAATGCCATGTATCAGATATCGGACCGGACCACAGTAGAGGATGCCAAGTTTTACGGAGGGGAACCGATCTGGGTTACGGCGGAAAGGCAGGGCATCCGAACGGCCTCCTATTTCTGGGTAGGGAGTGAAGCACCGATTGGCGGGATCCAGCCCTCGATCTGGAAGCGTTACCATAAAAGCGACCCCTTCGAAGCCCGGATCGATTCGGTGGCGAGGTGGTTTCAACTGCCTCCGGAGCGTCGCCCCCACCTGGTTTTATTGTATTTCCATGAACCGGATGAAACAGGTCACAATTATGGTCCCCGGTCACCGGAGGCCAAAGCGGAAGTGCAGGATCTGGATCGGGTATTAGGTCTCCTGGTCAAACGGATGCACTCCCTGACAATTGCGGACTCTTTGAATCTTATCCTGGTCAGTGACCATGGCATGGCAGCCATTGATCCTGCCCGGCAGATTCATCTGGATCAGGAAATTGATTTGTCCGGATTCAGGATCGAGGGAAGTAATCCTTATGCCTTTATTTACGGAGGCAGCAGGAAGCAAATAGATAACCTGATCCGGCAGTTGAAAGGTGTAGACCATATTACTTTTTACCGAAAAGAGGATATCCCGGATCGTTGGCATTTCCGGGAGAACGAGCGCATTAAACAAGTCCTGGTCGTGGCCGATGAAGGCTGGTCCCTATTCTGGGACCCTAATAAGTCTCTGACCCGTCACGGGGGAACGCATGGTTTTGATAACGCATTGAGGAGTATGGAGGGTATCTTTATTGCCGATGGCCCCGCTTTTAAAGACGGATACCGGCGGTCTCATTTGGAAAATGTGGATATTTATCCCCTGATTGCTTACCTCCTGGGTTTAAAGCCTTACCCTGGGATTGACGGGAAACTGGCACGGGTTCAGGATGTACTGAAGCGAGAGCCGTTAAAAGGAAAGGAAGCGGATTCCGACCGTAAAATAAAGTCCCGTTGATGTAATATCGGGACCGCCGGTGTGGTTTTCATTCCAGACGGCGTCGTAATTGACCGGCTCATTTTTATCATTGGTTTTGGAATAGGTCCAACTGCTGGTGCTGGAACTAAAAATATAATCCACCCCCAGGAACCAGTCCCGGTGAGGGGTTGACATGAGGTTGGCCTCCAGACCAATTCGCGGGTCCGTGAAAAATGCTACCACCCGGTGACTGGCGTCATCACGGCGGAAAGCAAGGTTCACGGGCAGGGTGAAGGCTGACCCCAGGGAAAACGTCGGAGTCTGAATAATGTTGTAGCAGAATCCCAGAGGTACTCCCAGGAAGAAATTCCCTGTATTCCAACTGTCCTGAACGGAACCCAGTTGGAAGCCGACTTTGAAATTATACTTCCTTAAAGGACGGAGAACGGCGGTGGCTTTTACCAGCAGATTTCCGTGATTCAAGTCGTATTGCAATCCCAGAATTCCTGCCGGAGTGAAATGGATTTTTTCCACTGCCCGATAGCCTTGTTTGATATGACCCCATTTCCGGATAACGAGGCTGCGGTTGGCATCGGGGCTTAAATCCACCACCCGGACCAGGGCCACGGAATGACCGGGGACGGTAATTTCGCGATCCCGGAATTGCTTCTTTCTATCCAGGGAAGAGATTTCAAACAGGGTTCCTTTTTTGACCCCCATCTCCGAACCCAGATACAGGGTCACTTCCCGGTCATTTACATCCACGATCTGGCTGGTGAGGGTGTACATGCCCCTCAGTTTCATGGAGACCTGGGAGCGGACCTCCGCCAGGGCGTCCTTTAACGATTTTGCCCGATTTCCACCGGTCACCTCAGCATCAATGTAATAGGAATCCACCGATTGTCCAGTTTCAATATCCAGCTTGGTAATACTGAAAGTAATGACCGTTTGAATATTATTCGGGTACGGTTCCAGATCCTTATCCTCTTTGGAAGATTCAATAATGGCAATGACCACATCGAAGAAATTGGTCTTGTTCTCTTCCTCTTCCTCATTTGGGGGAACGCCTTTTTGGTTGAAGTTCAGGAGTTTAATGACCATGCCTTCCTTAGCCCCGGCGATCCGTCCGAAATTGACCAGGGCTGAATCGTCCACAATTCCTGTCATTTGGAGTGCCTGCTCCTGGAGAATGTCTTTCAGGTTCGAACGGTCAATCACTTTGTACCGCCCCAGATTGGTAGCTTCAGTAGCGACAATTTGGGTTAATTTGGATTCGATGGAATTGGGATTGTCACCGCCGCTGGCAGGGAGAATCAACAGCGGTTGTTTTTCGAAAGTGACCTCAGGACTTACCTCCTGGGGAAAGACCGTGTTGATTAGCAGAGTACTGCCTAAAGCCAGAGTGAGAAATCTTGCGTATTTCATAATCATTTTAGGTCATAAAGCTATGACAGAATGGAATGTGTTTTCCTCTAATATTTCCAGGGGAGTACTCCCTGCCAACCGAGGGCAATGGTAATGGAGTTGGCGTCCTGTTCGTCGGCTGAAAAATAGTTTTCGGATTCGTAGTTCACGTTCAGACTGAATCCATTTTTCAGGGGGAAAGTTACTTCTGCCAACATTTGCGCCCGTGTGAGGTCGGTCACATAAATATCGCTAATCTGATAGAAGTATTCTACCTCCAGTTTGGTGGAAAAGTACCGTTGATCCTGGTCCCAGTAAGCGCCCCCTTTTAAGTAGGAGGTTTTTCGGGTGTCGTTTAAATAATCGGACATATCATAAGCCAGGCCGAGTTGGGTGTTAAGGTGACCTGAAGCGTAATCGTAGACGAAAGCCCCCAACCCCTGGTTATACTGGTATTGAAGTCCGACACCGGTCCGGGTGTTTTTACGGTAAGCCAGGGTGGTAAAACGGTAAAACTGTTGAAACATGGCGTACTTCTGACTGTTCTTGAACCGTAAATAAATGAATGTATTATCATCCAGTTTGTAAGCAAAGAATCTCAAGTCGTGGAAGCTGGTTTTGGTCCGGCGGTTCAGGCGATAATAGCCGAAGCCGCCCATGGTCATCTCCCCCTTGGTAGCCCCCGTTTCAACGTACTGTTTCCAGGTCGGGGCAGGCGCCGGTTTGGGTGGGGACTGGGCCGGGACCCCTCCCGTTAGAAGCAGAAGAACTGCGGCACAGGTCTTTCGATCCACGGGGATTATTGTTTTATTTTTTTACCGCTGGACATGAGCAAAATGGCTGCCGTGGTGAATCCGATGGTCATAAGTAATACGACCCAGAAACTGGTCTGGGGCGGAGAGTCGGAAATGCCCAGTACCGTGTGGCGAATCCCGTTAATCATGTAATAAATGGGATTCCAAAAACTGACTTTCTGAGCCCAGTCGGGAAGCATTTTAATGGAATAAAAGATACCCCCGAGAAAACTAAGGGGTGTCAGGAAAAAGTTTTGCATCATGGCCAGTTGGTCCCAGCTTTCAGCCAGTTGACCCAGGACCAGTCCAATGGCTGCGAAAGTCCACGAGACGAGAATAATAAAGCCGATCGTCAGGAAAAAATGATTCACTGGTAAACCGATCAGAGCCATTCCCAGCAGCATGACCAGGATTCCGTTCACGGTCCCCCGGGTAGTTCCGCCGATAATATAAGCCAGTGAAATCTCCAGACTGGAAAGGGGAGCCTGGAGTAAATCCGGGAGCTGCTGGAGCAATTTCATTTGCAGCATGGAAGAGGATGTATTGGCGGAGGCGTTGGTAAGGGTATTCATCATAATTAAACCGGGGATGATGAACAGGGTGTAGGAGACGCCGTCAATTTCAGCAATCCGCCGTTCCAGGGTAAAACCGAAAATCAGAATATAGAGCGCTGATGAAATAACCCCCGGAAGTACCGTCTGGCGGTATACCGCAAAGAAACGACCTACTTCACGGGTGGTTAGCGTCCAGAGTCCTACCCAGTTGACTCGCTTCACTCGTTTATCCCCTTTCCGGTTAAACTTAAAAAGACGTCTTCCAGGGAGGATTTTGTTGTTTCAATCCGGTGTATGTGACAGTCCTGTTTGGAGAGCAGGCTGATAATTTCAGCAAGCGCCTCCTCCGGATTCCGAACGGTGAAATGGAGTCGCCCCTCTTCCTGGGTGAATTGGAATTTTTTCAATCCTTCCGGCAGGGGTCGATCGCCGCAGGAGAGGTTGATCGAGATGCCTGCTTTCCCCAGTTGGCGGGTTAACTCCTGGGGAGATCCTTTGGTCATTACTTTTCCGCGATCAATGATAGCCACATTTTCACAAAGCATTTCTGCTTCTTCAATGTAATGGGTAGTCAGTAATATGGTCTTCCCCTGTTGGTGTAAATCACGAAAATACTGCCACAGTTCATGGCGCAGTTCCACATCCACGCCGGCCGTCGGTTCGTCAAAGATAATAATCTGGGGGTCATGAACCAGGGCTTTGGCCAACTGGAAGCGCCGTTTCATACCGCCGGAGAGCTGACGCAGGCGGGATTCCCGTTTTTCGCTCAGTCCTAACCGTTCCAGAAGGCTTTCAATCCGGGGCCTGGCTTCCGCTTTAGTAATACCATAATACCCGGCCTGGAAATACAGCAGACGCTCGATCGGGAAGAACCAGTCCACTGACAATTCTTGGGCTGCCACACCGACTTTGGAACGGGTGAAACGGTAATCCTTGAACGTATCCCGGCCGAATACTTCCGTAACACCGCTATCCTTACTTACCAGTCCCGTCAGGATGCTGATGGTGGTAGTTTTTCCGGCACCATTAGGTCCCAGCAGTCCATAGAATTCACCATCATTGATGGTAATGTCAATTCCCCGGAGCGCCTGGGTACTGCCGTAGGATTTTTTCAGTCCCTGAATTCGGATGGCAGGTGTCATGCGTCTGTGATATCGAAACCGATGTGTTGATCAAAAGGATTGGGGAAATCAAATCCCTCCACGTTCGGGAAATGGACGATGGAAGTAATAAACTGCCAGGGGATTAGCGTTGAGGCGGTCACTTGTTTAAACTGCCGCTTTGCTTTGGATGATTTTTTAGGAATTGGAATCGGGAAATTAGGGTGTTCGACCCAGATGCCGTATTCGTCATAGCCAACCACCTTGGCGTACAGTTTGTTGGAGTCAAACCCCAACTCCTTTAAGGGCTCATGATCGCCCAGGACCAGGAGCACAACATCTTCTACAATGTCTTCGATTTTCATCATTGATTTAACCTTTAAATGAAAAATGTTATTCGACTTGAAGCGATTAATCTACGATCCTGCCCCCATAAGATTCGCCTGTCAATATTCATACGGGAGGGGAATCGTCCGGTTTAAAGGGGGATGGTAATCTTTAATAGGGGTAAAGGGGGTCTGGGGTGGGAACCGGTTTTCTGATTCCAGGTCAAGTAGGCCCACGATCCAACTGCCCAGCCCAGGATTGCCCCTGCCAAGGTGTCGGTAACAAAATGGTTTCCCACATACACCTGACTGTAGGCGGAAAGGCCGATTAGGGAGAATACCAGGACCTGTGATTGAGGGTATAAGTGGCTCATGAATGCGCCCCAGGCCGTTGTGGAGGCCACGTGACCGGAGGGGAAAGAGGGGGTAATTCGGGTATTCCAGAGGTGGGGTTGGTAGGAGCGTGGAGGGCGGGGACGACGGATCGAATATTTAGTCAGAACGACGGGAATCTGCGTAAAGACCAGGGTTGCTGTCAGGGCAGTGGCCTCCTGCCGGTACCCGGAAAAATACCAGTTTAGAGCAGTGGCGGATTCAACAAAAGGGGAACCGAGAGCAATGGATTCAAACAGATGATCTTGGAGCAAATGCTGGTTATTTCCCTGAAGGCGAATTGTAAGATTATGGTCAAACCGGCTTAGGTTTAAACCTGTCAGGGAATGAAAGCAGAAAAGAATTGAAGTCAGCAGGACCCTAATCTTCATTCCGGCTTCACCAAATTCAGGAATTCGTTTTCGGTCAAGATAGTGACACCCAGTTCCCTGGCTTTGTTTAATTTGCTCCCGGCGCCGGGGCCTGCCACGACATAATCGGTCTTTTTACTGACGGAGTTGACAGCCCGCCCCCCCAGGCGCTCCACCATCTCCTGGGCATCCAGGCGGGTGAATTGCTCCAGAGCGCCGGTGAAGACAAAGGTCAGTCCCTCAAGGGGCTTCAGCCCTGAACCGGTTGCCGACGTAATGGTCACCCCCAGGTCAAGGCAGGATTGGACTACCTGGCGGTTAGTCTGATCGCTCCAGAAGCGGAGGATGGCATCCGCCACAATCGGACCCACCTCTTCCAGCGATTCCAGAAAATCGTGGTCAGCCGCCATGAATTTCTGCAGATTACCCTTAAAAGCATTTTCCAGTACCCGGGCCAGGTGGGCTCCCACATTCCGGATTCCAAGGGCGTAGACAAACCGGGCAAAGGTGGTCTGTTTTGCCGTTTCAATGGCCTCCAACAGATTACGGGCTGATTTCGCTCCCATCCGTTCCAGATTTGAGAGGGTGTCATACGTAAATCGAAAGATTCCGTCCACCGTGGTTAAGAGTCCCGCCTCCACCAGTTGGTCGATCAGTTTTTCGCCGAAGCCGTCAATGTCCAGAGCCCCTTTAGAAACAAAATGTTTCAGCCGGCCTTTGATCTGGGCGGGACAGGAGAGATTCTGACAGCGGGAGACCACTTCGCCGGGGGGGCGATAGGTTTCATGGTGACACACGGGGCAGTGTCGAGGCAGTTTAAAAGGGACGGTCCCGGTCGGGCGCCTTTCCTCGATTACTTTCACCACTTCAGGAATAACATCTCCTGCCCGCTGGATTAGAACCGTGTCTCCGACGCGGATATCTTTTCGGTCGATTTCATCCTGATTGTGGAGGGTGGCATGTGTTACGGTAACACCGCCCACCGGTACCGGTTTCAGTTGCGCCACGGGTGTCAGGGCGCCGGTACGACCTACGGAAACCATAATGTCTTCCACCTGGGTTGTAACCTGTTGAGCCTTGAATTTCCCGGCGATGGCCCACCGGGGGGAACGGCTGCGAATCCCCAACTGCTTTCGCTGGGCATAGGAATTTACTTTGAGAACGACACCGTCAATTTCGTAAGGCAGTTTCTCTCTGCGTTGCTCCAGGCGGGTGTAGTACGCCAGCGCCGCTTCAATCCCCACCAAAACCTGAATTTCCGGATTCACGGGCAGTCCCCAGCCTTTCAGGGTATCCAGTACTTCCAGGTGATTGGAAAAGGTACGCTCCCTGACGACACCGACCTCGTAGCAGTAGATGGATAAGGATCGTTGCGCCGTAACTCCCGGGTCCAGTTGCCGCAGGCTGCCGGCGGCGGCGTTCCGGGGATTGGCAAACAGAGACTCCTGACTTGCCTCCCGTTTTCGGTTCAATTGCTCAAAATTGGCTTTTGTCATGAATACCTCCCCTCGCACTTCCAGCAGCTCCGGGGGAGGGGTTGTTTCAGTCCGCAACGACAAGGGGATGGCGGGAATGGTCCGGAGGTTCTGGGTAATATCTTCTCCCGTAACACCGTCCCCCCGGGTGGATCCGTTTATAAACCGGCCTGCTTCAAAGACCAGTTCCACCGCCAGACCGTCCAGCTTGGGTTCCCCAACGTATTCAATCGGTCCTTCCAGGTTCAATCCCTTTTTCACGCGGGCGTCATAGGCTCGTAATTCTTCTTCATTCATGGCATTTTCCAGGGAAAGCATGGGAAGACGGTGTGTGATCGTTCCAAACGCTTCGGAGGGTTTGGCTCCTACACGCTGGGTGGGCGAATCGGGTGTAATCAGTTCCGGATATTTGGATTCCAGTTCCTGAAGCTCACGAAACAGTTGATCGTATTCGGCGTCGGAAATCAATGGATCGTCCAGGACGTAGTAACGGTAATTGTGGTCCCGGATTTGGGTCCTCAGTTTTTCAATCTGGTGCTCGACCGATTTCATTGACGCAGTTCCGACCGGCGTTTGAAATATTCTTGAGGATCCAGCAGGTATTTGGTAATAGGATTCAGATTCCCGGCGCTGTCTACAGGTACGGCGTAGATGGCGCCGTCTTTGGTAGTCACGGTAAAAAAGTAGGTGATGGAACCGGCGGGGTGGTTTACCGGGTCGTACTGAAACAAGAACCGGGGCGCCTGCGTGTCCATGGGGACTTCCAGGTAACGGGGGAGAGAATCGGTTTTGTAAAACAGGCTCACGGATTCCAGGCTGTCCCGGGGGAAATCAATGAATATTTCCAGATCAAAAGGACGGGTGTTGAAGAGAACCCGGTCAGGGTGGTGAAAAACCCGGGGTGTGTAGGAAAAATGGGGCTCTGAAAACCAGCTGGAATCGGGAACGGACTGGGCTTGGGGAAGGAGTAATAATATTGTAAAGATTAATCCGGGCATCAAAATCCAATCTGGTCTTGGACAAAATTATTGACGTGAAAATGGTTCTGATCTTCCATCCGGAAAGTGCGATGGACGTAATCTCCCTGCTCGTTAATTCGGTATTGACGGGAGAATTCCTCTTTCCGAATTGCAATTTCCTGCAAAGCTGCCACCAGTGTTTCCACATCCTCCGAGGTATTGTAAAGCCCGAAAGAGGCTCGCACCATTCCTGCGATTAATTTGTACTGAGAGCGCTGGCGGCCGTCGGGGGTGGAACCAAAAGATTCAATAATGTCATCCAGAATCATTTCTTTAACGTAAGGGTGGGCGCAAAAACATTCATTCCGGACGGCAATATTGAAGTAGTCATTCAGAATGGCTGCCGTCAGTCCATGGTGCATGCCCTGGAGGTTAAATGAAATGGAACCGGCCCGGGGACAGGTGCCCAAATCGGTTTCACCATAGATCATTATACCGGGAATGGTTTGCATGGCTTCCAGAGCCTGCTGGAGCAGGGTATCTTCCTCCCGGCTAAGGGTCTCCATTCCCAGCTGGTCCAGCACTTCCAGGGCTGCTCCCAGGGCAATGGCACCGGGAATATTGGGAGTACCCGCTTCTTCCCGGTCGGGAAAGGTGGTTTTGATTTCATAATTTTCTACCGAAACCGCCTCCACCATGCCACCCCCCACTTCTTCCGGTTCAATCGCTTCCAGAATGGCTTTGCGGCAGACGACAACGCCGGGGGAACCGGGGACGTAAGTCTTGTGACCGGAGAAAACGAAAGCGTCGATATTCTCCTGCTGATTGGAATATCCCCCCAACTGAACGGGGAGATGGGCCACCATCTGGGCGCCGTCCACTAAAATGAGAGCGTCGTACTGGTGGACCAGTTCTGCAATCTGGTGAATAGGATTAATGATGCCCGTAACGTTGCTGACTCCGGTGACAGCCACATAGTTTACGTGGTTTTTATGTCGTTTTAATTCCTCTTCCAAAGCGGCCAGGTTCAGGCAGCCTGGCTGGTCTCCGTTCCGCGTATCCAGTGGAATGTGGACCACTTTGCCCGCATGTTTCCGGTGGGGCAGGTCGTTGGAATGATGTTCCATGAGGGATACCAGCACCGTATCCCGGTTGGGGCGGTAATCCCGTAGAACCCGGGCCATCCGGTTCAGACCGGCAGTGGCACCGCTGCCGGTGAAAAAACAGGCATATTCTTCCGGGTCGGCTCCCAGAAAAGACAAAATCCGATTATGAGCCCAGAGATATTGACGAGTGGTTATTTTGGCTGAAAAGTGGAGCAGGCTGTGAGAATTGGCGTAATGGTCCAGAAAAGAGGTCATGGCGCGGTAAGCGACCCCCATCATGAGGGTGGAGGCAGTGGAATCCAGATAAACCCGCCTGGTGTGGTGACCATCGGCCAGGGTGTAGTGGGTATCCAGACCGATAAAATCGTTCCGGATCTTTTGAAGGTTGGCAGGCTGGACAAGGGGCTGGGTCATGGTTTCGAACGTTTTTTGTACAGGTAAATTAAGATACTCAGGACCAGCAGTGCAGCGACAAGAATCCCCGTCTGAATCCGGCGGGTGGAGTACAGAATCGAACGGGCCCGGATGGAATAATCATCATTAATAAAGTCCTCCAGTGTAAAGTACCATTTGAGCGTGTCATCGAAAATACTGTCAGCGTTGGTTTCAATTACCTGCCCTGGAAGGATCGCCTGGTAAATGAAGTTGTCGTCCCGTAATCCGCTGGTCACGATTAATTCTTCACGATACACCTGCACTGCCGTTAACAGGGAGGGGAGATAATGGGAAGGGAGCTGGGGGATGAAAGGTTTCAGGGAAGACTGGAGGAATGTCTGCCATCGGGAGAGGTCCTCGTACAGGGATTTTTCATTTACGCGGTAGAATATGCCCCGAAAGTGGTTCTGGATGCGTTCCAGTAGGACCGGGTCAATCCTCATGGTGGAATCGGACTGAAGATCATTCATGGCTTTCGTCACCATGTAAAAAAGCGCTTCTGCAATCCAGCGGGTGCTGTCCTTGTCGATTGGTTGTGCATCCAGGCTTTTGGCGAATTCGGGGTATTTCTGGTACGCCCGGCGACCGATGAAAGTCTGGTCCAGGGAATAGGTGGTTGAGAATAAGCCCTCTTGTTTTACCACGGACAAAGGGTAAGCTAACGGAGCGGGGGAAGGGGGTGGTAGAAAACTGGAGTCGGTTAACAGTGCTTCCGATTCCCGGACCCAGATGAGGTTACTATCGTCAGTGGTGGTTTCCTGCCGCACGGTGGTAGCCCATTGGTCGCCGGTGGGGTGGGGAAAATCCACATCGAAGACGTCAGCAGAATCTCCCCGGGTTGTAAAATGGGCCAGATATTGACCACTGGGAAATACTTTGATGGTAATCAGTGTTTCCACGCATTGCAGGGAGCCGAAAGCACCGGTGAGGAGGAGAATCAAAAGAGTGGATTTACGCATGGGTCTGAAATTTAGGGTAAATCCGGGGAAATAGGTAAAGCGCAACGATTCCGTCGATGGCTCCCACAAGTGTATCCATACCATAATGGTAGGCGCAGGCAACGGTGGCGATCAGGATACTGAAGAGGAACAGGATCAGGGGGTATTTCCAGCGGGGGAAGAAACCAATGGCGTAGGCGATCATGACCACCGCTGCTGCGGCGTGGAGGCTGGGGAAAGCACCTCCGTACACCGGAACAATACTGTAAATGAAATTCATGACATTGGTGAAAAACTTCCCCTGATGCATCATGAGGATCCGGGCATCTGCCGGACCCCGCACCGGGAACAGGATAATGATCCACAAATGAACCGCCATGGTGGCGGAAACGGTGAACAGGTATTCCCGGACTTTGTTCTGGTGTTTTTTAAATGCCAGGAGGGCGAAGGCGCCCAGTCCAAGGTAATAAAGAAAATAGGCGCCGTGAAAATATTCCATCCAGAAAGTATTCATGATCCGGGGGAAACGTTCAAACCAGTAAATGTTGAAAACAAACTTTTCCCAGGTCAGGATGATGGGATCCAGATCGATCGGAATCAGCGTATGCCGCAGCACGGTGGCCTGGGGGTAGAGTCCGATGAAAAACAACAGCGGGTAAAAGGTGCGGCGCATAGATTCCGGATTGATTGGTTGTTTTCGGCTCTGGAGGGCGGGGGTAATCAAAACGAGTGCAACGGCGAAATTTGCCAGCAAGTGAATGGTAACGTGTTCCGGCGGATGGGGGGCCAGCAAAAGGTGCAGGGTCAAGGTGGCTTCATAGAAGAGTAGAATTAATTCCGTCGGAGTCAGGACAACCATGGTGCTGAAATTAAAGATGGGGGAAGGGGTTTTCCTGCTGATTTTAACGGGGGCTTTCAGCAATAAAAAAGGCCCGGCAGAGAATGACGGGCCTTTTTGTGGGTTCAGGTGCTGTTAAAAAGTCATTCGAAGAGAAGACTGAAGGGTGCGGATGATTAACAAGGCGTCGGCGCCTGAAACAGGTCCGGTGGGATTGAACCGGCCGGTCATGACGTCAGCCTGCATAATACCCCGCTCGGTGCACAGAGCCATGGCGTTGTAAGCCGGGTGGCTGCTGGGCACATCGCTGAAGCGGCTGGGGCTTTCACCGAAGTAGCGCATTTCCAGGCTCTCATCCCGGGTGGCGGCTACCAACAGCCGTTGTACCGCCATGGCATAGTTGGCCCGGTCTACGACTTCGTTCGGATAAAATTTCCCGTCGGGGAAAATGTCCACGATGCCGTAACGGAGCATATCCTTGATCCAGGTTTCTGCCCAGTGTCCTTTGGCGTCAGGCGGAAGGACAATATTGGACTGGGCTGCCATCTGGGCAGGCGTTTGAAAACCTGTATTTTGTTGGGGCAGTTTGGAGAACAGTTCGCCGATTTTTAACTCCTCCGCAAACAGGACTGCCAGATCTGCCCGGGTAATTTTTTCCTGCAGGGCTACTTTCTTTCCGGCGGGCGTTCCGGGCATGGCCCGGACAATTTTCTGGGAGAGTTTCCACTTGTCGTCCGCCTTCCCGGCGTAGTCGCCCCGCATATTTACGACTTTTTTGAATTTTTTCTCGGCCTTGTCGAAATTGTAGTTGTAAAGATAAGCTACTCCCAGCCAGTAGAGGGAAGCTTCGTGGTTCGATTTCCGCTTCAGAGCCTTTTCCAGATAACCCTCCGCCCGCTTGAACCACTTTTTCTCTGAATTCCGCATGGCAATCCAAACCCGCCCGCTCAGGGCCAGGGCTTCCGGATCCTTGCTTCCTTTGTCGGCGCATTTGGCAGCGTATTTCCGGGCTTCGCTGTTGTTCCCCAGATAAGCGTGGGCCAGACCCAGACCACCGTATCCCAGGGCAAATTTCCGATCCAGATCCACGGAACGCTGGAAGGATTTGAGCGCCTGTTGATAATCGCCGTTCTCCACGGCGCGCATCCCCGCCCTGAAGTGGTATTCCGGAGTGTCCACATCGCTCTGGGGCTTCGTGGCACAACCGCTGATTAGAGCCAGTACAATCAAAATGAAAAAAGATCTTAATATGCTTTTCATGGGCTTATCCTCAGAAAGATTAATCAAGGTGAATATAACTGTAATCAGGATTAAATAAAAACCCGTATCAGGGGGTTTGACCCAGATCACATTCTTCAGGATTAATCGTTGTTTCAATATAACGAATGCAATAACTTAGACTGTCTCAGTAAACATTAAATTCCCGAGGGGATATGGTGAAAACGTATTATAAAACATTCGTTATTCTGACGGCGCTGGTACCGGTCTTGCTTTGGGGCCAGGCGTTAACAGCCACCGGCACCGGTTACGGTCAGACCAAAGACGCAGCCATTGAACAGGCGAAGCGGGATGCGGTGGAGATGGGTCTGGGTGCCTATATCTCCTCCAGCACCAAGGTTACGACCACCTCCATTGAGGACAATATTTATTCCAAGGCACAGGGGTTCGTAAAGACCTATGAAATTGTGAAAGAGAGCCAGGGTCCCGACGGATTGTGGGAGGTGACGATCGAAGCTCAGGTTACGGATATGATTGACCAGGTAATGGCGGACGAGGCGGCGCTCCAGACGCTTCTGAATGCCATGAACCGTCCCCGGATTATTTTTCTCATTAAGGAGGAAAACCTGATCGACAATACGGAAACCGACTTTGCCGAGACCAAGCTGCTTTCCATGTTTTACGAAAGGGGGTTTGATGTGGTGGACCGCCAGTTGGTGGCTTCCATGAAGGGGGAACCGGAGTACAACCAGGCGCTGGCGGGGAATGTCTCCGCCGCGGCGAAGATCGCCAGTCAGTTGGGAGCCGAAGTGATTGTACTGGGAACGGCGAAGATTTCCTCCGGAGGAAAGATTTACAACATGACATCCGGGCAGGCGGATATGAATGCCAAGATCGTCCGGACCGATACGGGGGAGATTCTGGCAGTAGTCCCCCAGGCCCGGGGGAAGAAACCCCATATTTCGCCCTCCACCGCCGGGATTAATGCGGCCAACAAAGCAGCGGAGAAACTGGGGAAAGAGATCATTGCCCAGCTGATTACCAAGTGGAGTACCCAGCAGTCGAATTTTACCAAGATTTATGTGATTCTTAAAAATGCCGATTTCGGTTCTTACGCCATGTTTGAATCTTTTCTCAAGGCTCAGACGGTGAACGGGATCCGGAATGCCTATGCCAAAAGTCTGGTGGACGGTGTGGCGGAGTACGAAGTGGAATTTGAAGGGAAAGCCCAGGATTTGGCCATGGGGCTTTCCCGCAGCGCCCCGGAGGGTTTGAATTTTAAAGTAACCGGTCTGTCCGGGAACCGGGTAACGGCCGAGATTGTGGAGTAAACAGGAGGATTTGGAATGAAAAAGGTTTTTGTTACGCTGTTTTTATCAACGCTGGTGTTTTCCCAGGCGGTGGTTCAGCAATTTGAAAAGGGCAGTATTAATTATTCGGATCAGACCATTTCGGCGGTGGGAATCGGGTTTGTCCCTGAGAATGCCATTAATGCAGGACAGGCCCGCCGCGCCGCATTAAGGATTGCCAAAGCCGACGCCATGCGTCAATTAATTGAAATCGTGAATGGGGTTACGGTGAACAGCGAGACCGTCATGAGCGGCGCCATGCTGGACGACGTGATCAAGACCAAGGTGGAGGGCGTCATTCGCGGTGCCCGTCAGGTGGGGCAACCGAAATATTTGAGTGACACTTCCGTGGAAGTGGAGTACCAGGTTCCCATGAGTGGAATTTCCGAGATTATGTTGCCTCCAGCCACGGCTCCGGCGGCGGCGACTGGTGTTGCGCCAGGGACAACCCCTGCCACCGGGACCTCCACTACTACCAGCGGGGTTACGGGGATTATTGTGGACGCCCGGGGGCTCAATGCCCGTCCCGCCATGGCACCGCGGCTTCTTGATCAGAACGGTAATGTGATTTACGGTCCCGGGAATTACAGCCGGGAATATGCGGTGACCAACGGCGTGGTGGGCTACTCTAAATCCCTGGAAGCGGCCCAGACCGATCCCCGGGTTCAGGGCAATCCCCTGGTCATCAAGGGCGTCGCCACCAGCGGCACCAACCGGGCGGATGTTGTGGTGAGCAACGCCGATGTGGCGAAAATTAAATCAGCCGCCAGTTCCTACGGTGTCCTGCGGGACTGCCGGGTTCTGATTCTGTTGGATTGATGGCGGCGGTTCTTCCCCCTGATAAAGAATTCTTGTACAATCTGAAACGTAAGTAAGGAATGCGGAGTGTCATGAAGTTGAAATTAATTCCGGTGGTGGTGTTCGGAGCCCTGCTGAGCGTTGGGCTGGCCCAGGGGGAGTCCAAAACGCCCGGCATGGAAAACGGCGAATCCAAAGATTTAAAAATCGGGGATATTGCTCCCTCCTGGGCACTGATGTATGCCCCGGCCAAGTTTGAGTTCCTGAGAAACTGGTCCGAGGTGGGAGGGAAACGGCTACGGAAATTCCAGACTCAGCCGGACCGGTATGTGGTCCTCATGAGTTTTTTCGCCACCTGGTGCAAACCCTGCATGAAAGAATTGCCCATCCTGGAGGAAGTGTACCAGAAGTACAAGAATGAACGAATTAAATTTTTCCTGGTGGATATTACCGAAGCCACCCGGAACAATCCCGGTTACGAAAATATGCCTAAGGCGGGACCGTTTTTAAAAGAAAAGGGTGTGACCATGCAGATTCTGTTTGACACCCGCGGTACGGTGATGAAGCGTTATAACGCTCAAACCCTGCCGCGTCTTTTTATCATGGATGGGAACCGGGTCATTCGCCTGGCCAGGAAGGGATTTCATCCCGGTGAGGAAGAAGCTTTTAAAAAGGAATTGTCGGAAACGATTGAAAAGTTGTTAGCTGAATTACCACCACCTAAAAATGGTAATAATAGTAAATGAACAATTTGTGCGGAGGGACACAGACATAGAAGTTTATATCCCTTAAACTATGGGAAGAAATGAGTGGAAGCCAATGAAGACAATGAAACAATTGAGTTTTTTGATTTTAGGAACGGGGTTGCTGCTGGCTCAGCAGACGCCCGGCGCCCAGACCACCATTAATGATGATGTCCGCGCCCAGCTGACGGAGGGGAAACATACGGTAGCGGTGCTGGACTTTGAAGGCCGGGGCATTTCCCAGATGGAAGCGGCGACGCTCACGGACCGTCTCATGAGTGAACTGGTGAAGACCAATGCCGTCATTCTGGTGGAACGGGGGCAGATGAATGAAATCCTGGAGGAACAGGGGCTTCAGCAATCCGGCTGTACCACCGCCGAATGTGCCGCTGAAGTGGGTGCCCTGCTGGGGGTGAAGAATATGGTTTCCGGTTCCTTCGGGAAACTGGGGAACACCTACACCATTGACGCCAAAATGTTTTCCGTGGAAACGGGACAGACCACCGTCAGTGTGAGTAAAAGTTACAAGGGGGAAGTGGATGGACTGCTGGTGGTGATTCAGATTGTAGCTTGGGAGCTGGTGGGGCTTCAGCCGCCCCAGGAATTGCTGGAGAAGGCGGGACTGGCCCAGCCCCAGGTGGCCCAGCAGCCGGAAGCAAAACCCAAGAAAGAAAAGAAACCCATGGGCAAGGGGATGAAACGTTTAATCTGGGGAACCCTGATTCTGGGCGGCGGTGGCTATGCCGCCTATTCCGCCGGTCTGTTCGAACCGGCTGCCGTGGCACTGCCGGGACCCCCGGCCCTGCCGGAATAATGGTGATTTCAATTCATTCTTTTAATTCTAAATCCAAAGCTTTGATACCCGGGGGAAAGAATTCCGGAGATCGGTTAAACTTTTCAAGTGAGTCAGTGATATGAAAAAAATGTTACAGCCTTTCAAGCCATTCCACAATTTAAAAACCAGGCTCAACGGAACCTGGAGATTTCTTCTGCTGGCCTTCGTTCTGAGCGGAAACGGTATTCTGTCCCAGACCGCCCCCTATCTTGTGAAAGATATTAATCCCTCAGGGAGCTCCTATGCCCAGAATTTCAAGGAAATGAATGGGAAAATATATTTTGTAGCGAATGATGGTACCAATGGCTATGAACTATGGGAATATGACCCCACCGTAGATACCAGCGCTACCAACCCCCAAATAGTAGCGGACATCAACCCTTCGGGCGGTTCCTCCCCTCAAAATCTCACCGCGTTCGGCAATAAACTCCTGTTCTCAGCGACTAATTCTACAACTACTTGGAACAGTGAACTTTATGTTTATTCCGGAAGCGGCAGTCCTTCAGTCATTGAAATTAATCCCTCTGGATCTTCAAACCCCCGTGGTTTCACAGAATACAACAGTAAACTGTACTTCCAGGCGAATGATCCGATCCGGGGAACGGAATTATGGTCGTATGATGGCACGGACACGGCTTTTGTAGCCGACATTAACCTCGGTGCGGGTAATTCTTCCCCGGACACGCTTTTAGTGTTTAATAATAAACTGTATTTCCGGGCAGATGATGGTGCCCATGGTAATGAATTGTGGGTTTACGATGGGACGAATGCCCCCACAATGGTGGCGGATATCAATCCTTCCGGTAGCTCATATCCCTGGGGTTTGGTGGTATATAATAATAAACTTTATTTCTACGCTACGGATAGTAGTAATAATAATGAATTATGGGTTTACGATGGGACGAATGCCCCCACAATGGTGGCGGATATTAACCCCTCTGGCAGTTCCTACCCCAGTAATTTTAAGGAATTTAACAGTAAGCTTTATTTCTCAGCTAACGATGGCTCTCGAGGGACAGAATTATGGTCCTATGATGGCACGGATACTTCCCTGGTGGCAGATATTAACCCTGGCAGTGGCAGTGGGAGTCCGTATTACCTGACAGTTGTTAACTCAAAACTGTATTTCCGGGCTGCTAATAATACGAGTAACTATGAGCTATGGGTTTATGACGGAACGCACAGTCCAACCATGGTTGCGGATATTAACCCCTCTGGCAGTTCCTACCCCTGGTATTTAACTGAATTTAACAGTAAGCTTTATTTCTCAGCTAGCGATGGCTCTCGAGGGACAGAATTGTGGTCTTATGATGGGACGGATACCTCATTAGTGGCCGATATTTACTCCGGGACGAACAGTTCATCTCCAGGTTGGTTGAGTGCATTTGGAAATGTTCTCTATTTCCAGGCGAATAATGGGACCCATGGAGCAGAAATGTGGGCTTACAGCCCCGTCTCCATCACCGTTACCGCCCCCAACGGCGGTGAAACCTGGGATGAAGGCACCACCCAGACCATTACCTGGACTGATAATATTGCCGATTCGGTTAAAATTGAACTAATTAAAAGTAGTCCTGCTGACACGACAGTTATTGCTGACTCCACCGCCAGTGACAGCAGTTTTACCTGGACCGTACCCACTGGGTTGGTTACGGGGTCGGATTACAAAGTAAAGATTACGGGGACAGGTAGTTCCAATACGATCAGCGATGAATCGAATGCTACTTTTACCATCGCTGCCGATCCGGGCAAACCAACCAACTTCACGGCTACCGCCGGGTTTAGTAAGGTGGATCTCGACTGGGGCAATAACAGCGAAAGCGACCTGTGGTTGTACAAGGTTTATCGGAAAACAACCAACGACTCCACCACCGCTACTGTAATTGATACTGTCTATCAACCCATTTCATCCTACAGCGACACAGTCGTTACGATCGGGACCACGTATTATTACTGGGTCAGTGCCGTGGACAGCGTCAGCAATGAAGGGGTTAAATCGGTGGGTGCCAGCGCCGTGCCGGCGGCCCATTCAATTGTGATTACCAACCCCAACGGCGGGGAATCCTGGGGCGAAGGCTTTAGCACAACTATCACCTGGACCGATGATATTGATGATTCGGTGAAAATCGAACTCTACCGGGGAAGCACCCTGGCTACCACGATTGCGGATACGACCCTAAGTGATGGCAGTTTCCCCTGGACCGTTCCAAATACAATGATAACAGCTTCGAATTATATCATGAAAATTTCCGGTCTGGGCAACTCCTCCACTGTAAGTGACACCTCCGATTCAACCTTCACCATTAATTCCTCCCCTGCCAAGCCCACCAGCCTCACGGCTGTTCCCGGGGATCGGGAAGTTACACTGGACTGGAGCGACAATAGCGAAGCTGACCTGTGGTATTATTTTGTGTACCGAAATACGTCCAATGACTCTGCGAATGCTACCTTCGTCGATACCGTGTTTAAACCGACCTCCACTTACAGTGATACCGGTCTTACAACCGGTACGACTTACTATTATTGGGTCAGTGCTATCGACAGCGTGAAAAATGAAGGTGTCAAATCGAAGGGCGCCAGTGCCACCCCTGCCGCTACCTGGTGGGTGGCCACCGACGGGAGTAATTCCAATCCCGGTACTGAAAATGCGCCGTTGTTGACTTTGAAAGCAGCCATTGATTCAGCCGTAGCCGGGAATTCAATTAAAGTAAAACCTGGAACCTACAGTGGTCCGGATAATCGGGGCCTGACTCCTGGGAAAAATCTGGTTATTTCTTCTGTCATGGGTGCTGATTCGACGTTTATTGATGCTGGTAGTTTCAAGCGTCATTTCACATTCAATGGCAATGTGGACAGTTCTTTCCAGTTGATTGGCTTTACCTTCATTAATGGGAATGGAAATGGAGTTTATGGCGGTTCCATGTACATTAATAATGCCAGTCCAACCATTACAAATTGTGTATTTAAGAATAATTCGGTGACTGGAAACTATGATGGGGGCGCCATCTATATCGACGCCGGTTATCCAAATACATCTTCACCAGCTTTCGATAATTGTACCTTCCGGGACAATACGACCGAATCTCAGGGTGGGGCTATCTTCATTACTGGAATTAGCAGACCGAGTTTTACAAATTGTAATATCGTCAGTAATGAGGCTTCAAATGTCGCCGCTATATATAAAACAACTTATGGCGGTGGTATATATATCGGGAATGGCTCTCCTCAATTCACAGATTGTAAAATTGATTCCAACCTGTCTCAAAGCGGGGATTACAACAGTTATGGGGGTGGAGTTTATATTTCGAGCATTGATTATATTGAATATTCTCCTGTTATATTTAACCGTTGCTATGTTCGTGGTAACTTGGTCACTCCTGATGATAATGCCTATGGTGGTGGGCTCTATGTTCTGTCCCGGGTGGAATTGGTCAATTGTCTAATTGCAGGAAATACAGTTGACGGTGGCGGAACCTGGAGTTATGGCAATGGTGCCGGTATTTTCCTTTCTGTTGGATCACGTTACAATTCATCTACCCAGCGGTATGAAGAAGGAGAAGTAAGGATTGTAAACACCACCATCGTGGATAATTCAGCCAACTCATACAACAGCAGTAATAACGACTGGGGCGGTGGTATCTATATTGGCTATAATAGTACCAAGAATTTACTTTTGTACAATTCCATCATCTGGGGGAATATAGCCGATGAAGGCTCCAGTATATACGATAACGGTATAAGTATTCGTTCTGATTACAACGATATCCAGGGCGGTAGTACTGGTGGTTTCAGCAGCACCAATTTCAGGTCCAATTCAGTTAACGTTGACCCGGTTTTTACCAATGCTTCTTCGGGAGACTATTCCCTTTCCGATGCCAGTGCTGTAATAGGTGCTGGTGCCGCCAGTTATGATGGTGACACGGCTCCCAGCGATGATATCCTGGGCGGTATTCGCCCCAACCCCTCCGGTTCCAGCCCGGACCTGGGGGCTTATGAAAACAGCCTCAGCATTACGCCTTACCCGGCTCAGGTCACGGGTCTGGTGGCTTCCGGAGGCAACCAGTCGGTAACCCTTTCCTGGAACGCCAACACCGAGAGCGATCTTTCCTATTACAAAATTTACCAGAGTGTTACGGCTGGATTTACACCGGCAGACTCCGATTCTGTTGGGTCCGTAACCAAGGATTTCACCACTTTCACTGCCACCGGTCTGGATAATGCCATCCGCTACTATTTCCGGGTTGCCGCTGTGGATGCGGACGGGTACGAAGGCCTGGCTTCCGAAGCGGTGGATATTACACCCCTCTTCAAGGGACCGGTCTGGTGGATAGCCACTGACGGGGATGATGCCAATGAAGGTAGTAAAGGGTCCCCCTTTGCCAGTCTGGCTGCCGCTCTGGACAGTGTTGCTGATGGGGATACGATTATGGTGAAGTCCGGTATCTACAGTGGTTCCAAGAATAGAGGTCTAAATCCGGGTGGCAAAAATGTGGTCATCATGAGTGAAAAAGGCGCTGATTCCACCATTTTTGACGCCAGTTCAGCTGATCGGCATTTTACCTTTGATTCAGGTGAAGACAGCACTTTTAAGGTAGTCGGGATTACCTTCCAGGATGGGAAGAAAACCAATAATGATGGTGGATCCGTTTATATTTCTGATTCCAGCCCTACCTTCGAGAACTGTGTTTTCAGCAACAATCAGGTTACCAGTGGCTATGGGGGCGGTGCCCTCTATATAGAAGGTAGTTACAATCAGAGTTTGTCTCCGACCTTCTCGAATTGTACTTTTAAGAACAACAGTTCCGAGTCGGAAGGAGGTGCCATTTATATCAGCGGGAACTTGAATGCACCGCAATTCACCAACTGCGACATAATTGGGAATGAAGCAATCAATGTCGCCGGTGATTATAGGTACACGTATGGTGGAGGTGTCTTTATTAATCAGGGAAATCCTTCCTTTACCGATTGCCGGATTGATTCCAACCGGGCCCAGAGTGGCAATTATTCCAGCTATGGCGGCGGAGTTTTTATTGACAGTTATGATAATTTGTCATCTCCGGTTGAGTTTACCCGTTGCTATTTCCGGGGGAATGAGGTGACACCGAATAATTATGCCTACGGCGGCGTCATCTATACCCGTTCACGGGTTACCCTTACCAACTGCCTGATTTCAGGAAATGTGGCCCGGGCGGGAACTAACTATGGCCACGGATATGGCGGTGGTGTGTATTTAGATGTGAACAGTCAGTGGGATGGAAATCAGTGGACTATTGGAGAAGTAAGGATTATCAACTGTACAATTGCTGATAATAAAGCCGATTTCCAGGCTAGCGGTTACAGCAGTTATGGCGGTGGCATTGCCATGGATAATGGATCACAGATACTGACCATGTTTAACACCATTATCTGGATGAATACGGCTGAACAGGATGCAGGAGTATATGATAATGGCTCCAGCCCGATTGCTGATTACATTGATCTCCAGGCGGGGAATACTTACGCCTGGTTTAACAGTAATTCACTGGAAATTCCACCCGGCTTCAAGAATCCTGCCGGGGGAGATTACGCTCTTTCCGATGCCAGTTTCTGCATTGGAGCCGGTGCCAGTACTTATGAAAGTATTGATGCCCCAACAGACGATATTACCGGCAGCAGCCGTCCCAACCCCTCAGGCTCGAACCCTGATTTAGGGGCTTTCGAAAACAGTCTGGATGTATCGCCCTTCCCGGCTCAGGTTACGGGCTTGACCGCCTTTGGGGGCAACCAGCAGGTTACCTTGAACTGGGATGCCAATACGGAAGACGATCTGGCGAAGTATAAAGTTTACATGGATACCACCAATTTCACGCCTTACGACAGTGCCTTTGTGGGGGATACCACCGCCACCACCTTCACGGTGACGGGTCTGGACAATGCCACCCGCTATTTCTTCCGGGTGACAGCGGTGGATACGGCGGGGAATGAAGGCCTGGCTTCCAAGGCGGTGGATATTACGCCCAAGTTTGTGGGACCCGTCTGGTGGGTCGCCACCGATGGAGATGATGGCAACGAAGGCAGTGAAGGAGCGCCGTTCCTGACCCTGAGTACAGCCCTGACCACGGTTCAGGAGGGGGATACCATCATGGTGAAAGCAGGAACTTATACCGGAGCATTAAATCGTGGTCTGGATCCGGATAAGAATGTGGTTATCATGAGTGAGAAGGGGGCCGATTCCACCATCTTTGATGCCGGAGGCAATGATCGTCACTTTGTATTTAACAGTGGCGAAGACAGTACATTCCAGGTCATTGGTTTTACCTTCCAGAATGGGAAGCGAACTTCTGACAATGGCGGTTCAATGATACTTTCGGGTATTTGGAATGGTTCCTCCTATGTGCCTTCCGCTCCTGTGATTAAAAATTGTGTCTTTAAAAACAACAAAGTATTTGACTGGTACCGGGGTGGTGCTGTAGATATTGATAATTCATCTCCACAATTTATCAACTGCACATTTGAGGGCAATATTACTGAGTCCTCCGGCGGTGCCGTTTCAATTGTATTTGGTGGCAGACCCCGCTTTTCCGGTTGTACCTTTCTGAAAAATGAGGCTAACAGTCCGGTACAGGATTTCCGTGAAACGTGGGGAGGGGCGGTTTATATCACCGAAGGTGAACCCCGCTTTACGGACTGTGCCTTTGACTCTAATTCAGTCCATTCCGGAGACTACAGTAGCTTTGGTGGGGCGGTTTATATTGATGGCTTTAATAACCTGCCTCCGAAGGAACGGGTCAAGTTTATCCGTTGCTATTTCCGCGGGAATAAAGTCACTCCAAACACAGAAGCAGGGGGCGGCGCGATTCTCTCCCATGCTCGGGTTGGACTGGTCAACTGCGTGATTACTGGGAATACAGTCCAAGCCGGTCAAATCGGTAATGCCTACGGCGGCGGTCTGTTTATTGATGTATACAGTGAATGGAATGGTTCCCAGAACATTGTGGGGGATGCGGGGATTGTGAACACCAACATATCTGGGAATATGGCACACTCTACAATCTGGCGCT
>CAZNUM010000027.1:0-24712 GCA_964576315.1 uncultured bacterium
GGCCGACGCCGATGACACCGACGGTTACATGATGATTGGCTTTCACAGAGAATAAATAAATTTTGCCGTTAAAGTTAGTATTTTAAGTCTATATAAGGGAAAGAATTACTGACTGGCCTTCCATGGATTGGGACTTGCTTTTCGTCTTAAAAAGGTAGAATTTGCAGTTGGTATTCGAGGTAAGAATAAAATTTTCCAACGGTTAAACCTATGAACAATAATATTAAGGCCGGGATTGGATTTCTGATCCCTGCCGGCGCACTGGTGGGTTTTGTTCTCTCCATAATTGCAGGGAACTATTTATTGGGGACCCTTTTGGCAGTGGTAGGCATCCTGGGGTGGTTTATTTATATGGCCGTCATGGAGACCGCTCCCCCCACCGTGACGGGGAATGTGATTATCCTTTTCGGCTTTTTACTTTCCTTGGCCGTGTTTTTAAACTACGGCTGGGAGCAAAATATGTTTGGTGGTTTCATGTTCCGGACGGATGGTTCAATTTTAGCGCTCATCATATTACTGTTTTCTATTTTATTGGGGGTAGTGTATCGCCGGTACGATCTATCCGGTGGCAAAACGGAACCACCGCTTAGTGAAAAGGAGCTGACTCTGGTGAAAAAAGCCCTGGCGGGGGAAGAAACTTCTGAAAAGGGGTCCTCCGAACCCAAAATTATTGTGGTGAAACAGGAAGCGCCTAAGGGACCGGAGTCGGAGCCGGAAGAATATGAATATGATTATAATACAGCCTATGCCTATCCTCCGGAATATTATTACGACGATGAAGAAGACTATGATGAAGACGAATATGAAGATGAGGAGGAATAATTAGAGAACTCCTTCCCGGAATTCCGTAGGGGGTAAGAACCCTTGTTTCGTGTATTATAATTAAATTTGTTCTAAGAACTTTCGGGGGTATTCGTTAAACGTTGAAATGGAAGAAAATACAATCCCCGTCTTGGACGAGGTATTCTTTCCCTTGGAGCTGTACTAATCCCGCTTCCTTAACTGCTTTTTCGGACCCCAGTCGTATTAAATCGTCGTATTTGTAAACTTCTGCCTTGATGAAGCCCCGTCGGAAATCACTGTGAATTTCCCCTGCCGCTTCCGGGGCGGTTGTTCCCACTTTAATGGTCCAGGCCCGGACTTCTTTGGGTCCGCCCGTGAAAAAAGTCTCCAATCCTAAAAGTTTGAACCCGGCGTGAATGAGCTTGTTCAAACCCGGCTCGGGTAAGTTATATTCGGCTAGAAACAGTTCTTTCTCCTCTTCTGGAAGACGGGAAATCTCGTGTTCCAGCTTTCCGCACAATCGAATAGCCAGATTTCCTTCTCTTTCAGCGTGGTCAAACAACCGTTGTACATATTGGCTTCGCTGAGACCGGGTAATTTCATCCTCGTCAACATTGGCTACATATAAAATGGGTTTTCTTGTCAGGAGAAATAAACTTCTGATCAGCGGCAAGGATTTCGGATTCGTCTGAAAGGTACGCGCCATTTGACCGGAGTCGAGGTGCTGTTGCAATTGTTCCAGGGTTTCCAGCTCCTGGCGGCTCTTTTTGTCCAAACTGGTACTGGCTTTGGACACTTTTTTCAGGCGTTTTTCCAAGGTGTCCAGATCCGCCATGAGTAATTCCGTTGTCACCAGTTCCGCATCCCGAACCGGATCCACAGTTCCTTCCACGTGGGGAATATTGTCATCTTCGAAGCAGCGTACGACATGAATGATTGCTGTGACCTGACGGATTTGCCCTAAAAACTGGTTCCCAAGACCTTCCCCTTTACTGGCATTTCTAACCAGCCCTGCAATATCCGTAAACTCGACCGTGGCGGGGGTAACCGCTTCCGGATGAAAAATTTTCTCCAGTTCTTTCAGCCGTGGATCGGGGAGTGGAACGATTCCCACATGGGGCTCAATGGTACAGAAAGGGTAGTTTTCCGCCGGAACGGAGGCCTTGGTAAGGGCGTTGAAAATGGTGGATTTCCCGACGTTGGGCAGACCAACAATGCCGCACTGAAAGGCCATGGAGTTATTGCTTCAGTTCGTTGAGTGATTTAAAAAATGGATTGACCCGTGACCTAAAACGGATCCAGAGCAGGGTCGTCGCCAAAATCCCACTTCAAGTTAGTGAACAGTCCCACCTGCAGGTTTTCAGCGATATAAATGATTTTTTCTTCTACCTTTAAAATGGCATCTGCCCAAGCCATGTAAACAGGTTTGGTGATAAGTTTTTTGATATCCAGATGGTAAATGACTTTTTCGTGATAAGGTCGAACCTGACCCTTGAATTTCACACTCCCGCAGCCCAAAGCACGGCCTTTCCCTTTACCACCAATCCAGGAGAGAAAAAATCCGATTAACTGCCAGAATCCATCCAGGCCCAGGCATCCCGGCATCACCGGATCGCCTTTGAAGTGGCAGTGAAAAAACCAGTTCTCAGGTTGAATATTTAGTTCTGCTTCAATAATGCCCTTGCCATATTTGCCCCCCTTTTTAGAGATTTTCAAAATGCGGTCCACCATTAACATGGGTGGCAACGGTAATTTCCCCTCGTCCGGACCAAAAACCTTCCCTTTGGCAATGTTAAGTAAGTCTTTTTTTGAGAATTTTGATTTCATATTGTTTTAAATCAGTTTCAAATCACTTGGAATGAATGCCACCGTATGACCGGAAATTTCCATCCGCAAATTTAAGAAGACAGTGGTAATTAAAAGTGATTAATAAAAATAATCAAGAGATAATGATAAACTATTGGTCTGCTTCCAGGTTAGGACCGGGGAGTTCCGGGGTGGTTCAGTTGGATTATCATAAGCGGGATTCTGAACTTTTTCAGCGACTGTAGGATTATTATATTGGCGCTCACTTAAGGAACAGATTATGAAAGATTGGGTATTAATTCTAGGTTGTTCGACCGGACACGGTGGCGCCACCGCCAAACGACTGGCCCAGGAGGGGTACGGAATCATTGGTTTTCATTTTGACCGGAGTGATATCCGCCGGCAGGCTGAGGAACTCAAGGAAGAGTTAGCTAAAATGAACGGCGGCCGGACACACTTTTTCAACACAAATGCCGCTGCAGTGGAAACCATGGATAAGTTTATCCCCACCATCAAGAAGTTTACAGAAGGTCAGCCGTTAAAATTGCTGCTCCATTCCATTGCTTTCGGTACCACTACCAATTTTTTCGGGGAAAAACCGGTGACACAGAACCAGATGGAAATGACCGTTCATGTCATGGGGACGTCCCTCTTGTACTGGACCCAAAAGCTGTTTGCTGCTGATCTTCTGGGAAAAGGCTCCCGTGTTCTGGGTCTCACCAGCGAGGGGAATTACCTTGTAATGGAGGGGTATGGGCCGGTGAGTGTAGCCAAAGTAGCCATGGAGGCCATCTTAAGGCAGATAGGTTGGGAGCTGGGGCGTTATGGAATCACCGCAAACGCTATCCAGGCTGGGGTCACACCTACAAGGGCCTTGACCAAAATCACTGATCGTTGGGAGGAATGGGTGGAGCATACCAAAGCCCGGAATCCCATGGGACGTACAACTACCCCTGAAGATGTGGCAAATACAGTACTCCTGCTCCTGCGACCGGAAGCGGATTTCATTAATTGTTCGATTGTGTACTGCGACGGAGGGGAACACCGCTCCGGCACCATTTAAAAATTAATGAAGGATATAGGGTGGTGACGGACCGCATGACTCAGGCACCATCGTCGGCCCTGCTTCAAGAACCGGTGTTGTCTTCTTCCAGGGTGGCCCGGTTTTTAATCAACGTGAGTAGGTCAAAGTAATCCTTCGTCGGCTGCATCTGGAAACAGGTCTCCGCTTCTTTGAGAGCATAATCCCACCAGCCTTTTTTAGAATACATAAGAGATAGATTATAATGAGCCTGACTCAGGGTTTGGTAATCTTCCCGATTCAGCGACGCCGGATTCACAGGATAGAGGCGGGTCACTTCATGAAATTCCAGGATGGCTTCTTCGATCAATCCTTTCTGGGCGTACCACTGCCCCAGTTTTAAATGGCGCTGGGGATCGTCCCTACAGGCGGCGGCCAAAAGCAGGAGCATGCCAATATTGAGAATTCTGGTCGGGATAAATTTCATCACTTCCTCGGATGAAAATTGCGAATTGACCTTATCCAAATGCAAGTAAAAAGGTGAGTATGATTCAACACGGTTAATTAGTAAGTAATTCCGGATCACGGACCCTGAAAATCAACATGAGCAGTCCAATGACCAGGAAGATAGCAACGATCTTGAAGACCAGGGTTACCCCCAGAGCTGTACCCAAAACGCCACTGAGTACGATAGCAATCAAAGTAAACGGAGCTAAAATAGTGTCAATCAATGCCATATAAATCTGGTTATCTCCTTTAACACCTGCAAAGCTGTACACCAGGGACATGGAAGCTGGCATGAAGGCACCGCTGGCAATCCCCAGGAAAACGAAGATGAAATATACCCACACCATGGACTGAGCTAATAAGGCGGTCGTCAGAGCCAGAAGATGGCAGGTGAAGGAAAAAATCACGGCAGTTTTGTGTCCAAAACGATCTCCGATTTTTCCTCCCATGAAACTTCCAAAGCCAAATGCCACCACCTTTGTTGCCGTTAATAGACCCGCATCGCTGATAGCAAAGTGGAAAGTATTGTGAGCATGAACTGCGTAGAGACTCACTGCCGGAAGCTGGGCAATGAGCAGCATCCGGCTGTATAAATACCGCCTGAAATTGTGGTGTGTTTTCAATATCTGGAGTGTTTCATGTAAAAATGCCTTTATGGTCCGGTGTGGTAGTGTTTCTTTAGGAGTGCTGACCCGGTAACCGAAGAAGATCAAAGTTCCGATGACAATGGCCAGAAAAGTGATCAGGAAACCGAAACCGAAATTTCTGGGGAAAGGTAGGTTACTGGAGAGTAATTGTTTGGCAATTAAACCGCCGATGAATCCACCAACGCTGTTCCCCATGAAAGAGATTCCGAGGAAAGTACCGCGGTTGTCCCGGCGGGTTACATGACCGATAAAGTTTGCCCAAATCGGGATAATGAACCCAATGGCCAACCCGTACAGGATGAAGCAAATGTAATAAAACAACCATGCCCATTGATCGGTGGGACTTAGAAAAGCGAAGGTGAAACCTGCGATAAAAATCGGAGGCCAGGCCAGGGTATGGACGGTAATGGTAGCCAGTTTAATATTACGAATATTCCTCCCCAATAGGGCCGAGGCGAGTTGCGGGATGGCAAACAGGATTGCGAAAAGACCCGCCAGCGATCCTACAATCCCAACGGGGGCTCCCAGCTGTGCCAGAAAGAGGGGCAGGATGGTGGATACGTCATGGAAAGCAACGCCGAACCCCCAAGTAGATTCGTGAAGAACATTTAGTATTAGATTGTGGCGGTGGTCACTGAGACTTAATCTTGCCACGGGTACCTGAATTTTCCTGAGTGAGCAGAATAATGGATCCCAATAACAGAACCATGCCAAGCCACTGAACGGGCTGGAGGGTACGGCTTCGGACGAACCAGTCCAGAGCAACGGCCGAAAGAGGCCAGAATAATTCATAGATGGTGGTGTGGGAAGCGGGTAAATGTTTTAGACCATAGTAATAGAAAAACAGGGCTACTGAACCGGTGGAAAAAACAATGAGTAGAAGATAGCCCCACTGCACTTGAGTGATTAAAATTACCGTTTCGGCCCGGCCGGTGGAAAAAAGAATAAAGGTCGTTATGGTAGCGGTAATCACCAGGCGTAATGCTGTAATAGTGGGAAAGGAGAGTCTCCGAAGGGCATGTTTACCCAAAACAGTGGAACTGCCCCAACTGAAAGCCGCCAGAATAGCCAGAAGGGCTGCAATTAAGGTGTGGTCATCCCAGTTAGGAATGGATTGGGTTCCGAATGTGATGAGATATCCTCCCAGAATAGCGCTGAGAGCCAGAATGAAAAAGCGTTTAGTGATTGGTTCCTTTAGAATAACAGCCGCCAGGGCGATGGCGAACAAGGGCTGAAACTTCTGCAAGAGTACCACGACGGATAAATCAATGTAATTCACATAGCTCAGGGCTTTGGTGTAAAAGAAGGTTCCTAGAATCCCGCCGCAGATGCTAATCCACAGGACGGAAACCCAATGCCTCTGGTTTATCGTCTGGATCTCTTTCCAACCCTTAATCAGAAGGGGGAAAAAGATGACGGCTCCCAGCACATGTTCCAGGGTAATTAGCGTGAAAGAAGAGAGAGAAAACAGGCGTTGCCGTAGGAATCCGTCTAAACTCCAGAGAAATGCTGCTAGGATGACAGCCAGGGCGGGAAGATATTTTTTCATGGGATTAAAGTTAAGACTACCGCCCGGCAGGTTCCCAATGAAGTATGGATTTAGAGGGTGGTAATTCTTCCGATAAAGAGAATTGAACCGGAGTGGTTTTCCCGAATCGCAACCATAAATGGGTGATTTATAATGACTCTTTGAGGCGCGGAGGTTGCCCCCAGCCCAAACGATGTTACTGCTGCTGCGGTCGTTCCTTCTTCATCCACTTTTAAGTAGGTTTTATGTTGGACCTCGCTGATAAAAATATTTTCTGATACATCAGCTATTCTGGATAAATCTGCCAGTTCAGAATCGAAGGCAATAGCCATTCCAAGATCGGATAAAATATCGTTCAATTTTTTTTCGTAACCGATTTCAAATTTCGGGAGTTGTAACTGGATTATGCAGGGCGATAGTTGCCCAATCCATTGATTCCAGAGCCCTTGATTGATATCTCCCATTACTGCATCTAAGGACCGGTCCTTCTCAGGGATTATAATAGTCATGGAGTACAACGAATCACTGTAGGGAATATCTAATACAGTCATATCGGTTTTAAACCAGCAGGCCACAGGCATTTCTTGGGACATGAAGGGAAGGGTAGATTCGCTTCCATCCAGGTTGTAAAAGATGTCATTCTGCGTATTTTTTCTGTCAAACGGGGTCCTCCATTGACCTTTGAAATAAACAGCATCAATCAGGTACATAATCATTTCGTCAGGGATAACGTCTACAATAGTTGGAATAAGTCCTTTTGTGTTCCGGTCAACCCACTCATTGATAATTTCCGGAGCCTGGGGATCCCGGAAATCCAATTCTTGGACTTGAGCAGAGAAGTATTTCTGGTTGGTTTTAACAAAATCGGGGAGGATCGGTAACCCAGAGCGGTACCAGATAGAATTGGCGATGGAGATGTCAATGTGGGGGTCCAGATTGGTAAGCAACTTTATAAGGCTCTGATAAGACTCGTTAATTTCCGTCTCGGTAAGTCCTTCAAACCCCAAAGTATTCTGAATAGCTGTATAAGTAGAATCCACTGCCCCGTTTAGAACCATTCCCAGTGCCATGGATATGGAAAGGGGCGAAATGAAAATATTTTCAATGCTGTCCGACTGGATTAAAACATGGAAAAGACTTAAACCAAATCGGTTGGCAGAGGTTACCAGCTCTTTCTCAACCGGCGTGAGTTCCCGCGGTGGAGCCGTGTTCTGTTTTTCATCTTCGAACAGGCTGCAGGCGTTAAATACCAGGAGGGGCAAAATCAGTAGCAATCCGGGGATGAAATAGGGATTACGACGCATCTGGAACATTAAGCCTGACCTCCAAATCCGGTGAAGTGACTCAGGTCAATGCCGAATGACTGGGCCGCTGCTTTCCACATCTGACGCTCCGGCATCTGGAATACAAAATTCGGGGAGGTTTCCTGGAGTAGCCAGTCACCGTTTTCGATCTCCCGCTCGAGTTGGCCCGGAGACCAACCGGCGTGTCCCAGAAAAAGACGGTAATATTCCGGACCTTTGTCCCGGGCAATATCGGTCAGAATCGTTTTACTGTTTGTCAGGAAAAAATCATTGGAAATTTTGATGGAATCGCTGTTCTGATATCCGCTGCTGTGTAAAACAATACCCCGTTCCACCATGATGGGTCCTCCAAAGTGGACCCGGGGCACTACCTTTAAAAGGTGATCGTCATCCTTAAAAAAATTGGCGAAAAGCTGTTTCAATTCGGGCCGGTCAAAAGGTTTGTTTATGATAAGGCCCATGGCTCCATCCGTATTATGTTCACACATAAAAACCACGGAGCGGGCAAAATAGGGATCCTGCATATGGGGCATTGAAATTAATACGCGATTCTTCAGGTTTTTCATGGCTGAAATGTAGCTGGTTTGTATCAGAACTCCAATTTTGTTTCGAAAACGTTTTTACGATAATTCACCCATAAGGGTTCCCGGAACGGGTATCAATCCGGTTACTAAGATAATTGTAAATGGTTTTTTGATGGCGTTTGTGAAGGTTGTAAATTCCGGGACGGTCAGTTCCCCGGTAAAAATACGCAATCCAGTTGTACAGTTTATGCCAAATCCAGTAGATAAAATCATTATAAAAGGTGCGCGTCAGCACAACCTGAAAAATATCGATGTCGAAATAGAACGTAATAAGCTGGTGGTAATTACTGGGCTGTCCGGTTCCGGGAAAAGTTCACTCGCTTTCGACACCATTTATGCCGAAGGACAACGTCGGTATGTAGAATCCCTGTCTTCCTACGCCCGCCAGTTTCTGGGTCTGATGGAAAAGCCAGATATGGACTATATTGAAGGGCTGTCTCCTGCGATCTCCATTGAACAGAAGTCGAGCATTCGCAATCCCCGCTCAACGGTGGGGACGGTCACTGAAATTCACGATTATTTAAGACTTTTGTTCGCCCATGTGGGGAAACCGCATTGCTGGATTTGTGGTCGACCCATCCAGCGTCAGACGGTTCAGCAAATTGTCGATACAGTATCTAAATTTGGTGTGGATTCTAAAATATACGTGTTAGCACCGGTAGTGCGAGGTCGAAAGGGGGAGCATAAAGGTGTGTTTGATGAAATTCGCCGTGAGGGGTTTTTACGGGTCCGGGTGGACGGGAAAATTCGTCCACTGGAAAAATTAACCAAGCTGGAAAAAAACCGGGTTCATTCGATTGAAGTGGTGGTCGACCGTCTGGTATTGGCCGGTGATTATCATGAACGACTCACCGAATCAATTGAACTTGCTCTGAAGATCGGTTCGGGAATGATCATTATTCATGAATTACCAGACACCGATCATCTTTTCAGTGAACATTTCGCCTGCCCTCACTGTGAAGTATCCATGGAGGAATTGGCTCCCAGGATGTTTTCTTTTAATTCTCCCTATGGCGCCTGTCCCCATTGTGACGGTCTGGGGGCTCAGATGGAAATTGACCCTGAATTGGTTGTCCCGGATAAAACCAAATCAATTATTCAAGGTGCCATTGCCCCTTTAGGGGAACAACCACGTGGGAACTGGTATGGCAGCGTTTTAAAAAGTCTGGCTCGTCACTATGGTTTCAATTTTACAACACCGTGGATGAAATTAAATCCACAGGTACGTGAAATCCTCCTTTACGGTACAGGCTCGGATAAACTAAAGATGCACTATTCCTCCGAGCGCTGGACCGGCACCTATGAAGGGGGATGGGAAGGGTCTATCCCCAATTTGATGCGTCGTTACCGGCAGACGAAGTCCAACCACATCCGGGCCTGGATTGAGCAATTCATGAGTATGCGACCCTGCCCTGAGTGTAATGGCGTTCGCCTGAAAAAAGAAAGCCGGGCCGTGACCGTCGGAGGAGCCGGCTTGGGCGAGATTTCTTCCTACTCCATTAAACGTTGTCTTCAGTTTTTCAGGAATCTTGAATTAGGGATGACCGATTCCATCATCGCCGGTCAGATTTTAAAGGAAATCGCGGAACGGCTCAATTTTCTTGTGGATGTGGGACTGGATTATTTAACGCTTGATCGACCGGCTGCAACTCTGTCAGGAGGTGAAGCACAGCGAATTCACCTTGCTACCCAGATTGGGTCCCAGTTAGTGGGGGTTTTGTATATTTTGGACGAGCCCTCCATTGGTCTTCACCCAAGGGACAACAGTCGCTTGCTCAATACGTTGAAAAAACTGCGCGACTTGGGGAATTCTATCGTAGTAGTTGAACATGATCGAGAAACCATGCAGGCAGCAGACCAGATTATTGATCTAGGACCGGGAGCCGGAGAACGCGGGGGTGAAATTATTTTTTCGGGAAAACCCCAAAACATCGTTAAACATGAAAAATCCCTGACAGGGCTTTATCTTTCTGGAAAGAGAAAGATCCCCGTCCCCAGAGTCAGACGGAACGGAAACGGCTGTACCCTAACGTTGACCGGTGCCCGGGGGAATAACCTGAAGTCAATTGACGTGACTTTTCCGCTGGGAAAACTGATTGTGGTCACGGGTGTTTCGGGCAGCGGGAAAAGCACCTTAATTAACGAAACCCTTTACCCCCTTCTAGCCCGGGAACTGAACCGAACCAAGGCCTATCCCTTACCACATGATAACATTGATGGATTGCAGTACCTGGATAAGGTAATTGAAATTAATCAGAAGCCGATTGGTCGTACGCCGCGATCTAACCCGGCAACTTACACCGGTGTCTTTACATTTATCCGGGAACTTTTTTCACAATTGCCGGAATCCAAGATTCGAGGCTACAAGCCCGGTCGTTTTTCCTTCAATGTTAAGGGCGGGCGCTGTGAAGCTTGTGAAGGGGACGGGATCATTAAAATTGAAATGAATTTTTTACCGGATGTGTATGTAACCTGTGAAGTGTGTAAAGGGGCACGGTATAACCGGGAGACACTGGAAATCAAGTACAAGGGGAAAACGATTGCTGAAGTATTGAGTATGTCCGTAAATGTGGCCCTGGAGTTTTTCAGGAATATTCCCCAGATCAAGAAACGGCTTACGACGCTCCAGGAGGTAGGTTTGGGTTACATTCGATTAGGCCAGCAGGCCACCACCCTCTCCGGCGGTGAAGCGCAACGGGTGAAGCTGGCAACTGAGCTTTCCCGGGTTGGAAAAGACAGTACCTTTTACATTTTGGACGAACCAACCACCGGGTTGCATTTTGAAGATGTAAAAATGCTGTTATCCGTATTGCAGCGTCTGGTGGACCGGGGGAATACAGTGGTTGTTATTGAGCATAATTTGGACGTAATTAAATCAGCGGACTGGATTATTGATCTGGGTCCTGAAGGAGGTGATGACGGTGGGTCAGTTATCTTCACAGGGGTCCCCGAAGATTTGATTAGGGAGAAAAAGTCCCATACGGGGAAGTTTTTAAAACAGGTTTTAAATGGGAATGTATAAGGAAGTATTGCAATGAAAAATCCTGCTGAATTAAGGCAAGTATATCCCTACTGGGAACTTACCAGGGATATGATTGATCAATGTATTGATATTATGTTGAACCTGCGTCAGAGCGGTCATCCGGGTGGCTCCCGATCCAAGGTTCCAGGGATGGTAGTAACTCTTTTATCGGGGGCCATGCGCTGGGACATTCGGGAGGCGGGCAAACGGTTTGCGGACCGCTTCGTTTTAGTGGCGGGTCACGCCAACCCGATGGTATATGCAACCCTGGCGGTTTTGAATGAAGCCCTGCGGATTAAATATGAACAGACGAAAGATTCACGCTATCAGCATTATCGGGGGGAAGAATATCAACTGGTTTGGGAAGATTTATTGAACCTGCGCCGGAGCGGAGGGTTGCCGGGACACGCAGAAATGGAAGGGAAAACACTGTTCTTTAAGTTTAACACAGGACCCAGCGGTCATGGCTCACCGGCTGCTGCCGGGGAGGCTCTGGCCCTGAAACTGGCGAGAGTCCCGGAAGTGAAAGTTTTTGCCTTTGAAGGGGAAGGGGGCTTTACAGCAGGCGCGGCACATGAAACCATGAACTCCGCTTATGGTCTGGGTCTGGGGAATCTGGTTTATTTCCTGGACTGGAACGATTATGGGATTGATGATCGTCCCTTCAGTTCTGTTATGTACGGCACCCCGGAAGACTGGTTTGGATCTCACGGCTGGCATGTGGAAGGGACCATGGAAGGGGAAGATTGGGATTCGCTTACCCAGGCGTACCACCGTCTTTTGGTGGAAAACGCCCAGCCTGACCAGCCGAAAGTTCTATACGCCCGAATGCGTAAAGGACGTGGTTATTATGTTTATGACAATAAAAGCCACGGTGCCGCCCACAAACGCAATTCTGATCTGTTCTGGAAAACAAAGGCTGATTTCGCGGAAAAATACCATGTGGATTTCGAAGGGTTTGGAGAGCCGGCAGCCGAAGATCACGAAGGCCAGGTGGCTCAGGCGCGCTCCTACTTTGAAACCGTTCTTTCGGTCTTAAGAAATAATCAGGAACTTGTGGACTATCTAGCGGAAACGCTGGTAACACTGGGAGATTCTGTACCCGATGAAATATCCACCTGCCGGGTTGGTGAAAAAAATCCCGTTAAACTAAATACCTTATTCTCGCCTGAGACATTGCCTGAAACATTGTTTGCTCAACCTGGCAGTAAGGTCCCAAACCGATTGGGGTTTTCCAAATATGCCAGCTACATTAATACCACTTCGCTGAAACAGTGTGGTCGACCACTGGTCATTGCCATGAGTGCAGACCTGGCAGATTCGACCAATATCTCCGGGTTTGCCAAAGGGTGGGACGGTTCTCCCGATCTGGGGTTTTATGACCGGAATACCAACCTGGATAGTCCCCTCATGCCCCAGGGGATCACTGAGTTTACCAATGCAGGAATGTTGGCAGGACTGGTTACGGTGAATTTTAGTCGCGATGTTTACAAGGAGTTTAACGGTTTCTTTGGAGCCATGAGCACCTATGGTTCTTTCAGTTATCTGAAATATGGACCCGTCCGGTTGTTCAGTCAGATTGCGCAGGATAGTGATTTTATGGTTGGGAAGCTGATCTGGGTGGCGGGGCACTCGGGACCGGAAACGGCGGAGGATAGTCGGACCCATTTTGGAATTTTCGCTCCCGGTGTTACCCAGTTGTTTCCAGCGGGGCAGATTATTAATCTTCATCCGTATGAACATAATGAAGTGGCTCCTGCCCTGGCAACCGCTCTAGCTACTGAAATACCGGTAATTGTGCTTCATCTCACGCGACCGGCTATTGAAATCCCCGACCGGAGAACACTGGGAATGGCCTCCTACCTTGACGCAGCCAAAGGCGCCTATCTAATTCGGGACTACGATCCTGACCGGCCAAAGGAAGGAGTAGTAATTGTGCGGGGGACCAGTACGACCAATTCCCTGGTTTCTATTTTGCCCCGCCTGAAGAAAAGCGGTCCGAATGTAAAAATCGTCTCAGCCATTTCGTGGGAATTATTCCGGCGCCAGCCTCAGGAATACCAACAGAGGATTATCCGTCCGAAGGAGTGGAATGATGCCATGATTATTACCAACACCGCCTTACGGTTAATGTACCATTGGATTGCTAATCGCCAGGTAGAGGATTATTCCCTTTCTTCCGACTGGGATAATCGCTGGAGGACCGGTGGTTCGGTGGAGGAAATTGTGACGGAAGCACATCTGGATCCGGAAAGCGTCTGGAATGGAATTGTACGATTTGCTAGGGACCGGGAACAACGGTTACACCGGCTTCGTGAACTGGTGCTGGAATAGGTTCCTGTTTAGAAAACAGTATTGGTCTTGGTCCGGTTTAGTTATAAACGTTGATTGTCTTTCTGTTATTGGCGACCCCTGATTCATTTTTGTACCTTTTGGACTCGAAAATGCACATTTTCACTATAATTGAGCTCGATCCATGACCGAAATTCATATTACCAATCCCAAACCCTTCGAGGAAGATCTTGTAGCTGAGAAATCACTCCGCCCTGGTAAAATGGATGAGTTTATTGGTCAACAGGATGTGGTGGATGCTCTGAAACTGTATATCCAGGCGGCTCAAAAACGAAACGAAGCGCTGGACCATGTATTATTATTTGGGCCTCCAGGACTGGGGAAAACAACGTTGGCGAATATTATTGCCCGGGAATTGGGGGTTGGTCTGAAACAAACATCGGGACCTGTTCTGGAGCGGGCCGGGGATTTAGCCGGTGTCTTGACGAATCTTCAGGGGCGGGATGTCTTTTTTGTCGATGAAATCCACCGAATTAATTCAGTCGTGGAGGAATATCTTTACTCCGCTATGGAGGATTACCGGATTGAGATCATGATTGATAAAGGTCCCAGTGCCCGAAGTGTTCAATTAAATCTCGAACCCTTTACTCTGGTGGGAGCCACCACCCGTTTAGGAAACCTCACCTCCCCCCTGCGGGACCGCTTCGGGGTTGTCCTGAGGGTGGATTATTATGATCCCCGGGATTTGCTCGAAATTGTGAAACGGTCGGCAGAAATTCTAGAAGTCCAGATTGATGAAGCGGGCAGCCTGGAAATTGCCCGTCGCGCCCGTGGTACCCCTCGGATTGCTAACCGCATCCTGCGGCGTACCCGCGATTACGCCCAGGTGAAAGCAGACGGAATTATTAATGAAGAAGTAGCTAAAGCTTCATTAACCGCTCTGGGAATTGATGAAATTGGGCTGGATGATATGGATCGGGCGATTCTCTCCTCCCTGATCGATAAGTTCAATGGAGGTCCCGTAGGCGTAAATTCCCTGGCAGTGGCTATTGGAGAGGATGCCACCACAATTGAAGACGTCTATGAACCCTTTTTAATTAAAGAAGGATTTATTCAGCGAACACCCCGGGGAAGAATTGCCCAGGAACGGGCTTACAAACTATTAGGACGAACCATTTCCAAGAAACAGCAAAGGTTATTTGAATGATTAATAAAAAACCAAAGTTCAAACTGGCGGATTTTGATTATCCCTTACCGGAAAAATATATTGCACAGTACCCGGCACAACGGCGGGATCACTCTAAATTGATGGTACTTCATCGGGATACGGGAGAAATAGAGCATCGGATGTTCTACAACCTTCCAGAGTATGTGCGAAAAAATGACCTACTCATTTTGAATAACACAAAAGTATTTCCTGCCCGTCTATATGCGACAAAAGATCGGACCGATGCCCGGGTAGAGGTGTTTCTCCTGCGGGAGCTGGAAAACAATTTGTGGGAGGTCATGGTACGCCCTGCTAGGAAAGTACGGATTGGGAATAAACTGATGTTCACAAAGAAGGTCCATTGTGATGTAATTGATAATACCATTTCCGGCGGACGGGTAGTACGGTTCGAATTCGAAGGCGAAAATATTTATGAGGTCATTGACCGGATCGGTATTTCGCCCCTGCCTCCCTATATTAAACGGGAATCCAAACCCAGCGACAAGAAGCGATACCAGACTGTATTTGCAGATATCCGAGGTGCGGTTGCGGCTCCCACTGCCGGTCTGCATTTCACAGAGGGGTTACTCAAAAAAATCCGGAGCAGGGGATCTAAAATTGAATATGCCACTCTTCACATTGGTTTAGGGACCTTCCGACCGGTCCAGGTGGAGGATTTAAACCGCCACCAAATGGATTCTGAATATTTTGAGGTTTCCCCCAAAGCGGCATTGGCTATTAACGAGGCCAAACGGAAACGTCGAAAAGTGATCGCTGTTGGAACTTCCACAGTAAGAGCATTAGAAACTATTGTTGTCTCCGGATTTCAGGTCTCTCCCAAACGGGGCTGGACGGATAAATTTATCTATCCTCCCTATGATTTTAAAATGGTGGATGCCATGATCACCAATTTTCACCAACCTAAAAGTACGTTAATTATGATGGTCTCTGCCTTTGCGACCCGTGAGTTGATTATGAAAGCATATCGGGAAGCGAAGAAAAATAATTACCGGTTCCTCAGTTATGGCGATGCCATGCTGATCCTTTAGAAAGTCAAATGTACTGACCGCATTAACAGGGATATTTTTAATCGTGAACGTTTCTTCCATAATTGTTGCAGCGGGCACCGGCTCCCGGTTTGGGGGGAAAAAACAGTTCAGAATGCTGGGGAAGCGTCCGTTATTATTTTATGCCATTCAACCCTTCACTGAACTGGATTTTATCACTGAAATTGTCGTTGTAGTGCACACGGATGACTTATCACGAATGGAACGGGAGTTAAAATCTCTGATACCGACAACGTCTTTGACGGTGGTCCAGGGTGGTGCTCACCGGCAGGACTCGGTTTATGCCGGGATGCAGGTCGTGAGCCCACAGGCGGATCTAATTTGCATCCACGATGGTGTCCGACCTTTTGTGACAAAGGATTTGATTAAAAAGGCGGTGCACGCCTGTGAAAATCATGACGGTGTTGTGGTGGCTATTCCTTCCCGGGATACGCTGAAACAGGTTATGGGAGATCAGGCGATTGGTACGCTGGATCGCAGCGGCATTTGGCAAGCCCAAACTCCTCAGGTTTTTTCACCGGGTCCATTGAAAGAGGCCATGGACATTGCCCGTAAAGAGCAACTCCAGGGCACCGATGAAGCTGCATTGCTGGAACGGGTAGGCTACCAGGTAGGTATTGTGATGGGTTCACCTTATAACCTGAAGATTACTACGCCCGAAGACTGGCAACTGGCAGAAGCAATCTTTAACGGGCGGTTCCATTTGAAAGATGATCGCGGACATGAGTAACCTTAGAACGGGAATTGGTTTTGATGTTCACGCTCTGGAAAAGGGCAGAAAGCTCATTATCGGCGGTGTGGAAATCCCCGCTGAAATGGGTGCTGTGGGTCATTCCGATGGAGATGTACTAATTCACGCGGTAGCGGATGCCCTGCTGGGTGCTGCCGGTCTTGGCGATATTGGCCTGCTTTTCCCCAGCGACAGTGATGAATGGGATGGTGCCGACAGCCGCCACTTTTTAACTATTGTGAATGAAAAATTACAGGAAGCCCATTTTGGAATTATTAATATTGATTCCATTGTTATACTCCAGCAGCCCATCCTGAAAAAATACATCCCCCAGATGCGTTACCAGATTGCCTATAACCTGCAGATGAATGAAGCGGAAGTTTCCGTAAAGGCCACCACAACCGACCGGTTAGGATTTATTGGGAGCGGGGCGGGAATCGCTGCCCAGGCGATCTGTTCCCTTGTTTCCGGCCAATGAACGGCTTCGAAACAGAATCTTATTCAAAAGTTAATATTGGTCTGCGAATCCTAAACGCCCGACCGGATGGATATCACAGCATCGAGACTATCTTCCAGGAACTTGATTTTGGGGATAAACTCGTTTTTAATGAGGCGAATGCTGGCTGTTCCATTACCGTTAATGTGGATTGGATTCCTGCCAATGGTACCAATACCTGCTGCCTGGCCTATCGGCGGTTAAAGGCCCGTTACCCCCAGATGGGAGGAATATCTATTACTCTAGAAAAACGTGTCCCTGTCGGTGCCGGGCTGGGAGGCGGTTCAGCCAATGCGGCCAAAACTCTGAATTCTCTAAACACGTTATTTCAGTTGGGGTGCTCTCAGAAAGAATTATCTTCCATCGGGCGGGAGGTCGGGGCGGACGTCCCCTTTTTTTTGAAAGGGGGAACGCAGGCAGGATTGGGCATCGGAGATGACCTTACTCCCCTGGATCAGGTCGTAAAAGGTTTTTATCTTCTTGTAATTCCACCCTTTTCTATTTCAACCGGCTGGGCTTACGGTATGGTGAGAAATACGTTGGAGACCTCCGGGCAAATGGCTAATTTTGCCCGCTTTTTCAACGGGGAAATGCCATTGTTGAAGATTTTTAAAAATGATTTTGAAGATATTGTGATTCCAGCATATCCGGAGATTGGCACCATCAAGCAGACGCTGCTTGATTCTGGTGCGGGATTTGCCAGTCTGTCGGGCAGCGGCTCGACTGTGTTTGGGATTTTTGACGATGAAGCCTCCGCTCGGAAGGTAGAGTCAACGTTTAAACCTCACTACAAAACCGTTCTGGCACGACCCACCAACTTGTAACCCAGCCTCCCCATGCCGAGATCACCTATTCATCCTGGGGTGTCGTCTAACGGTAGGACACTGGATTTTGGTTCCAGCAGTCGGGGTTCGAGTCCCTGCACCCCAGCCAGAAAATTATGAAACATACAAGTCTAAGAATATTCACGGGCCGGAGTAATCCGGAACTGGCAAAAAAAATCGCAGGTTTTTTAGATCTGGATTTGGGACCATTAACCATAACCAATTTTGCCGATGGCGAACTGTGGGTAAAGTTTGAGGAAAATATTCGCGGTTGTGATGTTTTTATTATTCAACCCACAAACAGCCCGGCAGAAAATATTCTTGAATTGGTTCTAATCTTGGATGCGGCGGTCAGAGCTTCTGCCAACACGGTTACGGCTGTGGTACCCTATTTTGGCTACGGTCGCCAGGATAGGAAGGATACTCCCCGGGTTCCAATTTCTTCGCGGGTAATGGTAGACTTATTTACCGCTTCCGGTGCCGATCGGATTATTACCATGGATCTCCACTCCACCCAGATCCAGGGATTTGCCACCATCCCGTTTGACCATCTATATAGTCGAATGGTATTGATTGATGCCCTGATGAAACAGGATTTAAACCCGGAGGAAACCGTTGTCCTGGCTCCGGATGTAGGTTCTACCCGAATGAGTCAGGCGTATGCCAAACGGTTGGGAATGCACTTTGCCTTAATCGACAAGCGGCGCTATGCCCCTAATGAAGCAGAGGTAATGCACCTGATTGGAAAATTGAAGAACAAGGATGTCTTGATTATAGACGATATGATTGATACTGCCGGGACTACCGTCAATGCGGCGGAGGCGGCCATGGAAAACGGGGCCCGCAGTGTCATTGCGGTTGCGACCCATGCCATCCTTTCTGATCCGGCGGTAGAGCGGTTACAAAATTCAGTCATAAAAAAATTGATTGTCACCGATACGGTGGCAATCCCCGAAGAGAAGAGATTAGACAAAATGGAGATTGTAACAGTGGCCAATGTCTTCGGCGAAGCCATTAAACGCGTCTACGAAGGCCGTTCTGTAAGCGCCCTGTTCGAATTTTAACGAGGAAGCAACTATGTCCTATTTTAAACTTGAAGTAGAAGAGCGGAACGATTCCGGAACCGGCGCCGCCAAGGCACTCCGCCGGGTCGGGAAAATCCCCGCCAATTTTTATTACCACGGTCAGGAAAATGTTAACCTGACTGTCGACCATAAGGTCCTTCATCAAGCCCTCCACTCCGGGCAACACGTTTTTGAAGTTTCCATTGGCGGTGAAACGATTTATGCCATGATTAAGGAGCTTCAATACCATCCTGTGACAGAAGAAATAATTCATGTGGACCTTCAGCGGGTCCGCCGGACGGAAAAAATGACCTTTACCCTGCCGCTGGTATTTGAAGGTGAAGCCGCTGGCGTAAAAGCCGGAGGCATCCTGACCCAAGTGGCTACTACCATTGCAGTGGAGTGTTTGCCAGGAGAGGTTCCGGAGCATATAGTAGCGGACATATCACACTTGGAAATGAACGATGTGATGACTGCCGGTGACCTTGTTCTTGAAGGTGAGATTTCACTGGTAACACCTCCTGAAACAACCATTGCCACAGTTAATCCGCCAAAGGCTGAGGTGGAAGAAGTTCCAACAGAAGAGGAGCTGGAAGAAGCAGCGGCTGAAGCAGAAGCCACCGCCGGTGAAGAAGAACCGACGCCATCGGGTGAATTGGGAGAAGTATCCGAATAAACATGCTTGCCTTCATTGGGCTGGGTAATCCTGAACCACGCTATGCCAACACAAAACATAATGCCGGCTTCTGGGTTGTGGATGAACTGGCGCGCCGCTGGAAAATCCCGTTTAAGCCGGGAAAAGGTGATTTTGTGTATTCCGAAGCGGTAGCTCAGAAGTCCCTACTGGTTAAACCGACGACGGGAATGAACCGAAGTGGTACCGCCGTGAAAGAGGTTAAACAACACTGGGAACTGAATCTGGAGGATCTTTTGGTTGTAGTGGATGATGTGGACCTGCCGTTAGGGCGGTTGAGGCTTCGACCGGCTGGTGGAGATGGTTGTCACCGTGGTTTGGAATCGGTGATTTATCAATTAGGGAGTACCCATTTCCCCCGGTTACGGGTTGGCATTGCTGCCAGTGGAACACGCCGCCCGGCTGAAAATTATGTGCTGAAACCTTTTAAAAAGCAGGAACAGATTTTGGCTAATGAAATGGTCCAGATGGCCGCCGATGCAGCAGAGTATATCCTGGATCATGGACTCGAAAAAGCGATGAATACGTTTAATCGTTGAACCAAAGGATTAGTGGGAGATATTGAAAATGAATCTGAATGAATGGTTGGTTATTGCTTCCGGACTACTGGCATTATTGTTTGCTTTCTGGAAAACACGTTGGATCGGTACGCTGGGCCAGGGCACAGAACGGATGGAACTGATTGGAAAAAATATTGCTGAAGGCGCCATGGCGTTTTTGAAGGCGGAATACCGGGTTCTGATCTTTTTTGTGATTGGCGTGGCGCTGCTGTTGGGGTTTGCTAACGCCGGTCGGGAGGATTCCAGTGTCTTGATCGCCCTTTCTTTCACTACAGGGGCTCTCACTTCCGGATTAGCTGGTTTTCTGGGGATGCGGGTTGCGACACGATCCAATAATCGGACAACCCACGCTGCCCGCACCGGTCTAGCAGGGGCCTTAAAAATTGCCTTTACGGGCGGTTCTGTAATGGGACTCTCGGTTGTAGGATTGGGCGTTCTCGGATTAAGTGTTCTGTTCATGTTTTATCAATCCTATTTTGACGGGGATTACGGGAAAATTTTAACAGTTATTTCCGGCTTCTCTCTGGGAGCTTCCTCAATTGCCCTGTTTGCCAGAGTAGGGGGCGGTATTTATACCAAAGCTGCCGACGTGGGTGCTGATCTGGTTGGGAAAGTGGAGGCAGGAATCCCTGAAGATCACCCTCTGAACCCGGCTACGATTGCGGATAATGTGGGGGATAATGTGGGGGATGTAGCAGGCATGGGAGCGGATTTATTCGAATCCTATGTGGGCTCTATCGTCGGTTCCATGGTGCTGGGTGCCAGTATTTTAGTTGCTGGTGTTTTTGACCTGAACTTTGTTTTCCTGCCGCTTATGATTGCTGCCTCCGGAATCATCGTATCTATTCTGGGAACATTCATGGTCTCCGTGAAGGAAGGGGGTGATCCTCAAAAAGCTCTGAACCGTGGTCATTTTGGATCATCCATTATTATGATTGCTGCTATTTACGTTCTGATTCATCGCTACCTGCCGGCAGAATTTTCTCTGAACGGTACTGTTTACACCAGTTTAGGCGTATTCTGGGCCACGGTTATTGGTCTGGTGGCTGGTCTTGGAATTGGGACCATTACGGAGCACTACACTGGAACGCACACCCGTCCAACCCGATCTATTGTTCGTCAGTCATTGACCGGTGCCGCCACTAATATTATTGCTGGGCTAGGTGTGGGGATGCAGTCCACAACTTTTCCGATTCTGATTCTGGCGGCTGGAATTATGGGTGCCTATCATTTTGCGGGACTGTATGGGATTGCCATGGCGGCCCTGGGAATGTTGGCCAATACGGGAATCCAGCTGGCTGTGGATGCTTATGGTCCTATTTCTGATAATGCCGGTGGTATCGCGGAAATGGCCGATTTACCACCTGAAGTACGTTCACGCACAGACAAACTGGATGCGGTCGGAAATACCACTGCCGCCATTGGTAAAGGGTTTGCAATTGGATCTGCCGCCCTGACCGCCCTGGCCCTGTTTGCCGCCTTCATGGTCCAGGCGGGAATCAAAACGATTGATATATCCAATCCCCGTGTGATGGCCGGGTTACTGGTGGGGGGAATGCTGCCGTTTTTATTCAGCTCCCTGGCTATGGGAGCTGTGGGCCGCGCCGCCATGAGTATGATTGAAGAAGTGCGCCGACAGTTTAAGAATATTCCTGAGTTAAAAGCTGCGTTGGCAGTAATGAGCAAGTACAAAGACGAGGAACCATGGTCGGCGGAAGATCAGAAAACATTTGATGCTGCCTATGGAAAGGCGGAATATGGTAAATGTGTGGAAATTTCGACCAAATCTGCTATTAAAGAAATGGTATTCCCGGGTTTACTGGCCATATCAACTCCGGTGGTCGTAGGGTTTATTTTCGGCCCTGAAACACTTGGGGGTCTGCTGGCGGGGGTCACAGTGGCAGGCGTTCTTATGGCTATTTTCCAGTCCAACACTGGCTCTGCCTGGGATAACGCCAAAAAAATGATTGAAGAGGGAATCGAAATCAATGGTCAGACCTACGGTAAGGGTTCCGATGCCCATAAAGCTGCCGTGGTCGGTGATACCGTCGGAGACCCGTTTAAGGATACTTCCGGCCCCTCCCTGAATATTTTAATCAAGCTTATGTCAGTGGTGTCACTGGTTATTGCACCTTTGATTGCCTAGTTTAAAAGGAGATGTAATGAGATACTATGAATCGTTATACATTGTAAATCCAAACTTTGAGCAGGAGCGCCTCAATGAAGTGATGCAGGAGGTGGCTGAGAAGGTTGGGGGTTATGGATTTAAAATAATTAATCACCGAATCTGGGGGAAAAAACGGTTGGCTTATGCAATCCAGAAACATAAATATGGTACCTATGTTCTGTTGCAGTTCGAGACTGAGGAGGTAACGCGCTTGGCGGATTTCGAGCGGTATATGGTTCTGAACAAGGCCGTATTGCGGAATCAAACGGTTCGTCTGGAACATAGGCCGGAGGTATTTGAAGATACAGATAAAGAGACGGTAGCCGAGCCTCAGAAAGAATCCAAACCGTCCTCCCCGGAAACGGATGATACCAAGAAGCGGGAAGAGGATCAGGCAGAACCGGGGGATGGTGATGATCATCAGGATGAGGAACCTGAAGATTCTGTGGAAGAAACCAATGCACCGGAAGAAGCATTGAAAGAAGAAGGTCAGGAGTAAGAAAATGACATTTCAGACACGGAAGAAATTCTGTTATTTTAAAGAAAACGGTATAACGGAAATTGACTACAAGGATGTAAAGCTGTTGAGGCGGTTTGTGACCGATCAGGGAAAAATCATGCCTCGCAGGGTTACCGGCACCAGTGCTAAAATGCATCGGAAGTTAGTCAAGGCGATCAAACAGGCCCGAAATATTGCCTTAATGCCTTTCACCAATACCAGCGTAGAGAACTGATCGTTCTCAATTAATAGATTTAAACCAGAGAGGGATTATAATGGATGTAATTTTGCTCCAAGATGTGGAACCATTGGGTACTGCCGGGGATATTGTGGGGGTTAAACCGGGGTTTGCCCGGAATTATTTATTCCCGCGGGGGCTGGCTCTACGGGCTTCTAAGCGAAACTTGGCCGTAGCAGACGAAAAGAAGCGTGTCGCTGCCGCCCGGGCTCAACGTGAGTTAAAAGCGTATAACGAACTAATTGAAAAACTGAAAAAGATTGAACTGACGATTGAGGTTCAGGTCGGTGGTGAAGAACGGCTGTTTGGTTCCGTCACTTCACAGGACATTCACAAAGCGTTGGAAGAAAAGGGTATTGAAATTGATCGCCATGCCATTCTTCTGGATGAACCGATTAAATCGCTCGGGATTTACAATGTGCCGGTGAAAGTAACCACCGGTTTAAACCAGGAAGTGAAAGTTTACGTTATTAAAGCCTAACCGCTTTCTGGACAATTTATCGAACCCCCGTTTAAATTATTTTAACGGGGGTTTTTATTTCCCTGGATCGGAATACTTTCATGTAGATGAATCAAAATGAAAATTATGGATAATAGCCGGAACACTCATTATTCTGGTGTGCAATCACTCCAGAATGAATCGATGTTCTTAATCAAGATTTTGTTGTTCTGGATGCTCTTTTTTCTGGGGGAACGACTATTGTTTATTACCTACAATCTTTATTCACAAGGAGTGGTGATGCTCGGAGATTACTTTTTGGTTTTAATCCACAGTTTGCGCCTGGATCTATCCGCAGCCGGTTATTTGACCTTAATTCCATTTTTATACTGGTGTTTCAGAGTGTTGTTTCTCAAAGAAAACACCCGATTGTTGAAACTGTATTTCTATGTGACTATCCCTGTTTTTTCGTTTATTTCAATTATTAATCTGGAGCTTTATCGACAATGGGGTGAAAAGATCAGTGCAACAGCCCTTTCGTATTTACAGTACCCAACCGAAGCTTGGGCCTCCATATCTTCTTCTCCACTTTTCACGCTGGTTTTGATTTTTTTCCTGTTCTGTGGTGTCAGTCTTTATGGTGCTATCCGGCTGATAGATGGAATGAGTGGATTGCCGAAGCTGGAAAGGAGTATTTCTCCAGGAATATTATTAAAACGTGCCTGGAAAATACCGGTCGTATTTCTCCTGCTTTTTATTGGTATCAGAGGCGGAGTCCAGCTGGCGCCGATTAATCAGAGTTTTGCCTATTTTTCTTCCCGCCCGTTTTTAAATGATGCAGCAGTGAATACCTTGTGGAATCTGGCGTTCAGCCTGACTAAAAACCAGAAGAGCAATCCTTATTTATTCTATGACCAGGAATGGGCGTCACACCAACTGGACTCTCTCTATGCGATCGGGACTGACGAGCCAGGAGTATCATTATTTTCGATACGTCGACCCAATATTATCTTGGTTATTCTTGAAGGGTGGGCGGCAGATGTCGTTTCTGTTTACGGGCAAAACACGGACCTGACTGCTAACATGGACACCATTATTGAGAAAGGAGTACTGTTTTCCAATGTTTATGCCAATGGAAACCGGACCGACAGGGGCTTGGTCGCCCTCCTGAGCGGGTTTCCTTCCCAACCAAGAACCTCTATTATTAAACAACCCCGAAAAACACAGTCACTC
>CAZNUM010000028.1:0-23867 GCA_964576315.1 uncultured bacterium
ACTGAGAATCGCGACCCAGGTCAGTCCTACCTACGCAAAAGGCTTCGCCAAATTGGGTCTGATCGATATTAAGGAAAAGAAATGGAAATCGGCGGTGGCTAACCTAACTTCGGCATCGGAACTGAATGGGAAAGATGCCATGGTCTGGTTTAACATGGCGACCGCCTACAACCACCTGGGCGAATGCGAAAAGGCGAAAAAAGCGGCCCGGACTTGCACCGAGTTGAAGCAACGCTTTGGTGGAGGCTGGTATGAACTGGGGGTTGCGGAATGGTGCCAGGGACAGGGAAACAAAACGGCTGCCCTGAATGCACTGGAACAGTCAAGAAACGATCGCTCCTGGCGGAAAATGGCGGAGTATGAACTGGACCGCATTAATAATCCCCAGAAATACCAGGATTAGTTCTCCTACCTGACACAATAACCATTATGATCAAAGCGATCATTTTTGACCTGGACAATACGCTCCTAGATTTTATTAAAATGAAGCAGTTTGCCGTCCAGGCCGCTATTACAGCCATGATTGAAGCGGGTCTGGAGGCGGATGAGAAAAAAGCTTATGACGCCATTATTGAGTTATATATGGAAAAAGGCTGGGAAAATCAGCAGGTTTTTAATGAATTTTTAATGGACACTGTGGGAACCGTCAGCAATAAAATCTTGGCGGCAGGTATTGTGGCTTACCGGCGGGCCCGGGAGGCCACTTTACTAGTTTACCCCAACGTGAATAAAACCCTGTTTGAATTACTCAAGATGGGGATTAAGCTGGCAGTCGTTTCGGATGCCCCCAGCCGGGAAGCCTGGATGCGCCTGTATTATTTAAATCTTCACCACCTGTTCGACCTGGTTCTTACCTTCGACGATACCAATGTGCGAAAACCCTCCCCCAAGCCCTTTCAAATGGCTTTGGATCAATTAAAAATTACACCAGACGAAGCCCTCATGATTGGTGACTGGCCGGAGCGGGATATGGTGGGCGCCAGTCAACTGGGGATTCGCACAATTTTCGCCCGCTACGGGGATACTTTCGGTACGGTCGAATCCGGCGCTGACTGGGATGTGAATGATATTTATGAACTGGTTGGCATTGTGCAGGAGTTGAGCAACGGCTGAAATCTCGATCGGAACAGACATTGTTTCTGTTCGACGCATGGCCAAATTGTTAGGGGAAAACAATCCCCGTTTTAAAGCGAAAATATTTACACCGGGTGAAATAAAATATTGCGAGAGCAAGGCGGAGCCAGCCATCCATTTTGCAGGTCGATTCGCTGCCAAGGAAGCCATCAAGAAAGCACTCCTTTCATCTAACCGCAAATTAAATGTACCTTTTAACCGGTTGGAAATTATGAATGATGAAAACGGAGCCCCGCTCGTGAAAATCCTATCGGAGGTTCAGGATAAAATCCCAATCCGTGTCAGTATTTCCCACACAGGGGATTTCGCTGTTGCCTTTGCCGTGCATCTTGAGGCGTAAATCATGCAACTTTTAACGAAAGAACAATCCCAGGAACTGGACCGGCGGGCTCAGGAAGAATTTGGAATCTCTGACCAGGAATTAATGGGAAATGCGGGGCAGAAAATTGCGGAAGCGGTTATAAAACGGCTGGTAGATCAGCACGACCCCCTTATCGGTATTATTTGTGGTAAAGGAAATAATGGTGGTGATGGTTTTGCCGCTGCCACGGTTCTGAAATCACAGGGATTCCGTATCCAACTTTTTTACCTCGGGGATGAAAACAGTTTATCCGAGGCTCCCCGTCATTATTATGAACGGTGCGTTCAACAAGGTCTCCCCGTCGAATTTCGTACTACTCTACCTGACGAAATGCCGGTGTTCACCTTGGTAATCGATTGTTTACTGGGTACCGGCTTTAAAGCACCATTGCGGGAAAATTTGGTTCCCTGGATTCAATGGATCAATAACAGCAACGCTGAGGTTATTTCTGCCGACATTCCATCCGGAGTGGAAGCCAACACAGGGAGGTTGGATCCCGTGGCGGTTCGTGCGAATGTAACCGTAACAATGGGATTGGGTAAACTCGGTCTGTATTTGGAACCGGGGAAATCCCACGCAGGCATAATTCAGGTCGTTGAAATTGGTTTTCCCGAAATTGAGGATTTCCTTGGAAGGCGCTGGCATTTATTCACCGAACAGCACGTTCAATCTTGGCTGAAACCCCTTCAGCCCCGTACCCACAAGCATGCCCAGGGGAAAGTGTTACTGGTTGCCGGTTCCACTGGAATGACGGGAGCGGCTTATTTAGCAACCATGGGGGCCCTGAGAAGCGGGGCCGGTTTAGCCATTGCCTGTGCTCCAGCGTCCTTGAATCCCATTTATGAAGTCAAAATTACGGAAGGAATGACCGTATCCTGTGAGGATGGGGGACAGGGTTATCTGTCTGTAGAACACTACCCGGAAATCGAAGCCTGGTTTGACTGGTGTGATGCAATTGTCGTTGGACCCGGTCTGGGTCGAGCCGACCGTACCAGAGAGCTGGTAAAAAAATTGATTCATTCCTCACCGAAGCCCCTCGTGCTGGATGCCGATGGACTGGGGGCCGTCTATGAAGATCCCACAATATTGAGCGCAGCCCGGTATCCGATTATTCTGACCCCTCACCATGGTGAATTCGGCCGATTGGTAAACCTGTCACCGGATAAAATACAGCAGGATTTGGTGGGGACGATCGATCGGTTTCTAGAAAAAACTAACTGTATTCTGGTGCTGAAAAATGCGCCCACATGTCTGGCCTGGAACCGTAGGGGTTATGTGAACTCTACCGGGAATCCCGGTCTGGCTACGGGAGGAACAGGAGATGTTCTATCCGGCATGATCGGCGGATTTCTCGCCCAGGGGTATGAGCCGGAAAAGGCCACTGCCCTGGCTGTCTATCTTCATGGAAAGGCAGCTGACGAAATTGCGAACGAGATAGGGCAACGCGGTTTGTTAGCCTCTGATCTTCTAAGTCGGATTCCATTTGTCCTAAAGGCTTATGAATAAACGTAGTTACAGAATTCTTCTCGTGTTGTACATGGGGGTGATATTAACCTTTTCCAGTATTCCTCACGAGAAATTACCTCGCGTATTTTTACTTACCTGGGATAAGCTCCTCCATATGATTGAATATTTTCTGTTGGGAATTCTTGCAGTAAAAAGCCTGAATAGTGTAACCTTAAAGATGGTCATTCTGATTGTTCTGGGCGGATTGGGCTTCGCGCTGGTGGATGAGTATTTCCAGTCCTTTATTACCGGGCGGTATTCCAGCGGTTACGATGTGCTGGCAGACACGATCGGTGTTAGTCTCGGGTGCCTGGCCGTTCACGCTTACAATCGTGCTTTTTCACCATGATTACACGCCTTTCCATTAAAGATTATGCCATTATTCGGGAGTTGGATCTTCCTCTCAAGCCGGGATTAACCGTCATTACTGGGGAGACGGGAGCAGGGAAATCGATTCTAGTGAAAGCACTGGGATTAGCGCTGGGAGGGAAGGCGCTTAAAACGGATCTTCGTAGCGGGCAGGAGCGGGCAGTAGTGGAGGTGGAGCAGCGGGATTCTCAAGAGGTCTACCTGTTTCGACGGGTTATTTCCCGCGGTGGCCGCGCCAGATCCTTCATCAATGATGAACCGATTAAGGAAACCGCCTATCGAGCCGGGGCAAAGGGGGTGGCCGACTTCCACGGTCAGCACGAACAACAATATATTATGGACTCCAACACCCATATTGATTTCCTGGATAGTTTCTGTGATCATGAAGCCCTGGTGGAAGAAATCGGTACCTGTGGTCGGACTATTCTTGAGAAGCAAAAACAATTAGAGCAAATGGAAACCCAGTTGACGTCCAGTGCCAACGAGAGAGCATTATTGGAATTTCAAATCCAGGAAATTGACGCTGTCCATCCCGAAATCGGGGAAGATATTGAACTGAGTCGCGAATTGAAAACATTAAGTCACATGAATGAACTGGTGGAAGCGGTGTCCGGAATGAAACTCATGCTCGTGGAAGGGGATCAGTCCATTTATCAGAAACTTTCGGACACAATGCAAAGACTGGAACATTTGAGCCGCTTTGACGAATCCTTGAGGCCCATTCGGCAATTATTTGATCAGGCGGCGATCACTATTCAGGAAGCCACGGCAGCCTTGGTTCAGCATGTTAATGAACTGGACCACGACCCTGCCCGACTCCGGGATATCGAAGAACGACTGGGATCTATTGAGACGCTCAAACGGAAATATGGCGGTTCCCTCGAAGCGGTCCAGGCTTTCAGACAGAACGCAGAAAAGACATTTTCCCGGCTGGAACATTTGGACGAAGATATTGCCGCATTGAAAAAGGAACTGTCGTGGTTGGTGGATAAATACCGTTCCATGGGAATCCAACTGCATGAACGTCGACTGGAATATTCTGGAAAACTTGAGTCTGCCATCGAGGAAGAAATGGAAACCTTGAATATGCCCGAAGCCCGGTTCCGAGTAGAATTAACCCTGGAAAAGGATGACAACTCGCCGCTGGTTTTGGATAATAATCCGGTGAAGATCGGTCCCAAGGGTTTTGACAAGGTAGTGTTTTTACTCAGTGCTAACCCTGGAGAAGATCCAAAGCCCCTGCAATACATTGCTTCCGGAGGTGAAATATCCAGAATAATGCTGGCGATTAAGTCGGTGCTTCAGGCGAATGACCCGATTGAAACCCTGATCTTCGATGAAATTGATTCGGGAATTTCAGGTCAGGCTGCGGACAGGGTGGCTGAAAGTCTGCACCGTTTATCAAGGAAGAAACAGGTCCTTTGTATTACACACCTGCCTCAGATTGCTTCCCGGGCGGACCACCATCTCTACGTCCGAAAACAGGTCACGGGAAACCGGACGGAAGTCCGTTTTTCCTACTTAACCGCCGAAGAGAAAGTTCAGGCTGTCGCTGAATTATTTTCCGGGGCCATGGTCACGGACGAAACCCGTTCTACGGCGAAAAAATTTCTGGATATGACTCGTGGATAAATTTGTCATCCGCGGTGGGAATCCCCTGTGTGGTGAGGTTACCGTCAGCGGTGCTAAAAATGCGGTTCTGCCCATTATGGTTTCGGCCCTGTTGGTGGATGGAAAAACAACCATTCACCGTGTTCCCGATCTGCGGGATACCCGGACCATGGTTAAACTCCTGAAAATGACCGGAGCCCGCGTCCAGTTTACAAACAATACCTTGGTGATTGACGGGTCTACCGTCGATACACCGGTAGCACCGTATGAACTGGTAAAAACCATGCGTGCCTCTTTTTATGCCATGGGTCCCTTGTTGGGCCGTTTTGGTCGGGCACAAGTATCCCTTCCAGGGGGTTGTGCCTGGGGCCCTCGACCGGTGGATTACCATTTGAAAGGATTCAAACGTCTTGGTGCTACCATTGAATTGAAACAGGGATACATTCAGGCCCAGGCGGAAAAACTCACGGGGGAAGAAATCCATTTTGAAACGCCTTCCGTCGGTGCTACTGGTAATATTCTCATGGCTGCAGCATTAGCGGAAGGGACGACTTTAATTAGCAATGCAGCCCGTGAACCGGAAATAACTCAGCTATGCGAAGTGCTTAATGCAATGGGTGCCCGCATTACCGGTGTCGGAAGTAATATATTAACCATTAAAGGCGTCCAGAAATTGAAAGGGGTTGAAGTCACTGTGATTCCGGATCGGATTGAGGCTGGCACCTTTTTAATTGCCGGAGCTGCCCTGGGTACTATCGTCATAAAAAATGCCGAACCCAATCACCTGAAGGTCGTGATGGAAAAATTACAGCAGGCCGGCGCAGAAATTGAGGTGGAGGGGAAGGATATTAAAGTTACGGCGCCGGATCGAGTGAAAAGTTGTGATTTGACCACCGATGTTTATCCCGGATTTCCCACTGATCTTCAAGCCCAATGGGTAGCGCTCATGACGGTAGCGGAGGGATCTTCAGTCGTGACGGACACCATTTATCATGACCGATTCGCCCATGTGCCGGAATTGGTCCGGCTGGGAGCCAATATTCATCTGGAAAATAATGTGGCTGTAGTACGGGGGGTGGAAAGTTTGAGAGGAGCACCGGTGATGTCCACAGATATTCGGGCCAGCGCTTCCCTGGTCATCGCGGCTCTGGTCGCTGAGGGTCAGTCCGAAATCAGTCGTGTATACCACATTGACCGCGGATATGAGAGAATCGAGGAAAAATTCAGGTCCTTAGGGGCGGACATTCAACGGGTTCCGGAGTAATATTGCCATTTAACCTTATTTAATGGATCAAAGGAAATCATAATGCAAATTGTCATCATTGGTGCCGGGGAGGTGGGGTACCACGTAGCCCGAGCCCTGAGCCAGGAGGATTACGATATTACCATGATTGATATCGATCCTGAAAAGTGCCGCCGGGCATCGGAAAACCTGGACGTCATTGTCGTGGAGGGAAATGGCGCCAGTCCCAATATTCTTACGGAAGCCAAAGTCCACGAAGCCGATTTTGTACTCGCCCTGACCCGTGGGGATGAAGTGAACCTGATTGCTTCCCAGCAAGCTCACAAACTGGGGGCGCGGAAAATTATTGCCCGTTTGCGAAACCAGCAATACAGTGATCGAGATTCGATAATTAAACCGGAGACGTTTGGAATCGACCTGGTGATTCATCCGGAACGGGAAGCCTGCCGTGAAATCATCCGGCTGGTGAAACATTCTTACGCCACCCAGGTTATGGATTTCGAGGGGGGACGAATTCAAATGATCGGTATCCGTCTTCAGGAGAACTGTCCCATTGAAGGTGAAAGTGTCAAAGATATTTCGGACAATGAGGATAATTTCAAGTTTGGAATCATTGCGGTGGTTCGCAACGGGAAATCCTATGTGCCGTGGGGGGATTTTATTCTCCAGCCGGGGGATACCTGTTACTTTATCGTTAAATCGAAGTGGGTGGATTCCTTAATGGAGTTGCTGGGGAAGGAAACGCGACCCACAAAAAGCATTATTATCCTGGGCGGCAGCAAAATCGGACGCGGCATTGCCGGTGACCTGGAGAAGGAAATGACCGTACGGTTAATTGACAGCGACCGGAACAAAGCCCAATGGCTGGCGGCTAATCTGGAAAATACAATGGTTCTCCACGGGGACGGTACCGATGTGGAGCTGTTGAAATCGGAAAATATTCAGGATACAGACAGTTTTATCGCTGTAACCGAAAGTGAAAGAACAAATCTTCTTTCCGGGTTATTGGCACTCCACCTGGGAGTAAAACAGGCCGTGATTCATTTAAATACGACTGAATACCTGCCCATCATTCAGGAAATCGGGCTGGGGGCGGCTATCAGTAAGAATATCTCCACCGTAAACGCTATTTTACGGTACATCTCTACTGAGAAAACGGAGACTGCCATTACAACATTTGATGAAATTGACGTGGATGTAGTGGAGTTTAACCCGACACCCGGTAGCCCCGTCACCAAAAAAACCCTAAGCGAGATCAAATTTCCTCCGGATAGTATCGTGGGCGTGATTAATCATCACGGTCATTTGAGTATCGCCCGGGGGTCATCTCAACTCACGGAAGACGATACCGTTCTGGTGTTTGCTAAAAAGAAAGCAGTCGCAAAGCTACGGCGCCTCTTTGAAACAGGATGAATTTTAAAGCCATCCTGAATGTTCTGGGAGCCCTGCTGGTTTTAGTAGGTCTCACCATGGTAGTTCCGATCGGGTTGGCCCTGGGGAACCAGGAACCGGATTTACCGGGCTTTTTAAAAGCCATGGGTGCCAGTATTGGAATCGGTCTGCCTGTTTGGTTTCTGACTCGAAATAACCGCATTTTGAGCAATAAGGATGGTTTTGCCATTGTTACCCTGGCCTGGACGCTGACAGCCCTGGTTGGGGCATTGCCCTTCTATCTCTCCGGTGCGATCCCCAATTTCATCGACGCCTTTTTTGAATCCATGTCCGGGGTTACCACCACCGGTGCCTCGATTTTAGGAAACTCAGATACCATGCCCCATCTGGCGGCGGGGATCGAAAGTCTTTCTTCCAGCATTCTCTACTGGCGTTCCTTCATTCAATGGATCGGCGGCATGGGGATTATTGTATTCACAATTGCCATACTTCCATTGTTGGGCATCGGCGGTGTCCAGTTATTTAAGGCGGAAGTCCCGGGACCTGTCGCGGATAAGATTCGCCCCCGGGTACGGGAAACAGCCAAAATTTTATGGATGGTATACGTGGGCTTTACCGTGGTGGAGATCCTGTTGCTGGGTATCAGCGGTATGAGCTGGTTCGATGCCATCTGCCATGCTTTCACCACCATGCCTACCGGCGGGTTCAGCACGAAAAATACCAGTATTGCCTTTTTCCCCAGTCCGGTCATTCAGTACATCCTGATTCTTTTCATGTTTATTGCAGGAATCAATTTTTCACTCCACTTCCGACTGCTCACCGGAGATAAAAAAGCGTTTTTTAAGGATCCGGAATTTCTGGTCTATTTAGGTGTCATTGTGGGTGTTACGCTGTTCATTACCATTAATCTTTGTAGTGCCAAGGGCGTCTGGAATCATGAAACTTTTCGCAGTTCCCTGTTCCAGAGCGTATCCATCCTTACTACTACCGGCTACGTTTCGGCCGATTATGAGATCTGGCCCTTTTTCGCCCAGTTTCTGCTTCTAATCCTCATGTTTATCGGGGGGATGGGCGGTTCTACCGGTGGTGGAATGAAGATCATCCGGGTACTGTTGCTGGTAAAGTATGCCGCCACGGAAACCAGACGGATGCTCCACGCCAGAGCCATTATTCCTATCCGGATTGGTAATCGTTACATTAGTGAAGATGTGGTTCGGAATACGCTGGGCTTTTTTCTGTTTTATCTGACTATTTTTGCCATTGCTACTTTGATTCTTACGACCCTGAACCTGGACCTGGGATCGGCTATCGGTGCCGCCGCTTCGGCATTGGGGAATGTGGGTCCAGCCCTGGGGAATTTTGGACCTACCGATAATTATGCCCTCCTTCATCCGATAGGGAAGTGGCTATTGACGGTCCTGATGCTCCTGGGCCGGTTGGAAATCTTCACCGTAATTGTCATGTTCAGTCGCACATTCTGGAAATAAATTTGGAAGCAGATCTATGAGCAGAATTCTCAAAACCGTTGCGGATCAAATCGGAATTGTCACCATTCATCGTCCCGAGGCGCTCAATGCGATCAACCGGGAGATTGCGGTGGAACTGGAATCATGCTTATCCGAATGTCTGGCTGATCCTGACGTGGGCGTCATAATCCTTACCGGTTCCGGCGAAAAAGCCTTTATTGCGGGGGCGGACATTAAAAAAATGCAGTCCATGAATCGAAAAGAAGCGCAGGCATTTTCAGAAGCGGGGCAAAAACTGACGCTTACCATTGAAAGGTCACCAAAACCGGTTCTGGGGGCGGTCAACGGCTTTGCCCTAGGAGGGGGTTGTGAAATTGCACTGGCCTGTCACCTGCGGGTTGCCAGCGAAAATGCCCGGTTTGCCCTGCCAGAAGTCAGTCTGGGCCTTATTCCGGGTTGGGGTGGGACCCAGAGACTGAATCGACTGGTGGGCTCCGGTTGGGCCCATGAAATGATCCTGACGGGGGAAATGATCTCAGCGGAGCAGGCCCTGAAAATTGGACTGGTGAACCGGGTTGTTCCTCCGGGTGATCTCATGTCGGAATCGGAAAAACTGGCTCGCACCATCCTGAAAAATGGACCCAATGCTTTAATGAAAGCCTTGAAAGCATTGAACCGCAGCCCTGACCTGACCCTGAACGACGGCTTAAAGCTGGAGGTAGCACTTTTCGGGGATTTGTTTGACCATCCTGAGACCAAGGAGGGACTCACTGCTTTTGTGGAGAAGCGTCCCCCGAAATTCAGGTAATCATTTTATTTTAATCCAACCTCTTTGACTGGAATCACGCCCCATGATTAAAAGACCACGGCTCCGGATACTTGCCGTTCTACTGATCTTCATACCAGCTTTTTTATTGGCTCAGGAACATTTACCGGAGGTGGGAAAGGACCTGTCGTGGGTTTCCCTGCTGCCGCCCTTGATTGCCATTGCCCTGGCTTTGATTACACGGCAGACGATTGTTTCCCTCTTTGCGGGCGTGTGGATTGGTGTTAGTCTCATGGAGGGGAATCCCATCGCTGGGTTTACAACAACGCTGGATACCTATCTGGTGCAATCGCTGGCGGACAGGGGTCATGCTTCGATTTTGCTGTTTAGTCTCGGTTTTGGGGGCATTATCGGCGTGATATCGGCTAATGGGGGGATGAAAGGGATTATTCAATCTGCCTCCCGTTACGCCAAAACCGGGATGAGCGGTCAGCTCTCTACGGCGGTTATGGGGGTGATTATCTTTTTTGACGATTACGCCAATACCCTCCTGGTTGGCAATATGATGCGCCCTTTTACCGACAAGTTGAAGATCAGTCGTGAAAAATTATCCTATTTGGTGGACTCCACTGCTGCACCGGTTGCCAGTATTGCTGTCATCAGTACCTGGTCTGTCTTTCAGATGAGCCTTCTGGATGGACCGTTTCAGGAATTCGGCATTACGGGAAATCCCTACATTACCTTTTTAAAAAGTATTCCCTATTCATTTTACTGTATTTTTACGCTCATATTCCTATTCACCGGTATTTTGATGCGACGGGAGTTTGGTCCTATGCACACGGCCCAGATGCGTGCCCGGATCGAAGGCAAGGTTCTGGCGGACAACGCCAATCCCATGATGGATCCACACCTGATGGAGGGGGACGAAATGTCCACGCAAGCCACCCATTGGAGCAATGCCCTGATTCCAATTCTTACAGTAATTGCCGTCACCTTAGTGGGGTTGTATGTTACGGGCAAGGAGGCATTGGGCGTTCGTTCCGATTATTCGTTACGGGACATTATCAGCGGTTCCGATTCCTATGCTGCCCTCATGTGGGCCTCCTTTACTACGGGTGGGGTGGCCATTCTGATTTCAATTCTAAAAAAAATTCTCACCCTCCACAAGGCAATGGAGGCCTGGCTGAATGGCGTCCGGTCTATGGTTCTGGCTTGTGTAATATTAGTATTAGCCTGGACGTTGGGAAATGTATGTGGTGCTCTCCATACGGCTGACTATCTCGTTCACCTCACAGCCGGAAACATTTCACCAGAAATGTTACCAGCCATTACTTTTTTCACTGCAGCACTGATCAGTTTTTCCACCGGATCTTCCTGGGCCACCATGTCCATCATGGTGCCCATTATTGCACCGATGACTATTAAAATTATGGACATGGATCCGAATCTCGTGGTTGAAACCCCCGTATTTATTTCCACCTTTGCCGCTATTCTTTCCGGCGCCACCTTCGGAGATCACTGTTCACCGATCTCGGACACGACAATCTTGTCTTCCATGGCTTCCGGTGCCGACCATATTGATCATGTCAGAACCCAATTGCCCTACGCTATCACCACTGGTTGTATTGCTCTGTTTTCCGGGTATTTACTGATTGGTCTAGGAGCCAGTTACGTGGTTGCGGTACTGGTTTCGCTGGCTTTAATTGGTCTCATACTCCGCTTTGTGGGTAGAACATTGCCGCAAACGGTTTTCTAATGTCCCGGTACGCCATTTTAGCCCTTCACGCTTTTGATTATATTTTAAATAAAACCGGAAACATGCTGCTTCGCTATCGCCGGGAGAAGGTGGTTGCCATCATTGACCCGGATAAGGCGGGGCTCACGGCTGAAGCTGTTCTGGGATACGGCGGTCAGGTGCCGGTGGTGGCGAATGTCCTCGAATCCCTCTCCCATAATCCCGATACGTTGGTAATCGGGAGTGCCCCTCAAGGCGGCAGGATCAACCCCGAGTACCGCCAGGAGATTGTGGCAGCCATTCAAAACGGTATGAACGTGATCAGTGGAATGCACCAGTTTTTGCGGGACGATCCGGAGCTGGTAACCCTTGCTAGGGCAAGGAGGGTGGAATTGACCGATTTGCGCCGTCCATCTGAGCCGCCCCATTTTCCGAAAGGTCGCTGGGAAAGCCGAACTGTCCCGGTCCTTCTGGTGGTGGGAACCGACTGTGACACGGGAAAAATGACTACTGCCTGGGAAATGACGCGCCGACTGCGGGCTAAAGGGTTGGAGGTCGAATTCGTAGGAACGGGACAAACGGGTATCCTGCTTTCAGGGAAAGGGGTCCCGGTGGATGCGGTGGTGGCGGATTTTATGGCTGGTGAAATCGAATTTGCCATTGAACAGGTCCTGCCAAAAGCGGAATTGGTGGTGGTGGAAGGACAGGGATCCTTGCTGAATATGCTCTATGGTGGCGTAGCCCTGGGCCTTATTCAGGGGGCCATGCCCGATTATTTCATTCTTTCCCACGACCCGGAACGGGAACGGGATGTGTCCGGTTATCCCATGCCGGAATTAAAATCATTCATGAATCTGCACCTGGAGTTAATGTCCCATTTTAAATCCACCCGTTTCCTTGGAATCAATTTACTGACCAAAGCCTTACCGAAAGAAAAAGCTTTGAAAACGATTCATTCCCTGGAAACGAAGTTACGGTTACCTGTGACCGATTTGATCCGGTTTGGAGACCGCAACCTTATTTCAACCGTCTATCAGACAATTCGAGGCGGGAACTAGGTAATATGGCTATGGAACTCAGTTATGCCTCCTATCGAATTCAATGTACTCACCCTTTTGGAATTTCCCGCAGTATCCATGATTATTATGACATCGTGTACGTCTATCTGGAGTCGGAGGGTATCACCGGACGGGGAGAAGCGGCGCCTTCCGCCCGTTACCATGAATATGCCGGGGATATATTGGCGTGTCTGGAGGCAGGGATCCAACTACCGGAATCGTTTGATGATCCTGGGGGACTGGATCGGCTCCTGAGTCAGGCTGCCGGAATTCAAGCCCTGGGAGCCGCCTTTTCCATGGCTTTTCTCGACGGTTACTGTCAGAAACGATCCCAGTCTCTAGTGGATTATTTTGGAGGAGACCGTAACCATACGCCGCTTACCTCTTACACCATTTCCATTGGTGACTTGGATCTGATTCCTCAAAAAATTACGGAGGCGCAGGCTTATCCCATCCTGAAGGTTAAACTGGGGCTGGGGAAAAAGCAGGATCAAACCCTGATTCGGCGGATCCGAAAAGAAACGGATAAATTAATCCGCGTGGACGCCAATGAAGGCTGGGATCTGGAGACAGGGCAGGAGATGTGTTTCTGGCTGGCGGATCAGGGCGTTGAATTCATCGAGCAGCCCTTCAAGGCTGACCGGCTCCAGGATACGGCGATGCTAAAACAAAAATCTCCCCTGCCCATTATTGCCGATGAGAACAGTCTGACAGCTGCCGATATCCCGGTCATTGCCCCTGCTTTTGACGGGATTAATATCAAACTCATGAAGTGTGGTAGTCTGGTGGAGGCGAAACGAATGATCGAGGAGGCCAGGACATCTGGATTGAAAATTATGCTGGGTTGCATGGTGGAATCTTCCATCGGTATTACCGCTGCCGCCCATTTGTCCCCCTTCGTGGATTATGCCGATCTGGATGGGAATTTATTAATCAGCAATGATCCCTATCGGGGTGTTCGGGTCCGGGAGGGACGCCTGATCCTTCCAGTTGGTAATGGGCTGGGGGTCACCTTAGATTCCTCCCGGTTCGCACAATATCAGACCTTAAAATAAGAGGGATCAGGACCATGAAAATCCTTGGAATTGAACATATTGGTGTCGCCGTGAAAGATCTGGATACGGCGGCACCGTTTTGGAAACTTTTATTCCAGTCGCCGTTCCATGATGAGACCGTGAAGGAGGAAGGGGTTAAAACCAGGATTTATGACACGGGTCGTGGGAAAGTGGAATTACTGGAAAGCCTGCATCCCGATTCTCCCATCACCCGGTTTTTGACAAAAAGAGGTCCCGGAATCCATCATGTATGTTTTGAGGTTAATGATATATCTTCTGCTATAAAAGAACTTAAAGCATCTAATATTGAGGTAATTTATTCGGAGCCGCACCGGGGTACGGAAGGGTATCAGGTTGTATTTATTCATCCCCGGAGTACGGGGGGCGTGCTGGTGGAATTAGCTCAGAAACCCGGTTCAGTAGAATCATCTGAGTCCAGCGCGGTTTAAATTACACATAGGATAAAATGGCAGAAGTGCGCGCCCGGTTATTTGTGATTCTGCTTTCTTTTTGGTTTTCTAACTGCAGTTTTTTGCCCCGTGGCAAGAGCAAGCCGGATCAGCTTCCGGTCGAAATGGTAAAGGTACCGGGCGGTTCATTTCTCTTGGGCGATTATTTCCAGCATCGGGATCCAGATGCTCTGCCGGTTCATACGGTCACACTTCCCGATTTCTATATATCGAAATATGAAGTTACGTATGCCCAGTATGACCGTTTTGCCACCCTGAAGGATTTTCACTTGCCCAATGATGATGGATATGGTCGAGGGGACCGGGCGGTGGTGAATATCACTTGGGATGAAGCGGAAGCTTTCTGTGAACGTCACGGCTATCGTTTACCCACTGTAGAAGAGTGGGAATACGCCGTCCGGGAGGGAGGAAGAGAAATTCTGTTTCCCGGCACCAACAGTTTTGAGGATGTGAACGACTACATTCGGTCGGCGGACAACAGCCTGGACTATTCCTTTTACGTGGGTTTCAAAAAACCCAATGCCCTGGGGCTCTACGACATGGGTGGGAATGCTTTTGAATGGATTGGCGCTTTTTTTGCCAAATACCCGGAGGAAGGAACCGAGCCCCAGTGGAGTAATCTGGATTCCACCACTTTGAGAATCATCCGTGGCGGCAGTTTCAAAACGCAGGTCCACTACACCTACACCCGCACGGCCACCTTTCGGGATTTTCCTTCTTCCATGATCGGATTCCGATGTGTAAAACCAGTCAATCAAACCCCATGAATCTGAAGGATAAAATCGCTTCTCTACCCACGAAGCCGGGTGTGTATTTCTTTAAGGATCAAAGGGGAGAAATTCTCTATATCGGCAAAGCGAAAAATCTGCGAAACCGGGTTCGATCCTACTTTCAGAAAAACAAGTACCAGACTGCTAAAAATCAGTCCATGATTGCCCGGATTCAGGGTCTGGACTGGCTCGTGGTCCGGACGGAGGTGGAGGCACTCCTCACAGAGGCGAACCTGATCAAGGAACACCAGCCCCACTATAACATCAGCCTGAAGGATGATAAATCCTTTCCTTTTATCCGGATTACCCACGAACCGTTTCCCCGCGTATTCATCACCAGGGATATTGTCAGGGACGGGTCAAAATATTTCGGACCGTATACGGACGTGCTGCTCTTGAGACGCTCCCTGAAAGCAGTACATAAAATTTTTCCGGTTCGCAGTTGTGATTATCACCTGGACGAAAAAGTGGTGGCTGCTCGAAAGGTCCGGCTGTGCCTGGATTATCATATTAAAAAGTGTGAGGGTCCCTGTGAAGGTCTTGTTTCCCAGGAAGAATATGCCCAAATGATCAGGCGGGTGATTCAGTTTCTCCAGGGGCAGACCAAAACGACCGAAACCTACATTCAGGAACAAATGGAAAAAGCTTCCGGGGAATTGCGGTTCGAGGATGCGGCCATGTACCGAGATCAGTTGCGGGCGATCCGGAGTTTCCGGGAACGCCAGCGGAAGGTTGCCGCCGATTTTGCCGACCGGGATGTCTTTGCTCTGGCGCGGAAAGAAGTTTACGGCACCGGTGTCATTGTGCGGATCCGCGGCGGGCGGATTTTCAGTCGGGAAAAAGTGTACCTGAATAAAGTGGATGAGGAAGCGGGGAAAATATTTGAAACACTACTGACCCGTTTCTACCTGAACGCCGATTTTATTCCTCCGGAAATTCTGGTAGCCGAAGAACCGGAAAATAAAGCTCAGATTACCCAATGGCTGAAAGAAAAGCGGAAAGCTACGGTGCGAATTCATAAACCGCTTAAAGGCGAAAAGGCACGTGAAGTGCGTCTCGCGGAGCAAAATGCCAGGCTTTTACTGGGTGAATGGTTACTGGAAAAACAGAAACGAAAGGAACTGGTCCCTAAAATGGTTGCCCAGCTTCAGGAAGATCTGCAGTTGAAGGCGCCCCCCCGGCGTATTGAAGCCTTTGATATTTCACATCTGGGTGGAACCCACACGGTAGCTTCCATGATCTGCTTTATGGACGGGAAGCCCCGGAAATCAGAGTATCGGAAATTCAAGATCAAAACGGTACAGGGGATTGACGATTTTGCTTCCATCCGGGAAGTAGTTTTCCGGCGCTACAGTCGCGTGAAACAAGAACAGGGGAGTCTTCCGGATCTGATTCTGATTGACGGAGGTAAAGGTCAGCTCAGTATGGCCGTTTCCGCCCTTCGGGAACTGGGTCTGGATTATCTCCCCATGGTAGGGCTGGCTAAGCGGCTGGAAGAAGTCTTTGTCCCTGGAGAATCGACGCCCCGGTCGATTGCTAAACAATCCCCTGGTCTGATTCTACTTCGAAGAATCCGGGATGAAGCCCACCGCTTCGCCATTACGTTCCAACGCCAGAAGCGGGGAAAGAAAGCCCTGGAATCCATCTTCAGCACGATTCCCGGCATGGGTCCCAAACGCCTGCAAAAACTGCTGACGGAGTTTAACAGTGTGGAGGATATTTCAGTGGCAACAGTAAAAGATATTCGGGAAAAAGTAGGGGTGAGCCGTCAAATTGCAGAGGAAATTAAAACAATAGCAAAAATAACGATTTGAAAATGAGGTATTTCATCTTGAACGAAATTTGAAATCCACTGAAGCTACATTTGGTTACTTATTATGAGAGGTAAAATCATATCCTATATGGAAATGTGTCAACAAGAGGGCATAAGCCTACAAAAAGGAATGAATTTCAAACTTCATGGAAGTTATTCAGTAATTCTAATGTCAATTGGAGAAAACGCACCTTACAAAGACCAGATTACTAACGATGGTACAATGCTAATTTATGAGGGGCATGATATACCAAAAACTCATGGAATATCAGACCCTAAAAAACATGATCAAATGGAATTTAGACCCTCCGGGAGTTTAACAGAGAACGGAAAATTCCATAAGGCAGCCCAAGATTATAAAAAAGGTAAAAAAAGTCCTAGAATAGTTAGAGTGTATGAGAAAATAAAACCTGGTATATGGTCTGATAATGGTTATTTCAGCCTTATTGATTCGTGGACAGAGATAAATAATGGTAGGATTGTATTCAAGTTTAAGCTTGTTATTATGGATGACTTCGATGGTAAAATTCAAAATGAAGATAAAATAGAATCAAATACACCAAGAACAAGATTAATACCGACAGCGGTAAAGATAGAGGTTTGGAAGCGAGATAAGGGAAAATGCGTAATATGTGGAGCTACTGATGAACTTCATTTTGATCATATAATTCCTTATTCAAAAGGTGGAACATCATTAAAAGCTGAAAATATTCAACTCCTATGTATTCGTCACAATTTAGAAAAGAAAGATAAGATTGAATAATTTTCCATCTGTCAAGATCTGATTAAGTAGAAAGCTCTTTCGCGTTTTAAATTGATTATGATTAATTATTAGTACTATGTAAAACTATAGTTTAAACCCCCGTTCTTCCATCCACTTGTCACAGACAAATTTGCTCAAATAATTCCGGATGCTGTCGGGCAGGATCACCAGGCAGTTTTGACTGGGTTTTAGATCCTTGGCCGTTTGCAGGGCTGCCCAAACTACCGTTCCACTGGAACCACCACAGAGGAGACCTTCCTCCCGGATCAGCCGACGGGCCATGGTAAAGGAATTCTGGTCATCTACTTTCACGTATTCGTCCACCAGGGAGTTGTCCAGGACATCGGGAATAAAATCGTAGCCGATGCCTTCCACCAGATAGGGGCAAATTTCATCCCCGCCGCCCAGGATGGAACCGTACGGGTCGGCCCCGATAATTTGGACGCCGGGAATTTTCTCCTTCAGTTTCTTCCCCACGCCGGTAATAGTCCCGCCGGTACCCACGCTCATGACCACCATATCCAAATCGGTACCAAAATCCGCCAGGATTTCCTCCGCCGTCCCTTCATAATGGGCCAGGGGATTGTGGCAGTTGCTGTATTGGTCCAGGATATGGGAATCGGGTATTTCTTGATTGAGACGCTGAGCCACGTGGAAGATACCCTCCGGGTCATCGTGTCCGGCTTCCGTCGGTGTCCTCACAATTTCGGCTCCCAGGGCACAGAGGACCTTCTCCTTTTCCATGCTCATCTTTTCGGGCATGACAATAATCATGCGGTATCCCTTAATCGCCGCCGCCAGGGCCAGACCGATGCCTGTATTCCCGGAAGTGGCTTCGATTAGAGTGTCCCCCGGTTTGATGCGCCCTTCCTCTTCCGCTTTTTCAACCATCCGGTAGGCAATCCGGTCTTTAATAGACCCCCCCGGATTCACAAATTCACATTTGACGTAGAGATTACAATCCAGTTCAGAACCAATTTTATTTAATTTTACGACGGGCGTATTACCGATCGCCTCCAATACTGTATCCACGATCATGAGACTTCTTTCTTTAAGAGTGTTAAAACAAGTAACTTTTCGCGGTGCAAGTTTAGTAAAAATTGTCTGGAGTTATTAAGATGAATCTGTTAAACGGAAAAATTGCTGTAATTACGGGTGCCGGTCGGGGGATTGGGAGAGCTACGGCGGAACGGTTCGCCAGGGAAGGAGCCTCCGTAGTAATCGCTGAGTTTGACCAACAGACCGGGGCCGCCGCTGCGGAAGCAGTAGGGGGGACTTTTATTTGTACTGACGTGAGTGATGCTAAAAGTGTTGAAAATTTATTCACGAAGGTCCAGGCTCAATTCAACCGTCTGGACATTCTGGTGAATAATGCAGGAATTCTGGCCGATTCCACCCTCAAGAAACTGGAACCGGCTGAATTTGACCGGGTCCTGAACGTGAATCTCCGGGGGGTTTACTTGTGCACCCGAGCCGCTGCCGAGATGATGCGGGAGCAGAATTCGGGTGTCATCCTGAATGTCACGTCGGTGGTAGCCCATTACGGTAATTTCGGTCAGACCAATTATGTGGCTTCCAAAGCGGGCGTTATTGGTATGACGCGGGTCTGGGCCCGGGAACTGGCCAGGGACGGCATCCGGGTAAATGCGGTCGCCCCGGGATTCATCCAGACGGATATGACAGCCCAAATGCCGGAGAAGGTGATCGCCATGATGGCGGAGAAAGTGCCTCTAAAACGCTGGGGAACCCCGGAAGATGTGGCTAATGTTTACTGTTTTCTCGCCAGCGATGAAGCGGCTTACATTAATGGAGCGGTAATCAACGTGGACGGGGGCGTCGTTGTCTAAGGAATAGGACCATGAAAAAAATATTAATCGTATCAGCTACCGCCGGAAATAATCTAGGCCTGGCACGGGATCTGGAAACGGTGTTGAAATCCTTTGAAACGGAAACACGGCTGCTGAATCTTGAAGCACTGAATCTGCCCCTGTTTACTCCTTCAACGCCCTGTGATTCAGAATTACTGACGCCCGTGGCGACCACGTTTCAGAATTATGGCGGTTTTGTATTCTGTGCGCCCGAATACAATGGAGGCGTTCCACCGGTCCTGTCAAACACCATTGCCTGGATTACAGTTTCAACCGATTCCTGGAGGGGAGCCTTTTCGGGAAAATGTGCCCTGTTGACCAGCCATAGTTATAGTCCTGCCCACCGGTTTTTTACTGCTTTCCGAAGCCAACTGGAGTATCTGGGCGTCTTGGTCATGCCCCGGGTGATTATTCGCCAGGAGGGTAAACCCCTTAAAGCGGACTCTGTGAAACGAATTGTGACGAATTTCCTTCGTCACGTCTAGAACGAGTCACAAAAAAAGGGCTTCGAAAAGCCCTTTTTAGTAAAGTTCCGGGAGTGATGGTTAAGAGATTTTAATCTCCCGTTCTTTCGGCAGAACTTCCGCTGATTTTGGCATGGTAACGGTGAGGATACCGTCATTAAATTTCGCTGAGATTTTGTCCTCATCAATCGTTTCCGGCAGACGGAAGGTCCGGTTGAAAGAACCGTATTGACGTTCCTGGTAATGGTAGGTGTCCTTGTTGGTTTTCTTTTCCATTTTCCGTTCTCCGCTAATGGACAGTACACCGTCCCGTACATTCACCTTCACATCCTTTTTGCTCATTCCAGGAACATCGGCTTTTAAGATGTATTCCTTCTCCGTTTCTTCAATATCCACTGCCGGCACCCAATCCGTCAGAGGATGATTGATGATATTCCAGTTTTCATTGAAGAAATTCTCTATCATGCGATCGAAACCACTCATCAAAGAAGTTCTGGGATTCCATTTTACTAAAGTCATTGTGTTGCTCCTTTCCGTTTTGAATGATTGATTTCTGTTCCGTTTCTGCATCGTATTCTGCAAGCCCTATACCAGATCGGAATCGTGTGACGGTTTATCAGTCTCGGGAGGTAATTCTGTCGTTCTGAATGATGCTCCTGGCAGATGGGTATGAAATTGTTGCAGAAATCATTGGAAAGCGTGTTCCGGTTGGTTGATAAATGAAAATGATCTAATTTCCGAACCAGTATTTTTTAGTAAACGAGAGGATATAGTTTAAGCGATGACATCTCTGGCACTTTTTGGCGGCTCCCCTGTAAGAACCGGTCCCTTTCCTGCCTGGCCCCGTTTAACCCCTGAACTGGAGGAGCGGGTGTTGACAACTTTGCGAACGGACCGCTGGGGGGTGGGAAGCCGGACTGTGGCTGAATTTGAAGAGGCATTTGCCCGTTTTCAGGAGGCTGCTTATTGTACCAGTGTGAGTACCGGGACCTCTGCTCTATGGGTTGCCCTGAAAGCGGCAGGGGTTCGGGCGGGTGAGGAAGTAATTGTTCCCGCCTATACTTTCATTGCCACTGCTTCTGCCGTGATCCTGGCGAATGCCGTCCCCGTGTTTATTGATATTGATCCCAATACCCTGAATATGGATCCAGAGCTGATTGAAGCGGCCATCACCCCTAAAACACGGGCAATTGTTCCTGTTCATGTAGGGGGCAATCCAGCGGACATGGATCGGATTCTGGAAACTGCCCGGCGTCATGATTTGCAGGTGATTGAAGATGCGGCTCAGGCGCACGGCGCAGAATGGAATAACCATAAAGTGGGCGCCCTGGGAATAGGAGGGGTATTCAGTTTTCAGAGTTCAAAAAATATGACGGCAGGAGAAGGGGGCGCCATCGTAACCAATGATGCTTCTTTTTCAGAGGCTTGCTTCTCCTATCATAACTGTGGACGGGTGAAGGGTAAAGCCTGGTATCGGCATGATTTTTTGGGAGGGAATTTCCGTTTGAATGGAGTGGCGGCCAGCCTCCTCCTGGGCCAACTGGACACACTGGAGGCCGATATGAACCTGCGGGACAGGAATCGAAATAAACTGGATGAAATTCTGGGACAGATTCCGGGTCTCACCCCGATTAAAACCTATGCCAAAACCACCCGTCAATCCCACCATCTTTATATATTGCGGTATCGTGCGGAAACATTTAATGGGATTCCCCGTAGTGTATTTTTCAAAGCCATGCAGGCGGAAGGCATTTTCACCTATAGGGGTTACACGCCGTTGTACCGGGAGAATCTTTTCATCACCAATACGGCTGAATATCCGTGGCTGGCAGAGTACGATTACCGTCGCATTTCCATGCCAGTGACCGAGAAGATTGCGGACCAGGAAGCGGTGTGGCTCCGCCAGAATCATCTGCTGGGGGATGTACAGGATACACAGGATATTGTGGACGCTTTTGAAAAAGTGACAACCGCTCTGAAGCGTGAACCGGAATTATTTGAGGATATTACAGAATGAGTGAAATTGATTTAAAAGATCTTTTGTCAATGATCGATGTAAATGCCGACTGGGTCGGTTTACGGGAGGTGGAAGAAACAGCTACGACCCGTACTATCCGGGATGGGCATCCTCAGCGGAATGCCCGAAATCGCACACACGGTCTCATGGTGGAGGTCCTGGCAGAGGGTCAGTTTGCCTACGCCAGCGTAAACAGCTTTGATCCACAAAAGGTCCAGGAGGCAGCCGAAACGGCCGTGAAGCAGGCCCGGAAAGCAGCTCCTTTCGCTGTTTTTAAATTTACCCCCGCCGCCCGACCGGTAAATCAAGGTCAGTACCGGTCTCCTTATCAACGGAGTGTCTCCGCCATTTCACCAGGGGAATTGAATGAATTGCTGTTGAAAGCCAATTCAGCCTTGAGAGTCTCGGAAAAGGTAGTGAGTGCTACCGCCCTGAACGTCCTGACGGAAACCAGATTCCGTTACTGCAGTTCCAACGGTTCTGATATTGAACAGGATTTTTTACTGCTGGAATTTGATCTGGTTGCTACGGCCCAGGATGGCACAGTTCAACAACAGCGCAGCGACAACGGGATGCGGGGAAATTGCCGTCAAACAGGGGTGGAATTTTTTGATGAAGAACGAATTCTAGCCCGGTCGGAAGAAATCGGCGCCCAAGCTGTAGAACTGTTAACGGCTGAAGAATGCCCCGAAGGCAGGTTTGATCTGGTTTTGGCTTCGGATCAGATGATGCTCCAAATCCATGAAAGTGTAGGGCACGCCCTGGAAGTGGACCGGATTCTGGGCGATGAACGGAACTATGCCGGCTGGTCGTTTGTAAAGCTGGAGGACTTTGGAAAACTGCAATACGGTTCGGAACTGATGAATATCCTGTTCGATCCCACCGTCTCGGGAGAATTTGCTTCCTATGGTTTTGACGATGGGGGACTGAAAGCGGAAAAACAATATATTATTAAAAATGGACGTTTAGTACGGGGTCTGGGGGGAATGGAAAGTCAGATTCGTTCCGGGGTACCGGGGGTGGCTAATTTCAGGGCCATGAGCTGGAATCGGGAACCGATTGACCGGATGGCCAACTTGAATCTGGCACCGGGTACTTCCACCTTTGATGAAATCATTGCCGCTGTGGACTACGGGGTCTACATGGAGAGTAACCGTTCCTGGTCCATTGACGACTATCGGAATAAATTCCAATTCGGGTGCGAATACGCCAAGCTGATTGAAAAGGGTCGATTCACCAAGACGCTGAAAAACCCCAACTACCGGGGAATCAGTACACCTTTCTGGAAAAGCCTGGCCATGGTTGGTAATGAAGATACTTTTGGTATTTTTGGTACCCCCAACTGCGGGAAAGGTGAACCAAATCAGGTGATTCGGGTGGGGCACGCTTCACCGGTTTGTTTGTTTAAAAATGTTGAGATATTTGGAGGCGCATGATCATGGAACAAATTTTTAAAGCGCTTTCCGAACGCCTGTTTTCCTATCTGAATTCGGGGGAAATCCTCCAATTATCGTTGAAGGGGGAATACAGTCAATTCATCCGATTAACCATGTCCAAAGTACGTCAGACCGGTGTTGTTCAGGAAGCGGATCTAAAGTTACGCCTGATTCACGGGGACCGGACCTGCTCGGGCAGTGTCACAGTTGGTCCCGACGGGGAGGCCAGCTACCAAACGGCTCTTGGTTTATTAAGCCAGCTGCGGGAAGAACTGACCCAACTGCCTCCCGATCCTTACATTGTTCAACTAACGGGGGAGGGTTCCAGCCGGACCGTCCGATCTGGGGAGGGAGTGTCTTTTGATGAGACCGTGGACCGCCTGTTACCGCCGATTCAGGGGGTGGATCTGGTGGGGATCTGGGCCGCTGGAAAAGTCTATTTCGGAGCCGCCAATTCCCTGGGACAACACCACTGGTTTGAAACCGATTCCTACTCCCTGGATTTCTCCCTGGTAAATGAAGATCATAAAATGGTGAAAGGTACGTTTGCCGGATCTGAATGGGATCAGG
>CAZNUM010000029.1:0-21939 GCA_964576315.1 uncultured bacterium
CGCAGCGCGTCAGAAGACACAGGAGATGAGCCACGCCGCACCGGCGCCTCCCCAGGGATTAACCGCTGACCCGGGGAGCCACAAAATAACCCTGCGCTGGAATGGCAATACAGAACTTGATTTACATAAGTATTTAATCTACCGTGGGGAATCTTCGCCCGCTTCCACTTTGATTGACTCTGTGGTGGGCGGAGGTCCGCCGCTGATGCCCGATACGGTGTACACCGACACCAACGTTGTTAACGGCAAAGTCTATTATTACCGCCTAAAAGCGGAAGACCTGGCTGGTATTCAAAGCCCCTATTCCAGTGAAATATCCGCCCGTCCCCGGTTTAACCTGTGGTTCGTGGATGACAATGCCGGACCCGATACCACCGGAAAGGACGGCTCCCAGGCTCTTCCTTACGGGGATATCGGGGATGCCTTCAACAACTCCCGTTTCAGTTCAGGGGATACTATCCTCGTTCTGCCAGGGACATACAATGATCTGGATGATCACGATCTGACGGCACCGGATTTCCCCTTCGTACTTAAGAGTCGGGATGGACCTGCTTCCACCATTATTGATTTGCAGTATCTTACTATAAAATACAGGTTTATTACTTTTAGCCCGGGTGCGGATACAACTACCAAGGTGATCGGATTTACCCTCCGGGACGGAAAAGGTCCGGTAATGAGAATATCAGCCGTCTCCGATGTTGGAAACCATCAGATTACCCCCACGAATCCTTTGATTCGAGACTGTATTTTCTCAGGAAACCAGGTTATGAAGGGGGATCCGGATAATGTGAACGGCGTAGGGGGCGCCGTCTTTATCAGCGGATCATCCCCTGTCTTTGAAGATTGTCAGTTTCTCGGAAACCAGGCGTTAACCAAGGGTGGGGCGGTTTATATTGAAGGACAGAATGAATTCCACGTGAGTAACCCGATTTTCCGGGGCTGTATTTTCCGCGACAACCAGACCACCAGTGACACGACAGGGTTTGGAGGCGCTGTTTTTGTGGGCAATGGTACCATTGAGAAGCGCTTAATCTTTGAGCGGTGTGAATTCACCGGAAACAAGACCTATTCCTACGGAGGTGCTCTCGATTTCAATGACTGGGGGAGTCAGGACAGAGTCATCAATCTGGAGATAATAAATTGTCTATTTGCCCGGAATTCAACGTATGCCGGTACGGGTGTTGAAACTCGCGGGGCTGCCTTGGAGGCTTTAAGCGAATTTCTGAACCTGAAGATGGAACACATAACGATTGCCGACAACATTACTGCCAACGGAAATGCAGGAATCGCCTTCACAAACGCCTATATTTACAATTCAATTATGTGGGGGAATTCACTGGAGAATTCAGATAATCGACCGGTACACGGGGCAAATGGTACCGTTCTGATTCTCAATTCACTGGTTGAAAACGGGAGTTTGATTCAGGGGTTTGACCAGTCTACGGGGTTGACGGTTAACCCGGAATTTTCCAATCCAGATTCAAACGATTACACCCTCAGTAATGAATCTCCGGGCATAGGTTCAGGGACGCCCCAGTATACGGACCCCCTTACCGGTACTAAGGTAACCATCGGGGGGCTTGACCTGGCGGGGAATCCCCGGGTCCAGCCCGCTGGGACCAATCCTGATCTGGGTGCTTATGAAAGTTATCTGGCCGTTCACGGCCCCATTAAAGGTTTGGTCTTTGATGGCGTGATTGGCGATACAATCCGCTGGTCCAACGATGCTACTCAACTTTCCGCTTTCTGGACTGTTTTTGAAACGGAAGTGGGAATAGATTCATTTGAATACGCCCTGGGAGAAAAAGATGGAATCCTAAACGGAATTGTGGATTGGACTCCGCTTTCAGGCACCGATTCGACCGTCTCCGTTATAGGATTATCCCTGCAGAAAGATCATACCTACCGCTTTGCTGTCCGGGCGAAAGATATTTATGGCACCTGGTCCGGCATTGCCTTGAGTCCCGGTGTAACCATTGATCTGGATCCCCCTGCGGTTACCGTTGTAAAGGAAGCCACCCAACCCGCTCTGGAGGACCTGGACTGGTTTGGAAGTGGGGTGGATGTCGCCCACACCTGGTCGGGCAATGACAACGGGGAACTGGCATTTTTCGAATATGCGGTGGGAACAACAAGTGGGGGAACGGAAGTCGTCCCCTGGACGAATATGGGACTGGACAGCGGAGGGGTTAGCACCGGGGATCATTATAGTGAAGGACCAGTCTATTATACCAGCGCACGGGTAACAGACAAGGCTGGGAATGTCTCCCCTGTTGTTTCCAGCGACGGTTTTCAGATTGATGCTACTCCGCCCTTGGTTGGAATCGTAAACGATGGTCCGGCGGAAGACATTGATTTAAGTTCCGCCACCGACTCCCTCTCGGCAAACTGGAGTGGTTTCAGCGATCAGAATCAAAGCGGTATTGAACATTATGAAATGGCTGTGGGAACCAGTCCCGGTACGGCGGATATGGTCGCTTTTATTCCCGTGGCCCTGTCATCCGTCTATACTGTGAGAAATTTATCCCTGACTCATGGAGTGCGGTATTATTGCTCTGTCCGTGCAATAGACCAGCTGGGGAATGTCTCCACGCCGGCCGTGAGTGATGGTTTTACCATCGATGCCTACGTTGGACCACCTCAGGTTACTGGTTTATCGCCAAGTGTGGGCTCCATCCTGTCCCTGTTGGCAGGCAATCTAATTTCGTTTCAATTCTCAGAACCGATCCAATCCTATGCGGTGGATGTGGCTGCTACAGCGCTTTCCCCGATGGCGCATCACGAGGATATGAGTGCTGAGGATCAAATGACCGTCACCCTGGATAATTATCCGCCCAGTCACGATGTGGTATCCATCCAGATAAAAAATTTAACGGATTTGGCCGGCGTGGTAGCCAAGGATACTCTTTTCACATTTTCTACCGCTCTGCTCGCAGATTATGACGGAAATGAGTTGGTGGATGTTACCGATCTCAATGATTTTGTGGTTGCCTGGAATGCAAAGGATTACTCCCTTGAGCTGGGCCCGACGGTCGGATCGGTACCGAATTTAATCCTCCAGCCGGATAATCAATACAACCTCCGGGACGTGATGGCTTTCACCCGCATGTGGCACTGGTCCCGCCAAAACAACCGCACGGTTGCCAGGGTTCCGATTGAATTTGGTCCGGCTTTGAAACCGGTCCAGGCAGGGAAAAAACTGGTTCTCACGTGGCCCGTAGGAACCGTGACCGGATCGGTGGAATTCGATTATTCCGGTGGCGAGGTAAAACTCTCAGAAATAAGGGAGATTACAACTGAGCGACAGCTGACTCTTTTCGATGCGGACAGCCTTCAGGGTTCGGCCCGTCTGGTCTTTACTGATTTTAATGGCAGATCGGTTCCCGATCGGCAGCTTCAACTTCGGTTCAAAGGACATCAGAATGTGGAATTAAGATTAACCTATGAATTATTTGACAAAGACGGTGCTCTTCTCAGCAAAGGGACACGCCTGCTTAAGCTGACACCGATCCCGGATCAGTTCGCCCTGCATCAGAACTATCCCAACCCGTTTAATCCAATCACGACGATTCATTACGATCTACCGATAGATGCCCAGGTGTCCTTGGTGGTTTACAACCTCCTGGGTCATAGAGTATGCACTTTGGAAAATGGTTTCCAGACAGCGGGTTACAAAACAGTCGTGTGGAACGGAGCCAATGGGAATGGAGTCAGAGTGGCGGCGGGAATTTATTTTTATCAGTTGGTGACACCTCAATTCACAAAAGTGAAGAAGATGGTATTGCTCAAATAGCGATTAAGGGGGCGGATCGATTATTTACTGGTATACGTCCACCTGAAAAGCCCCGCCGGGGTGTGTCGAAGGCTTTATAATCAGTGTTTAGAGATAAAAACAAGGTTGTTTTAAAAGCGTATGGTCGTCCTTCCCCGCCTGACCAAATTCAGTCGGGCTGGCCTGCCCGTCCGGTCAGGCGGGGACGAGCTCAGGACGAAATACCTTGTCATGGTGAGCCCGTCGAACCATGACTGCGGGACGACTAATATTTACCTTTTTCTGCTTGGTCAGACTGGTGTATCCTCATTATGATATAAAATAGTCTGTCTGCCTGAGCAGCTCCGCAAAGCGGAGCGTGTCGAAGGCTTTCTTCCCAAGGCTAAGGGAATTGGTCAACCGTTCGACTAACCACGAATAGTCGCGCGTGTTCTTACTCAGGGCAACGTAGAAATCAGGACATTCGTGCAATTATAGGTAAATATTCCGCTCGAATTTTATTTGCACTGGTAATAGATCGTTTTAAATTCATTAGCTTTTTTAAGGCTAAAAAAACGAAATTTTAATACCATGAGCAGAGTTTGTGACATCACTGGGAAAAAACCCATGTACGGGAACCATGTGAGCCATGCCCACAACAAAACCCGTCGTCGGTTTGCGGTCAATCTTCAGAAAAAACGGTTTTGGCTGGCGGACGAAAATCGCTGGATTACCTTAAACGTTTCCACCCAGGGTCTTCGCCTGGTGGATAAAATTGGCATTCGTAAGGTAGTGAATCAACTGAGAGCTCAAGGCAGGAAAATTTAATAAGACGGTCTTAATCTCCTTTTGGAAGCCCCTTCAGTGTTTGAAGGGGCTTTTTTTTATTTCATAATAAAAAGAACCCCTTCGGGGAAGGGGTTCTTCTACAACCAGAGTGGACCGTTAAGGAATCGGGTTTAATCAGTCCTGTTGCCGGCGAATAAAAGCCGGAATTTCCAGGTCGTTCCCGTACAAGACGGGGTTGCTGTCGTCAAACAGTAACCGTGGTTTTTCCGTGTTTACCTGCTCGTTACCAAACATCTGCTGCTGGTGCAGCGGTACATTTTCTTTATCGATGAGGCTCGGACTATGACTTGATTCGGTCCGCTGGGTTTGTGTTTGACGGTTCCGTGCTTCGTCCAGAGCCGGGCGACGGTTAAATCCGGTGGCAATTACGGTTACATGGATTTCATCATTCAGGGCCGGGTCAATCACAGCACCGAAGATGATGTTGGCATCGGGACCCGCTTCTTCAAAAATGATGGAGGTGGCTTCATCCACTTCCATCAAGGTCAGGTCCGTGCCGCCGGTAATATTCACCAGGACGCCCTGGGCACCGCCGATGGAGGCGGAATCCAGAAGAGGGCTGGAAATGGCTTGTTGAGCCGCCAGTACGGCCCGTTCTTCACCAGAGGCGATCCCGGTTCCCATAATGGCTTCACCCATATTCTTCATGATCGTTTCCACATCGGCGAAGTCCAGATTGATCAGGCCGTGCACATTAATCAGGTCGGAAATCCCCTTGGCAGCCTGGTGAAGGATGGAATCGGCGAATTTAAACGCTTCCACTACCGTGGTGTTTTTATCCACAATGGACATCAATTTCTGATTGGGAATCGTAATTACCGTATCACAGGCTTTTCGCAATTCCGCCACTCCCGAGAGACCCCGGTTCATCCGTTTGGGACCCTCAAAATTGAAGGGAATCGTTACAATACCCACCGTGAGAATGCCCAGCTCCCGGGACAACTGCGCCACTGATGGCGCGGCACCGGTTCCGGTTCCACCACCCATTCCAGCGGTAATAAACACCATATCGGCTCCCGCCAGCATGGACTGAACCGCTTCTTTGTCCGCTTCGATGGCCTCCCGTCCAATTTCCGCCTTGGCTCCAGCACCTAAACCTTTGGTGAGATTTTTTCCGATCTGGATTTTGTGTTCCGCAGAATTGTTCTCCAGATCCTGGGCGTCGGTATTGATCACAATAAAGTCGACACCCTGCATCCCGGACTGGATCATACGATTCACGGCATTGCCTCCGGCGCCCCCAACACCGATGACCTTCAAATTGGCTTTCTGTTCAGCCAGACTGTCAAATTCAAACAACATAGGACTTTCCTTCCTTGGTTTCTTTGGTTGTGGTGTATTTCTTAAAAGAATTCTCCGATCCAGCGCTTTAGTTTATGCACCGCACTGGTGACTGGTGAAACGGTGGGTTTCAGCAGGGACAGGTCCTTCCCAAAGGTGAACCACTGCGCCAAACCGATGGCGGTGGCAAAGGTGGGACTGGCTGCCACCTCGGCCGCACCGCTAATATTTTTGGGTATCCCGATCCGTACGGGAATATTCAACATCTCCTGGGCTAATCCGACCAGGTTTCTCAACATGGCACCCCCGCCGGTCAAAACCAGACCGTAGGTTAATTTTTCCTGCACATCCGCCCGGGCCACCTCCCGCATAATTAATTGTAAAATCTCTACCATCCGGGCCTCCACATACCGGGAGAGTTCGTGTTCTGAAACCCGCCGTTTTAAACCGCCATTTTTTGAGGGTAATTCAAAATCCAGTTCAGGGGAAGACATGGAAGCTTTGGCAGAGCCGTACTTCAGTTTAATACGTTCCGCCTCATCAATCCCGATCTGGAGCATGACCGCAATGTCGTTGGTAATACTGGCGGAGCCAATACCAAGAACAGCGGAATGGCGAATGCCGCCATCATGGAAAACAATAATATTGGTGGTGGTGGCGCCAATATCCACGCAGGCTACACCCAGATTTTTTTCGTCTTCGTCCAGAACTGAAATAGATGAAGCCAAACCCTGGAATACCAGTCCCTCTACGGAAACGCCCAGTTCCTCCGCACAGCCTACCAGGTTGGTTGCGGCAGTCGTAGCCACTGTAATCAGGTGTACCCGGGCTTCCAGCCGCCGACCCGTAAGACCCACCGGATCTTTAATACTGTCCATGGTGTCAATCACATATTCCTGGGGCAGAACATGGAGAATTTCCCGGTCAATAGGGAGGGAGATGGCTTTTGCCAGATCCAGGACACGGTGAACGTCTTGACCCGTAATTTCATGCTGGACCGGCAGATTGGCGGATCCTTCCTTCTGGATGGCAATGGCGCCCTGGGTATTGATCCCGCGGATATGTTCACCGGAAATCCCCAGAACCAGCTTACTCACGTTTAAATTCGCCATGGTCTGTGCTTCCTGCAGGGCCTGAAACATTTCTTCTATTAACTGGTCCCGGTGAATGATGGATCCTTTTTTTATTCCGGTGGAGGGACCTTTTCCGATCCCCAGAAGGGTGACACTATCGTTTTCCGGGTCAATTTCGGTAATGGAACAGCAGATTTTGCTGGAACCGATATCGAGACCCGCCTGAATGTATTTATCGGTCGTTCGCGGTGTTCTGATCATGTCCATTCCCTGGCTATTACCTGTTTTTTGTACCGCATGTCCAACAGTTTATAATCGGTCAAATGCCGTTGCCCTTTCAGGGCAAGTTCAAACTGCTTTAAAATTTTTATTTTATTCCAGATATCTTCCTTCCCCAGAATGACTCTGGTAGGGTGTTCAGCCAGAATGAATACGTATTCGTCATCCTCGTTGAGAGTCACTTCGGACAGTTGTTCGTAGAGTTCGGGATACCCGTCCAGTAATTGTTTGAGGATTTCAACCGTTTCCTTCACCTTCAAAGAAAACGTTTCCCGGCCGGGAGGGTAGAGCTCCCGGGCAGGATTAAACCCGGAGAGAACTGGAATGAGCGCTTTCTGGCTGTATCCGTTATCGGGGAGAATTACGCCTTCCTTATCTACCAGTAGAATCGGCTTCAGATTCAGCAGCGCCAGGGGTTTCCGCTCCACAATTTCAATATTCAGATAGCCAGGGTATTGGCGGCTGACCCGGACTGCCTTGACAAAAGAATCGCTTTCCAAAAGTAGTCGGACCTCTTCCAGATTGATATCCATGAGATGAAGTTGATCTAGGGGTCCCAGGAGCTGGCGGTAGAAATCCATAGATTGGATTTGGGTGCCGCTGATCCGGATTTTTTCCACTTGAAACAGATTTCGGTAATTGGCCCAGTGGATGGCGCTCCACAGCATCAATCCGGTAAACAGTACCAGACTAGTTCCAATCAGGAGGCGTCCAGATAAAAAAGCCGTTTTTTTCTTTTTCTTCATTTGTCAAAGGTTCCCTGTTCAAAGCCAAGTGTTTTAATTTCAAGTTCCAGTTGAATCCCGAATTTTTCATGCACTTTCTCTCGGGCAAGGCGGATCAATTTGACCATATCGGCGGCGGTGGCATTCCCATGATTCACAAAGAAGTTGGCATGCTTCGGAGAGATTTCAGCATCACCGATGCGGGTGCCTTTCAGTCCAGCCCGGTCAATTAAAAATCCAGCCGCCTTACCGTGTGGTGGGTTTTTAAATACACTCCCGGCGCTTCTGAATTTGAGGGGCTGGGTCTGCTTACGACCACTGCTGGCCAGGGCGCGACGGGATTGAATTGTCTTAGGGTCACTTTGCTCCAATAGAAAAACGGCTCTTACGATGATTTCATCATCCGTGATGGAGGAATAGCGGTATCCAAATTCAATTGCACCCGGCTTGTAAGTTTTGGATAATCCGTTTAAGGTCATGGTTGTGAATTCAAGCAGGAGGGTCGAGATTTCCTTCCCAAAGGCACCAGCGTTCATTTTCAGAGCCCCGCCGACTGAACCGGGGACACCTACCAGGCTCTCCAGCCCACTTAAATTCCGGTGCATGGCTTCCTGAACCATTTTCCCCAATTTTACGCCTGCCTCCGCCGTTACTTTTGGTCCATCGAATCGGAGTTGTTTGAAGGTTTTTTCCAGTGTAATTACCAGTCCGTTGAAGCCGGAGTCGCTGACGAGCAGGTTTGAGCCTGATCCAGTGAAAAAAACCGGCAGTTTTTCCTCGCTGGCGAAGCGTAATAGGGTGGCCAGGTCCTTTTCATCATTCGGAATGACGTAAGCCCAGGCCGGGCCGCCGATTCCGTAAGTGGTATGGCGAGCCATGGGCTCCTGTTCTAAGACGGTTCCCCTGGTGATCCTCTTCAACTGCGCTAACCTTTCCACGTCAATTTTGATCTCCCTTTTCCTGAAGGTGATCGTAGTAGGCCTGACCGTAGCGCCAGATCGTTCCTGCCCCGAGCGTAATGACCATATCGCCGGGGTACGTAATGTCGTCCAGTAAGGGGATGAGTTCTTCCAGATTTTCCAGGTAATATACGGCTTTGTGGCCGGACTCCCGGGCGGCGTCGGCTACCAATTCTCCAGTAATACCTTCAATGGCTTCTTCCCGTGCCGGGTACACGTCGGTGACGACCAGGACTTCCGAGTTCATAAATGCTTCTGCGAATGCTTTGTAAAAATCCCGGGTGCGGGTATACAGATGGGGTTGAAACACCGCCACAATCCGCCGATCCCAACCGGTTTTGGCCGCTTCGAGAGTGGCCTTGACTTCCGTCGGGTGATGAGCGTAATCATCTACTACCATGATCTCCTGGGCCACACCTTTGATTTCAAACCGTCGCCTTACACCGGTGTAAGCCTTCAGTCCTTTTAAAATCACCTCCGGTTCCAGACCCATTTCGCTTCCCAGGGCAACGGCAGCCAGGGAATTGACCACGTTATGTTCACCGGGAACCTGAAGGGTAACCCGTCCGATAGATTGGCGTTTATGGAGACAGGTAAATTCCGTGTTGGTTTCCTGGTACTGAATGTCCCGGGCACTGAAATCCGCCTGGGAGCTAAGTCCATACGTGATGACAGGGCGTTGAATTTCCTGGATGATCTGCTGCACACCCGGTGAATCCAGGCAGGTAATAACAGCGCCGTAAAAGGGGGCTGAATTGGCGAATTGAGCAAAGGCTTGGAATAAATCCTCCAGGTCATCGTAACAGTCGGTATGTTCCAGTTCAATATTGGTAATAACGGCAATCGTGGGTCGCAAGGCGAGGAAACTGCGGTCAAATTCGTCGGCCTCCACCACAATGAGTTCACTGGCGCCCAGACGGGAGTTGGTGTCGATGTTACGCACCAGCCCACCCACCACCATGGTGGGATCTAAATCAGCCTGGGAAAGGACGGTACCGATCATGGAGGAGGTGGAGGTCTTCCCGTGGGTTCCACCTACTGCAATACTCGTGTCTTTCAGAGCGATCAGTTCACCCAGCATTCGAGCTCGCTTAATGATGGGGATTCCCTTCCTTCGGGCGGCCACCAGTTCGGGATTGGTCTCCTTTACGGCGCTGGAATAAACTAATACTTCGCAATCGTCGATGTTGTCTTCCTGGTGTCCCATGTGAATCGTAGCACCCTTTTTCCGGAGGGATTGAATGATATCGGAATCCATCAGATCGGAGCCGCTAACCGTAAAATCAAGGTTCAGCAGTAATTCGGCTATGCCACTCATGCCAATGCCGCCAATTCCAACGAAATGCACTTTTTTTACTTTACGAAACATCAGGCGGTTGCCAATTCAAAGATGTGGTGAACGATTTCCCGTGTGGCCTCCGGGCGGGCCAGTCTGGCACTGGATTGTGCCATCGTCTTTAACTTTCCAGCATCGGAAAATAAGGTGGTTACCTCTGCATAGAGTTTCCCGGGCGTCAGGTTCTGCTCCCGAATCATTTCCGCTGCCCCAGCCTGTTGAAGTGCCAAACTGTTTTTCACCTGGTGGTTTCCAGCCGCCCCAGGGAAGGGGACCAGAAGGGAGGGCTTCCCACACGCCGTAATCTCCGACAGGGTCAGGGCTCCGGCGCGGGAAAGGACCAGATCGCAACAGGCGTAGGCCAGATCCATTTCTTCAATAAAGGGGACCACCCGACAAAATTCCTGATCGTAGTTTCGGAAGGCAGGAAATGATCGTAGTCCCGTCTGCCACAAGACCTGAAGATTTGCGGCGATTAGTTTTGAAACGATAGGTTCCAGCGTTCGATTAAGAAAAGCGGAACCCTGACTTCCCCCAAATAAGAAGACGATTTTCCGGTTTTCCTGAAGCTGAAAGCGCTTCAGCCCCTCTGTTCGATTGCCCTGGTTAATATGGCTACGCACTGGATTTCCCGTCAAATAATAGTTTTTTTTTTGAAAATATCGGGCTGCTTCTTCGAATGCAATACAGACGCGGTCCACGTTTGACCCGAACCAGCGGGAGGTGATGCCCGGGTAGGAATTCTGTTCCTGAATCAAAGTGGGTATTTTTTGCCGGATACCTACCTGAAGGGGTAGGGCGGAGGCATATCCACCGGTTCCCACAACTACGTCCGGGTGGAAGGAGGAGAAAATCTTTTTTATTTTGAAGAGTGAATTCACAATCCTTCCCGGCAGAAGCAGATTCCGCCCAAGACCCTGAAGGTTCATATTTCGCTGGAGGCCCCGGATGGGCAGCAGGGTGAAAGGGACTTCTTTCCGGGGTAGAATTTCTTTTTCAAGACCGAAACGGGAGCCGATGTAATATAGCTGGGTCTCTGGTCGTTGTCGTTTAATTTCATCGGCAATGGCCAATGCCGGGAAAAGATGTCCGCCGGTTCCACCGCCAGCCACCAGTATGTTCATGACGTTAGACATAATGGATCTGGCTCCAGTTTCGGGCGGGGGTGACCGACCTGCGGGACCGACTGATATTCAGCAGTATACCCAGACTGGCCAGGTTGACGACCAGTCCGCTACCCCCATAACTGATCAGGGGCAGAGGTAAACCGGTGGTGGGAACGACCCCCGTAACGACTGCAATGTTAATAAAAGCGTACAGAATAAAACTGATGGCAAACCCCAAGGTCAGGAAAACTCCAAACGGATCGGTCGTATCCTTGGCGATCCGGACACAGCGCTGGAAAATGAGCAGGAAAATGGTAAGGACAACCATGGCTCCGATCAAACCTAGTTCTTCTCCAATAATGGCGAAAATAAAATCGGTGTGGGGCGTTGGCAGAAACAGATTCTTTTCCATACTGTTACCGAGCCCTAGACCCATAACGCCGCCGTTTCCCAGGCTGATTAAGGATTGTTGTGCCTGATAACCCACATTCGCCGGGGCTGCGTGCTGGTAGCCCAGAAAAGCTCCCAGCCAGTAGATCACCCGCTGGAGCCGATAGGAACGCATCAGCATAACAGGAATCAGAACCACAATACTCACAATGCCGGTGGTCGCAATCTGGGAAAGCCGGGCACCGCCAAGGAAGAGCATGGTAAAGCCCACCATGCCGATCACCGCCGCTGTACTGAAATCGGGTTGAATGATAATCAGCGTCAGCATGAAACCCAATATCATTACAGGAGGGAAAAAGCCGGAGTAAAAATCTTTTATTTTCTCCCTTTTCTTGTCCAGGTAATAGGCCAGATAAATGATAAGGGAAAACCGGGCTAAATCCGATGTCTGAACGGAAATCAGGCCCAAATCCAGCCACCGGGCGGGGGAGGAATACCCTTTGGCGATGTAATACACTTTGGTTAACAAGAGCAGCACCAGCGATCCCAGGAGCAGATACGGGGCAATGGATTTCAGGTGACGATAGTCCATCAGGAGAAAGAAAAACAGGGCTACAATACCAACAAATAACCGTTTTAGATGAGACCGCAGGAACAGGGTAGCGGTTGTTCCGCTGGTTTCATCCAGGGAGAGAGAGGAACTGGAACTGTACAGCATAACTGTACCGATAACACAAAGGAGGATGATTAAGACGATCAGAAACTGGTCGTATTTTTTTGTAATGATATCCAGGTGTTTCACGCCGATTTCCTCAAGCTATGGACGATGGATTTAAAAGTTCGTCCCCGTTCTTCGTAATTTCGGAATTGATCGAAACTGGCGCAGCCCGGGGACAGGAGAACAATGTCCCCGGGTTTAGCGCGCCGGTGACAGATCTCCACCGCCTCTTTAAGGCTGGAGGCCTGCTCCAGTCTTACCGCATCCCTGAAGGCGGTGGAGATGGTGTCTCTCGCTTGTCCGTAGGCGACGATTTCCTTCACTTTGTTGTGGGTATGTGGAAGGAGTTGGGAGAATTCGGCTCCCTTATCTTTTCCGCCCAAAATGAGCAGAATCGGTGCCGTGAAACTATCCAGTGCTACCTTAACCGCATCGACATTGGTCGCTTTGGAATCGTTGTAATAAGTTACACCGTTGATCCGGCTCACTTTCTCAAGCCGGTGTTCCACGCCACCAAAGTTGGACAGGGTATTCTGAATCTGGCGATTGGAGATTCCGAGGATATGGGCAGCCGTTGCAGCCGCCAGGGCATTGGCCAGATTATGCCTGCCGGGCAGAGCGAGCTCTTTCAGATGAATCAGCGTGGCGTGCTCTTCATCCAAAATTTTCGTATTGTTGAGAAAATAAGTGGACCCGGATTTCACTTTCAGACTGAAAGGTCGTTTCCGGGCGGAGTGATTCTTGAAAAAAGCGGTCAGATAGGGATCGTCTAGATTATAGACAATAAAATCCCGTTCATCCTGATTTCGGCACAGGGATAATTTTGCTTCTGCATACGCTTCCATGGAGGGGTATCGATCCAGATGATCCGGTGACAGATTAAGAAAAACAGAAATGTAGGGTTTAAAGTGTCGAATATGTTCCATTTGGAAACTGGAGATTTCAAGGATATAGACTCGCTTTGGATCAGGCTTCACCAGGTCGGTTAATACCTCTTCCGAGAAGGGGATGCCCACGTTTCCGCAGAGACGGCCATGGTACCGTTCTGTTTGACACATTTCCGCCAGGAGGTGGACCGTGGTTGTTTTCCCGTTTGATCCTGTTACTCCCACCAGAGGGGCGGAGGTGAACCAACTGGCAAATTCAATTTCGCTCACCACAGGTATATTTTTCTGTTTTGCTTTCCGTAGCACCGGTGTATCCTGAGAGATGCCGGGGGACAGGACCCATAGATCCGCCTCGAATACGGCGGGACTGTGACCGCCAGTTTCAACGACAACCCCCAGGCTTTTTAAGATATTGGCTGTTTTCTGGAGGGAGGCGGAGGATACGGAATCACTGGCCAGAACCTTGGCTCCCAAATGATGGGCCAGTTGGGCCACGGCTTTGCCGCTGGCACCCAACCCCAGAACGGTAATCCGTCTGTTTTTCATTTCTATTGCTTTGGGGCTGGAGAAGTCCATCATCGGATCTTAAAGGTTGTAATTGAAAACAGCGCCAGGAGCAGGCCAATAATCCAGAACCGGATAACTACTCTGGATTCAGGCCAGCCTTTCAACTCAAAATGGTGGTGAAGGGGTGCCATTCGGAATAACCGTTTCCCGGAACCGGATTTTTTCCGGGTCCAGCGGAAATAGGAAACCTGGAAAATGACGGAGAGAGCCTCCACGACAAAGATTCCACCAATGATGAAGAGGAGAATTTCTTTTTTAAGGAGCAGCGCCAGTGTTCCCAGGGCAGCGCCGGTTGAAAGGGATCCGATATCGCCCATGAAGACTTCCGCCGGGGCGGCATTAAACCAGAGATAGCCCACACAGCCTCCCACCGCTGCGGCAGCAAAAATGGTCAATTCACCTACCCCGGGTAAATAAATAATGTTTAAATAATCGGAAAAGTCAACCCGTCCGCTTAGGTAAGCAATGGCTGCAAAGACGGAAAAGGCAATTGCTAGCAGACCGGCGGCCAGTCCATCCAACCCATCCGTCAGATTTACCGCGTTCGAAGTGCCCGTGATTACCAAAATCACCAGAATGGGGTACAAGATTCCAAAATCAATTTCCACATTCTTCAGGAAGGGGACAGAGGTAACAGTTCTGAAATCAGCAAAGGCAGGTGTCTGATAGATCCAGAAGCTGATAATAATACCAAGGATAATTTGCCCTGTCAGTTTGTAACGGGCTACCAACCCCTTTTCCAGTTTGCGAACTACCTTGAGGTAATCATCCAGAAAACCGATCAGCCCTGTCCAGGTGATGGCTACCAATATGATCTGAATGTAGGTGTTGGAGAGATTAGCCAGCAGGAGGGTGGGGAGAATTATTGCCAGAAGGATAATAATCCCCCCCATGGTCGGTGTACCTCGTTTGAGTTGATGAGATTCCGGTCCCGTTGTCCGTATTTCTTCGCCGATTTGGTGCTGGCGTAATTTTCGGATAATCCAGGGTCCTAAAACAAAGCTAATTGCCAGGGCCAGGATGGCGGCACTGGAAGCGCGAAAGGTAATGTATTGAAACAGATTGAACGGGGAGAAGTATTCCCGCAGTGGAAAGAGGAAGTGGTACAGCATCAGTCCTCCACCAGCGCTTCCACGATGGTTTCCATTTTCATCCCCCGGGAGCCTTTCACCAGGATTTTATCTCCTGTCTTAATGGTAGCTTTTAAAGCGTTCAACAGGGAGTCTTTATCTTCAAAATGCTGGTGAATCGGAATTAAGGTAATTTGTTCTTCCGTTGCTCTGGATTCAGGACCGATGGTAAAAACGGCCGAAAGCCGGGCTGAATCACATTCTTCACCTACCAGCCGGTGCTGCTCAGCGGAAGATTTTCCCAGCTCAAACATGTCGCCGAATACGAAAATACGCTGTCCGTTGCCCTGAAAAGACTGGAGGTAATCGATGGCTGCCCGGGTGGATTCCAGATTGGCGTTGTAGGTGTCATCAATGACCGTATAGCCTGGACCCTGCCTGATCTGGCAGCGTCCAGCGGGCGGTTCGAACTGAAGGATCTGATCCTGGATTAAAGACCATTCCATCCCAAAAGTGCGACTCACAGTGACGGCAGCGATCACATTCATTGCAAATGCCATATTTCTGGACCCAGTGGTTAACTCCTGAGTGTCAATGGTCAAAGTGTAAGTACCATCTGTTTCTTCATGAATGTCGGCTGGGAAATCACATTGCGGTGACAAGCCATAGGTAATTTTTTCGCCTGGGACCTCCATAGCTTGGATCCTCAGGTCGGATTGATTCACGAAGGAAATACCTTCACTCAGCGCTTGAAACAATGCACTTTTCGTTTTGGCCACTTCCTCAATGGAACCGAAACCTTCCAGATGTGCCGGGGCGATGTTCGCAATCAACCCATGAGTAGGTCGGGCAATGGTGCATAATTCAGCAATATCGCCGGGACGGTTGGCGCCCAGTTCCAGTACGCTGTAATCGCAATCAGCCGTCAGGGTCAGGAGGGTGAGGGGTAGGCCGATGGAAGTATTAAAATTCCCCTGGGTACTGTGAATGGTAGAAGTGGCAGCTAAAATGTGTCGAATTAATTCCCGGGTGGTGGTTTTACCATTGGATCCAGTGATGGCTATCACCGGTATTTGAAATTGATTTCTCCAGGTTTGCGCCAGCTGTCCCAACGCCTGCACCGGATCGGAAACGGGAATCTGGAGCAACTGAATTCCGTCGGTCATCTTCTGTACCAGCGCAAAACTGGCGCCGTTGTCTTCTACCTCCGGTAAAAATTTGTGTCCGTCTACCCGTTCTCCCTTAAGGGCAATATACCCATCTCCCGGCTGGACTTCCCGGCTGTCGGTTGCAAGACCTTTTACTTCCGACGGCAGTTCAGCACCGAACAAAGTGCTGAAAATGTGCCGGAAGGACGAGGGATCGGGTAGATCAATCCGCACGGCAGTACCTCTGGATAATCTCGTAATCAGAATGATACTGTTTTTCCCCCCGAATATCCTGATAGTCTTCCCGCCCTTTACCCAAAACGACGAGAATGTCTTCCCTGCCGCAGGTTTCAAGGGCTTGTTTCAAGGCCCCTCCTCTATCCAGGAAAATTTCGTAATTACGCCCTTTAAAACCGCTTACTATTCCTGCATTGATGGTATCCAGATCTTCGAACCGGGGATTATCAGGCGTCACAAAGCACCAATCAGCATAATGTTCAGCGATGCGGGCCATGACGGGTCGCTTGGAGGCATCCCGGTCGCCGCCACAGCCAAACACAATGGTCAACCGACCCCTGGGTGGTTTCATTTTTGAAATAGTGGAAAGAACTTTTTCGTAGGCGTCGGGTGTGTGGGCATAATCCACTACCACTTTCCCGCCGGAGGGCAGGGAAAAAACTTCCATTCGACCGGGAATCTTTGAACAATTCTCAATACCTTTCTCAATCGCGTCGATGGGAATACCAACCGAAAGGGCCGCTGTGGCCGCTGAAAGAATATTTTCCACGTTAAATTGTCCAACAAGCGATGAAACCACTTGAATCGCCTGTTCGCCGGCTACAATCTGCCCCCTGATCCCTTCCAGACTGGTTCGCAGGTCTGAATAGTGAACATCGGCCTCCCCTTCCACGGATGTAGTGATAACAGGAGCAGTGCATTCGGAAATAATTTTTGGACCGTATTCATTGTCAATATGAATTACAGCCGTGGCAGTGATGGGTAATTGTTTAAACAGCCGCAATTTGGCAAGAAAATAGGCTTCCATGGATTCGTGATAATCCAGGTGTTCGGGAGTCAGGTTTGTGAAAACAGCCGAATTGAAATCCACATCGGCAACCCTGAATTGATCCAGGGCATGGGAAGACACTTCCATAACGATATGGGTAAATCCATCGTTTTTCAAACTCTGCAGAGTTCGCTGGAGGGGAATGGGTCCGAGGGTAGTGAGTGTTTTTCGGGAGGGATATCCCTGAGCAATGATTCCCAGGGTTCCCATCTGGGCGGCTTTCAGTCCGGCGCTGTCAAAAATGGATTTCAGGAGGGAAGCAACGGTAGTTTTCCCGTTGGTGCCGGTAATGCCAACAACCGTCATTTCCTTGGAAGGGAAACGGTAGAATTCTGCCGCCGAACGGGAGGCAGCCTGCCGGGGATTGCTGACTTTGATTTGGGGAATTTCCAAAGGTCCGATATCACGTCCATTGGAGATAATGGCTGCGGCACCCTTTTGAATTGCCGTCGCAATATAGTCATGGCCGTCCGCCTGGGTCCCTTTAATGGCGATGAAAACCTGGCCCGGGGTGATGGAATCCGCCCGGGTGCTCAAACCGGTGACTTCGACTTCCGGTAATGAATCGGTGTCAGAATAAAATCCGGATACGAGTTGCTTCAGTTTCATCTCATTTCAGCCCTATAGTGCATAAAGATCCGGGCATACTTTTTGTTCCCGGGGGTGGGCTCTGCCACACAACGCGACCCGAGCCGGAGAACTGGACACGAAGTCCCGCTTTTAAGAGGACCTGTTTCGCTTTTAAGATGCTCATGCCGCGCACTTCTGGAACAAAGGTATAGCCATCGGTATAGGCCGGAGGGGAAACGGCAGAAACGGTTGCCAGACGGGTTAGGGCGTGATCGGTTGTTGCAGTAACCCGGTTGGAAGCAAAGATTAAATTTTGAGGTACCTCTTTTTTTGCCGGCGGTTTCAGATAGATAGAATCATCCAGATTAATGATCCGTTCCATGACCCGTTTGAAGAGGGGTGCGGCGCCCTGCCCGCCCCAGTGGAGGCCAACCAGCGGTTCATCCAGGACGAAAACGCCCACAATCTGGGGGTTTTCCGCCGGGAAAAATCCGGCAAAGTCTGAAATAAATTTATTATCCGCATAGGAGCCGTCGATAAACTTGTGGGCTGTCCCGGTTTTGCCGGCTACGGACCAACCCTTGATGGCCGCTTTTGTTCCGGTTCCATTCTGAACCACTTGCACCAGAATTTCCTTCACCTTCTCCATGACGGCTTTATCCGCCACTTTTCGGATCACCTCCGGTTTTTCGGTTAACAGAATTTCACCGCTGGCGGAGCGAACCTGTTTAATCAAGTGAGGTTTCATGAGGAAACCGCCGTTAGCAATGGCGGAATAGGCTGTGGCCAACTGAAGGGCCGTAACACCAACTTCGTACCCAATGGCAACTTCCGCCAGTGAGATTTCGCTCCAGTCGTCCGGATGCCTTAAGGTGCCTCTGGCCTCCCCGGGTAAATCCAGACCGCAGGCAGTACCGAATCCGTAATCCCGGGCCATGCGATAGAGGAATTGCTTGCCTAAAAGACGGGCGATTTTAATGGTTCCCACGTTGCTGGATTGGGCGATAATCTGGGGGAAAGTGAGTAAGTCAAATTCTTCATGGTCCGTAATAGTTTTACCGGCAATGGTAATGGCGCCCCCCTCGCAATTGAATTCATCCTGGAAGGTTACCACATGGTGCACCAGGGCGGCTGTGGCCGTCACGATTTTAAAAGAGGAACCCGGTTCAAACTGATCTGTAATAACCCGGTTATGCTGATTTTCGACAGGGTAATCCCCCGGACGATTGGGATTATAATCGGGAATGGAAGCCATGGCCAGGATAGCACCGGTCTGGGGATTCATCAGGATCCCAAGAGCACCTTTCGCGCTGGTTTCCGCTACCCTCCGTTCCATTTCCTCTTGGATAACTGATTGATAATCCAGGTCAATGGTTAGCTGGATATTGGAACCGTCCACTGGCAGTTTCATGGGGTAATTGTTTTTTAAACGGGTGCTCCCGCGACCATTCAACTGTTTCACTACCCAGCCCGGCTTGCCTTGCAAATAGCGGTTGTATTGCTTTTCAATCCCTGTAATTCCCAGATCATCCACGTCCGTAAAGCCTAGGATCTGGGAAGCAATGGAACCGTGGGGATAGGACCGGCTGGATTTGCGTTTAATGATTAGTCCCGGTGGAGGATCTTCCAGAAGTCCCTCGATATATTTCCGGCTTAAATTCCGCTCCAGGTGCACAAAACGGCCATTGCGGTTCAATTTCTTCAGATAGTGTTCCGGGTCCCGCTTGGTCCAGGTACTGATGGCAGTTGCCAGGGCTGTTTTATCTTCTACTTTTTCAGGGTGCGTCGAGAGGGTGTAGTGGATGATATTCCGGGTAAGAGGTACATTTTTCCGGTCATAAATATTGCCCCGAACATAAGGTAAAACTTCCTGACGCTGTCCTTGCTGAAAGCCCTGCTGGCGGTAGAGATCGCTGTTGATCACCATAATCTGGAACAGACGGGCAGAAAGTCCAACCCAGGCAAAAATAATCAATCCGGAGAGGATGGTTATCCGGGAGCGGTATTTTAAATAAGTCTTAGTCAAGGTTTTCTACCAAAAGGTCAGGGTCTACATAAATCACGAGCGTTTCCGGTTGTGAAACCACCATTCCCAATTCTTTCCGGGCTACGGAGGTAAGGCGGTCTACCCGCTCCAGTTGGGCAATATCAATTTTTAGTTCTTTAATCGAGTTAGCCAGTTCCCTTGTCATTTGATTTTGAAGGTCCAGAGCCATGAGCGTTTCGTCCACTTCGGTATAAATCCAAAGGTAAACGATGAGTCCAGCGATGGAAAGAATCGTAGTAAAGAAAAAAACCAATGTCTGGAATAATTCTTTCTGTTTCCTTGATCGTCTTCTGATTTTTTTTCTTCCGCTCATGAGGTTTTTTCCGCTGCTCTTAGTTTGGCGCTCCGGGACCGTCGATTGACTCGCTGCTCCTCAGGGCTTGGAGACAAGGGCTTCTTGGTGAGAATCTGTAACGATCCCTCCTGCGCCAGAGCCCTGAATTGTTGTTTTACCAGACGATCTTCCAGAGAATGGTAAGAGATGATGACAATCCTGCCCGCTGGCGCCAGATATTGAATGAACTGGTTCAGGAATTTTTTCAGGTGTTCCAGTTCCTGGTTCACCACAATGCGCAGAGCTTGAAAAACCCGTGCAAGTGTTTTCTCCCGGTGACGGGGGGGCGTGCTGCGGCGGACCGCTTCTTTCAACGCTTCGGTAGTGTGAATTGCCGAACCTGTTTTAATTGCATGGGCTATGGCTCGGGCCCGGAATTCTTCTCCATAGTCGCGGATGACTTCGGCCAGTTTCTTTTCAGAGACGGAACGGATCCACTGATCCGCCGGAATACTCGTCGTGGTGTCAAACCGCATATCCAGGGGACCGGAAGTCTGGAAAGAGAAACCCCGGGTGGTGGAATTCAGTTGTAATGAGGACAGACCCAAGTCTAACAGAATCCCGTTCAATTGAGGAATTCCCAGTTTTGATAGGATCCGGGGAAAAGAGTCGTAGGTGGCGTGGTGGAGTGAAAAAAGTCGTGCGGAGGCACTGAATTTGGTTTTACAGATTTCCAGTGCCTCCGCATCCCGATCAATGCAGATCAACTTCCCTTGGCCAGAGAGTTGATCCAGTATAGGCGTGGCGTGCCCTCCAGCACCGACGGTTCCGTCCAGATAGATACCCTCGGGCTGGATATTGAGATAGTTCAAAACTTCCGGCAGCATAACAGGAATATGGGTTCCAACCGGTTCCTGTCGCAACACCGGCACCATTAAAGTATGATTTGATTTGCAAGTTTATCATAGGTTTCAGGATCAATATCGCGCGCCTGTTGTTCAAACTTTTTCAAGACCTCTGGATTCCAGATTTCAATTTTATTGACCATCCCGATGATAACGACCTCCTTGTCCAGTTGGGCATGTTCAACCAGATAGGGGGTTAGTGGAATGCGACCCTGTTTATCGTACTGGACAGCAGAAGCGTACCGGACCGTATTTCGAATGAAAGCCCGGTTAGTGGCTGAAATGGAAGATAGGTGTTTGAGTCCATCCTCAATCGATTTCCAGTTTACTGCCGGATAGACCCAGACGCAGGGATCCAGGCCTTTGGTCACCACAAACGTCCGTTCGTTATCTGCGGAGAGAACCTGCCGGAATTTAGCCGGTATATTCACCCGGCCTTTGGCATCGATGGAATATGAAAATTCCCCGGTAAATGTATTTTGATTTACGGTCATGTCACCTAAAATGATAAGGGAAAATTACCCACAACTACCCACAATGTATTTACAGGTACCCACTGGAGTCAATAAATTTTTTGAAAAATTTAAAGATATCCCTTGAGTTGGGGGTTAGGATCTAAGCGATTACTTTAAGGGGATGGGTTAGTTCTTAGGAATGTAACGCCGGATATTGACCGTACCGGGGCTAGAGAGGAAAGAGGCTTCAACGGGGCTATCGCTGTTATTGAAGTTTTTTATGGGCTTTCCATTCAAGTAAAGATTCACACCTTCAGTATGATTGAACAGGAACGAAATTGAGGATTTAAAACCGTGAAGGCGGTTATCCCCCGCTGCCAGGACATCCTCCACCGGGTTGGAGGAATCAGGAACCACTTTATACCAGACTCGCTGGGAGGTGGTGATTTTAACATTCAGGGGCGGGCGGGCTTCAAATTTTTC
>CAZNUM010000030.1:0-3406 GCA_964576315.1 uncultured bacterium
AACGGCCTCAGTCGTCGAGGAGATTGTCTTTCGCGGGATCGCCTTGTCGGCCGCCACGTACTATCTTGGCACGCTCGGGGGCTTGGCGGCAAGCGCGGTACTCTTCGGCCTGCTGCATTTTGAGAAGGGTCCCCTGGGTCAGTTGGCGGCCGTGGGCTACGGGGTGATCCTCGGTGGCGGACTGCTTCTTGGATCTTCGCTCTTTGCTTGCGTTGTCGCCCATGCCGGTGGGAATGCGCTGGCCTTTTTTCTCCCAGAGAGGCCCGTTGGTGCGGGAAGATCAGACGGGGGCAGATAACAACGGCATGTAGCTGACGCCGAAGACGTTAGGCTTTATAATGAAAGGTAGTCAATAATGAAAAAAGTATTATTCGTTTGCATAGAAAATTCATGCCGAAGTCAAATAGCAGAAGCATTTGCCAAAATACACGGGAGAGATGTAATAGAATCTTATAGTGCCGGTTCAAAAGCATCGGGTAAGATTAATGAGAAAGCAATAAAATCTATGCAGGAAATTGGTTATGATTTAGGTGCACATAAATCAAAGTCTCTTAGCGATATTCCTAACGTTGAATATGATTTTGCCATCACAATGGGTTGCGGCGATGAATGCCCCTATGTCAGAGCAAAACAAAGACAAGATTGGGGAATACCAGACCCTAGAAATATGAATGATTCAGAATTCAATCAAGTCAGGGATTTGATTGAAGAGAAAGTTTTATCACTTATTAACATCTTGAATATCGAGAAATAATCAGAATGGAAGAAAAGAAATTATCAATCTTTGAACGCTATTTAACTGTTTGGGTATTGCTTTGTATAGTAGGAGGCATTGCTCTAGGAAAATCCGCCCCTGGAGTTCCAGCGACGCTTAATGATTTCTCAGTCTATCAAGTGTCTATTCCTATTGCAATTTGTTTATTTTTCATGATGTATCCCATTATGGTTAAGATAGACTTTGCCCAAGTGGTAAAATCAGCCAAGACACCCAAACCGGTGTTTTTGACTCTATTTATAAATTGGGCAATCAAACCTTTCTCAATGTTCGCAATAGCCTATTTCTTTCTGGGCTATTTGTTTAAGGATTTTTTGCCAGGTACAGAAGTACTTGTAAACGGGGAAACAGTTGAATTATGGCGCAGTTATATTGCCGGTACTATTTTGCTTGGCATTGCGCCGTGTACCGCAATGGTTTTAATGTGGGGCTATCTCTCAAAAGGCAACGATGGTTTAACGCTGGTAATGGTGGCAATCAATTCTCTAATGATGTTGTTTCTTTACGGTCCACTAGGCAGTTTATTGCTAAATGTGAATTCCATGCCCGTACCGTGGCAAACGATGTTATTTTCGGTATCAATTTATGTGGCATTGCCTCTCGTTGCAGGTTATTTGTCAAGAAAGTGGATAATTAAATACAAAGGAATAGAGTGGTTCAATGAAAAGTTTTTACATTGGCTTACCCCGGTTAGCATAACAGCACTACTTTTAACATTGGTTCTATTGTTCTCGTTCAAGGGTGAAGTTATTATTAATAATCCACTTACAATTTTGTGGATTGCTATTCCGCTTTTCATACAAACTATCTTTATTTTTGCCATTGGCTATTTTGTTTTCGCAAGGTGGTTAAAACTTTCCTACCATGATGCTGCACCGGCAGCCATGATTGGGGCTTCAAATCATTTTGAGGTAGCCATTGCCACCGCCGTCATTCTTTTTGGTTTATCCTCGGGAGCTGCATTAGCCACAGTGGTTGGTGTGCTAATAGAAGTTCCTCTTATGCTTATGTTGGTATCAGTATGCAAACGCACTTGTCATATATTTAATGAGTGCAATTTAGATTATCCTCAATGTAAACTTAATATTTCAGCCAATGAGGTATAGGTGGAATTGAAAAAGAGCCTAACAAACACATGCACTCGGACAGCCAAAAGCGCCGCTCGTTCCTCGCTCTGCTTCTTGCTGCCGGTGATGCGAAGCGTTAGACAGCTGAGAAACGGTCTCTTATGGCGAAGTTGATTGAGATGAGAAAGCTCGTGGCTGTCGACATGGTGTTGCATGGCCGCCTGTTCATCCTCGTCGAGTTCGCGGTGGGCGTACTATTGGCCCTCGGCCTTGGAGTCTTCTTTCTTCGAATCTCCCTCTCCTCTTCACCATTGATTTGGAAGGTTCTGCTTGTTCTTTTTGGCTTCTGGAGCTGCGGGATTGCGGCCAACTACACCCCACTCTTCCTCTACGCGGTTTCCATCGCGAAGTCTGGCACAGTAAAAGCCGAGGGCAAGCCCGAACTCCCGCACGTTCACCGGTATAACGTTCAACAGTTCGTCATTTTCATTCCTTTCCTCGTCGCGATCGTGGCCATTGCTCAGGAAAGAAAGCGAAGGCGACAAACGTGATACAACTATCATGCTCTCTTTATAAACAGCGGACCGACATGCCGGGGAACGCGGGTACGGTGCGTAAAGTATGCGTCACTGGCAAGGCTGAAATTACAGGTCCTGGACCTGTTTAAGAGCCAGGCTGATGTCTTAATAGAGGAGGCCCTTCATGACGGTAGTAATCATCTTATTCGGTACCCTGACCTTTCTGGCGGGGGTTATCATGCTCATTCATCCAAAGGGGATTTTCAATTTTCTGAGCAACTACTCAGAAAAGCGATCGCTGCATATTCTCGCCGTAGTCGTCCGGTTGATTCTGGGCGCATTACTGCTGTATCAGTCCCGCAACTCGAGATTTCCTCCGGCAATTGAAATTATCGGCTGGCTCTCAATCGCAGCGGCGGTCACATTCGCTTTAATCGGGCGGCGTAATTTCAAGCGTCTTATGACGTGGGCCTTATCCTTAAGTAAACCTATTTACCGTCTCAGCGGTTTTGTGGCCATGGGATTCGGCGCATTTCTGGTGTATTCCTTCGTATAGCCGCCGGTTCGTACCGCAAAATTTTTTGGTGAATCTCCTTAATACCACCTGTCCCGGTTGGATAAATTTTAAAACATCCCCCCACGGGTCCGGGAGCACCAAAAGAATTCTTAATAAAGCGCCTGTCAAAGGGCATTAAAGTCTTTCGACAGCAGTCGTTTTCTATTAAGCCGTGGCAGGAAATTCGCTTGAAAGGACCGGAATAAAATCCTATAATACCCGGAATCATGAGACCGAATATCATGAAATTAACCTGCCAGTTAATACCCTATTTTATTGTTAATCCGAGGCGGGGGGTACAGCGCCGTTTTCAGGGTGTTTGTTGATCTGCCGGCTGCGTTGGACTGGCTGAATGAAAGAAGGAGTGAAAAAAAGGACCAACCGGTGAAAAGGAAGAATTTTTTAATCGTCGGCGCCATCCTGATGCTTCTTCTGGGCTTAGCCCGGGGTATGGGCGGACTTGTGCTAATTCTTCAGGGTGCCTCGGCGG
>CAZNUM010000030.1:3506-21856 GCA_964576315.1 uncultured bacterium
GGCTTAGCCCGGGGTATGGGCGGACTTGTGCTAATTCTTCAGGGTGCCTCGGCGGTGTTAACTGTGGGCCTCTTTCTGCTGTTGTTGGGTCTGGTGCTGATTACTTCGGCGGTGGGCGTGTTTCGCCGGCGGACTTTTTTCTGGCGTCTGGGCATTGGGGGAACCGTCGCCTTTGTGGTGGATGGGGCAATCAATGGATTTGTACTCTACGGCCAGCCGGGGGACCGGGGAACGCTGGTCAACGTGGTCGCTGCGGTACTTATTCTGGCCTGCCTCCTGGTGGGAAGAAACCTCTTCGATGGAAACACTCCTGACCAAGGTGAGGCCCAAAATAATGACGCCTCACTCCATGAAACGTCGCAAGGTGACTTAAAATGAAACTCCTGTTAGCCCTTTCTTTCATCTGGCTGCTTTCGGAATTAATCCTCATTTTTAGGAAAAGAGCCTCCCATACTTCCAAAAAGCTGGACAAATCCTCCTTCAAATTGCTCTGGGTGGTGATTTTTATGAGCATTAATCTGGGCATCTTCTTTGGAATGTCGGATATCGGCAGGATTCATGGGTACCGGGAAGAAATCTATATTACTGGAATCATCTTACTTTGCCTGGGGATGGGGTTCAGGTGGATTTCTATTGTTCAATTAAAGCAGTATTTTACGGTGGATGTGGCGATCAGTGAAGATCATCAATTAATTCAGAAGGGTCTGTACCGCCGTGTCCGCCACCCCGCCTATGCCGGTGGTTTGCTCTCCTTTCTGGGCCTGGGGCTTGCTCTGGATAACTGGTTAAGTCTGCTGATTATTTTCTTACCCATTTTCATTACCTTTTTATACCGTATCGCGGTGGAAGAAGCAGCTTTGCAGTCCTCCTTTGGACCCCAGTACCAAGCCTACCGGAAGAAGACCAAAAAATTAATCCCGGGACTTTTTTAATTTGGTCCACCCAATGAACACCACCCCGCTTTACACTTCCCGCAGCACTGTTAAGAGTCTCTGGCAGGAATACCGTATTTACGAGGATCGTGTGGAATTCGACACCCTGTTTGGAAAAATGACCGTTCCTTTTGAGCACATTGAACGGATTGAAGTTTCCGAGTCGGAAGTACGGGGACTCCTCAGGGGGGATTTGCACCTGAAAAACTTCCGTCCGGCCTTGAAACTGGACTGGGCGAATTTTCTGGAACACCTGGTCCTGAACAAGGCGGAGGGTTATATCCACCGGATTCTTTTCACACCCGATGATCCGGAGGCCTTTAAAGAAGCCTTGGAGAAAGCTCTAAACGACTATAGAGGAAAACAAGCCGACCGTACTACCTGACACCCAAACCGGAAACGTTGGGAGCCTCCAAAGGTTTAGGGTTAATGTTGCCGGTCCAATGATCTTCGAAATGGATCCCCAGGGTACTACCTGAAAAAATGATGTCAAAAAAAGTGGAGTTGTATCGCCGGGCGGAAGACGCCCTGTTCAATTCTTACCGACTTAAACGGGAAGAACATTTTATTCCAGTGAAAAATTTGGGACCGGGTCTGCGGGTTCAGACGGTGGGGGAGGGACAGCCAATTTTATTCATCCACGGCGGTCCCAATGGAGGCAGTGCCTGGGCCGGCCTGCTCCCGGCCCTGGGAGGGTATAAAAGCCTCCTTTTGGACCGACCCGGCTGCGGTTTGAGCGACGCGGTAGCAATCAAAAACCTCTCAATGAGCGGATTCCGGAACCAGATTCTTTCCACCCTGGATGCAGTGATCGATTATTTCCAGTGTAAAACCGTTTCTCTCGTAGGCAGCTCCCTCGGAGGCTACTGGGCTCTGCAATACGTTCTCCAGCGATCGGCGCGGGTGGAAAAACTGGTGCTGGAGGGTTGTCCGGCCCTGGTAGAGGGAATGGTTGTCCCCCAGTTCCTGAGAACAATGACTACCCCCGTTCTGCGCTGGTTACTGCCAAAACTTCCCGCTTCATATTCCTATATTAAACAGACGATGAAAGACCTGGGGCATGCTGATTCCATTGAGAAGGGGAAGCTGTCTGAGGCCTATATCCGCTGGTACGTCAGTTTGACCAATCATACCGCTACCATGAAAAATGATTTGGCTCTCATCCATAAAGCTCTGTTCGGAGGCAGGGTCAATCCGGAGTATGTATTACCTGACAGTGAAATTGAAAAAGTGGCTTGTCCTACCTTGTGGTTATGGGGGGCAGCGGATCCCTTCGGTGGACCGGAGATCGGTCGCCGGCTCCAGGCAAAAATGGACCGATCCAAGTTCGTGAGTTTTACCGGCGGCGGACACCTCCCCTGGCTGGATGATCCAGCTGCCCACGGGGAGAAAATTAAAGAATTTCTCGCCGAATGAAATGGATAGGTAACGCTGAAACAAAAGAGCAGGGCTTCCGTCTGGATTGTCGCCCTCCTGGGATTTAGCGTCACCTTATTTTCCATCATTATTTCATTGGTTCCTGCCGAGGAAATCGAAAATAAGGAATTATTTGTTATTAAGGTTGTGGGCGGTGCAGCCGTCTTGATTGGTGTAGGACTGGTGGTTTACTATCGGAAAAAGAGGGAGCTTCGTATGCGGGGATAAGGAATGGTTGGTAGATAAATCCATGACTGGAAACGGTACGGCGCTTTTAAATTGTACCCAATGAAGATCGCCGAAAATCCACTGGCCGGGGGGAGTTTATTAAACTGGATTCGATTATTAAAAGACAACCGCGGTTTTCAGGGCAAGTATTTCGGACGTGCCCTTTTTGTAACGGCTATGACGACGTTGTTTACGCCGCTTCGATTCCTTCAGAACTGGATTTACGGACCCCAAATAGAAGCCACACCCCTGAACCGGGACCCCGTGTTCTTGTTGGGGCACTATCGCACCGGGGGTACCTACCTGATGAATCTGCTTACCCGGGATCCCCAGTGGGGTTACATCTCCACCACCCAGGCCCTTTTACCGGAATTGTTTCTTCTGGGTCCCGGAATCCGGAATATTTTTCAGCTCTTTCTTGACGAAAAACGGCCCATGGACAATGTGCTGGTCTCCCCCGAATCCCCTGAAGAACCGGAGCACGCCATTGGCAATTTAATTCCCCATGGATTTTACCAGGGATTCTGTTTCCCGGACCGCATGATGGAGTATTTTCGCCGTTCAGTGCTGTTTGAGGAAGATCCTTTGAGAGACATCCGTCGCCAGTGGGCTTCCGCCTACCTTAACATCCTGAAAGCAGCAACCCTGGTCCATGGGGGAAAACAATTGCTGGTAAAAAATCCACCGGATACAGCCCGCATTCCCGCCCTGTTGAAACTGTTCCCTGACGCCCGCTTCATTTTTCTCTATCGCAACCCCTACGTCATGTTTCCTTCGATAAAGAATTTTTATCAGGCTTATATCCAGGACTGGCAGTTACGGGAGATTGGACCTGGGGAACTGGATCAGAATATTTTTTTGATTTACCGGCAAATGATGAAACGTTATCAGTATGACAAAACGATGATTCCGGAAGGAAGACTGGTGGAGGTCAAATTTGAACATTTTGAACACCGACCGCTGGCTGAACTGGAACGCATTTACAGCCGATTAGGCTTTTCCGGTTTTACGGAAGTTGTATCCCCTTTCCAGGAATACGTTGAATCACAGAAAAATTATCAGAAAAACCGCTATTTCCTGACTCCCCAACAGGTGAACCTGATTGAAGAATATTGGTCGGAGGACATACAACGCTGGGGATACGCACCGGGAGGGGCAGTGGAGATCACCAGTAAGTAAGAAACTATTGTGGACGGGGAGATGTTTTCCTTTCCCCGTCACTTGATTTTTACCCTTCTCCGCCTTTGCAATTCTGGTAATAAATTGGGGGTAAAATGAATGTTAAACTGTTTTTAGTCCGCTTCCTCTACCTTTTTGGAATTGTTTTCATCGTCAGCATTGTAGCGAGCTATATCTACTCCGCCCTGGTCCACGGGCAGGGGGTTGCAGATTGGGGGAATCCTGTCCGGGAGGGAATTATTCTCGGCATTATTCTGGCGTGGGTGCAGTCTAAAGAACAGTAAACAGACAGCTCAGGCTTTCAGCTTCTGGGGTTTTTAATTCCTAACTCCTTCAACTTCCTGGAAAGATTGGGTTGCCGCATCCCCAGTTTGGAAGCGACAAGACTGATTTTCCAGTCATGGCGTTCCAGTTGCCGCGTCAGGTAATACTTTTCGAAAGCCTCCCGGGCCGACTTGTAATTTTGGAGTTCCAGAAAAGGGAGGAATTCCTTCCCCTGTTCTCCCTGAACCAGATACGGTGCCAGGGCATTGGCATGAATCACGGGATCCTGAATCAGGATTGAAAGGCGTTCCATGAGATTTTTTAGTTCACGAACATTCCCTGGAAAGGAATAATCCTCTAACAGCGTCGCTGCTTCCGGGCTCAGAACCTTTGGCTCCTGTTTCAGTTCCTGGGCGTACCGTTGCAGGAAATGGTTTGCCAGGAGGGGGACATCGCCCTGCCGTTCCCGTAAAGGCGGAATGACGATGGGGATGACGTTCAACCGGTAAAACAGGTCTTCCCGGAAGCTGCCCTTCCGGATCAGATCTTCCAGCGGCTTGTGGGTGGCTGCCAGAATACGGACGTCGATTTTCAAGGTCCGGTTACTCCCGAGCCTTTCAAAAGTGCCCTCCTGCATAACCCGCAGTAATTTGGCCTGAGTGGGTAAACCCATATCTCCGATTTCGTCCAGGAACAGGGTACCTCCGTCCGCCAGTTCCAGCCGCCCCGGTTTCTGTTTTTCCGCCCCGGTGAAGGCCCCCCGTTCGTAGCCAAATAACTCACTCTCCAGAAGGTCAGCTGGAATGGCAGCGGCATTAAATATGACGAAAGGGCCTTTCCGTCGGGGACTGTGGCGGTGCAGAGCGTAGGCTACCAGTTCTTTCCCCGTACCACTTTCTCCCCGGATTAATACCTTGGCATCGGTTGGAGCCACTTTTTTTATGAGTTCCCGGACGCTTTGAATCGCAAACGAGGATCCTACCAGAGCATATTCTTCTATGTGCCGCTGATCTTTAGCCCGTACCTGTTTCAGGAGCGTCTGGCGTTCAGCAATATTCCGGGCCGCCGTAAGAATTTTAGCCATGGACAGAGGTTTTTCCAGAAAATCATAGGCTCCCATTTTTACCGCTGTTACTGCCGTTTCAATGTCGCTGTGGCCAGAAATTATAAGCACGTCCAAGTCGGGGTAGGCTGCCTTAATGAGTTCAAACGTTTTTATTCCATCCATTCCCGGGAGCTTTACATCCAGGATTACCAGTTGAAACAGGGCTTCCTTCAAACGTTCCACGGCCTGTTCGCCGCTCTCCGCTAAAAAGACTCGATACCCTTCATCCTGGAGAATATCTCGTAGGGTCAGACGAATGTTTCGTTCATCATCAACAATGAGTACGTTCATTCTTCTGGCACTCTTTCAGGATTCTGATTTGAAAAGTAAAGGGTAAACCGGGTTCCTTTCCCCGGCGTGCTGTTGACCTGAATCACGCCGCCATGCCCTTCCACAATTCGCTTTACGATGGAGAGACCCAAACCCGTCCCCTTGGTTCGTTTGGTAAAATAAGGATCAAAAATCTTCCCTAAATCTTCCGCTGGAATTCCAGGTCCGTTATCCTCCAGGATAACCTGAACCTCCTTTTCTTCGCTCCGGGCGGTGATTTGAAGATTGCAGTTTTTAGAAGAAGATTGAATCGCATTCTGGATCAAGTTGGTAAAGACCTGTTTCATCTGGGTTTTATCTCCGTGGAACCTAAGGTTCTTCGAGGCAAAGTTCAGGTGGATTTCCGCCTGCTCCCGGTAGGGTTGCACGATTTCGGTCAGTTGGTGATTCAAATCGTATTCCACCGGTTTGGTTTTCGGTAATTTGGCGAACTGGGAAAATTCACGGGCAAACCGTTGCAGGTTGTTGATTTCTTCCTGCATCACGGCCAGGGCGCTGGAAAATACGGACTCAAATTCGGGGGCTTTCAGGGCATATTTTTGTTCCAGACGTTCCAAAGAAAGGCGCATAGGTGTCAGTGGATTTTTAATTTCATGCGCCATGATGCGGGCCAGATCCCGCCAGGCAGATTCCTTTTCCGCCTGGATCAGTTGGTTACGGTTGGACTCCAGTTCACGAATCATGGCGTTGAAAGAAACGATTAAATCGTTTAAAGGTGAAAAGCGACTTTCCGGGACCTGAATACTCCAGTTTCCTTTGGAGAGTTCGTATGTGGCCGACTGAAGCCGGTTCAGAGGGCGGGTGATCAAGTTAAAGCTGATGAAAAACAGAATCAGGACAACCACCGATAGAAACACAAAGATGAACTTGGAATACAGGGCCACTTCATTTTTAAATAAACTACGGGCCAGGCTGTTTTGCCGCTGGGTTGCAGCCATGGATTCAATATCCTTTTTAAAAGCTTCTTGATCGTGATCCGGTAGAAGGTGACCATAGGTCTGATACAGGTGATTGAAATCCTGTTCCGAGTTCAGGGATTCCACGGCCTTGGTGTAGGTTTCAATGCTGTCCAAGAAATAGTTCCGCAGGAAAAAAACGGAATTAAATAGCAGGAACAAAACCAGGATCAGGATTTGACTGCGGAAGGAGGGAAGCCGGATTCTCATTTAGCAAACAGTTCCAGAGTAAAGGTCGTGGAGCGACGGGAAGGATGAATGCTGTTCCAGTAAAACATGAGATTCAACGGTTCCTCCATTCCCTGAAATTTCATTTTGTCCATCCAGGCTTCCAGGTGGATTAAATAGGTCTCTTCTGGTGTAATCTGGTCAGCGGCAATCATTCTGAAAGCCGTAATTTCGGTGAGAAGTTTTTTTGCTTCATCCAGGTAAAGATTGGAATAGAGGCGATCCGATTCGGAATAGTAAACATCAAAAACCTCATCCAGAACGCTGTAATGAATGGAGTGGTAGAAGGTAGTGTCCCGAAGTGGTTTATTGGTTTGGGCGTCCACCAGTTCCGCTTTGAAATGAATTTTTATTTCCTTCCCGGAACGGAAAATCTGGTCCAGTTCTTCTGAAAAGCAGTTTTCCAATCGACAGGATAGGAGCAGTTGTTCCCCTTGAGCGGATAGCTGAATGTCTGACAGGTGAGCATTGACCCCGGGTATAGTGGAGTAAAACAGGGAGCCCACAGAGATGATGGTGGTAATAATTTTTTTAGTCAGGACTGAGAACAGGGAAGGCTCCATAAAGAAAATTACTAATGAATCAGGTTCTTTGAACGGTAAATCGGCGATTGTAAAGAATTCGAGGGTCTGAACCATGTGGATCCAGACCCCCGACGGTACTCAGGATTTAATATCCAAACCAGAACCCGATTGAATAGGAGAGATTATTCGGCAAGCTCGGGGAATCCTTTCCTGAAGCCGGTGTAACCGTAAACAGAAACATGTCGTCCGTCCAGTCTTTGTTAGATGAGTAGGTTCCGAAATAACCCACTGAAGCATGGATCCCGAACCAGTTCTTAATTCGGTACAGTAATCCGACACTGGGCTGATAGACAAAAAAGTCCTTTTTATAGGTTACGGAATAGGTACTGGCCGAGTTGATTTCATTGTCCCAAGCCAGGTTTCCGTCTGTCTGGTTCATCTGTATGGATAGAGAACCCCCTCCCAGAAGTAAGCCCATATCCACAATAAAACGGTTGCTGTAAACCGGGTATTTCTTTGTCAGGGTAACCCCCCCGAAACCCAGTCCCAGTTTATATTTCCGGTACCCCAGCAATGTACCGTCCTTATCCTTGACCTGAATCTGTTGGCTGTTCTCCATACCCGCACCCATGCCACCGATAAAGAGACCATTCCCCACATTACCCATGCCGTAACCGCCGATGACAACAGCCGAGCTGGAATTCAGAGCACTGAAACCGTTACGACGAAGGAATTGATTAATCCCGGCAAAGTTGTAGTCGATCAATACGGCGGATGGTCCTCCGCCACCGTAACCGGGGAAAAGCTTTTTCTTCTTTTCGATCACTTTACTCCCCTTATCGATTTGCACTTTCTCCGGCGCAAACACCAGGGTAGTATGTCTGATTTTTCCATTCCGGAAAAAGGTGATATCCACCGAATCTCCTACTATCTTACTGTCCCGCAGGTTCAGGAGATGATCCTCAAACAGAACCTTTTCACCGTCAAATTCCATAATAATGTCGTCTTTCAAGAGACCGGCTCGTTCCCCATTACCACCCCGGACGATGCCAGTGATGAGAACCCCGTAATTTCTCGGGTAATGACGCTGGTAGGCCTCTTCGAAATCCAGATCATCGATATAAAGACCCAGTTTCACACCGTGCCGTCTTTCGCTATTTTCTGTCTGGCCCTCATCCAGAAATCCTCCGGTGGTTTGGAGTACATCTTTTGTCAATTCCAGTTGTTCTTTTGCTTCTTCCAACTGGGTTTGGACTTCCTCCAGCTGAACCTCAGATGCCTCGTCCTCCTGGGCCAAGCCCGGTATGGGAATCAGCACCAGGCCGGCGGTGAGGAAAAGGAGGGTTTTTATTGGGTTGAGTGTCTTCATGGTTAAAGCTCCAATCGGTTACATTAAAAATTCATTGTTTTCAGATAATGGACAGCATCCAGAGGGGACTGAAGACCAGTGCCAGAGTCAGGACGGTAATCAGCCAATGGCTATGCAGCCGTCGCGTTCTGGGGGCGTAATTCATTTTCGGTATTTTCATGGTTTCTCCATTGAATTGAATCATTTCATTTAAGTGTTTACAAAAGGCGTGCCATTATTGCGTTTAAACGGCTAACTGAAGAAATAGAGGCAGATAAGGGACTAGTGCCGACTCTGGATGCGGGAAAGGAATATCAAAATAATATGATTAGTATATCAAAATGATATTCTAAAGCAGGCATTCACTGGATTTGCTCCAGGTCCAGCGTAGAGGGACGGTCCAGGAGAACGGGAGCCAGTTCTGGCTTTTTCCGCTGTGCCCGTCTCAGAACTCGCTGTTCAAAGGTCAGGTAGAGTACGGGAATCAGGAACAGGGTCAGGAAAGTGGAGACGCTCAAACCGCCGATAACTGCCCGGGCCATGGGGGACCAGATCTCCGCCCCCGAACCCAATTCCAGAGCCAGGGGGAGCATGGAAAGAATCGTAGTCAGGGCGGTCATTAAAATGGGACGCAGCCGCCGCCGTCCACCGGTGAGAACCGCTTCCCAGAGTTCCTGTCCGTGTTTCTCCCGCAGTTGATTGATGTAATCCACCAGCACAATACCGTTATTGACTACGATTCCCACCAGCAGAATGGCACCGATCAGGGCTGTAACACTCAGGGAAGTACCGGTCAACAAGAGTCCCCAAATCACTCCAATTAGAGCCATGGGAATTGTGAAGAGAATAATGAAGGGGTCCAGCAGGGATTCAAACTGGGAGGCCATCACCATGTACACCAGCAGGGCCGCCGCCAGAATGGCAATGAATAAATATTTAAAGGACTCCATCTGGTCCTCGGCCGAACCACCGATTTCCCATCGGAATTCCGGGGGGAAAGTCATTTTTTTCAACCCTGCCTTAATTTCACTGGTAACGCTTTTCAGATCACGACCGGAGATGGTACAGGAAACAGTTGTTACCCGCTCCTGGTCTTCCCGATTAATGGTTGTGGCTCCTTCACCGGAGACGATTCTGGCGATATTGCTCAAAGGCACTTGATCTCCGAAAAGGGTGGGAATGTAGAGATTCAACAGGTCCTGTTTGGACTGGCGGTACGGTTTGTCAAACTGGGCCCAGACATCGTATTCATTCCCTTGATCCCTGTATTTGGTCACCACTGTCCCTTTGATGCTGGTTTCAATCGTCCTGGCGATTGTAGCCACCGAGAGGCCCATGGCGGCGCTGCGGGCCCGGTCGATGTGAATCTGGTACTCCGGTCTCGGCGCGGAATAACTGGTCTGAATATCCGCCACCCCTTCCACATTCCGCATGATGGCTTCCACCTGCTCCCCCAGTGTTTTGGCCTTGACCCGGTCGTAACCGAATATTTTCACCTGGATGTCGCCGATGCCGGTCATTCCCGGTGGACCGCCCCCCTCTTCAAAATTGATTTTTATGCCGGGAATCTTTTTGAACCGTTCCCGCAGCAGATCCTGAATTTCAAACTGACTGCGCTGGCGATCCTTCACATCAGGGAGGGTAATCATCATTCGACCCTGGTTCGACCCTCGAGCCCCAAAAAAGGCACTGAACCCCTCACCGGTGCCAAAACTGACGTAAATATTGTCCGCCTCAGGGACTTCTTCCCTGACAATGGCTTCCAGTTGACGGAACGTATTATTAGTCTCGCTCAGAGTGGTGCCGCTGGCCCGTTCAATATTTAATCCAAGAAACGACTGGTCCGATTTGGATATGAAGTCACCCCCCACAACGGGAAACAGGGCCATGGTACCCACAAACAAGAGGGCCACCCCTCCCAAAAACAGTTTTTTATACTGGAGCACTTTATCCAGCCCGGCAATGTACCGCTCTTCCAGACGTAGAACAAAGCGTCCGATGGGATCCCCCTTCCCGCTGAGGGTTGCCCGTGTAATTTTCCGCCTTCCCTTAAGCAGACGGGAGGCGAGCAAGGGAATTAAGGTTAAAGCCACCAGGAGGGAAGTGGTGAGGGAGAAAACAATGGTTACTGCCATATCATTAAACATGACACCGGCAATTCCGGGGACAAAAAGAATGGGAATAAACACGGAAAGCGTTGTGAGGGTGGAGGCGATAATAGCGGTGGAAACTTCCGTCGTTCCGTCATTTGCCGCCTGCCGGATCGGTTCTCCCCGTTCATGGTGCCGGTAAATATTCTCCAGCACAACAATGGCATTGTCCACCAGCATTCCTATCGCCAGAGCCAGTCCCGCCATAGAGATGATATTGAGGGTCAGACCCCCCTGCTGCATGACGAAAAAGGTAAGAATGACGGAAATGGGGATGGAGAGGGCTACAATCAGGGAACTTCTGAAATTCCGCAGGAAAAAGAATAGGACTAAAAAGGCCAGAACAAAAGCCTGGAGAGCTGTGTTTCTCAAATTGTTTAAGGACCGTAAAATGAACTTGGAAAAATCGACAACTGTTTCAAACTGAATTCCCTGCCCCACCTTTTCGGCGATTTCAGGAATGACCTTATTCACCGCCCGGGCGGTCTGAACCGTATTGGCGTCCGCTTGTTTGTTGATCAGGAGTAGCAGGGCCGATTTATCATTGTTCCGGATGATTTGACGCTGTTCCTTGAACCCATCTTCCACCCGGGCCACATTTTTCAGGTAGATGGGCTGATTGCTTTTAAATCCCACTACCGTATTCTCCAGCTCCTCCAGGTTGTGGTATTCGCCGATGGTTTTGATGGCGTATTCCTGTTTACTCTCATCAATCAAACCGGCGGGTATCTGGAGGTTCTGCTGACGGACGCTGTTAATAACGCCGGTCATGGAAATTCCCTGGGCTGCCAGCTCGTGGGGAGTGACCAGAATCTTGATCTGCCGTTCCAGACCCCCCTGAACGGCCACACTGGCCACACCGTCCACCCGCTCCAGACGGGGCTGGATCTGGTCCTCCACCACCTGGCGCAGCTTCGCCATCCCCAGTTCGGAAGAACTGATTGCAATGTACTGGATCGGTTGCATGGAGGGGTCGAAGGCAAAAGTCAGAGGATCGGAGGCATCTTCCGGTAAAAAGTCCCGGGAAAGATCAATCATTTTCCGGACGTCAATCTCCGCCTGATTCATGTCCGTCCCCCAGTCGAATTCCATAATAATAATCGAGGAACCTAACGTGGACTGGGAGGTGATCTTTTTCACATTCTCCACCGAGATTACGGAACGTTCCAGGGGACGGGTCAGGGAGTTTTCAATATCTTCCGGGCCGACCCCTTCATACTGAGTAATAATTCCCACCACCGGGAAGGTGATATTGGGGTAGAGGTCCAGTTTCAGCGTGGAAAGCCCGAAAAAACCGAAACCGACGGCAATCAGATAGACCATGGTAAAAGTGATCCCCCTGCGGATGGCAAGGCGCGATAAAAACATGGTTAGTGGATCCCCCCTGTAGAAACAATTTCAATCCGGGAAGAATCACTAAGCATATGATGCCCCACGGAAACGATCGTATCTCCCGGTGTCAAGCCGTCCGTCACTTCCACGGAAATGTGATTAATAATCCCAGTTTCAATCGTTCGCCAGTAAGCCCGGTTGCCTTTTACCAGAAATACGTGTTTCTCCACCACCACTTCCCCCGTGGAAAAATCCCCTTCTTTGGAAGCCAGCATTGTTTTTTCAATAATGGTGTGTTTCGGGATGACGGGAACCTGTTCTTTCCGGTTCAGAATCACATCCACCGTGGCGAACATGCCCGGTTTCAGGAGGTGCTGAAGGTTGGCGACTTCGATTTCTGCATCCGCTGTTCGCGTCATTGGGTTGAGGGTGGGATTGACGCGGATGATTTTTCCTTCAAAAGTGGAGTCGGGATAAGTGGCCACTTTCAGACGTACCGGTTGGCCCCCATGGACCTTTCCCAGGTCCCGTTCGATGATCTGGACATTGATTTTAACCGTGTCCATATTGGCGATTTCAAAGACTGGGATCTGGGGACTGGCCAGGTCACCCGTTTCCAGTAAACGATTGACAATAACACCGCTGATTGGGGCTTTAATGTGGGTTTCTGCCAGTTGAGACTGGGCTGCCGACAGAGAAGCGCGGAACTGTTTTACCGCCGAGCGAGCTCCGTCCCATTGCGTCTGAAGAGCATCCAACTGGCTCTGGCTGACCGCTTGCTCCCGGTACAGTTTTTTCAACCGTTTCAACTCCACATCCACATTCTGGAATTTGGCCTGGGCTGATTCCAGTCCCGCCTCAGCCTGGCGGACGGCCTGGAGAATCTGCTCCCGCTCCACATCCGCCAGAAACGTACCGGCAGTGACACTCTCACCTACGTCGTGATAAAGAACGAGAATCCGTTTGGGCACTGTGGAATAAACTTTCACCGATTCCCGGGCCTGGACGGTGCCAAAATATCGGCTCACATCTTCAATAGTGCCCAGTTTTACGGTCTGGATTTGAACCGGAACGGCCTCTTTTTCTGTATTCTGGTCAGAGGTTTTGGAATTGCACCCTCCGGTCACCAGAATCAGGGTTACAATCAACAGGGAAATGAAATATTGACGATACATCGCTGGAGCTCCTAAAGTTGATTTAAGGCTTTTTTCAGCCGGGTCAGGGCCAGATTATATTCAAACAGGGATTGGTTGTAGCTCATTCGCGCCTGATTGAGGGCTAGTTCGGCGTTCATGACATCCAGTTGAGTACTGCTTCCTTCCTGAAAGCGGAGCGCCGCCAGCCGTAATGCCTCCTGAGCCTGCTCCACCAGCTTTTCCTGCGATTTGACTTTTTCCTCCGCCTCCCGGGTCGTAAAAAGGGCTGTCTCCACTTCCAGGCGGATGCCCTGACGAACCAGCTCAGCCTGATCGGCTGTTTTTTCCAGTTCAATCTTGGCCTGCTGAACGCGGGACTGGGCCTGATAGCCGGCAAACAGGGGTAAACTGATGTTAATGGAGGAATTGAAGGAATTGAAAAAATCCGCTTTTTTAAAATGGATGCTCTCCTTTTCACCCTGGTACTGGTAGGTGGTGGAGAAGGTTAGTTTGGGCAACATTGTGGCCCGGGAAAGGGCGACCTGTTTTTCAGCCATGGTTTTCTGGGTTTCCAGGATTTCCGTTTCCGGCCGATTGGCAAAGGCCTGCTGAATCAATGTCTCCAGGTCGATGGTGGTAAGCGGGGAGGGTTGGTAGGTGAGTTTCTCCCCGATTTGTATTTCCTGCTCCGGCGGCAGATTGAGAGCCATTTTTAGGCGCGACTCCGCCAAGCGGGCATTATTCTGGGCGGAGATTAACTGGGGTTGGAGGGTAGCCAGTTGCACTTCTGCCCGGAGGACGTCAAAATGAGATCCTTTACCCACAGCTTCCAAATCCTTTACCTGTTTCAGATTTTTTTGAGCCGTCTCCACGGCCTGTTGATCTACCTCGATGACAGACCGGGCAAACAGGAGTCCCAGGTAGGCGCTGGTGGCATTTAATAATACGTCTGTCCGGGTAATTTCCAGTTGTCGGGCGGAAAGTTCCCGCCCCAGTTGAGCCAGCTGGTATCCCGTCCAGGCTGAGCCTCCCAGATAAAGCGGTTGATCAATCTTGATTCCAGAGCCCAGCGTATGGGTCTGCCCCATTTTGAAGGAGATTTTTTTCGGGCCAGTAGGGTCGGGATTGTCGAAAAAGATGGTGGGCAATTCCCAAGCCCGCTGATAGTTGGCGTACGTATTGACTTTTGGCAGGAGGGAACCGAAAGATTCCCTGACTCTGGCCGCTGCCGCGCCCATGTCTTTCTGGGCCGCTTTCAACTGGGGATTGTTTTCCAGAGCCAGCTTCCGGACGGTTTCCAGGTCCAGTTTCAGGGGCTGGGCCAAGGCCAGGGTGAGAGCGGGGAGGGTAATAACGATAGCATTGAATAGTGCCGGAAAAGACCTTTTCATTCTTCAATGCCCTTAAGAATAATGTGAATGAGATCATCTCTGATCTGATCCAGGTCCGGTTGCCGCCGGTGGATCAGCCAGTCCATAATAACCTGGTTCACAGCGCCCACAATGGTGAGGGCAACAGAACGGGGTGTAACTGAAGTTTTTTGGGGGAGGTATTGGGCCAGTTTTTGTTCGATCGCCAGTAGATATTGTTCCCGTTTGTGGAGAAACTGGCGCCGCAATTCTTTCTGGTGGGGGGATTCAAATTTAACCTGTTCAGACATGACCAGCCGAATCATACGGTGGTGTTGTTTATAGTGTTTTAAATTATACGCCACCAGTTTTTGCACCAGGTCGTCCAGAGTATTCACAGTGGAAATGATGACCGTTAAATTATCGAAGTGGGTGGTGATCTTTTCATCGATTAAGGAGAAAAACAGGTCCTCCTTGTTTTTGAAATAGAGGTAGATCGTGCCTTTACTGATTTCCATATCATTGGCGATGGAATCCAGTTGTGTGGCATTATACCCTTCCCGGGCGAAGCGTTTTTCGGCTGCCGCCAGAATGGCCTGGCGCCGTTGTTCTTTTTCCCGGGCTTTACGATCTGAAATGGTCATAGTGTCTCCGTATTACTGGTCAGTAATTTACTGACTAGTCAGTCAGTCAATCAAGCATTATTATCCCTTTCAACTCATTATTGATCACCGACAAGAAAGATTCCACCCCTCGGAGGGTACTGGAATAAAATCTTGTGTAATATTTCATCTTTAAACGAAGTTCCGACGGAGTTCCTCCGGTGCCACTCCGGTGAGACTCCGCCAATTGATAGAAAGGAGGGAATAATGAAAGTTTTAACCAATATCCTTGTATTGGGTTTTCTCGTAGCGCTGGTCTCTGGTCAGACCTTTGAACTCACCAGTCCCGACATCCATGGGCAGATCACCAATGATCAGGTCTTTTCCGGGTTTGGTTGTGAAGGGAAGAATATTTCCCCCCGACTGGAGTGGAAAAATGCCCCGGAGGGAACCCAGAGTTTCGCCGTTACGGTTTACGATCCGGATGCCCCTACTGGTGGTGGCTGGTGGCACTGGCTTATTTTTGATATTCCGCCGGAGGTGAACTCACTGGACCGCAATGCAGGGAATCTGGAAGCGGGGAAGGCACCGGCGGGAAGTGTCCAGAGCGTAACCAGTTTTGGAACGCCCGGGTTTGGAGGCTCCTGTCCACCGGAGGGCGACCGACCCCATGCCTATATTTTTACCGTCTACGCTTTGACCCTGGAGTCGTTGGGTCTGGATGAAACAGCCACCCCTTCACTGGTGGGGTACTATCTGAATCAGAATCTGTTGGCCAAGGCTTCCATTATCGCCTACTATTCCCGTTGATGCCACTTTAGTCCGGTGCTTCCCTTTTACGGGGGCAGTGCTTGTATCCGGAAGGCGTGCGGACGCCTTCCAGGGGAAGTCTGCCACTTTTCACCGTGTGGTTATCTGAGATATTGGTTATTTTCCCGCCGGTATTCCTTTCAGGAATGTCCCCGTTGTAACCCATGTGAGAAAGGCTCAGTCTGTTGAAAATACGCTCCATTATTATGCAGGTCCTGAAACCGCTGCTGCTCCTGGTGATTCTGGTTCCACTTTATTCCCAGCAAATCTACATTGAGCCGGAATATGGGTATTACACTCCTTCCAACTGGACCCGTATTGACAGCATTACTTTCGACGCATTGTTAATTCGGCAGGACTATGATTTTTCCCAGTCCAACCGTTGGGGAGGTAATCTGGGTCTACGGTTTGATAGTGGATATGAAGTCTATACGGGTTACCGGCAATGGACATCGACCGCTCCCAAGACAACCGTGAAAACACTGAGTTTTGGTATCCGGAATACAGCCTATCTGAAAGGGCGAAATCTGGGTTATCGGGCCGGGTTGGAATACTTCCGCACCCGGAATACCAGTGACCTGAATTACACCGTCGCCACCAGTGATACCACTTCCAGGACGATTATGGGTAACTTTAAGGGAAAAGGCAGTGGCAGTGCCCTGGAAGCGGGTCTGGTTTACCGCCTCGGGCACCGGATTCACCTGTTTGCAGGGTTCGATTATTTAATATACAGCATGATTCTTAACCGCCTGGTACAAAACAATACTACCTACACTCGGAAGGAACTGGGGCTCAATAAAGCCAAGGCCACGGTGGATATGACGGGTCTGAATCTGAAAATTAGTATTTCTCTGATACTTTCCGACCCCCTGGTTTTTGACGAATAAAACCGAATTAGCGTCAAACAAATTCCGGATAATTCTCGCCCGTCCTTAGGCTGGTCAACAAGCCTATAGGTCTAGTGTCCCATATAATTGAATTATTTCACGCCCGTTTGTAGGGTTGTGACTTGAATAACCAAAGGAGGCTGTATGTATGAACCGGTGATTCATATCGGGGCGGTGGTCGTATCCGCCCTCGTGTTTTTTGCGTGGGGAGCCCTGTGGTATGGGCCCCTCTTCGGAAAGGTCTGGATGAAAGCTATGGGTTGGACGAAAGAAATCTTGGAAGCTGATAAAACCGGTTCCAGCATGGCGGTGTCCTATGGGCTGATGTTTATGGCTTCCCTGATTATGGCCTGGGTCACGGCTCACATGGTGGATTTTATGTTCCAGATTTATGGGGATCTCACCCCCCTGGCTATTGGATTGAGTAATGGATTCTGGCTGTGGCTGGGGTATGTTTTCGCCTATCTGATAACGGCTCCCGCCTTTGAGAAGAAACCCTGGTCCTATGTAGCGGTTAATGGGGGTTATTGGTTCATCGGAATTGTAACCGCCAGCCTGATTAATGCCTACTGGCGCTGAACCAGGGGGAGATTAAATTGTAAGAAGTGAGGGCAGACTTTTCCCAAAAACGATCAGCCCCCCAGGCTAATCGCTTCGATACCCTCGTCCTGGCCGAGGATCAAGAATCAAGATACCCGGCGCTTTACTGAAGAGTAAAGATAGCGTTTTGTCATCCTTATAAAAGGAGCATTGAGGTGTAGAGTTTGAAAGGTAATATCTATAGGTTATACACCAGAAAAGTGTTTTTGCTTCCAGGACTGCAGTAGGAAAAGGGACGGAATTGAAGGCCTGTCGTAGTCAGTAGCCTGCGTCTATGCCGAGGCCCGCTGACAAAGGATTTTTAGTCTAACTCCCTTATTCGATTAGTTTAATGGGAATCCCCTTGATATCCTAATTTGTAACCTCATTCATATTAAAATGAGTACTTTATGGACCTGATTAGTAACGACATTTTTACTTACTTATCTGGCTGGATCACCGCCAGTTTGATGATTTGACTTCCTGTTCCTGTTTCAATCTGGGCAATATACATGCCACTGGAGATACGTTTCCCATACACGTTTGTTAAATCCCAAACATAGTGTTGGGACCCACTGTTAGTATGATCAACAACCCGAATGATCTGACCTGCCAGATCAAATATCCGAATCTTACACCTCCCGGATTCGGGTAACCCAGAAAATATTATTCTGGAACCTCCATAAATAAGATCCTCCGGATTCCGGGCAAAATAGGGATTGGGCCAAACGGTGATTTTATGAGGATCATAGGTTAATGTCTTCCCTTTTACACTTTTAGTATTAAATACGAATACATCATTTGGCGTAATCGGTTTGTTCGTTCTAATGTAGAAGATTGTACCAATTTCCGGGCTTTCTGCTATATAGTCAGCCGGAGAAGTGGCTGTTACCACATTACCGCCGTCCCAGAGCATAAACACCATCCGGCTGAACACATTCCAAGCATCCATAGGTCCTCCGGGATCATTATCTCCTGGGTTTGAATACCATTTT
>CAZNUM010000031.1:0-19133 GCA_964576315.1 uncultured bacterium
ACGACAGGGGCCTCCCTTTTGTATTTGGGACTGTTAGCCCTTGGAGCCAGGGTGAAAACCTATATTCCCAATCGTGAAACGGAGGGTTATGGCCTCTCTTTTCGGGGGATTGATCAGGCCGTCCAGTCGGGAGCCGATCTTCTGGTGACCTGTGATTGTGGAATCAATGCGGTTGACGCTGTCCAGTACGCCCGTAAGAATAAAATAGATGTTATTATTACGGACCATCATCACCCGGATGATCAATTACCGGAAGCATTCGCTATCCTGAATCCCCAGCGGGAGGATTGTGCCTACCCCAACAAGGGACTTTGTGGTTGTGGTGTCGCTTACAAATTGCTGACAGCCGTGGAGGCAAAGTTGAATCCGGATTCGGAACCTTCTCACCGATACCTGGATCTGGTTTCACTGGCTACGGCTGCCGATATGGTCCCTATTCTGGACGAAAACCGGATTCTTGTTCATTATGGTCTAAATCGTCTGGCCTCCGCTGAACGACCGGGCCTGAAATTTCTGTTAAAAGAAACAGGACTTTTGGGGAAAGAATTAACCGTAGGTCAGCTCGTATTTGGGATTGCGCCCAAAATTAATGCGGCCGGGAGGCTGGGCGATGCGAATCGTACTGTAGAACTCTTAACTACCATGGATGAAAATCGTGCCCGGGAGTTGGCTGGCGTATTGATCGTAGAAAATCAGCGGCGTCAGACGATTCAACAAGGGGTCGTGGATGATGCCATTCGCATGGTAAATGCAGAAGTGGATCTGCCTCGGGAACGGGCCATTGTGCTGGCGGCTCGCGGTTGGCACCCAGGGGTGCTGGGCATTGTAGCCTCCAGGATTAAGGAAGAGTTCAATCGGCCCGCCATTTTAATTTCCATCGACGATCAGGGTTTGGGAAAGGGATCTGCCCGCAGCATTCGGGGGCTGGATCTCTATCAGGCCCTCCTTGTCACCTCTCAGTTTCTGGAGGGGTTTGGAGGGCACCCCATGGCAGCCGGATTGATCGTCCGGGAAGAACGGTTGGAAGATTTCCGGCGAGCCTTTATCCGTGTAGCCAATGAACACCTGGGACCGGAGGAATTAATTCCGACACTCACCATGGATGGAGAAATGGCATTGAAGGATATTACTCCCCGCTTCATGCAATTCCTGGAAAAACTGGGCCCCTACGGACCGGGGAACATGCGTCCCAAATTTGTTTCCCGGAATCTGAATGTGGCAGGAAACCCCCGTCTGGTAGGAAAAGGAGAACATCTCCGCTTTTCGGTGAAACAGGGGGAACGTACTTACCCGGCGATCGGATTTGGATTGTCCCGTTTTTATGAAAATTTAATTACGGGTCAGCCTGTGGATATGGCTTACGTGGTGGAAACCAATGAATGGCAGGGTACCACTTCAATCCAGTTAAATGTGCGTGATATTCGATTATCCCATTCAAAAAAGGAACCAACATTATGATGAGAACAACCATCGCCGGCATTGGATTTCAGGTGCCTGAGCGAGTGATTACCAATCAGGATTTGTCCCAATGGATGGAAACCTCCGATGATTGGATTACAGCGAGGACTGGAATCAAAGAACGACGCTGGGTCTCTCCGGGAGAGGGAACGTCTGACTTAGCGTATGAAGCATCCCAAAAAGCCTTTACCATGGCAAAAGTGGAACCGGAGGAGGTGGACCTGATTATTGTAGCCTCCCTGACATCGGATTATTTTTTCCCGGGTGTGGCTCCCCAGCTGCAAGACCGGTTTCATATGAAAACGGTCGGATCCTTTGATATTAAAGCTGCCTGCTCAGCGTTTATTTATGCTTTGTCCATTGGTGATCAATACATTAAAACAGGGGAATACAATACGATTCTGGTAGTGGGGGCGGAAGTTCAGTCCACGGCTCTCAATCTCTCGACGGAAGGACGGGATATGGCTGTATTATTCGGTGACGGCGCTGGAGCGGCTGTTCTTCGTCCCAGCACAGATGACAGTGGCATCCTTTCCACCCATCTTCATTCCCAGGGTGCCTTTTTAAAAATGTTGTGGTGCGAAAGCCCCGCCTCCCGGGGAAATCCCCGCCTTTCGGAACAAATGCTTAAAGAAGGACGTCACTATCCATCCATGAATGGAAGAGAGGTGTTTAAAAGTGCCATTGTACGATTTCCCCAGGTGATCCAGGAAGCGCTGGAGGCCAATCATCTCACCTTGGATGAAGTGGCCCTTATCATTCCCCATCAGGCCAACTATCGAATTAGCCAGGCGGTGGCCAAGCGCATGGGAGTCGGTATGGAGAAAGTGTACAGCAATATTCATCGTTACGGGAATACTACCGGCGCCTCTATTCCCATTGCCCTCTGCGAAGCCTGGGAGGAACAGAAATTCAAGCGGGGTGATCACATAATTCTGGCTGCATTCGGAGCCGGTTTTACCTGGGCTTCTGCTGCCATTCGGTGGTAATCGGAGAAGTATTCCATAGTATATTCGGCACACTCTACATTTAGAAAGGGAATCAGTTAACATGAATGATCTGTTTTTCAGTGAGGAGCATACCATGCTGGTGGAAATGGTGCGGGATTTTGCTGCGAATGAAGTGGCACCTGTTTCACTGGAACTGGATCAGAAAGGGGAATTCCCTCTTGATCTGGTAGGGCGGATGGCGGAGTTGGGTCTCATGGGAATACCGGTACCGGAAAAATACGGGGGTGCCGGGATGGATACGGTCGCTTATGCAGCGGCCGTAATGGAGATGGCCCGGGTTGATCCTGCAGTAGCAATCACCATGGCGGCTCATACCTCCCTGGGCACCATGCCAATAGTTATCGCCGGGAACGAGGATCAAAAGCAGAAGTATGTTCCCCAGTTGGCCAGTGGTACCATATTGGGGGCGTTTGGACTTACGGAGCCGGGCGCCGGCAGCGATGCTGGTGCCACCCAAACTAAGGCGGTCAAGGATGGCACGGATTATGTAATCAACGGGGGTAAAATATTCATCACCAACTCCGGCTACGCTAAAATTGTCAATATTACGGCCCGGATCATAGAAGATGGAAAGGACTTGGGAATCGGTGCTTTTATCGTACCTACGGATACTCCTGGATTCCGGACCAGTAAACCGGAGAAAAAAATGGGTTGGAAAGCCAGCGACACCCGCCAGCTCTTTTTTGAGGAGATGCGCGTGCCAGCCGAGAATATGCTGGGGACACCGGGGAAAGGGTTCAAAACTTTCCTTTCCACACTCACCGGGGGACGGATCTCAGTGGCAGCACTGGCGGTAGGTACAGCGCAGGGGGCGTATGAGAAAGCATTGAAATATTCAACCGAGCGGAAAGCATTTGGGGAAAAAATCCACGAATTTCAGGCGGTATCTTTTAAATTGGCCGATATGGCTACCGCAATTGAAGCAGCTAAATTGCTCACCTTCCATGCTGCCTGGTTAAAAGACCGGGGCCGGGATGTGATTAAGGAAGCGGCCATGGCCAAATTATTTGCCAGTGAAGCGGCTATGCGCATTACCACGGAGGCGATTCAGATTCACGGGGGTTATGGCTATGTAAAGGAATACGGCGTCGAGCGCTATTTCAGGGATGCCAAAGTTTTGGAAATCGGGGAAGGTACCAGTGAGGTCCAGCGTATTGTGATTGCTAAATCAATTCTTAGTCTGTTACAGGACATTTAATGGCCCGAAATCCTAACCGAACTACTTTTTTTCAGCGTGTAAAATCCAACTTCCGGATTTACGGGAAACAGATTCTACTTTTAATCGGGTTGGTAATCGTTCTTTCCCTGTTATTTCCCCGGGGGAAATCCCTTCAATACAGTTATCAGTTAAACGATATTACACGGGAACCGATTCTGGCTCCTTTTAATTTCCCCGTCCTGAAAACAGAAGCGGAATTACAGGCTGATCTGAATGAAGCCCTGAAGTCCCAACCGTTTATTTTTACCCGTTCCCAGGCAATTGTGAACGATCAGATTCAGGCCATTGAACGTTTTTTCACCCTCCTAAAGGAAATTCGGGATGCCAATGTAAAACTCTCTGAAAGCCGGGATTTTCAATATCGAAACCGGTTTACGGAGCGGTACGATGAAGCCCGAACCATGCTCCAGACCGACAGTGCGGCCGTGGCCGTCCTCATGGATACGCTGCGTAGAGAATTCCCGTTTGCCGCCGGATCAGAAAAATGGAATCAGATTCTGGTGGCTCCGCCTGAACAGTCCATCATACCCGATTTAGACAAGTTTAGAGCTGATATTATTCAAATCTGCCGGAATCACTGGGCGGAGGGGATTTATGATATTTCTCTGAAAGACATCATCTCTGATCAGGTGGCGGTCAAACTAGGAGAGGATCAAGCTTCTGAACTGGTGGACCCTGAGACCTACATTGATTTACAGCAAGCCTGGACAAAAGCGCGGGTGGAGGTGACGGGACTCTATGAAGATGAACAGGACCTCAGACGGGATCTGGGATATGAACTGGTGGTTGAATTTATGAAACCCAATCTAATCTACGATCGGGAAACCACCGAACGTCGCCAGCAGGCAGTACTTGACCGGGTACCCCGAAATAAAGGGATTGTCATTAAAAACGAGCGGATTGTGGATGCCAACATGCGCATTACAGAAGATGTGTTGCAGAAGCTGAATTCTCTGGCAGTGGCAATCGATCGACGGGAAAAAGTGGAACGGGGGCAGGAGGTTTTTCTGGCATACATTGGACGGGTTCTGCTGATTGCCGTCATTGTTTCCTTTTTCTTTACCTTTTTACTCACTTACCGCTCCCCCGTCTTTAATGACTGGAAAATGGTTCTGCTGCTGGATCTGGTATTTATTACGGAAGTGGGACTGGCTTATTTATTTTATTCCCGCCTGAATCTGTCGGAATATCTGATTCCGGTCACGGTCGCCGCCATGGTAATTACCATTATTTTTGACGCCCGGATTGGATTCATGGGTATTACCTCCATTGTGCTGCTGATTACCATTTTAATCGGGAATAATGTGGAATTCATGGTGACGGCCCTATTTACATCCTCGGCGGGGATTTATGCCGTCCGCAAATTGCGGACCCGCTCCCAGTTGTTTACGGCCATCTTTGCCCTCATTGCCAGCAGTGTAATCGTCGTACTGGCCCAGGGATTGTTCAAGGGACATAATTGGAGCGCCATGGGCGACAATTTACTCTACCTCTCCGTCATTTCTGTCCTCTCCCCGATTGTAACCTACGGGTTGATTGGGATTCTGGAAGTCTCCTTTGGCGCCACCACCAATCTGACACTGATTGAACTTCTGGATTTTCAACATCCTTTATTAAAGCGTTTACAACAGGAAGCGAACGGTACTTTTAATCATAGTGTGGTCGTGGGGAACCTGGCAGAAGCTTGTGCAGACGCCATCGGCGCCAATGCCCTGCTGTGTCGAGTTGGAGCCTATTATCACGACGTGGGGAAAATGGTCCGCCCGGAATACTTTATTGAGAATCAGTATGCAGGCGTCAATAAGCATGACTCCCTGACTCCCACCATGAGCGCTAAAATTATCAAGAATCATGTGACTGAGGGATTAAAACTGGCGAAAGAATATGGACTTCCTACGATTGTCAGTGATTTTATTCCCATGCACCACGGAACCACGCGGGTTGAATATTTCTATCGGAAAGCCCTGAAGACAGAAAATCCTGAAAATGTGGACGAACAAAGTTTTAAATACCCGGGGCCCAAACCCAATACCAAGGAAACGGGAATACTCATGATTTGCGAGGCCATCGAAGCCGCCGTCCGTTCCATTAAAGAACCGGGAATCACCAAAATTGAAGATATGATTGACAAAATCATTAACCACCGCGTATCGGAAGGACAGTTAGACGAATGTCCTTTGACCTTGGATGAACTGACCAAAATCAAAGGTAAAGTGGACGGGACCACGGGTCTACTTCCGGTTTTGCGGGGGATTTACCATATCCGGATTGAGTATCCCGATGCAGAAGAAAAACCGTCGCAAGAAAAAATACAATCGCCTCCGGCATGATCTTGATTCAGGTGTCCGCTGATCCGAACCTGGAACAACCGGTACCGGAACAAGTGGAAAAGATCCTTTCAGGTGTGTTACAGTCAGAGGGATTCAAAACAGCGGAGGTGACGGTAGTATTCGGAGACGATACCCTGCTGAATCGTTTAAAACGCACCTATTTCCATGTGGATCAACTGACCGATGTTATCGCCTTCCGCTTGAACGAGGACCGTGAAACAGGTCTGGAAGGTGAAATCTACATCAGCCTGCCCCGTGCCCGGGAAAATGCAGAAATCTTCCAGGAACCCTACCCACGGGAAGTAGCCCGTTTGATTATCCATGGTGGATTGCATCTGTCGGGGTACGACGACCAAACCGATTCAGATCGGGAACGGATGCGGACTCGAGAGGACTACTACCTGGGAAAAATCCCTTGGGAAGAATTGTTTCAATAACCTTTATGAGGAGCTAAACAGGATGTCTGAGGTTGGCGAGAGATTTGAAGAACTGGTTTCGATTGTGAAACAATTAAGAGCGCCGGAGGGTTGTCCATGGGATCGGGAGCAGACTAATCGCTCGCTCCTCCCGTACTTTTTGGAAGAAGCGTATGAATTGATTGAGAGCGTGGATCAGGAAGACTGGCAGAATTTAAAGGAGGAACTGGGCGATATTCTCCTCCATGCCGTTTTCCAGGCTGCCATCGCCGAAGCGGAGAGTAGATTCAAACTATCGGAGTCACTGGAAATGATTACCGAAAAGCTGGTCCGGCGTCATCCGCATGTCTTTGGAGAAGCCCAGGCGGAAGCTCCTTTCCACGCCAAACAAAACTGGGAAGCGGCAAAACATAGGGAGAAAGGACGTCGCTCCCGTCTGGATGGAGTACCGGTGACGTTGCCGGCTCTGATCCGGGCTCAGCGGCTGCAACAAAAAGCCAGCTATACCGGTTTTGACTGGGAGCAAATCAATGATGTCTGGAAAAAAATCCATGAAGAAATTGACGAATTAAAAGCGGCACAGCAGGAAGGAAATAAGAAACAAATCGAAGATGAAATCGGGGATGTCCTGTTTGCAGTGGTGAATTTAGCCCGGTTCCTGGAAATTTCCGCTGAGGATGCCCTTCGTGGAACAAACAGGAAATTTGTGAATCGCTTTCAACAGATTGAAGCAGAATTGAAGCGACGGGGGAAAACCGTGGACGACTCCACTCTGGCAGAAATGGACGCCATCTGGGACCACGTGAAATCCCGGGAATCCTAATCTATAAAATAACTCAGGTCAAAGCCCCTGGCCTCCAGTAAAGGAGCATTCGTTTTCAGGAAATTCCGGATAGCCCCGGCTGAAACAGCGTACGTGATTCCGTAATTAATATCCGATACCTGCTCCAGATAAATGGGTCCCCCATAAGGTTTGTGGGACCGACGCTCCTTTGTGAACTGGCTATCCGGTGTTAAACGGTAATAAGTGGTGGCGGAGACGGATTTTACAATTCCGACCCATTCAAAAGTATCTGAACCGGGTCTCACAGCTAGAACCACACCTCCGCTGAATCCCGGATTAAAGTTGGCGTCAATTACAAAGGTGCCTTTCCGAATACCCCTGGGCTGGCTTACCATACCACTGGTAACGGTTTGAATTCCCATGGGAAAACCGGCCAGGTACACAAAGACACCCCAGTTCATATCCCGATCCATTCCTAGTTTGTAAGGAAACCGGAATAATTCCCGTTTTCGGGGTGAAGCGTATTCCCGCCCATATAGGGCCAGATCTGATTTGTCATCCTTAGCCAATAGCTGAAGTTCATCGCCTCCGGGGATTTCATTCACAAAAAATTCAGAACGTGTTTTAACGGAAACAGAAGAGAGAAATGAGGTAGGATCCTCTGGATCAAAATAGGAGTAAACAGTGTCAGGGTATTCACCCACATGAGCGCAGGTGAGAACAGCAATTCGCGTAAAATCGTACTGCAGGATAGTGGCTGTTCCGGAAGATGATTCATTGAAAAAGGCCTGATCAAGCGCTTCTTTCTTCAAATCCAGAACTGAGACCTGAGCCGCGGTTAATTGCTGGTCCGGTGAAAAATAATAGGTGGTGTAATAAGCAATGGCACTGATTTTTTTGACCGATTGCAAGAGCCGCTTCAATTGGGATGCCACGTCATTGGGAGGCGGGGATGTACGGTATTGAAGAGTATCGTTGAATTGAGGGTTTTTCACCGGTTGCAGGGTGCAACTCTGGATCAGCAGACCAATTAAAAAAAACACACCCCCTGGAAAAGATTTCATTTTAAGGGTTTCCATGAAGCGTCAATATCAGACGGCGGCTGTGTTTGTGGTTCCGATGTTCGCACAGGTAAATTCCTTGCCAGGTTCCCAGGCTCAATCGCCCGTTCGTAATGGGGATGGAAAGACTGGAACCAAGGAGGGAGGCTTTTAAATGGGCCGGCATGTCATCCGGGCCTTCAAAGGTGTGCCGGTAGTAGGGTTCATTTTCTTTTACAGCATGATTGAAATAAGACTCAAAATCCATCTGGACCGTGGGATCGGCATTTTCATTAATGGTGAGGGATGCAGAAGTGTGTTGAATAAAAAGGTGCAGTATACCTGTTTTAATGGAGTGAATTTCAGGCAATTGGGTAAGGATTTCATCGGTGATGAGATGGAAGCCTCTGGAGTACGCCCGCAGGGATATTTGTTTTTGCAGACACATGGTTAGTGTGGTGAATTTACCAACTCTTTTTGGAGCCACAGGATGGTTTCTGATTCGACGGGATTTGGAATAATTCGAACAATTCTAAAACCCCTATTCAAGGCGAATTGGAGCATGTGATTGTGCCGGCGATACGTTTTAATACGAACACTACCGTATCCCTGGCGGGCTGCCCAATTCTCCTGATAATCGGCCAGTGCGGTCGCCAACCCTTTCCGGCGGTAATTGGGATCCACTCCCCCCATCCAGCTGTAGAACGAACCATCTTGGAAACGATCGTATCCCACTTTAAAAGCAACCGAATTTTTCTCTATCTGTGCTGTCAGAATTAAATGTTTTACACCTTTCAACCGTTTTAAATATTCCGCTTGATTGTAGGGATGATCAAATTCCGGAATGTGCCGCGATACACGGAGGGCCTCATCCAGATCCCCCTCAACAATTTGAACGGCAGGATCAATTGTCACGTTTTCCGTTCCTTTTTTCGGGCGGCAGGGAACAGAATGTTATTCAAGATTAAGCGGTAGCCAGGGGAATTCCGGTGCAGACTCAAATCCGTAGGTGGATCACCTACGAAATGCTGGTAATCTTCCGGATCATGTCCTCCCAGGAAAGTAAAGGTACCCTGCCCGTAGTTTCCGTGGAGGTATTTCACCTGCGGTGTGGTTGGATCTTCCCCCAGGATTAAGACATGCTTTTTAATTTTTTCCCGGTTAAAGCCGGTGGTCTGCCCCATGAATCCCTTAATGACAAGTACATGATCCTGCGTAAGCATGGTGGGAACAGGGTCGTACTTTGCTGAAAATTCGAACAACGTGAAGTAGTCCACGTCCGCCCCCCGGGTCACGGGATTTTCACTGGAAGGATAATCGATATCTGAAAATTCGTAGATCATGGGGTCGGTGATGACTTTGAAATCGGTAAAGGCAAACGTTTTGGAATAGTCCAGTTTCTTCTGGATTTCAGGATCGACCGGCGTCCCGTCGAAAACCGCCGCTACCCCGTCAACACCCTCCTCTGCCAGGGTAATATCGTACGAATCTGTGGCTGAGCACATGGCAAATAAAAATCCGCCTTCTGCTACATAAGCTTTTATGACCCGGGCCAAGGCCTTTTTTTCCTCGTGAACACTGGGAAACCCTAACCGGTGTGCCAGGGCTTCAAACTGGGCTTTTTGTTCGATGTACCACCCGGCGGTGTGGTAATTCCGGTAGAATTTACCGTATTGACCCGTAAAATCCTCATGATGGAGGTGGAGCCAGTCGTATTGTTCCAGTTGTCCCTGGAAGACTTCTTCATCCCATAAGGTTGCGTAAGGGATTTCAGCATAGGTGAGAGCCAGTGTTACCGCATCGTCCCAGGGTTGTTTATTGGGAGGTGTATAAATGGCGATCTTTGGTGCTTTTTCCAGTAAAACGATGTCCATATTATTGTTTTCGACGGTATTGTAAATCGAAAGAGCCTCCTCGGCACCGATAGTTTCGACTGTTACGCCCCGTACCTGACACTCGGTTTTAATATCGGGATAATTGTCGATTAAAAAAGAACCACCCCGAAAATTCAATACCCATTCGATATTAATGCCTTTGGTTAAAACCCAGTAGGCAATTCCATAGGCTTTCAAATGATCTTTTTGTATCAGATCCATGGGAATGAGCAGCTTTTGGCCCATGGCCAAGCTGTTTAGCAAGAGTACCAACACGAATAGTTTTTTCACGGGATTTATCCTGACATCATAATTTTACGTAAATGAAGACGGACTGGTTCACGAAGGATGGAATTTGGACATTCCGATAGAACTTTTTGATAATAGCTTCTGGCCTGGGAAGAATCATTGAGATAGTGTTCATAAATTTCACCGGCCAGCGTTAATCCCTGGTCTTTTAAATCCGTGTCGGCCAATGATTGAGCATTCATAAGAGCTTGGGAGTAATCCCTGAAACGCAGTCGAATGATTGCCTCTCGCAGGGTTGCCAAAGGAGTGATGGAGGTATGGGGAAAAGAGGTTCGCAAATAAGCCAGCTTCTCCGCCGCCTCAGATAATTTTGATTGCCGGATTAAAGCTTCCGATTGGATGAAAATTCTAAAGGCTTCCTGGTCCGGTTTGGGCTGTTCCTTATAATGGCTGATCAGGAGGTTCTGGATTTCCATTAGATCATTATAAAAGGGGTCCGTCGGTTTGGACCGTTGCAGGAGTGAATCGATGAAGACCGTAACACGGTCGAGATTACCGGAGAGAAATTGAGTCTGAATTTCCCGAAGATTGAATATATCCACAGCATCCTCCCGTCCAAACCGGGAATGAAGGGAATGAAAATAAGCTTCCGCTTCGGGGATTTTTCCTTCCGCGAGAAGTAAGTCCCCCAATCGTAGCTGAATTTGTTTTCGAAGTCCACGCCGAGGGTGAGCCTGCAGCGCCGCCTGATAGGATTCCCGCGCTCCGGAAAAATCCCGGAGAATCCGAAATTGAATCTCTCCCAACCGGTAATGAGCCTGACCAGCCGTGTAGGATGATGGCAGCAGGGATAGAATGGACTGGTAATGTTCAATTGTGGTGCTTAAATCATCCTGGGAAAGGCTGGGTTGATGGTAAAAGAGATCTTCAAATATACTGTTGTCTTTGAAAAAATGAACAAACTGGAGGTCATTTTTCCCCTGAATAATCTTATCCTCGTAACTCTGACCCAATCCCATTAATGCCTTACCGATCACATCGGAAACGGAGGGATCGTTCTGGTCTAAATGGGTCAATAACCTGGTATAGGCAGTAATGGCCAAGTCGTATTGCCCTTCCTGGCGCAGATTGCTGGAAAAGTTCAGCCAGCGCCTCAGGTCCTTATTTTGGTCGAAGCCGAGTCGTTCATGTTCAGCCAGGGCACGATCAAAGGCCCCCGTTTTAAAGTAAAAGCCTGCCAGCAGTAGGTGGGCCGTTTCAGGTTGAGATTCACGGGCGCCTTGAAGGGTAGTGTCAATGAGCTGAAGTGTGGTGCTATCGTCGCTCATGGCGAGGATGCGATCCATGATATAGGGTAATTTCTGCGGCTGGTTAAAGGCCAGTTGTAAATATTCATCCAACGCCTGCTGATAAGCCTGTCGGGCGAAATAGTAGTAAGCCAGTTCCATCCTGAGGAAGGCGGGATCATTAAACTGGGATCTCCCCTGGTCAACGATACGTTTCATATCCTGGGTTAACCCAGCCGTGGCATAAGCGTTATAAATCAGCCGGTATGTATTGGGAGTGGTCAGGGAATGGGCTTCAAATTCCTTCCAAACCTTTCTGGCAGAATCCGGAAACTGGTTATTCCAGAAAGCCCGCCCCAACTCAATCTGGCTCTGGAGGTCTTCCGGATGTATCTCCAGCCAGGATTGAATTAAACGGATAACCGCTGGATCGGAAGTGCGCAGGAAAATGGATTTGAGTTGATGGTAAGCACGGCTGTGACCCGGGTTTGAAGCCAGAATTTTTTCATATATTTCCCGGGCTCCTTTCAAATTTCCGGCCCGTTCCATAATCAGGGCCTGTCCCAGGGCCGCCTCCCCTTCAGGAATAACCTCAATCTGAGCCTGAATCAAGGTCATGAACAACAATCCTATGATTTTTATTGCTCTCATTCGATAGTCTGATCTGTACCGGAGGCAGTCGAATCGGGAAGAATAGTGTCAGATATCTCGGCAATCCGGTTGAAATAACGTTTGATCATGGTTTTATAGTCCTGGGAGTATCCGGACCGCAGGGCGTGATTCATGGCATCTAGGATGAGAGAATGGCGTTGTCCCAGATCTTCCGGCAAGCCTGAGGGACCCCGTAAACTGAGTTGGGTACCGGTCTCTGATTTGCGTTGCTCCTCGAATCCCCGCTGGGTGAGGGATTTCTGACTGTCCAGCATTCGGGACAAAATGCGCTCCTGGCGTTCCAGCGTTCGGCGGGAATATTTCCCCTGTTTTAAATCGTTTATGACTTCTTCCAGCTCCTGGCTGATACCGCTCAAGTCCCCAAGGCCCCCCTGGCTCCCGGATTGTTTTAGTTCCTGCATGAGTTGCTGGAGAGATTTCTGGACCGCCTGTTGACGTGCCAACATCCGTTGCATCAACGCCTGTTGCAGGGTAGCGGTCATTTGACCCAGCGCTAGTTTGAAGCCCTGTTCGTTTATCCCCTGCTGTGAGACAGCCATTTCCTGCATTCGCTCGAGGAATTGTTCGTAGCCGCTGGCTGATCCAGTCGATTGCATTGCCTTTACGGCAGCTACGATGGTGCTGGCAGTTTCGTTCAGGGCACCCATGGCTTGTTGTTGATTTGGAAGAGAGGCATTCCCGTTTCGGTCTCCCAACTTTGATTTAGCCACCTCCATCTGGGCGTAAGCCATTCCCATCCCCCGGCCCATTTCTGGTGATACCAAAAACGTCTCTTTGGAAAGTTGCATCAAACGATTCATAATCTGTGCCAATTGGTCCTGGAGAACCTGCTGTTGACTGGCAATGGCGCCTAACCGTGGAGAATTCCTCGGAGTCGCCCGGGTCTGATTCTGAAGCGCTTCCTGGGATTTTGACAAAGTGAGAAGGTTCTGAAGAATCTCCCGGAATTTACGGGCCATTTCTGATGTGGCATCCTGCTGAAACTGGTCCTGAATATCTGACAGTGCCTGGTTCATGGACTGAAGTTTTTTCAACGCGGAATAGCTGGATTGCATGGCTGCCCGGGGATTTTCTTTCCTGAGGCTACGGGTCGTTTCTGCCAGAAGATCCGCCGTTGAATCGGCCAATGGTGAATCGGCTAATTGATGGAGCGCTTGGCTGCTCTCCGGACTGTATTCTTCAATATGGTTTGCCACCCGTTCCATGGATTTTAATGTCTGCCGATAGGTTTTGAAATTTAAATCCTCTTCCAGACTGAGCCGCTGCAAGGTGGACGGATCCGTTTCTTCATTGGTGGCACGAATTCTTCGGTCCAGATTATCCTGTTGCTGGGCCAGTTGTTCCAGTTGTTCCCTTAATTCATCCAGTCCCTGTTCGGCCTGGACCCGACGGAAGATATCCAGAAAGCGATCCAATTCCTTTTCAACCTGGTCCAGGCTGTCCGCCAGATCGGATAAAGCTTTGGTCAGACGTTTCGCATCCAGATTTTCCAGAGCCTGGTTGACCGATTGGAGTTTCTCCCGCAGTTCCGGCGGGAGTACTGCCTCAATCAACTGTTGTAATTCGTTGAATTTCTGGAGTAATTCTTTGGAAAACAGGTCGTTTTTAATCCCGGACTGGTTGAGAGCCTCCATTTCTTCTGCCAGCTTTTGAAGTTGGTCCACTTCCAGCTGAACGTCTTCCAGATTTTTTTTCAATGCTTTCTGCTGATCCCAGTTAGGGGTGTCCGTTTTCAGCAACTCCAGTTCTGCCTGTTTTAACTGGTTTTTCAGTTTTTTCACTTGTTTCAGGTCCAGGTCCACTTTTTCCGCAATCGTATTTTCCTGCTGCTGGAATTTTTTAAACAGATCTGCCAGTGAAGGCAACCGGGCAATGAAGGTTCCAGATAGGAATTTTTTAGGCCCTGAAATATTATCATTGTCGTAGAGCTCAAAATGGTAATGAACTTCATCTTCGGGCATGAGTCCCAGATCGGTCAAATCCCAGGTGGTGGTCAGTTCCTGCTTCAGATTCGAGGGATCTGCAATGGGGATACTGAATAAAGAAATAAACGGCTCAGCCTTGAAATAACTAGGGCGCTGGATTTCATAAGCGACCTGTAAATTGGAAAAACCGTAATCATCCTCAATGGTAAATCGCATGGGAATGGTTTGATTCCGTCCCAGTTCGATTATGGGAGGTGGCTGAATGATGCCCATTTCGGGGGGCAAGTCGGGCATGAGTTTCAGGTGATACGGAATGGGGTTCCGGTTACTGATCCCCCGCTGGTCTTCCAGATGAATGGTGAACTGTCCTTCCTCTACCAGCCGGAATTTTGTTCGAGCCCTGTTATTTCGAAGAATCAGGGGTAAATGTTTCCCGTTCAAATCCAGGTAGGCTTTAGCCAAGGGTCGATTGCTGATAAGGGCTAGGGCGATGGTGGAGCCTTTTAACCCCTGAATTTCGGCCTGGTTCGCTTTTTGGACCCGATCGGGTAAGTGGGCATAGGCCGGAGCGATCACCGTAATTGAAAAGGTCTCCATGATAGGTCGATCTGTCACAGAGATGGAGTAATGATCTGTGCTGATTTCTCCCCAGGGTTGCCAGAAATGAGCCGCTGGAACGTAAGCCCGGTATTGGTAATCGTGGTAAACATCGGTGAAGTCATAGTGGTAAGTACTATCCATCAGGGATCGGGGGATTGAAATGATTTGGATGGAATCCTCTTTAAGTTCTGAGGCGAGGGAGCGCAGTTCAACCAGAATCGAATCGGGAACTTCTCCCGCGGCGATAAAGTCGAGGGAGGCGGACTCGCCGCCCAGTAAGTGAATGTGTCCCGATAGACTGGTTAAGGAAAAGGGCCGGGGAGCTAGGAATTCTGTTTTAGGATGACTCCAACGGTACAGGGCGGAAACGGAGTATTTCCACGTTCCGCCAATAATAATCAAGGACACAAACAGCATGACAAAGACCCGCTGTTTCCAGCGCTCAATCCGCTGTGTGGGGAATAACGACTTTAAATCCAGCGATTCCAGTCGATTCAGAGTCTGTTTAACAAAGGAAACTCCCAGTTCTGCCGAACTGTTTTTCCCCAGATTCCGTTCAATTTGTAGGGCATTAATGAGGGAATCTGCTTTTTCAAAACCGTGGGCACCGACCCTCCGGGCCAGCGTACTCCACCGGTAGCGCTTGATTTTATTCCGGGAGAGCTGAAAAGCTGAAAGTCCCAGCCAAACCAAAACCAGCCCTGCTGACACGATTACCAGTAGCCAGACACTGTACCGTATAAGACTAGAGAAATAGAAAAAGGCCTCTAACAGAAGGGCTGTAAGAAAAAGGAGGATGAATAGAAAATAGCCCACCCAACCCAGCAGTTTCAGGTCCCGGATAAGGGCGAGGCGGCGGATTATTTTCAGATATTGGGCGACTGTTTTCATTGGGTCAGAGCAAACACAACGATATTCACACCCATTTTCAGGGCTGCCAGGCGGAGTTCATAGGGATCGTGGTGAACCTCCGCATCTTCCCAACCGTCTCCCAGGTCGCACTCGTAGGTGTAAAACACCATCAGTCGATCCCCGTCAAACAGTCCCAAACCTTGGGGTGGTTTTCCGTCGTGTTCATGCACTTTAGGCAAGCCATTCGGGAAATCGTAATAACTGTGGTAAATGGGATGATTGAAGGGCAATTCCACCCATTCCTTATCGGGGAAAACCTTGGCCATCGCCGCCCGGAAAGAAGCATCCATGCCGTAGTTATCGTCGGCGTGAAGAAATCCGCCCCTTAGAAGATACTCCCGTAATCGCTGCGCTTCTTCATCGCTGAAGAGAATATTTCCATGGCCGGTCAGGTAAAGGTAGGGGTAATTAAACAATGCATCATCCGTCAGGCGCAACCGGGGTTCCCGATGATCCACCTTGATGGTTGTACTGTCTTCAATAAAATTCAGCAAATTAGGCAGACTGCTTGGGTCTCCGTACCAATCCCCGCCTCCGCTGTAATGGACGCGTACAATGATGAATGGCTGTGCCAGGCTTATTCCTGTTAACAGGGTCATGATTGTAAGTAAATATTTCATTCTGTTCATTGCACCGAATACCGGTTCAAATCGAACCTGGAAGAATTGTTCCAGGTGGATCTTACAGCGGGGAAAGTTACCGTTTTTGAAATTCCGGTTGAACCGTTCTTTTCAGTGCTGGGATTTTCACGTTGTGCCCCGGCTTAGGCCCCGGGTCTCTCGACTAACATCCTTGCCCTAAGTAGTGTAATGCAGGTATTTTGAACGGCAGTGAGAAGGAAACAAACCATTTTAATCTCGTTTTTCGTTTTAAGCACAGTACTGCTGGGAAATCCACCGTCAGACCCGGACAGTACTCGGTCGGCATTATTCCGCCTTTTTAAGTCCAAGAAAGTCCGGAAAGTGGAATATGAAAAAGGATATTATCTGGATCAAATTTTTCGGAGGCGGGAATTTCACCAGCCTGTGACTTTTATTCCGGTTGTAATGCGGTACGGGTTTGGCTACAACGGGGGTAAAGGGTTCCTGTGGCTGAAAGTACCCGCCGATTGGATGAAATACAAAAATAGTTCGGTAGATCCGTTTGACGGTGGCAGTTTTACAGCCCGCCTGGGGCATCAGCTTGATCTGGACTTGGTAAAAACCAATCTGGCTTATTACCTCCTTGGGACCAGTTGGCTGGATATGCACACTGGAATCAATCTGCGGTACGCTTCCTTGTTTCTGCCGCCGGAAATCCCTTCCAGTTGGAGCAGTGTAAACAGCACCTATACCACTGGCGTTAAGTTTTCGGGAAAACTCCTGGAAATCAGTTGGAGCCAGTCATTGATGCTCCAGTGGTTTGAGTCCTGGTATCTCAATTTCCGTTATACCTATGGTTGGGCTTCTTCCCGTTTTTACAGCGGTCTCTCCTCCCCCCGCGGCACCGGTCCCTCCCAGTCATTCGCCCTCGGGGGGAGGATTATTCTGGATACAGGACAGACAAACCGTTACACCGTTGGGCTGGATTTGAAATACACCCACACGGTGATTAAACATGTTAAGGATCCCGGTGACCTGACTCCCATTTCCGGTTTTACCCTAAACAACCTGGGTGTTTACGCCACTGCTTCGGTGTTTTTTGGGGGTCGGAAGACATCGGGGGATGTGGGGAAAGCATATTACTATCGGAAAGATTACATTGCCGCAAAACGGGAGTTGGAATCCTTTATAAATTCCTATCCCCGTCATGCCAACCGGCGGCGGGCTGAAAAACTGCTGTTGAAGAGTACGAAAAAAATTCCCTATCAGCTGGTGCGGGAGGGGGTAAGCTTTGATGAACGGGGCTTAATTGATAAAGCCCTGGATCGATATCTTCGGGCTCGATCATTAGCCGATTCTACCTTTAGACCGGTTCTGGAAGAACGTCTGAAGGAAATGGCTTATCACCGTCTGGAGGTGGGCGAGGAGCTCTTAAACCAGGGGAAAGGAGATTCAGCAGTGGCAATGGTGAGAAAGATTTTGGATTGGTATCCTGACGTGGAACCGCATGTGCTTCGGATTGAAACGGATTATTTAATGCAGGCAGGAAAAAAGGCTTTGGATCATGGTTTTTACTCCCAGGCCCTGAATTTGTTTAACCAGGCTGTGGCTAAAGATTCGACCCGTATCTTTGAAGTGGAGGCCTATCAATATCAGATTGCGGCTGATTTACTGGCGACGGCAGATTCCGTTCGTGATGCCAATTCAATCCGCTTTATTGTTTATGCTTTAGAGGAAGCTCAGCGACTCACGGGGGGGCTGGGAGAAGAGAATCAAAGGTTATTGGTGGCTCTGAAAGAGAAATTGGCACAGCAGGAGAAAGTTTTATTGCGACAGCGAATTGAGGCTAAAATGGATCAGGAACGTCGCCGGTTGAAAGAAAAACCTCAACCGGTGGAAGTGGGAATGACGATTGCCAAGGTTCAGGAAATTATGGGCGAGCCGTCCGAAAAAACTTTCCGGGGGGAGGATCAAAAAAACCAGCTTTGGATCTACCATTATCAGGATGGCACCAGTGTCCTGTTAACATTTTCCGATTATATCCTTTATCGTATCGAGGTGGAATAGGGGATTCGTGTATTACTGATTCGGGCCCCGGTGAAAATTGTTTATTTGTAGGGATATTGCCTTTTGGGGGATTTCTATTGCAATTGAAAATAGGATATCATTACACTTTTGCTCCTGTTAATTGAATTAACCGAAGGCTTAGCGCAATCAATTCCCTAAGATTATTCGTAATAGCTTTGGCTTTTAACCTAATGGTTGCCGAACAGCCAGCCGTAGGTGGATTATTATTTTACAGCTATTATGACAAGGAGAACTTCACCCGGCTGGACTTGACCCCTGAAATCCCGATTACATTACGGGGATCGTTTACCTTTAGTTTTGATTTTTACATCTGGAAAACACGCCCGTTCGGCTATTTGTTAAATGGCTATGATGATCAACGGAGTCTCTTTGTATTCAGTTTTGTGGATTACCAAAATCCGGATACCAGCTATTTTACTTTGACGGTTAACGATCAACATGAGCAGATTAGAATTGGTATTCCTAATGGAGAATTGCACCGGAATCGCTGGCACCAGGCTGAATTACATTTCGATATGAAGGCACAGAAAGCAGACTTGACACTTGACGACCGAATGGCGCACCTGGATCTGGTGGACTTTCCATCCACGCTTCATCTAAAACTGAAATTCGGAGGCGTTACCCTTGGAGGCGATACGCCCAATATGGCGGTCCGGGATATAATATTGAAAAATGGTTCTGGTAAACCT
>CAZNUM010000031.1:19233-21707 GCA_964576315.1 uncultured bacterium
TCGTTTCCGGCGGTTCGTGGCTGATCAATCATCATTTTAACTGGCAGCCTGTGTATTCTTCCGTTTTTTCAGATTTTCAGTATGTCCTGTACCACAAAGCTTCCAACGCACTGCTGGTCTGGAAAAAAGGTCGTCTGAAAAAGATCGATTGTGAATCCTGGCAGGAGGATACAACCCTTGTTTTAAATCAATCTTTGCCGAGTCGCTTTGAGGTCGTCCAGAATCTGGAAACCGGAGCTTTAAAAGCCTTGCATGGTGGTGGAAACGGACCCGTTGCTGATTGGAAGGAAACAGAGTTAAAGTGGCTGGTAGATGACAGTCTCACCACCAGCGAACAGTATCATGGTGGTGGAAATTATATCGACCCACGGGATGGAAGTCTCTACCGGATTGGCGGGTACGGTTATTATACGATGAAGAACCATGTTCAGCGTTTCGATCCTGAAACCAAGACCTGGTTGGTTTTGCCGGTTAAGTCTTTAACGGGCGAACTGTTTTATCCCCGCCAGCCTGCCCGGGTGACGGCCGGAAATCGACCTGGAGAAGTATTAATTTTCTGGGGACATGGGAATAAAACAGGAGAACAACAGCGCCTGTTTCACTGGTTAAACGATTTATGGGTACTCAACCTGGATTCTCTAACGCTGGAAAAGAAGTGGGATGCAGGCGACTGGATCCCAAAAACCAGGATGATTAGTGTGGAAATCATACCTGAGCGAAATGAAATGTACTATGCTTACTCGGATGTGATTGCGGAGAATAGTGCTGTTAAACTATTTACCACAGGATTGGATCAACCGGATTTTCAGGAAGTGGGAAATGATTTGAATGTTAGTGACCTCTTGAGAATCTTGAGAAGTGGCTTTAATCTTTTTTACCTCGAAAATACGAATGAATTAGCAATGCTACAGATAAAACCCCTTGATGAAAACCAATCGGTTGAATTCACAGTATATACCTTAGCACTCCCGATACTTTCACATGACGAATTTCTCGCATCCGCCTATGGTCCTTCCTTTATCTAAGTCACGGACCCGGATTTTTTCGTTTGCGGTCCTATTCCTGGTTATTATTGGTGGTGTTTGGGTTGTTGTTAAAAGCATGAAAAAACCTTCTCCCTCTGATTTTTCTAAAGAATCGCCAAAATCGATCGTTCGACTGGAACCTGTGAATGACCCGGAAAAACAAACGTTGCTCCCCATTCTTTCCAACGGAGTGACCATAAAGGTATTTGATGAATTTTGCTTGTGGGTGGATGGCCAGGAAATACCGCAACAAGTATGGGGTTCTAAAAAGGCCCGCTCGCTGTTCTTGTATATTTTACTGAAAAACAGTCATGGAGTTACCATATCCGAGATTACATTGACCTTCTGGCCGGAGGTTTCCCGTGAAAGTGCTCAGAACAGCCGTGCTGTCGCCCTAAGTAGAATCCGTGCAGTTTTAAAGGAGCATGCAAAGGTGCTGAAACGGAAAAACGGCCGCATTTTTATGGCACCCGGTGAAACCCTTTCAGCCGATTATTATCACCTAATCTTTTTTCAACCGGAGAAAAAGACGATTGAAGACGGTGAGCAGATACTGGACTTATACGGTGAAGGGGATCTATTACCGGGGCTGGGGGAAGATTGGCTGGACTCCATCCGGCACATTGCCCAGGAAAAAGCTCTGACTGTAGCCCGTCACTGCGCCAATTACTACCGCAGGGAGAATCAGTGGGATAAGTTATATACCGTCGGTCAGCGGATTCTACAATGGAATAGTTTAAATGATATGGGATTGAAATATCAGATCCAAGCGATTGTGAAGAAGAATAACCCTGCTCTGGCTCACCAGGTCTTTAATGAATTCCGGGAGAATTACCGGAAAGAGATTGAAGAACCGTACACAGGCACTTTTGAAAATTTATTAATCTAATCTAATCTCTTTTGCCCGGTTGCGCAGGCTGCGCAAAAAACTGGCACATTGTCATATTAAAGATTTTGAAATATTGATCATTGAATAAAAATGAGGCAAATAATATTACTTTTTCGTCATACTTCGAAGGTGCTCCAGGTGACGAAATCATTCTGACTGCATGAGCCGTCCCACTTTGGCGGGACGTGTCGAAGGCTTTTGTAACAATGTTAGTGGATTAATAATATTAATTTTTCTTTTAATACTTAGTCACCCTTTCTCCCCTGACCGCGACCAGCCGGATTAGGCCAGGCTTAGGGAAACATAATTCTGTCTGCCCATGCAGTACCATAAAGTGGGCTGTGCCGTAGGCGTTCTTTAATAAATTATGGATTAATATCCATCCTTCACTAATAGCTACACCGATTTTATCCCGACACTTTGGTTGATATTTTATTGAATTTTAAGGGTTTCTTAAGGGTTAGAAGTGGACCCCAAAAACTGGACAGGGTGTTAGTGTAAATTTTGCCTGAACCTAAAGGAAAAAGGAACAGCAGAACATGAGTAAGAAAAGACGAAAT
>CAZNUM010000032.1:0-20520 GCA_964576315.1 uncultured bacterium
TACCATACAGGTAAAGCTCAAACAGCAACCAAAATTGTAATTAAAACTTTGGAAGGGGCGGCAAAAGCGGTAGGTACGCTCAGTAAAATGGCCTTCAAGAAAAAGTTTATCTGGAAGCTGGGGCTCATCATGCTCAGGAAGGGGTTGAACATGCTTCGGGAGGTTACTGACTATTCGGAATATGGAGGGGCGCCCCTTCTTGGATTTGATAAAATGGTGATTATCGCTCATGGCCGATCCACCGGCAAAGCCATATCCAATGCCATTAAAGTGGCCGGGAAGTGCATCCGGGATGATGTTTGCGGTGAAATTGCGCGGAATATCCACGAATTTGAGAATCAGCCGGAACTGGAATTCCAGCGCCTTCGCCATGATATTTAAAGTGCCGCAATCCAGATAAGGATCAAGGTCAGGATTCCCATCGTTAACCCAATCGCGGTTGACCGCTGATGATCGGTTCGCCATCTCAGGAGTTCCTGACGATAGGTTCCAGTTTCCAGGAATATGGTCTGGGTATCTGCCGGAGCCATATACACCTGTTTAACCACTTCCCATAATCTCTCCCGGTAAATATTCTGGACGGAGCCAGGTAAAAAACTAACCGTATGAAAACCGGATGGTACAGGGATCGGTTGCTTAAGAGGCGAATATCCCATAAGAACTTGATCAATATAAATAGGAACCTGATTGGTATCGGCAAGAATGATTAAATAGGACAGGGAATCATCTTCACTGAATGGAATGGAGGAGAGGGTTTGAGCAGAGGAAAAGCCGACCATGCAATGAAAAGCAATACCTAATACGAGAACCCCACGCTGGCTTCTGAAGCATAAAGACTGTGTTTTTTCCATTCAATTAAGTTAATTCACGGCGAATCAAGTCTGGAAGAGAGATTTTTTCCATCTAAATTTCCCCCAATGAAATGGGTAAAATACTGCGGTTTGGCGTTTACCACCGGACTGACCTTTCTGTTTTTAAACATCTCCTGTGCTTATTTCAACACTTTCTACAACGCTCAGGAGTACTTTGAAAAAGCGGAAAAAGAGCGGCTGGAACATCGGAATGAGGCCCTTCCCAAAGCGGCCATTGACAACTATGAACGGGTGATTAATAAATCTGAATTTGTATTGGAAAAATACCCCGAAACACGGCTGCGAAAGAAGGCGATGTTTTTAATTGCAAAGTCTCACTACTACCGCGGAGAATATCGTCAGGTGGAAACCACGCTACGTCAAATGGAATCGGAATTCCCAGGTACAGGAATTGAGGAGATCCAATTCTGGCTGGCACTGGTGAAATGGCGGTTGGGTAAACCTCAGCCTGCCATCGATGAATTGAAATCAATTCTGGAAAAACCGATCCAAAACGAATTAAAAGCCAGAATCCATGCCGCTGTTGCCGATATTCTGCTGGAACAGGAGTTTAACTCGGAAGCCATGGATCATCTGGAGGCGGCTGCTGCCTTTTCCAAGGACCGGAAAGATAAAGGACAGATTTACTACCGGATGGCATCTTTATCCTTTCATTACCAGGATTATAAGCGGGCCCTGGAAGCGTATAAACTGGTCATGAAATATTCCCTCTCTAAAAAGGAAGTACAGGAGGCCAGCCTGAAAACGGTCCAAATTTACCGCTTGGAAGGGAACTGGAAGAAAGCAACCAATACCATTAAAACTATGTTGCTGGATGAGGATTTCAAAGCAATCCACGGGAATCTGGAACTGGAACTGGTAAAATTATACCAGCTACAGAATAAACATTCTGCTGCCCAGGTACGGTTGGAGTCCATCGTACAGGATTATTCCAAAACGCCGGCATCAGCAGAAGCTTTTTATATCTTGGGTGAGTATGCCTTGAAGAATGACTGGGATCTGGAGGCCGCCAGTAAAAATTATGAAAGTGTGGGAAAAGAATATTCCCAGTCCCGGTTTATCAATCTGGCCCGGGCGCGGATTAAAGAAATTACAGCCTATCAAAAGGCACGAAAAGAATTAACGGAACTTAAAGCGGAGATATTATCAGTTCCCGATTCAAGCCGTATGGATTCTACCAAAAAGGTCAAGAACGGAACCGTTCTCAATTCAATGGCGAAATATCTGTATACCCTGGCAGAATTGGAAAGCCTCCATTTTGATCAACCGGACAGCGCCAAAATTCATCTGGAGCAATTATTAACCCTGGCACCGGAGTCTCCGCTCGTTCCGAAGGCTCTTTATACTTACAGCTATTTACTGGAACAATCCGGTAAGGATTCCCTTGCTGCCCGCTATCGAAAGCAACTCCTCCTGTTTTACCCACAGAGTGAATATTCTAAAGCCCTCACGGAACAGACCAATCTTGATTTGGGCATTGTAAATCCGGCTAAAACGCTACTGTTAGAGTCAGAATCGGTGCTTGAAAAAGATACTACGCTGGCTTTGAATAAATACCGTCAAGTTGTAGTCACCGATACTGTTTCGGATGCAGGGCTCCTGGCAGCCTATTTCCTCGGACATTATTTCGATTATGAAGCCTACCAGGCGGACAGCGCCAGCAAGTACTATCAAAAGGTGTTGACTTATTACCCCGATTCGGAACAGGCTAAAATGGCCCGGAAACGCCTAACCCTGTTGAACAGCATCATCAGCCAGAAATCGGACTCCCTATCGGTACAATGATCATCGAAAAAGGGGAAATTACCGTCAACGAATCCATCGCCCAGGAACTTTGGATGATGGAAATGAATGCCCCTGGCATTGTTGGCGCCTACCGCGGCTGTGGGCAGTTCATTAATATCCTGGGATCGGATCAATGGGAGCACCCCCTGCGGCGTCCCATGAGTATTGCGGGAGTCAATGATTCCCGGCTTCAGATTATCTATAAACCGGTGGGACCAATAACGACGTTGTTGTCCACCAAAACAGTCGGGACGACGGTGGATGTCCTGGGTCCGTTGGGGAATCAGTTTACCGGTTGGAGGGACGGGAATAATTATCCCATTCTGATCGGAGGTGGCACGGGAGTTGCTCCCATCCTTAATTTACATCATGAATGTCAGCAAGCCGGCGTGAACCACACCACTATTTTTGGTGCCCGTAACAGCGGTGGTCATTTCCTAAAACCGGATGAAAGGCATGGAATGATTCTCACCACCGATGACGGCAGCCTGGGAATCCGCGGTACCGTCATGGTTCCATTGGAACAAGTGGTTCAAAGGCACCCCAATTCTGTCATCTATGCCTGTGGACCGGAACCCATGCTTATCCGGGTTCAGGAATTTGCGTTGAAACGGAAAATTCCGGCTCAATTATCGGTGGAAAGTTATATGGCTTGCGGAATCGGCTTGTGCCAGGGGTGCGTTATCGAGAAAAATCAGAAACCCAGCCGCCGTCACACCTATAACGGGACCTATTCCCTCACCTGCATAGAAGGTCCTGTGTATCGCGCAGAGGAAATCCGGTTTGCCTGAGCTCGCAATCCAAATCGGCCCCGTTTCTTTTCGGAATCCCGTCTTCGTGGCTTCTGGTACGTTTGGGTATGGGGTCGAATTACCCGAAGTGGATGTGGCACGCCTGGGGGCAATTGTAACTAAATCCATTACCCGCCATCCCCGGGAGGGAAATCCACCCCCCCGGATTGTAGAAACGGCATCGGGAATGATTAATTCCATCGGTCTGGCTAATATTGGTGTCGACGAATGTATTAGAACCATGTTACCCCGTTTCGAGGAACTGGGTACCAAGGTGATCCTGAATGTGGCCGGTTCCACGATTGAAGAATACTTGGCTGTGGTGGAGGCTATTGAACAAGTTTCATCCTGTATTGTAGGGTATGAAATCAATATATCCTGTCCTAACGTTAAGGAGGGGGGTTTGGAATTTGGGGTGGATTGTGATCAGACTTCGATGTTAACGGCAGCTTTGAGGAAACGGACCCAGCGTTTATTAATCATGAAACTCAGCCCAAATGTTACCGATATTGTTTCTGTGGCGAAAGCGGCTGAGTTGGCAGGGGCGGACGCCGTTTCGGCAATTAATACGGTTGTGGGAATGAGCATTGATTCGGAATCATGGTATTCCAACATTTATACCACCTACGGTGGTCTCTCCGGTCCAGCGATTAAACCAATCGGGCTGGCGGCGGTCCACAAAATTGCCCAGAAAGTGGCTATCCCTGTCATCGGAATTGGGGGCATTGTGGATGGAAAGGATGTGGTGGAATATTTGCTGGCGGGATCGGTAGCCGTCCAAGTGGGTACCGCCAGCTTCCGGAACCCCCATACCGCTCCCCAAATTGTCCCGGAATTGATAAATTATCTTGAGAGAAAACACTTGAATTCGGTTCAAGAACTGATGGGTAAAGTCATTCTTCATACCTGATGGTAAAACGATTTCTCATCTCAAGTCTTATCACGGCGGGGCTGCTGATTTCCGCCTGTACCAATGCACCTCGGTACCGTACTGGTTCCGGAGGGAGGAGTTCTTCTCCAGGTCTAAGTACTAAAAGCTATTCCCATAAGCAAAAAACGTTTATCGGTATCAGTTCCTATTATGGGGAAGATTTTCACGGTAAATTAACCGCCAATGGTGAAGTGTTCGATATGTACGGTCTAACTGCCGCCCACAAAACACTTCCCCTGAATACCATTGTTCGGGTGACGAACCTGGAAAACAATAAATCCCTGATTCTCCGCATTAACGACCGGGGACCTTATGTAAAAGGGAGAATCCTCGATTGTTCCTATGGTGCGGCCCTCAAACTGGGTTTTGTGGATAAAGGCACCGCCAAGGTGAAGGTCGAAGTTATCGAGTGGGGCGATGACCAGTACATGAAACACAAATCGTAAGGACGGATCATGTCTAAATATTATGTGACGGTCAATCCCCACGGCGGCGTAAAAAAAGGGCTGGATATTCTGGAGCGGGTCAAACCCCTGTTCGATGAAGCGGGTGCGGAAATTACCATCCTGGAAACAGAGTATGCCGGGCACGCCCGGGAATTTGCCAAGACGGTCGATTTAAAAGGATATAATGGTTTTTGTGCCATCGGCGGGGACGGAACCATGCACGAAGTGATTAATGGAATTATGACACGTATGGATAAGAAAAAGATTCCCATCGGTTTAATTACTGGGGGAACCGGGAACTCCTTCATGCACGATCTGAATTGTCTCGATCCGGAACTGGCGGTGAAACGAATTCTTACCAATCGAATTCGGAAAATCGACCTGTTCGAAGCGGATGCCAATGGCATTCTCTATTACGGCTTCAATATCATGGGGTGGGGATTGCCAACTGACGCAGGATTGCTGGCGGAAAAAATGCGCTGGCTTGGAGTTCAGCGCTACAACGTTGCTGTACTTTGGGAAGTGATCCGGCACCGGCAGCGTTTGGCCCGCATTATAATTGATGGCAGAACCTTTGTGGCTGATTTTGGTTTCATCATTGGTTGTAATACAATCCATACTGGTCGGGGAATGAAAATGGCCCCCCTGGCCAGATTGGATGACGGACTCATTGATCTACTTATCGTTCGAAAAGCAAGCCGCTTCAAAATGCTGCGTCTTTTCCCGAAAGTGTTTAAAGGCACCCATGTCAGCTCTTCGGTGGTGGATTACCGACAGGTCAGTGAATTTTCCATTCTGCCGGAGGACCGGAACACGTTGAATATTGATGGTGAATTATTGGGAAGCACTCCCATACATGTGAAAGTCCTTCCTCAAGCGCTGGAAGTCTTGGTTTAAAACGAATCCCTGTTGTATTAAGGTGATAAAGAAAAGTACTTTCACGCTTCTCTATTAGGTATTCTGTGATTAATTGGCTAAAAAATCGATTCCCTGTTATTGTTCTGGGCATTCCAGCCGTTCTGTATTTATTGTACCTGGGTGGTTATCCGTTCGCCGTTTTTGTTAATCTGGTTATCATTCTGGCTCTGTACGAATTTTATACGCTCAAACAAAAGGATGGAACCAAACCATTAATTTGGCTGGGATTGGCGGCAACCATTCCCGTTTCGGTACTGTTTTTTCAGTTTCCTTCTATAAATATTACCTTACTCATGGCCACATTTCTTGGGTTTGCCTTAATAACCCTGTTATGGGAATTATTCAGGCACATTCCCAATCCTTACGGAAATATGACCGCTACGCTCGGCGGCTTCTATTATGTAACGATCCTGTTGGGAACGCTAATCACCCTCCGCAACTGGGATACGACCCAGGGGACAAAAATTACTATGGCAATGATCGTCTCGGTTTGGATTTGTGATTCAGCCGCCTACCTCTTCGGGAAAGCCTGGGGGAAGAAAAAATTGATCGAGCGGGTGAGTCCCAATAAGACCGTGGTGGGCTATTTAGGTGGTATCTTCGGGGCCTTTATTACATTTTGGGTTTTAAATCATTACCGGTGGATCGGTATGGGTTTTTCCATTCTTGACCTGGTTATTTTGACCGTTATTGTGGGCGTATTTGGACAGTTGGGCGATTTTGTGGAATCTCTTTTCAAGCGGGATGCGGAAGTTAAGAATTCTGGAAAACTATTGTTGGGACATGGTGGCGTTCTGGATCGCTTCGATTCACTGATGTTCACCAGTCCCCTGACATTGCTTTATCTTTTGATTAAATTAATGTGATTGGATTTAATGGAATTAAAATCAATTTTAGCAACCGATTGCGGTAGTACTACGACCAAGGCAATCTTGATTGAACTGGTAGACGGAGAATACCGCCTGAAGGTGAGGGGAGAAGCCCCGACCACCGTGGAAGCACCTTTTGAAGATGTAACGAAGGGTGTGTTAAATGCCGTCATGGAGGTGGAGGAGCTTTCAGGTCGGAAATTGCTGGAGGATAATCAAATTATTACTCCCCAGAAGGGAAACGTGGGCGTGGATGTTTATGTGTCCACCAGTTCTGCCGGGGGTGGACTCCAGATGATGGTGGCGGGAGTAGTCAAATCCATGACCGGGGAGAGCGCTGAGCGGGCTGCCCTGGGCGCCGGATCCATCGTCATGGATGTTTTGGCTTCCAATGACGGTCGTTTACCCCACCAGAAAATACAGCGCATCCGTCAGTTACGCCCGGATATGATTCTACTTTCAGGAGGCATTGATGGGGGAACTACCAAACATGTGGTGGAACTGGCGGAAATTCTGGCAGCGGCCAATCCAAAACCACGGCTGGGGACCAATTACAAGCTTCCGGTGATTTATGCCGGGAATAATAAAGCTCAAAAACATATTCAGGAAACGCTGGGCCACATTACAGACCTGGATCTGGTAGAAAATATCCGGCCGGTTCTAGAACGGGAGAACCTCCGACCCTCCCGGGATAAAATTCATGATTTGTTCATGGAACATGTCATGCAGCAGGCACCCGGCTATAAAAAACTCATGACCTGGACCGATGCACCGATTATGCCAACCCCCGGCGCAGTCGGATCCCTCATTGAAATGATTGCCAAGGAAGAAAACATATCCGTTGTGGGTGTGGATATTGGCGGCGCCACCACCGATATTTTCTCCGTCTTTCAGGGGCAGTTTAACCGAACGGTAAGCGCCAATCTGGGAATGAGCTATTCTATTTGTAATGTGCTGGCGGAGGCTACACTGCCAAACGTCCTTCGGTGGGTCCCCTTCGATATTGACGAAAAAGAATTGAGTAACCGAATTGGGAATAAAATGATCCGTCCTACCACCGTTCCCCAGTCCCTGGAAGAATTAATGGTGGAACAAGCCATTGCCCGGGAAGCACTGCGCCTCTCCTTTATTCAGCACAAGGAATTTGCCGTAAGCTTAAAAGGTATCCAGAAAGAGCGGACCATTTCCGACGCGTTCGAACAAACGGCCACGGGAGAATCCTTGGTGAATATGAAGGAACTGGATTTGATTGTAGGATCCGGTGGTGTCCTGTCCCACGCTCCCCGTCGTCAACAAGCAGCCAAAATGTTGATCGACGCCTTCCTGCCTGAAGGAATTACCCAACTGGCAGTGGATTCGATATTTATGATGCCCCAGTTGGGAGTCCTAGCCAATATCGATAAAGAAGAGATGGCTGAAAGCGCTCGTCGGGCTGCCTTGGAAGTCTTTGAAAAAGACTGCTTAATTCGACTGGGAACATGCATCGCACCCGTAGGCAAAGCGAAGCCGGGAGCTACGCTTTTAAAGGCTGAGATCACTATGCCCGACGGGCAAACCGAATCCCTCGAATTAAAAACAGGAGAATTAAAGGTTATTCAAGCACCCTACGAACCCCTTCAGACAAAGCTTATTCCCTCCAAACAAATCGATGTGGGAAGTGGAAAGGGGGTTGAAATTTATACTGTCATCCACGGGGGAGTAGTGGGTCTCATTTTCGACGGGCGAGGACGCCCTTTGGTCCTGCCAGACGACCATGACGAACGAATCAGAGCGCTCACATCTTGGTTCAAAGCTATGGATGAATATCCGGAATATGACACAGGAAATCTTCAATAATGGCGCATTCTTACACACCTGGACTTAAAGTTCTGCATGAAACTAAAATCAGCAAGGACCGCATTCTTCCCTTGAAAGGGGAGGTGGTCGTTAAAGTGGGGCAACAGGTGGAACCGGGCGATGTGGTAGCGAAAACCGATTTGCCGGGGAATATCCAGATGGTTAACATTGCCAACCTGCTGAACATCGACCCTGGGGATGCCAAAACGGTTTTGACGAAGGAAGTGGGCAGTCCCGTTAAAAAGGGAGAAGTAATTGCCGAGACTAAAGGTATATTTGGATTGTTTAAATCCAATGTGACTTCACCGATTAATGGAACACTGGAGGCTATTTCCGATGTTACCGGTCAAGCAGTTTTCCGAGAAGCCCCCATTCCCGTTAATGTCGATGCCTATATGCGCGGTAAAGTCACCAAAATTATTCCTGAAGAAGGGGTCACCATTGAAACTCAGGGTGCTTTTATCCAGGGGATTTTCGGTATCGGTGGTGAAAACAGGGGGAAGCTGAAAATCCTGGTCGAAACCCGGGATCAGGAGATTACACCGGAGTTCATTACGCCGGAATTGGAGGGACAAATCGTAGTAGGCGGTTCTTTCATCAGTCTGGAGGCTTTTCAAAAGGCGATTCGTCTGAAAGTGGCCGGTGTGGTTGTGGGTGGATTCAACTACTCCGATTTAAAGGCCATTCTGGGTTACACGTTGGGGGTGGCAATTACCGGATCGGAAGAAATCGGCACTTCCCTCATTGTTACGGAGGGTTATGGTTCCATTAAAATGAGCGACCGGACGTTTGATTTATTTAAGCAGTACGAAGGGCGGGATGCCTCCATTAATGGGGCCACTCAGATTCGGGCGGGGGTCATTCGTCCGGAGATTGTAATTCCCCTGGAACAGGAAGAATTAACCGGAAGCGCCAAAGAGATACATGAGGCTGAAGCTGTCCGGGAGGGAAGTCTGGTGCGAATTATTCGTGCACCATACTTTGGATTGTTAGGGAAAATTGTTAAACTTCCACCTGATTTGCAGCGAATGGAATCTGAAACGATGGTCAGGGTAGCACAAGTTGAAATCGACGGCGATATTTATTCCATCCCCCGATCAAACCTTGAAATGGTGGAAACCAATTAATACTTCATCCCAGACCCTGGAACCGGATATTCGACTACGTTCATCCGAAGACGAAGCCTTTATTTCCCGTCTGGCAAAGAAAATCCTGGATTCCGGTCTGGTGACTCCAGCCATATTTTTTCTGGAGATGTCCAAACCCCTGGCTCTTTTAGGCTCCCACGCGCTGGTATTTTTCGGACCGATTATTAATGCTTTTATTCGAACGGACGGCTATTACCGGGCCGCTGAATTATTCGAAGAACCACAAAATGTGGAATTTTTAATCCGTGAAATTGAACGATTGGATCAGGTAGCAAAACAGAACAAGGAGGAGAAACCTCAGTGAAAGATAAACAGTTCTGGCTGGTAGTGGGGGGCTTCACCTTAGCCTTTCTTATCTACTGGTTATTGGGACATCCGTATTTCAAGCTGGAACGGATCGTCATGTTTTTCGCCATCCTGTTGATGGTGGGGGTATTGATTTACTACATCCGGGTGGCCGAACGGGGTGAGCCCATCTTTTTGCGGACGATTCCCGGCTTAAAAGCGATTGAAGAAGCTGTGGGGCGAAGCACTGAAATGGGCAAAGAAGTATTGTATGTCCCCGGTATCATGGATATGGATCAGGTGGAAACGGTGGCTGGTGTCATTATTCTCGGTTACGTAGCCCGCATGACTTCCCGTTATGAGACCAATCTGAATGTTCCCGTATCCCGCTCCATCGTCATGAAAGCAGCCCGGGAATCATGCAAGGAATCCTACCTGTTGGAAGGACGCCCGGACATGTTTCATGAGGATATGGTCCATTACCTGACAGATGATCAATTTGCTTATGCCGCTGGAGTGAACGGTATTATGAATCGGGAACAGCCGGCGGCGTGTCTTTACATGGGAAAATTTTATGCGGAGTCCTTAATTCTGGCAGAGACGGGGAACTCCATCGGGGCGATCCAGATCGCCGGTACGGCCTCCCCCGCCCAGATTCCCTTCTTTGTAACTGCCTGTGACTATACGTTGATTGGCGAAGAATTCTTCGCTGCCAGTGCCTATTTATCCCAGAAACCGGAATTGATTGGAGGCGTCAAAGGGCAAGACATTTTAAAAGCCCTGATTATCGCCTTCATTATATTGACAATGGGATTCCGGTTTTTCCATGAAATGGGTTGGATTGACTGGAATGTCCTGCAATTTTTAACCGTTCAGTAGGAGAACACTATGTTTTGGAAACGGCAAGTTCCGATAACCATTGTGGCAGTGGTGGGTTTTATTACCCTGTTCGGCTGGTTTATCGATCACCCCGCCATCGAAGCCTTTGTCAATGATGACGCAACTCAATGGTTCGACATCCTGGCCAGTTTTGCCATCTTCCTGGGAGCCCTGAATCTGATGAAACTGCAATCACAGAAAATTATTAAAAGGAAAAAGGGCTGGCCCTATAGCGTCATGGCTATCCTGGGATTTTTCTTCGCCCTTACTGCCGGCTTCGTTCTCCGTGGTTCCTACACTCTGGAAATTGTCAATCCCGGCAACGATCCCCAGCAGGTGGCAGCAGTCCTTGCCCCTGAAATTCACAAGGATATGGAAACAACTTCTTCTATTTTATCCATCATTGATCCGGAGACACCTTTTAAAATGGATTCCCCTTACTGGATGCGGAAAAAAGCGGACCAGGTGGCGGAAGCTTTAACAGCAGCGGGGGCGTCGGCAAAGGTGATTCCGGCCGAATGGGGCTCCCATATTACCACTCGCGGCAGCCTGTTTAACTGGATGTTCTACAAAATATTCACACCTTTAAGCGCCACCATGTTTGCCTTACTGGCTTTCTTTGTTGCTTCCGCTTCCTACCGGGCATTCCGTATCCGGAATTTTGAAGCGACACTACTTTTAACCGCCGGGATCATTATTATGCTCGGGAGGGTGCCCGTCGGCAGTAAGGTATCCAGCTGGTTTATCATGTACATTGTAGTCCTTTTTTGTGGTATTGGCGTCAACCAGTGGTTTAAAAATAAAAAAATTACATTTTTCGCTGTCGCTGGCGGATTACTCCTGGTGACAATCGCCGGTTTTCTCACGGGCTGGCCGGTAGACAAACCGGGAATATTTTATTTACCCCTGTTACAGGACTGGATATACAACTTCCCCAATGTGGCCGGTGCCCGAGCGATTATGATCGGAATCGGTCTGGGAATCATTTCCACGTCTATACGATACATCCTCGGTATTGAAAAATCCTATATCGGAGAATAATTATGAAATTTCTTGAAAATCTGATTCTGAAACTGGGGCACGTGGATCGACGCTGGATTTTCCTGATTATCGCCGCCGTGGTTGCCTTGCCTTTGTTTTTTCCGTTAGGATTACCCATTCGTCCAACCAACGCCACCCAGGTGGCCTATAATGCCATTGAAAGCTTGCCGCCGAATTCGAAGGTGCTGGTATCTTTCGAGTATGGTCCCAGCACCAAGCCGGAAATCCATCCCATGGCTATTGCCATCTTGCGCCACCTGTTTCGAAACGGGCAAAAAGTGTACGTAACCTGTCTCTGGCCCGACGGACAATTCATGGCGGAGGAAGCCCTAAATCAGGTAGCTAAAAATGAATTTCATTTGACCTACGGCGAAGATTACGTCCTGTTGGGGTTTCGTCCAGGGAATGAAGCGGTGGTGAAGGGCGTCGTCAGCAATTTACGGAAAATGTACACGGTAGACGCCCGGGGGAGCTTGATCGATAAAATCCCTATGATGGAGGGTATTAACAATTTTAAGGATTTTGATTTCCTGTTTTCCGCTTCCGCCGGTTATCCCGGCACGGTGGAATGGGTCCAGTATGCCTCCGATCCCACGGGGGTTCCCATGAGTACCGGCACCACTTCCATTCAGGTAAATGAGGTGATGCCCTACGTCCAATCAGGTCAGGTGAATGGGATTCTGGCGGGTATGCCCGGCGCAGCCGAATATGAAGCCCTTATCGGTGAACCGGGAATCGGAACCAGCGGTATGGACGCCCAATCCATTGCTCACCTGGTGATCGTCCTGTTTATCGTCCTGGGGAATGTGGGTTATTTCATCGAACGAAAACGCGCAAGAAAATATTAAGGTCGGGAGAGAATCAATATGAATGGAGCAGAAATTTTCGGTGGGTGGATCGCAGCCTTCCTGACTTTGGCTATTTTTTCCTATCTTTACAAGGATAACCCCTTTTACAAAATTGCGGAACACATTTTCGTGGGTGTTTCGGCGGGATATTGGACTTCCATGTATTTCTGGACCCAGATCCAGCCGAACCTGTTCGGTCGGCTCTGGCCCAAGATTGAGCCTGGTACTCTGGACAGCGCTTTTATGAAATTCTGGTACGGGATCTACAATACCCTGGGGGCGGTCCTGCCTGCCGTTTTCCCGGCAGGAGGGATCGATAAAGGGCACGGGATGCACCTGATATACATCATTCCCTTTATTCTGGGAATAATGATGTTATTAAGTGTCTTTTCCAAAATGAGCTGGTTTGCCCGGTGGGGAATTGCCTATACAGTAGGTATGGCTGCCGGTCTCAGAGCTTATGGTTTCCTGAACTCGAATGTAATCGGACAGATTAAGGGATCTGCCGTTCGGTTCGTCGGCGATTTACCCTTATTCAGCCTTCTGGGAGACAGTATTTTTAACAGTTTTATTATTATTGTGGGGACCATCGCGGGACTCCTGTATTTTTACTTTTCCAGGGAACATACGGGCTGGCTGGGTAAGGTTTCCCGGTTCGGAATCTATTTCCTGATGATCAGCTTTGGTGCTTCCTTCGGATTTGCCGTCATGGGGCGAATTTCCCTGTTAATTGGACGGTTCATTGACCTGATTGATTATTCCGGAAGCCGTTACCACCACGCCACTTTGTGGATATTAGTCATTATGGTGTTGCTGCTCGGATACAGCGCCTTCAAGGATCAGAGTGGCAATAAGCCCAACACCGATGAAGCATGACCGGCTGATTCATATTAAACAATTATCCGTTTCCTTTCCCATAAAAGGAGACCTGGTCCCGGCTGTGGATCAGGTCTCCTTTTCAATTTTTAACGGAGAAATTCTGGCGCTCGTGGGTGAATCGGGTTGCGGTAAATCCCAGATCGCCCTGGCTCTTATGGGTTTAAACCACCCCAAAGCCCAGGTCCGTTTAACCGGAACGGGGCTGGATTGCACCAAAGCCATGATTTTCCAGGAACCGATGACCGCCCTTAATCCGGTCATTTCGATCGGTGAACAGATTCGTGAAGCGATTTCAGAAAAATCATTCGCCACCAGGGAACGGGTATATGAATTACTGCGGGAAGTGAAAATCACGGAACCGAAAAAACGGTACAAGCAGTATCCCCATGAATTTTCCGGAGGAATGCGACAACGGGTTTTAATTGCTGCCGCTTTAGCCCGGAAACCTAAACTGTTAATTGCCGATGAGCCCACCACCGCCCTGGATGTCACGATTCAGGGTCAGATCATCGCGCTGTTAAAATCATTGAACCAGCGCATGGGTCTTTCCATTCTGTTTATCACTCACGATCTCAGTCTGGTTCAGAAGACGGCACACCGGACTCTGGTCATGTACGCCGGGAAAATGGTGGAATCCGGTCCCACGGAGGAAGTATTAACATCGTCACGACACCCCTACACGGCTGATTTAATGAAGCTCTCCACCTTTGAGAAGAACAGGGATGGAAAATTTCCGGCTATTCCCGGGACGGTTCCAGCGCCTCATGATTACCCCTCCGGCTGTCCCTATCATCCCCGTTGCGCCTACGTAAAACAGGATTGCGAGCAAGGTGAACCAAAAACAGGTAAGGCGGGGGATCATTCCTGGGCGTGTAACTATGCCCTGGAGGGAAGGGGCGCTTCCGAATGAGTTGGAAACCAACGTAAATTTTTCTTTGGTTTTACCTTAAAAACTGTCAGGTGCTGGAAATTTCAATCACAGGTACAATCTTACTTAATTAAAGGGTTTTTACGTGAATGCAATTTTAAAAGAACTGGGAATCAACACCCTGAATCCCGGATCCTGCTCCGGAAAAGGATTCTGGTCTTCGACCAAACGGGAAACTTTACCATCGATCAATCCCTCAACCGGTGAAGTTATTGCAACCGTCGCCATGGCTGGACAGGAGGATTACGAACAGGTCGTCCAGCGGGCAAAGGAAGGCTTTTACGATTGGCGGACGGTTCCGGCGCCGGTCCGGGGAGAATTGGTTCGTCAAATGGGACTGGCGCTCCGGGAGAAGAAAGATGCGCTGGGTAGTCTGGTGGCTCTGGAAATGGGGAAAATCAAACAGGAGGGCGACGGCGAAGTTCAGGAAATGATCGATATCGCCGATTTTGCCGTGGGGCAATCCAGGATGCTGTACGGAAAAACCATGCATTCGGAGCGAAAAGACCACCGGATGTACGAGCAGTGGCATCCCCTGGGTCCCATCGGCGTGATTTCAGCCTTTAATTTTCCGGTTGCCGTCTGGGCGTGGAACGCTTTTATTGCCGCTATTGCCGGAGATACGGTCATCTGGAAACCTTCTTCTTCCGTCCCTCTGTGCAGTATCGCCGTCCAAAACATTTGCAACGAGGTAATGGAGGTGAACGGTTATTCCGGCATCTTCAATCTGGTGATTGGTAAGGGATCCATCATCGGGGAAACCCTGGTCAATGATAAACGACTTCCGCTCATCTCGTTTACCGGTTCAACCGCCATGGGACGGCACGTCAGTGAACAGGTGGCGAAGCGTTTTGGCAAGACCATCCTGGAGTTGGGAGGTAATAACGGCATTATTATTGATGAAACTGCCAATCTGGACCTGGCGGTCCCCGCTACCGTTTTCGGTGCTATTGGAACGGCGGGTCAGCGGTGTACTTCCACCCGCCGAATCATTATCCAGGAGGGAGTGGTTTCCAACTTCGTGGATCGACTCATAAGTGCCTACCAACAGGTCAGGATCGGCGATCCGTTAAAGGAGGGAACCCTCATGGGACCGCTCGTCAATCAGGCGGCGGTGGAACTGTACCTCCGGGCAATCGAGAAGATCCGGGAGGCCGGAGGCAAAATTCTGTTTGGGGGAAAGGTCCTGGATCGAAAAGGATATTATGTAGAACCGACCATTGTACGGGCGGAAAATCATTGGGAAATTGTTCAGCAGGAGACCTTTGCGCCGATTCTTTACATTATTCCCTACAAAACCATGGAAGAAGCCATGGCAATCCACAATGCGGTGCCCCAGGGATTATCTTCTGCCTTATTTACCACCAACCTTCAGAATGCCGAACAATTCTTGTCCTCCAGGGGGAGTGATTGCGGTATTGCCAATATTAATATTGGTACTTCCGGGGCCGAGATAGGCGGTGCGTTCGGTGGTGAGAAAGAAACGGGGGGCGGTCGCGAATCCGGGTCCGACGCCTGGAAACAATACATGCGCCGTCAAACCAATACCATTAACTGGAGCAGCGATTTACCGTTGGCCCAGGGAATCAAATTTGAATTGACTTAACGCCTAAATCAATTAACCTTTTTAACTGGAAAGACGCTACGAAATGACCATTCAACCTGTTGATGTACGTAAAACCATTGGCAACCACATGCTGGCTGACGGGATGGATCCGGTAATCGATTTAAAAAACAGCCACGGATCCTGGCTGGTGGATGCCCGTGACGGACGGGAATATCTGGATCTATTTTCCATGTTTGCCTCCCTTTCCGTCGGGTACAATCACCCTTATCTCCTGGAAAACAAGGATCGAATTCTGGAAGCAGCTTTGAACAAACCCACGAATTCGGATGTTTATTCCACCCAGCTGGCTGAATTCGTGGATACGCTGGGAAGGGTAGCCCAGCCCGAATATCTGCCCTATTCCTTTTTCATTGAAGGCGGCGCCCTGGCGGTGGAAAACGCTTTAAAAACAGCCTTTGACTGGAAAGTAAGAAAAAACCTGTCCAGTGGAAAAGGGGAGAAGGGGTCCCAGATTATCCACTTTAAACAATGTTTTCATGGTCGGACCGGTTACACCCTTTCCCTCACCGATTCACCGGACAAGCGTAAAACACTCTATTTCCCAAAATTTGACTGGCCCAGGGTTACCAATCCCAAAATAAAATTTCCCCTGACAAAAGAAAATCTGGAGGAAATGCGGAAACTGGAAGCCAAGGCCTTGAACGAAATCAAGGCCGCCTTATCCCAGAATCCCGATGACATTGCCGCCTTGATCATTGAACCGATTCAGGGCGAGGGGGGTGACAATCATTTTAGAGCCGAATTTTTCCATGCCCTCCGTGACCTGGCCGATGAAAACGAATTCCTCCTGATTTACGATGAAGTACAATCCGGGGTCGGGATTACGGGAAAAATGTGGGCTCACCAGTTGTTCGGCGAAAAAGCCCGCCCCGATATTATCAGCTTCGGTAAGAAAACGCAGGTTTGTGGCATTTTTGTGGGCCATCGAGTGGATGAAGTAGAGAAACATGTCTTTAAAGAATCGAGCCGTATTAACTCCACCTGGGGTGGGAATTTGGTGGACATGGTTCGTTTCACCATCTATCTGGAAATCATTGAACAAGAGCAGCTGGTTGAAAAGGCGCAAACATCGGGTGCTTATTTATTGAATCAACTGGAACAACTGGGAAGTCGCTTTCCCGGATACGTTTCCAACGTCCGGGGGCAGGGTCTTTTCTGTGCTTTTGATCTTCCCGATGGGGTTACCCGGGACCGGGCAATTCAATTGATTGCCGAAGAAGGGGTTCTAATGTTGGGAAGTGGAGAGCGGGCCATTCGTTTCCGACCCCATTTAAACGTGAGCCGGGACGAACTTGATTTTGGACTGGAAAAAATTGGGGCTGCCCTGAAGCGCTTGTGACTGCCCCCGAAAATTCAGGTACTTTGTACATTGTTTCCACTCCCATTGGTAATCTGGAAGACATCACCCATCGAGCCTTACGGATTTTAAAGGAGGTGCCCCTGATTGCGGCGGAGGATACACGTCGAACACGTCAATTATTATCCCATTACCAGATCCATACGCCCCTGATCAGTTATTACGAACATAACCGTTTTACACGGATTCCCCGGATAGTGGATCACTTGGTTTCAGGCCAATCGCTGGCTGTTGTCACCGACGCAGGCACTCCCGGAATTAGTGACCCGGCCTATCGCCTGGTCCGGGCTGCCCTGGAAGCGAATTGCACCATTGAAGCGATCCCCGGCGCTTCCGCCGTATTAACCGCGTTGGTTTCTTCTGGGCTTCCCACCGATCGATTCATATTCGAGGGTTTCCTACCGACGAAAAAAGGTCGCAAGCAGCGCCTCAAACGGCTCCTGAATGAAGAGGCAACCATCATCTTCTTTGAAAGTCCGAACCGGCTGTTAAAAACATTGAAGGATATCTTAACCCACCTGGGAGATCGACCGGCAGCCATCGGGAGAGAACTGACCAAACTGCACGAAGAAATTATTCGCGGAAAAGTATCTGAATTAATTTCACACTTTACGGCGAAAGCCCCCCGGGGGGAATTTGTAATTATGGTAGGGAAGGAAGATCCAAATGTCTATTTTTAACCGTGGCAGACTAATTACGTTTGAAGGAATTGATGGGTGCGGGAAGAGCACCCAGGTCAAACTCCTGGTGGAGGCCCTGAACAGGGAGGGGAAAAAATCGATTCTGGTACGGGAACCGGGAGGAACCCTTGTTTCGGAAGAGATCCGGGAAATTCTTCTGCACCGACCTTCATCGGTGCTTTGTGACCGGACGGAGGCCCTGTTAATGTGTGGCAGCCGGGCTCAGTTGACCTATGAAATTATTCTGCCCAATATTGAAGCAGGGATTCATGTGGTAGCGGACCGGTATTCTGATTCTACTCTGGCCTACCAGGGCGGCGGAAGGCAGCTAGATCTTGAATGGCTGATTAAATTAAACACCTTCGCCACCAACGGATTGGAACCGGACGTAACTTTTTTTGTTGACTTATTACCCTCCGAAGCGGAACGGCGAAGAAAACAGGAGAAGGATCGGATTGAGCGGGCAGGTCTGGAATTACAGACCGCTGTCCGGAATGCCTACCTTGAACTGGCTAAACGCTTCCCGGAGCGGATGGTGGTGCTGGACGGTCACCAACCGGTGGAGGCGATCCATGGTGAAATTCTGTCCGAATTGAAAAGGAGAAAACTATTTTAATGAAACCATTTAAACATAACCGAAAATGGGTACTGCTCATCCTGTTACTGGCGGTGGCTTCCTTGGCCCTGAGTCGCTCCGATTTTTACCGAAAATTGGGAAAATCCCAGCGACTAATCAACGAAGTGTACAAACAGGTATTTGCCACCTACGTGGATGAACTGGATCCGGAAGCGTTTACCCGAGCCAGTATCCGAAATATCACCGCTGCCCTGGATCCTTATACCGTTTACCTGGAAAAGGACGAACGGGATAATATCAACATTCTGGCTTACGGAAAATACGGCGGTGTAGGCATTCAACTGGGGTGGCGAAACAAACAACTCTCTGTTATTGCGCCGATGGACGGGAGTCCTGCAAAATCAGCCGGTATTCTCAGCGGAGATATAATTGTAAAAGTGGACGACAAGAGCGTTGAGAATCTGTCCCTGGACGAGGCGGCACACCTGATTCGCGGAGAACAGGGAACCACCGTAAAATTAACCATCAAGCGTTACGGAATTGACGAACTGCTCGATTTCAACATTACCCGGGCCAATATCAAGGTAAAAGATGTCACCTATTACGGGGAAGTGGCTCCGGGCACAGGCTACGTCCGTCTCAGCCGTTTCTCCCGAAACGCTCCTCCGGAAATGCGGTCTGCTCTGAAAGATTTGATGCAGCAAAACGTTCAAAACATTATTCTGGATCTCCGGGATAACCCCGGTGGATTATTGAACGCAGCCGTATCCATCCTCGATATGCTGATTCCTAAAGATCAGTTACTGGTAACCACCAAGGGAAGGACCCCTGAATCGAATAAGACTTTCTATTCAAAATCCGATCCCCTGGTACCGGAGTCGGTACCCATCACGGTCCTGATAAATCATGGCAGTGCTTCTGCCAGTGAAATCGTGGCGGGCACCATTCAGGACCTGGACCGGGGACTCATCCTGGGGCAGAAATCCTTTGGAAAAGGTCTGGTCCAATCGGTGTACAATCTGGACAAAACCAAAACTTTGAAAATCACCACCGCCAAGTATTACATCCCCAGCGGTAGACTGATTCAGAAAAGCGATTATATTGACACTTCCTTCGTTTTGAACCGGACCAATTTGGATACGCTCTTCACGACCCGGAACGGTCGCACGGTTAAAGGCAGCGGTGGCATTACTCCCGACAGTATCATTGATTACGGTCCGGTGCCGGTCCTGACGACCGAGTACTGGCGCCGGGGGTATTTCTTCTCCTTTGCCCAGAAGTTCAAGCCCCAGTACGCCTCCCTGGAGGAAGTGGAAGCCGATTCCAGCCTTCTGGATAAATTCTCCCATTTCCTGGCCGACGAAACGATTCACATTCAACTGCCCGGCGAGAATGAACTGGAAAGCTTGGGTAAGAAAATCCATCAGGTTGACAGCACAGATCAAACCGTTGCGTCAGCACTCGATGAAATTGAATCCTTTTATGATCATCGTAAAAGCACCCTCTTTCAGACCGAGCGGGAAAAGATCCAGCAACAGTTACTAATTGAATTCGCCGGTTTACTGGAGGGACCGGCAGGACGGACGAAACAGGTTTTGAAACACGATCCTTCCATTGCCACTGCCATTGACTTAATGTCGGATGAAATGACTTACGATACCTTTCTGGCTACTTCGATGACCGAATCGGCGAACTGAAGATTAAACTTTCATTCTATTGAGGGATTCACTGTAAATTCCACGGCTTTTTCAGGGGGCGGTTAGCTCAGTTGGTTAGAGCGCTACGTTGACATCGTAGAGGTCACTGGTTCGATTCCAGTATCG
>CAZNUM010000033.1:0-18958 GCA_964576315.1 uncultured bacterium
GCCTGGAAGCCAAAAAACAGATGGAAAAAATCGGTGAGTATCCGGATGTCGTAATCGGATGCGCCGGCGGCGGCAGCAATTTTGCCGGATTGGCCTTCCCCTTTGTCTACGATAAATTCAACGGCAAGGATATTACGATTCATCCGGTTGAACCGGCAGCCTGCCCCACAATGACCCAGGGGCCATTTGTATATGACCATGGGGATACAATAGGCATGACGCCGCTGGTGCCAGCCACCACCCAGGCACCCATGACCGCAATTCTAATCATTTTTGAAATGACCTCCGAATATTCCGTGATTCTTCCGCTCATGATCTCCAGCATTATTGCAACGGTCATTACAACCCGCTTCCTGGACGGAAATATTTACACCATTAAATTAAAACGGCGGGGGATTGATATCCACGGGGGTACGGCTGTTAATATCCTGAATCAGTTGAGCGTGGAAAAAATAAAACAGCAAATGGTGGAAATCGTCCGGGAGGAGGCTCCGCTGAATGAATTGCTTGAAAGAATGTCTAAAAGCAATCAATCCATTTTTTACGCCTGCGATGAGCAGAAAAATTTAACAGGGATCATTACTCAGGGATCGGTCCGGCGATTCCTTAACCATTTGGAAGAAATCCCTCCCGACACCAAAGTCAAGGATGTGGCCAATACCCATTTCATCTCCATTAATGATTATGTACCCATCCAGGAAGTACTACGCCTCATGCTGGATTCAGACACATTGGCGATTCCAGTAATGGACGATCAGGGGAAATTAACGGGGCAGGTTTTGAGAGAAGATATTTTAAGGGAGTATCAGGATTTGTTAATCCAATCCCAGACCGCCGGTTATCTGGCCTCTTCCATTAAATACATTCACCAGTACTACCACGAAAAAACAGAAGTTATTCCTGGATTTTTAATGGCGCGGGTAAATACGCCCAGCGAATTTGTACACCGTTCAATTAAATCTCTCAAAATCCGTTCCAAATACAACGTGGATGTGCTGTTAATCCGGAAAAAGCTGAATAATAAATATCTGGACTTCATGCCCACACCGAATACGGTAATCGAACAGGGGGACCAGTTACTCATCTTCGGTAAAAAGGAAAATGTGGAAGACCTGTGTAAGTTGATTTGAGAGGATTCTTCCGTGGTGGCGAAGGTCACCATATTCGGGAATAACGGTTTATCCACTAATATAGTTATTAATCTTTAATCTGTTATTAACACGATTATTAATAATACAAATATTATCATTATTTCTAATAATTTTCTGTATTCTGTGTAAATCATGAAAATCATTAATTAAGTTATTTAAGTGAATATGGTACCTCTTTTTGTCAGAGGGGCAGTGAATTTTTTGCGAGGCGGGTCGTTTCTTTCCGGTTGATTTTTCCCGATTCCGTATAAAGAAATGATTTTAAATAGATAATCTCCCGGGGTTTTTCATACCGATCCAGGCCCTGCCCCAGTTGAAAGTCCCCAGGTAAATCTGCCTCCCCTTCTACGATTAAGACTACCTTCTGACCCAATTGTTTATCCGGAAACCCGGCGATAAGAAAAGAGCGTGATTTCATTTGTCCCGTCAGCTTCTGCTCCACCCTTTCGGGAATAATTTTAATTCCACCGGAATTAATTACATGATCCGCTCGACCTAACCAACGAAAAGATTCTTTGGATATCAGTTCTACCAGATCCCGCGTAATCACAGGTTCAGGATTTAATTCTGGCGCCCGTACGACCAGACACCTTTCCTTCGTTTGCTCAAACGCCACCCCTTCCAGGGCCTGGAAAGTGTCTGAGATTTCAGATCCATTCAAATATCGGTAGGCTACATGGGTGAGCGTTTCCGTCATACCGTAAGTTTCAATCACCCGAACCGGTGAATTTCGAATCCGCTTTTTCAATTCGTCTGAAACCGACGACCCACCCACCAATAACGTCTGGATCAACCGAAACGCTTTATGATTCAAACACTTCTCTAATTGCAGGGGTACCATCGCCGCCAGATCCAAAGGGCGGTCCAAACCCTCCAGTGGCTGAGAAGTGGGCTCCACAGCTACCAGGGTCAGGTTCAGGTTCAGGACTCTAACGAGCATCATTTTCCCGGCCACGTAACTCACAGGAAGGCAGAGCAGGACAGGCGACCCTGATTTCAGTCCCAACCACCGTCCCGTGAGTTTTGCAGAATACCGCATTCGGGCTTTAGCCGCTTTAATGATCCGGGGCTGCCCGGTGGACCCGGACGTGCGCAGGGTGATGTGGTGGGCTGAATTATTCCACTCATTTACAAAAGAATAAATTTCCCGTTCCCAGCCTGGGATTGCCTCTTCATCAGCACGACGGCGGCTCCGGGAAACCAGTTCTTCTGCAGTAAGGACCACAATCCGCCGATTTGAATTGGTTGCCCTGGTCATAGTCCCAGAGTGGAAAGGTCCCAGCTTCGGTTCTTATTAAACCACAATTCACCCTGTTCCATCCGAAGCGGTGAAGGAAAATTATTCGAATACAGTTGTCCTGTTCCCAAACCCTGAAAACCGGCCGTTTCTTTGGTGGCTGTCCACTGGGCAATGGCATTTAAACCAAGGCTAGATTCCAAAGCAGATGTGACCCACCAACCGATTCCCCGCTCTTCCGCTTTCGCAATCCAGTCATTGCAGTGTTTAAAACCGCCCAGCAAGGTGGGTTTTATCACCAGATAGTGGGGACGTACCTGGTCTAATAATGATACTTTTTGATCCTCTTCCCGGCAGGCGATCAGTTCTTCATCCAGAGCAATCGGAACAGGACTATTTCGACAAATTGCTGCCAGGAAATTCCAATCTCCCGGGGAAACTGGTTGTTCAATAGAATGCAACTGAAAACGGGACAACTGCTCCAACTGTTCCCGAACTTTTGATCGGCGAAGCGCCCCATTAGCGTCAACCCGCAATTCCAGTTCATCGGGACCGAAACGGGCGCGAATCTGTTTCAACAGGTCTAACTCCCGATCGAAATCCAGTGCCCCGATTTTTAGTTTAAGGCAACCCCATCCTTCCTTCAGTTTTTTTTCGATCTGACCTAGCATGACTTTATACGAATCCATCCAGATAAGTCCATTTATCAATAGGGGGGATTCCTGCCGTGTGAAGGGCGAGGAGTACAACAGACGCTGTCCTCCTCCTTTTAAATCCTGCACCGCCATTTCAATGGCGAACGCCAGGGAAGGAAAATCCGATAAATCGGAACCCGTCTGAAGAAAATGTCCAGGATCCGATTCCAATTCCATGAGTTTAATGGGTAATTCCTGAAGGTCATCCCGACTCAAACCGGGTAGGGGTGCACATTCACCGATACCGAGAATGCCTTCCTCTTCCAGAAAGAGGAACCACACCTTGTGCATTGTCATAGTTCCCCGGGAGGTTCGGACGGCGTTTTTAAAACGGAGGGAATAAGCCTGGATTCTGAGGCGCACGGTTACAGATTAATACCAATACTGAATAAAACGGAAAAGAGAAATGTGAAAACAGCCTGTTTCTTCAGGAATTTATCCAGGTCCTGAGGGTGCTCGGTTCTCAGGACACCCCTATTAATTTTAATCAGAAGTGGAATCAGAATGAGAAAAAGATAGTGAACGGGTTTAAACCCACCGGTGTGCTGAACCAGGAAAAACAAGCTCAACCCCACAGCGGTCCTGTTTAAGAATAAGTGGTATTTCTTGGCTCGATCCAGGCCGATCCGAACGACCAGGGTATGTTTCCCTGCCAGCGCATCGGATTCAGAATCACGCATATTGTTGATATTCAGCACAGCAGTCGTAAAAAGTCCAATGGCAGAAGCGGGAAGTACCAGCGCCCAGGATAAAGTGTGGGTGTGGAGAAAATACGTGCCCAGGACTCCCACCCAGCCAAAGAAAAAGAAAACGGCTGCATCCCCCAGTCCGGCATAGCCGTATGGTTTTTTCCCTATGGTATAGGTGATAGCGGCCCCCATTGCCAGCAAACCCAGGATTGCTATTACACCCGAGGCGCTCCAGTTGTAGGAGCCGATGCTTTCCAGGATTAACCAGACCCCGAAAACAGCGGTTAATAATGCGACAATCCACAGCCCCAGTACCATCTGGCTAGCGGTGAGTAAACCAGCCTGGAGCGTCCGTGCAGGACCTACCCGGCTGTCGTCATCTACACCGTGGATAAAATCACCGTAATCGTTGGCCAGATTTGACAGAATCTGTAAAAAGAGGGTTGTGATCAAAGCAAGAATAAATACGGTTCCTCGAAAAAGGTGATCGGCATAGGCAAGTCCACTACTGGTAATGATGCTGGCAAAAGCCAGAGGTAGAGTCCGGAGTCGAATGGAGTGAATCCAGGCTGACAGGTTCATAAGCGTTAGGGAATCATATCGATCATTTAAAAGGTCGCAGAGGCGGTTCTGACCGCATCAGGGAAACTTTGGAAACCTGGAGAAGTCGGGCTCCCGTTTTTCCAGAAAGGCTTGTTTCCCCTCCTTAGCCTCATCAGTCATATAGTACAGGAGGGTGGCATTCCCTGCCAGTTCCTGAATCCCCGCCTGACCATCCAGTTCTGCATTGAATGCGCTTTTCAGCATTCGAAGAGCCAAGGGAGACCGTTTCATAATTTTTCGGCACCACGCCACAGTTGTTTCTTCCAGTTCTTCCAGAGGAACCACCTTGTTTACCAAACCCATGGCTTCCGCTTCCTGGGCATTGTACTGATCGCAGAGATACCAGATTTCCCGGGCTTTTTTCTGTCCTACGATGCGGGCCAGAAAGGAGGCGCCGAATCCGCCATCGAAGGAACCCACCTTTGGTCCGGTTTGACCAAATCGGGCATTGTCAGCGGCAATCGTTAAATCACAGACCACATGAAGTACATGTCCGCCCCCGATAGCCCAGCCGGCTACCATGGCAATTACCGGTTTTGGAAGGGACCGAATCTGTTTTTGGAGATCCAACACATTCAGTCTGAGAACCTGGTCCTTACCCACGTATCCCCCATGACCACGGACGGTCTGATCCCCACCACTGCAAAAGGCACGCCCCCCCTCCCCGGTGATGACCGCCACCTGGATTTTTTCATCATCCCGGCAATGATCCATGGCCGTTATCATTTCTTTCACCGTTAGGGGAGTAAACGCGTTGTGAACCTCCGGCCGGTTAATACTGATTTTAGCTATACCTTCAAAATAATCGAATTTTATCTCCTGAAATGACCGGATTGGCTTCCATTCGTATTTCCATTGCATGACAGTTCCTCCAATTAATCAACGTTCATGTGTTTAAGCAAACAATGCTTTGTAGAACCGACGGTTCTTTTCCATACCGGTTGAAATTTCAAGCAGTTTAGGGCGACCGGCAGGGGCTAAAAATTCGGGTAAAGCAGCTTCTAGTGTCTCCCTGCTCTCTACTTGTTGGTAGTCTAAATGAAACTCTGCTGCAGTTGGTTGCCCGGTTCGAGTATGGGGAGTCGTAAACAGTTCTTCAATCCCCTTCTGATCCCCCGGCCCCGGAATCATTTTAAAAATACCGCCGCCGCCATTATTGAACAGGACAATCCGGAGATTGTCAGGAAGGGTCTCCTGGATCCATAATCCGTTCCTGTCATAAAAAAAGGCCAGATCACCGATAAATAATACCTGCAGCATTTCTTTATTTGCCAGAGCATGCCCTACAGCCGTACTCAAGGTGCCGTCGATTCCGGAGGTCCCCCGGTTGGACCAGATTTCCCTAATCGTTTTCTTGATCCCCAAGATATTGACTACCCGGACCGGCATGCTGTTGCCCAAATGTAAGACAGTACCTGGAGGTAACCGGTCCAATACAACTTTCGCCGCCAAAAATTCATTCCATTCCTGGAAAGCGTTCAGATGGGATTGCAGAGCCTGAATCCGGCTTTCCGCCCGCTCAAAGAACCTTTTACCGTACTCCGGATTAACCGCATTCTGCCCTTTAGAATCCAGCCACCGTTTTAAAAAGGAGACCGGATCTACATCCAAAATCCGCGAAAGGGCTTGAAATACATCGCCGGGAGTCGAATCGCCCACATGCCAGTGAGCCTGGGGCGGGTACTTTCGTAAATACAATTTCAAGGGCTTTGAAACCAAAGATTGACCGAGAGTGATCAGAAGCTGTGGTCTAAATGCTTCCCCTAAATCGCTGAACACCAAATCGGCATTTTGAAGACATCCTTTTACGGACTGGCAGTTGCTGACGACATCTGCTACAACCGGAATCCCCGGGTTTTGCACCACTTGAGACAGATGGGTGTTTAATTCAGAATTCAATCGCTGTTGACCCGCCACCAGGAGAATGTTTTCAAAAGACTGCAGTTCATTTTCCAGATCCTGCCATAAGGCTTCGGGAATCAATTTTTTCCCTGAAAAGGAACGGATAATTTGAACGTGGGGGCTAAACTCAATTCTTTCATTTTTTGTTAGATAAAACGGTTCCCGAATAGGAAGATTTACCTGAACCGGTCCCAAAGGTGGCGACATGGCCCTATTCACGGCTTCATTCACCAGTCTTTTTCCGTGCCAGCGGGCATCGGCGTGAGTTGTATCCACCGGAAAATTGAAGGACTGTTTTACGAATGAACCATAAAGTCCCGGTTGACGGATTGTCTGACCGTCCCATTGATCGATCCATTCGGGCGGTCGGTCAGCGGTGAGAAGAATCAGGGGAACCTGCTGGTACCAGGCTTCAATGACGGCCGGGAGATAATTGGCGGCTGCCGTTCCTGAGGTGGAGACCAGGACTACCGGTGTTTGGGTTCCCTGCGCGAGCCCCAAAGCCAGATAGGCGGCAGAGCGTTCATCCACCACTGAAAGGGTTTGAATGGCGGGATGGCGTCCGAATGCAATTAATAATGGCGCGCATCGGGACCCAGGGGAAACCACCGCCCATTTCACTCCCTGCCTGGCACAGATTTCCACCAGATCGAAAAGGGATTGGAGCTGGGTATTATTTCCCATTCATCACCTTGAGCAAGGTTTGGCATTTCAAGGCCGTTTCTTCCCATTCCCTTTCAGGAACAGATTCATGGGTAATTCCCGCCCCGGCGTAAAGTACTCCCCTGGTTTGGAGAATCTGCATACAGCGAAGATTCACATACAGGCGAGTTTCCTGTTCAAGATTCACGGGACCCAAAAAGCCGCTATAGAATTCCCGTTTTAAATGTTCATTGGAAATAATAAATCTCAGGGCGGGGTATTTGGGCATACCACATACAGCAGAGGTGGGATGGAGTAAGTGCAGCATTACGGTACCTAATTCTGGGAATTGAGTGGCTTTCATGTCTACCGTAAATACTGTTTTAAGGTGGATCATATCCCCGGCACGGACGGTCCGGGGTCCCGTCTCCTCAAATTCGCGTAAACGAATTGTTTTAAACTGGTCAATAATATAGCGACTCACCAGAGCCTGTTCCTCAATTTCCTTCTGGTTCCAGGTGGCTTCAGCCAGAGGGGATTCAGGGGGGTACGGTTGGGTACCGGCTAGGGATACGGTCCGGAACTGTTGATTCCGGTCCACCTCTACCATTAACTCCGGGCTGGCCCCCATCCAGGTGCCGCGACCAGGAATCGAAATCAAATTGACAAAGGCCTCCGTATAGGTTTCCTCCGACCGAAAAAACTGCTCCATTACATCAAATCCCTCCCACAGGGGATAATCCAGGGTCCGGGCCGCCACCACTTTCTCAAACTCCCCTGCATGGATGGCTTTCAATCCATCGGAAACCACTTGGATGAAATGGTCCTTCTTCCCGGATATTTCTGTATCCGGCCGCACATTTAAATGGTAAGGACTGGATCCCGATGGATTCTGATCCACCTGTTTCCAGAACTCACCCGGTACCGCAGCCGTTTCCACCAATTGCTCCGATTGAATGCCCCTGGTGAAATACAACTGTGCTTTTAAAAACAGGCTTTCGTTCCCCTCCGGATTCAGAAAAGGACTCACGGCAAAACCGGCAGAAGCTTTTTGAAGATCCAGCCTGGCAGACGGAATCACTGGTGAAAAATCGGCCAGAAAATGGACTTTTCTACTGCGGGGAAAACGCCATACGGCAACACTAGCGTGACAGTGAATCGCCGCTTTCCACAACACCTGGACCGCCTGGCGGGTTCCCAGGGCAGCTAGACTTTTGCGCTCTTCAATCACCGATTTCATTTCTTCTTGATTACCAGTGTCAATCTGGCAATGCAGATCAATTCCCGGTGCTCTCCCGTAATTTTAATTTCCCACACCTGGGTTCGGGTACCGATATAAACAGCCTGAGCTTTCCCGTACACCCATCCTTCCCGGGCGCTTTGAACATGATTGGCATTAATTTCGACCCCCACTACCGAGCCCTGCTCCTTACTTACTTTTAACCCCGCACCGATGCTGCCAATCGTTTCGGCAAAGCTCACAGAAGCACCCCCGTGTAAGAGACCATCCGGCTGACGGGTATGTTCATTCACGGGCATACGTCCGCAGACAAAGTCTTTCCCCACCTCCGTGACTTCAATACCCAGATGATCAATCATGGTATTTTTACAGGTTGCATTAATCTGTTTTAATAACACTTGTTTATCCATTATTCTGCTCCGGTTTATTTCCAATATACAGGGTACAGATTCCCAGGGTTAAAGGAATGGCTTGACACTGGACCAGTCCCGCCGTTTCCATTAAATCCAGGAATTGACGACGGGTAGGAAAATTCATAATTGAATCGGCGAGGTACTCGTAGGCAGAGGGATTGCGGGTAAACAGGCGGGCCAACCGGGGTAAGAGACCGTTAAGGTAAAAGCTGTAGACCTGACGCCAGAACCCGGGCTCCGGGGTAGTCAATTCCAGGACCATCACCTGGCCCCCCGGAACAACAACCCTGCTCATTTCTTTCAAGGCCAGAAGGCGGTCGGGAATATTACGAATTCCAAAGGCAATGGCACTGACATCGAAGTACTCATCCTCGAATTGCAGGGCGGTTCCATCCCCTTCTTCCAGCCAAATTCGATCTTTCAGGTCAGCATTTACTACTTTCTCCACCCCCCTCTGGATCATAGCCGGTACAAAATCAATCCCATAAATATTCACCTCCGGGTGTCTCCGGGCGCAATCCAGAGCTAAATCCCCCGTTCCGGTGGCCACATCCAGAAACCGAAAGGTCTGGAAAAAACGCATTGCTGCCACGGCATGTCTGCGCCAGTACACATCCCGCCGCAGGGATAACAAGCGATTCAGGAAATCGTATTTCCCCGTAACAGAGGCAAAAATCTCCTGGACAATTTCGACCCGCTGAGCTGAATTCATCTCGCGAACAGAAGGGTATTCCTTCATGGAGCCAACCCTCGTCTGAAAACGGACATTAAACCCTCCACCCATTCCTGAACATCAACCTGGCCGGAAGAGGCATGGTAATGATAAAGAAACTGGTTTAAACTGCTGTCAATGAGAAAAACCGCCTGTTCCAGCTTCAGCTCCGGATTAACCTCTCCCCGATGAATACCCTCCTGAATAATTTCCGAAAGATAATGGGCCGAAAGCTGGCGGATACGGTTCAGAATATCCCTGCTTCGGGGGGCATCACTAGTGTAGAGAAGATGAAAGTAAATCCGGGCCAACCGGTGATGATCATTAATGAATTTCACACCCGCGTACATGATTTTTTCCAGCCGTTGGAAAAAGGGATCCTGACTGGTCTTATCCCGCACTTCCCTCAAATAGGATTTCACCTGTTTCAACGCCAGTTCGTAGACGTACAGAAACAGACTACTCTTCGTTTGAAAGTAGTTGAACAGGGAGCCTTTTGAAATCCCTGCCGACTCCACCACTTTATTCATGGAAGCGCCTTCATATCCCTTTTCAGAGAATTCTACAATGGAGGCTTCCAGAATCCGCTTCCTCTTTTCATCGGTAAGGCGGAGAAATTGGGTAGTTGAATTTTCGCCCATGTAAGTCGTTTCTTTAAATGACCAGGTGGTCAATTTAAGGCTGTTTTCGCTGTGAGGGGATTATTTTCTTTACTTAAAACCGGGCAGCAGAATTCGATTAAATGGAAGACCGAACCGGAATATTAGAGCGAATCAACCTTCGTTGAATCCGGTTTTGGCGGAGGCAGAACCGCTCCCCAGTAATTTGGTTGGGTCTGTAATTGATAAATAATACTCTGATCCGTCTGGTACACTTCATTTTCACCTTCAATCCGGACGTTATTTACAGACCAGTCAGCGGTAGACCGGCCCAGAACAACCTCCGTCAGCACTTGACCCTCCGCATCCAGTAATCGTAACCGGGTACCCAGGGAGTCGCTGACATTGAATTTATCCCATTTTTCCTTCTTTCTGGAAACCAGGGAGGTTCTTGTGGTTTTCATCACCCGATTGAAAAAATTATCCATAATGGTTGTTTTTACCTGAAGAGAATCGTGACCCTCGATCTGCCAGTCACTTCCATCGAAAATAAGTTTCAGTGTATCCCCCTGTTTAGAGACTTCAATTCCGTATACGTCTTCCTTCTCGATAGTGAAGAGATCCTTTTTTGTGACCGTATGTTTCTTCTGGTTCATCTGATTCACCAAAAACAGAACCACCAGAATTCCAAGCGCTGTTAACAGCCATTTTATTTGTTTAGTCATAGAGCTCCTCCAGCCATTTGGCGCGGCGCTTCTGCTGCCGCATCCGTATAAATCCAAATATCACAATTAACAGGGAGGGCAACACAATATTGATCCATTTCCAGGTTTGTTTTTCCCGATCCGATATTTCTGCCAGCGGTCGACTGGTAATTTCCCGGGATCGGAGCGCAATTAATTCACGATCGCCCATGAGATAGTCCGCCGAATTCATAATAAAGACGCGATTTTCCGGTGACATTCCGCCCCCCTCATCCAGTAGGAATTGGGAATCGGCTACTAAAATGATCTGACTAACCACCCCCGATTCCGGCTGGGTAAGCTCCACCCGTGCGGCCACCAGTTTTCCCTTCTGGTTCAACCGTCGTAAAACCGGGTTCATTTTCGGGTCCGGACTCATATTGAAGTAACCTTTCATGACGCCGGAGTGATTGGAAGTATACATGAGTGGAATAAAATGAATTGATGAATCCTGGACGGTAGTGTCCGCCTTAATTTCGCTGGGAAAGAGAAGCTGTAATTCCTCCAGTCCCGAAACCAGGGACTCCTCCTGGTTAAAGGTCCGAATAGTGGGAATCAGCGGATACTCCATGGGCACATTCATCCGGATAAAGCCCATATTCTGCATTACATTTACGCGACCGCAAATCCGGTCCAGCACCAGATTCTCCTCGACCTTAAAACCCCAAGATTTCAATAGATTAAAAATATCCGACTGGATTAAATGGGCTTCCTGGTTCTGAAGATCGGTAGCCACCCGGTTCTGGGCCAGGAAAAGATTACCTCCCCGTTGGAGAAACGCCGTCAGGTGATCTCTTTCGTCCGCCTGGAGGGAATCGGTAATCCCGCTCATAAATAACACCGGAATACTTTCGGGAATATCACTTAATAAATCTACCGGAAGGACACGGTACCGCTGGGAGAGAAGGGTCATGACGTCCCGCTGGGCTTCCATGCTGTTATTGTGATTGACCAAACCAATCGTACGCCTGTTTTTCTCCACCAGTTTTTTAATTCCCGTGGTTATCTCGTATTCCAGTCCAGTAGTAGTTTGAATGACGGGTATTACTTCTTTTTTATCTTCATAGAGAATGACCAGACCCATGAAAATCCGCTTTACCTCCAATTTGTCATTCTCAACCACCTGGAGCTGCACAGGGGTAATTCCAGCCTTCTGGGCTTCCGTTTCCAAATCTTCATCCGATTCAGGCGCATAAAATTCAAACCGGATATTTCCGTTGGAATAGGCGGCATATTCCTCCAGAATGTCCTGAAGATAGCGGCGGTTGTTACCATATTCCCCCGGTAGATTATCGGAGAAGTACACTTTCATGGTGAGAAAATCATCGATCTGTTTTACCACGGTCCGACTGGATTCAGACAGGGAGTACATGTTATTATCGGTGAGATCCCAGCGGAAGAACCAGTTCCTTGAAATCAGGTTAACCAGAATTAACACCAGCAGTAAAATACCCACCGGCAGGAAAAAAGAACGCTTCGAGTTAAATTTCATCTCCCTACCTCCACTTCCGGATTTCAATGGTTTGAACCGTCAGATACAGGAAGAAACCGATCATGGATAAAAAGTAAACCAGGTTCCTGGAATCCACCACCCCCCGGGAAATATTGGAAAGGTGGTAGTCCACAGCCAGATACTGGACGATTCCTGCCAATCCGCTGGGAACAAACAGCAGCAATTTATCCATAAGAAAAAAGACTAGAACAATAAATACGCCAATAATAAACGCCACTACCTGATTTTCGGTTACACTACTGGCGTAAGTGCCAATAGCCGCATAGACAGCCCCCATGAATGCCAGACCGAGATACCCGGTAAAGACAGCACCATAATCCACATTGGTCCCCACCACCACCAGTGTTAATAAATGAATAACGGTGGCTGCCAGTCCCAGGAGGATCAGGGCAAAAACGGCCAGATATTTTCCGAGGACAAATTCGTGCGTTTTCAGTGGCAGAGTCGAAATGGTTTCAATCGTACCCAGATTCCGTTCCCGGGCGATGAGCCCCATTGCCACTGCCGGTACAAAAAACAGGTAGACCAGGGGAACGATATTAAACAGGGCCCGCAAGTCCGACTGACCATAGAGAAAAAAAGTGGTGGTGAAAAAATAGCCATTGGCAATCGCAAAAATCACCAGGAAAATATAGGCCATGGGGCTATTGAAATAGGCTTTTAATTCCTTTTTAAAAATAATGAATGAATTACGCATGGGCCCCTCCATTCCCAGTAGTCAGGGTACGGAAGATGTCTTCCAGATTGGTCGTTTTAGGCATCATTTTCAAAATAATCCACTTTTGGTCCACCGCATAGCGGAATAACGCCTCACGGGGATCCTGATCCCGACTGTATTCGCACTGAATCTCCCAGACCCCCTCCTTCTGTTCCCATTTCAACAGCGTAATAATGGGGATAACCGTCGACATCTGTTCGATTGTTTTTCCGGTGGCATTTTTCACTTCCAGGTTTAAAAGGACATTCCCCATGAAATTACTCATGAGTTCATCGCTGGTACCGTTGGCTACAATTTCGCCCTCGTGAATAATCATGATTCGATCTACCGTCGCCTGGATTTCCTGTAGAATGTGACTGGACATGAGGACTAGCTTTTCCCGGCCCAGCTCTTTGATAAGGCTACGAATTTCCACAATCTGGTTCGGATCCAGACCCGTTACCGGTTCATCTAGAATCAGAATAGAAGGGTCGTGAATCATGGCGGAAGCAAGGCCGATGCGCTGGCGGTATCCTTTGGAACAATTACCAATGACCCGGTGAACGACTCCCTTTAATCCACATTGATCCACCACCCTGGAAAGTGCGCTGCGAAAATCTTTCCCCGTAATGTCCCGGATGTTGGCAATAAATTCCAAATAGTCGTAAACCCGCATTTCAGAGTAAAGGGGATTTAATTCAGGCAGGTATCCAATTTGCTTCTGAATTTCCAGCGTATGGTCTTGAATATTTAAATCGTTCACTTCCACCGTACCCGCCGTGGGAACCAGATAACCGGTTATCATTTTCAGTGTCGTGGTTTTCCCCGCACCGTTGGCTCCCAGAAATCCGACAATTTCACCGTCCTGGATTTCAAAATTAATCGACTTCACCGCCTTAACCGTCCCGTAATCCTTCGATAAGTCCGTCACTCTAATCACTTTCCAGTACCTCCTTGCAAAAAATCACCACAAATTGGAATGTGTTTAAACCGAAAAAGGGTCAGATTGTTCCCGGAAATTTAAAGCCGGTTTTTCCAGGGTTTCAATTCTCCCGTTGCATGGCTGTTCCTGCTCTGTTTAAAGACATTTCTTCCTATACTATTTGATATTTTTAATCTGCAGAAGTACATTGTTCTTGCATCAGGAACAACTTAGAGGGTTGATATGAACACAAATAGAGCAACATTCATCGGTGTTTTAGCGATTGGCTTGATCGCTTTCCCGCTAAACGCCCAAGAGCATCCATCCGAACATCCGTCTGAACACCCGACCACAAAAAAAGCGGTTCAAAAAGCTTCCGTCCCCATCACCAAGGACAATTTGGCAGAGGCCATCGCTGCCTATGTGAACGAACAGTCCGGCAAGGACATGCAGTTCACGGTCAAAGACGAACAGACCGGTAAAGAACTGAAATTGAAACTGATAAAAGTCCATAAGGATCGCCTCTCTTCCGTTGGAGATGACACCTATTTCGCCTGTGCCGACTTCAAAGCCGACGATGGAGAAACCTATGATCTGGATGTGTTTATGAAGGGAAAATCAGCCGAAAAGCTGACTTTTGATAAATTCATGGTCCACAAAGAAAATAATGTGGAACGCTACACTTGGGTCAAAGAGGATGGTACCTGGAAACAGAAACCGGTTAAGGAAGTTCCACCGGAAGAATAAATCCAGGCACTCAGGGGAGTGTTTTAAATAAAAACTGGGTACCCACCCCTGAAACACGATCGTTTATTTTCACGTAAGGATAGACGAGGAAATTAACCGTGTCACCGGGTTTCCCGCCCGGAAGAGGGATATCCCGTCCCACTGTGAAACCGATCCGCCGGTTATCCAGCCGCCCAAAATAATACTCCGTAAGCCGAGGATGTTTGTCAGCTTCTGAAATATCCACCGGTATCCAGGTTCCGGAATCGTAGAATTCCGTCCAGCAATGGTACCCCAAAATGGTTCCTTCTTCTCCCGGCGGGATTGAAAATCCGATGTGAAAACGGGCCGGTATTTTCTCCGATCGCACCAGAGCGTTAAAAAAACTGTGATAATCCGTGCAGTTCCCTTTACCGATGTCGCAGGCGTACTGGGCATCCCCCTGGCCCCAGCCTATCCCTGACTTGTCATATTCCATGTGATCCAGAATATAATCATAGACCCGTTTCCCCCCTTTATTATTCAGTTGAAACAGGGAGTCGGCAATGTTCCGAAAGGTATCATTCAAGGGGACTTTCTCGTAAGCGCGCACAAACAGAGATTTGGTACGGTTGTCCACCGGCTGGGAATAGGAGCGGGCTTCCTGGCGTTGGATCTGCAATTTTACGGTGAGGGTTTCCGGCTTCAGGGTCTTGAACGGGGGAATATGAAGGATCAAATTCCCGTACAGGGAATCAGACTCGATTACATATTTTGGCCTGGTTTGAATCTGAGTCGTTTCAACCATTTGAAAAGGACCAGAGGAGGGTAACGGAATCCAGGCTTCAATTTTATCTGCCACTGGAAAAGATACCTGGTAGGTGAATTCAAATCGGAAACCGGCAGCGTCGTTTTTCTGACCCGAACCAACCAGTTGGGTAATCGCCGCCGCTAGTATCAGGACTTTTCTTGCATATGAATGGAATACCATAATGTACGTAAGAATTAAGCAGGTAAGTTAAAAACCAGAATATGAGAAATACAGTCTTAAAGACGACAAAACATTAGCGGGGACGGATCGGTACGGGTACTGGTACCGGTCTGGGGAATAAACGACCTAATAATTTTCGGATCCAGTCCATCAGGCGATCCCTATTGGATTTGATTTTCCGATCCGCAGGATCAATTTCGGCAGCAGTTGTTGGACGGGGATCCGAACTACGGGAATGGCACAACCATCCATTAGTTTTTTCTCCCGTTCTATTAAGTACCGATCAACCCGATAGTCCCGGGCTTGAGATCGCTGTTTTTTGTGTATTTCTTTCATTATTGTGATCCTTTCACCACCCAGGGGTACAAAAAACATACCAATTTCTTTCCTCCCGCGTTTCTGGCGGTAAATTGCCAATCAGACAGAGGTTCAGGGGGTATTAAGGAAGTAATTCTGAATTGTTGTCAGTCTACCAGCAGCGTCACGTAGACCCGGCGATGGGAGCGGGGACCGTCGAATTCACACAGCATCAGACTTTGCCAGGTCCCCAGCAACAGGCGGCCGTTGGTAAAGGGAATCGTTTCACTGGGTCCCACCAGGGCTGCTTTCACATGGGCATCGCCGTTTCCGTCAATCCGATCATGAAGGAAAACACCGGGCGGCGCCAATTTTTTCAAAACTCCCAGAACATCCTCCACCAGATTCGGATCCGCATTTTCATTCACTACGACCCCGGACGTGGCGTGAGGTATGTAAATATTACACAGTCCCTCTGAAAGCCCTGAGGAATGAATCACCTCCTGGACCGGCTGCGTGATATCAATCAGGTCTTCCCGCTTCCGGGTAGCGAAAACCAGCTCTTTACGAACCATTTTATACCCCAATAATCTTTACTAAAACCCGTTTTTTACGTCTGCCATCAAACTCCCCGTAGAAGATCTGCTCCCAGGGTCCAAAATGCAAGCGTCCCCCGGTCACGGCAACAACCACCTCCCGGCCCATAATCTGACGTTTATGGTGTGCATCACCATTTTCTTCTCCCGTCCGGTTATGGTGATATCGCTCGGGACTGGGATCAAATGGCGCCAGTTCTTCCAGCCAGCGACGGTAATCCCGGTGCAGACCCGGCTCATCATCATTAATAAAAACAGAGGCTGTAATGTGCATGGCATTCACCAGGCAGAGCCCCTCCTTGATTCCGCTCTCTTTCAGGGCCGAATCCACTTGCGGTGTAATATTCACAAACCCCATTCGCTCCGGGATCTGAAACCAGAGTTCTTTATGAAAAGATTTCATAAGTATCCCTTCCTTCTTCTATTGTTGGCGGTAAAATTCTCTTCACCCGACCCAGTCCCCAGGTGAATCAATGAGGGAACCTTTCCCTCAAGAACTTAATGTGTTCCGGAGTTGAGCCACAGCAGGAACCCAGCACAGAAGCCCCCTTTTCGACCATACGGGAGGAAAAAGCAAGAAACGTCTGTTTGTCCAGGAGGACATGAATAGTTCCATCCGGTTCCGGCTGGTCCAACCCCAGATTAGGATAAACCCCCCAACGTGATTCCCACAGATTCATTAAACCAGGGACTGCCTTTTCCGTTATTTGGACCGTATTACAGTTCAACAATACGCAGGCTACGCCAGCCCACTTCGCTTTTGTCAGAATTGGATCCAGGTTAGAGCCCTCCAGCAAGTGACCTTCATCCTTTAAAATCAGACTCAGCCATCGTTTCATTTTCTTCCCCTGAACCATTTCCAAGGCGGTGTTAATTTCCTCCGGGTGACCCATGGTTTCAAACAGGAGTAAATCCACTCCTGCTGTTTCAAACCATTCCACGGTTTGACCATAAACATCTTCCGCCGCCGTCCGGCCGGGGAACCGCTCCGGCAGATAGCAATCCTCCAAAGCAGTTAAGGAACCGGCAATTTTATGATCATCCTGCGCCGCCTTGCGGGCCAGGTCCACCGCTGAAAATAAAGATTCCCGGGCCCGGTCCTGTGCCCGACGCGGGGAATATCCGACCTTTCGGTAGGTCCAGGTAGTGCTCCGGAAAGTGTTGGTTGTAATAATATCCGCCCCCGCGTCAATGTAATCCTGATGAATGGACAATACAATTTCCGGGTGAGTGAGATTGGCGTCGGCTGACCAAAGGGGCAAGGGAAGATTTACCCCGCGACGCTGTAGTTCGGTCCCCATGGCACCATCGAGTAAAGTAGGGGTTTTCATACTCATTCCTTGATGCGACACCGTCCTAATCCTGGTTTATGTAAATCCCGATTACAGTAATATTATCCTTTCCACCCCGTTTTAAAGCTAAATCTACCAGATCATTGACCAGCGCTCCAGGCTCCCTGTATTTCAATCCCATCATTGATTGAATTTCGGAAAAGGTTACAGCATTGTAGAGACCATCAGTACACAAAAGAAAAGTAGCGTAAGGATCAGTAAAATGGAAAATCTGGGGTGCGAAGCTCCCGCTGCCCAAACAGCTGGTTAGAACATGCCAATAAGGATGAGCTGCCGCCTCTTCCATCGGTAAAACACCCCTTTGAACGGCTTCCATGGACAGAGTCTGGTCGGTCGATATTTGCTCACACCCAGAGTTTGAACCATACCCATACAGCCGACTGTCTCCCGCATGGATCATCCAGGCACGGTGATTACCCTCCAGATACACGCCCGTAAGGGTGGTCCCCAAACCTTTCAGTTTCGGATTGGTGACACCGTAAGCCGTGAGCTGGCGATTCACCTGTTCCAATACAAACCTTACTTCTTCATCGGACCAGGCGGCATCAATACTGGCGAGCCATTCTGCGGTCCACTGAATCGCCAGCCTGCTGGCTACCTCTCCACCCGGATGACCACCCAGTCCATCCGCCACAAAATACAGACCTCGATCAGGGCATAGGAGAAGATTGTCTTCATTTTTCGGGCGCACATATCCCCGCTCTGTCCGACCGAAAACCTCAACTGGCATGAGGCAAAATTGAGTTGAAATTGAGTTTCATTTAAGCCAGGAGTACAACCGCATTAGTAAATAAAGAATAAGGTTTATGATAATCAGGGTCGTGACCGGGAAGTAAAAGCGAAAGTTACCTTTTTCCCAACGCAGGTCCCCGGGCAGTCGTCCGAGCCAGCCCAGTTTCTCACCGAAGAAATAGAGGATAATACCCATCACAACCAGGCCTGTGCCCAGACCAATAAGCCAACGACTGACTGCTTTCATATCCTGAAATTACAACGGTCTGTTTTGAGTACCACGGTTGGAATCCCCATAGAGAGGGCTCAACCCCTGAAACGGACAACGCGTGATTAATTACATACACTTGCCATGGTTCGACGGGCTCACTATGGCAAAATGTTTCACACTGAGCTCGACCCTGCCCGACTACTTTGCGGTACTGCTCAGGCAGACATAATCGGTAATATGCTGCCCTGAGCTCGTCGAAGGGCAGTTTACGTAATTAAACACTAAAAAAATGTCGCTCTAAGAACGATCCTGCACT
>CAZNUM010000034.1:0-18697 GCA_964576315.1 uncultured bacterium
TGAAAACCTTTTTCAGAATACTGATTCCTTCGCCGATTCCTACGATGGCAGGGTGTTCATCTAAAACTTTGAATTGGATAGAGGGATAGGCATAACGCAGGTGACCATTTTCCAGGTGGTTGTGGATCAGGGAATAATGTGGGTATTGCTGGGCCAGATAACCGCGGAATTTGGGTATATCAAACTGTTTTAGTTTGGTACCGTTAAAAATAATTATTATTCTATTCTTTATTACCCCAAGGTGACCTATAAATATTTACATTAATATAATGAATTAAATCCTTTACTTAGAAATAGAAAATAAGTAAAAACTCTTTATCCAATCTAATTAACATTTTGTAAAATATTATTATAGTCTTAATTCGTATGGAATAATTACAAAAAGATTATTCTCCTATTAATATCCCTACTTTCTGGTTCTGGCGGGTCCAATAACGACGGTAGGGCAGGGATGGTTTTTCCCAAACCGGTTCCTTTTTCACTGCTTCAATCCATTCCGGAATGCGGTCAAATTCCGTTTGAAACGCTTCGTTCATAATCGTTTTAAGGGAGTTGTCTTTGGCGTGGTAAACCGCATCCAGGAATTCTTTTTCCAACCGGTCTCTTTCCGGGGTGATAAGGGGAAGGCGGGTGGAAAAATCCTGGAGAAGGGTTCGGTGGAGTTTTTCATGACGCCACCAGAGACTGGATTCATGGTAGGCAGCGCCTCCACGACAGACAAACTCCGGCAGGTTTCCTTCACCGAAGCGGAAGGGTTTGAACGGGCTGGTGCAGGGGGCGGAGGTGCCCGTTACCCAGAACGTATTTCCATTTGGGGTCAGGTGCGCCACCAGAGAACCAGTGGACTGGGAGGCATGGCGGACCAGTGGCAGGGCGGCGTGGGCACAGACCCGGTCCATGAATAAATGGGAATCGGGGCGGTAGTCACTGGTGCCGTGGTCCCTCAAAATCTGGAAGGCGGTGGCGACTTCCAGCGTCCCGCTCTCCGCCTCCAGTAATTTCCGGGAGCAGGAACGGCGTTTCCGGCTGGCGGAAAAAGTGGTGTAAAGCCAGTCCGAATACACTTTTGAAAAGTTGAATTCAGACCCCCGCTTGATCCACCCTTTTTCCCGGGCGTAGGGAATCAGGTCCGGGTGAGCCCAATCCCATTCCTGGCCGATGGTAAGCCCGTTGCTGATGCTGTAATAGTCCCGGATCCGGCGTGCCACCCAGAGACGCCCTGCTGTTTCCAGCACCCACGCCTCCTGTGGATCGGCGATGAGAAAACTGTTGTGGTACGAGAGCTGTTTATCCTCATAGCCACACCGACCGCCCTGACCGTAGGGCTGGAGTAGTTCAACAATCGTTTCCAGCGCAGTCTGGGCTGAGCGCCCCCGTTCCAGCCCCAGCCGGAGTAAATCCATCCCCGTGAGTGTATCCTCCTTCCGGAGGGGCATTTTGGTAAATACAGCTTCGTTACCGATGACCACCCCCTTTTCATTCACCCCCATCTCCGCCCCCCACATCCAGAAGGGACGGCTGATCAAAATGGCATGGGTGGTGTTTACCTGGGGAATCGTAATATAGGTGCAGCGGAGTTCAGTTCCCGGTTGAAACGATCCGGGAGGGTGGTATTCCAGTAACTGAGCCTCGTTCGGCTCCCGGTCGCTGTTTTTACCGAAAAGAATCGACCCGTCTTTCGTCACAGAGGGCAGGGCTACAAAGGAGTCACACATGGTTCAATCGGTTCATTTGCCGGTGAAACTTAATTGTTTTTTGAATTACTCTGTGTCGCTTTCCAACAGGTATTTCAGATTTTCAGGGGAGAATCTCCGGGGGGTCAATCCGAACATCCGGTACAGTTCAAGGGAATTGCAGTGGTTCCCTTCCAGAAACATGTCCAGCTCGATCCGGGTAATGGGAAACCAGGAGAAACGATCCAGCAGCAGCGCCGGGAGCCGTATGGCCCAGTCTGGAATGGGGATTCGGAATTTTCGCTGATTCAGGGCTGTTCCTATGGTCTGAATAAGTTCTTTCCACGGCAGGGAATCCACGCCACCCAGTTCCAGAGTTTTACCGATGGTCTCGGTCCGGTCCAGTGATTGGATCATAAAATCGGCCACATTCTGAACATGAATGGGAGAAAAGACCGCCGCACCGGCCTCCTTAATACGAAGCCCGGAAAAGAACAAAGGGACCGGTAACCAGCGTGAGAATAATTCCTGTTTCATTTGCGTGCAGAATTCCATCCGTCCCCGGGGTGGGCCGAAAATGAGGGAGGGTCTGAAAATCGTCCATTGCAGTCCGGTTGATTTCAGGTAGGCTTCAGCCTTGAATTTAGTTTCCTGATAGGGCGTTCCTCCCGGTTGGACACCCAGGGCGCTGATTAAGAGAAACCGGGGAACTTTCAGCTCCAGAGCCAGGTCCATGATTTTCCGGGCAGCCACATAATGCAACTCCTCGAAATCAGTCAGCTTCGGAGGTCGGAGCACCCCAACACCGTAAACCACCGCCCGGGCTCCAGACAGGGTTTCACGGACTGCACTTATGTCCTGTAAATCCCCCCGGATTACCTCCACTTTCCAGGCGGGAAGCACCTTCTTTTCACTGCCGGGACGTACCAGCAAACGGACAGTATGGTCATGACGCAGCAGGGTCTCCACCAGATAGGCGCCCACAAAACCGGTCCCACCAAAAACTGCCACTTTCATGGGTGATTAGGCTCCATGAAAACAAATGTCTTCGTTTATGCCCATGATTCCGGATTCTAACACCGGTACAATTTAAAAACGATGGAAATCGGGGAAACTCCCTTAATGGTTTATTCCCCCAGGGAGAAGATAATCAATAAAAAATCTCCGGCGAGCGGGAGCCGTGCAGCGGTTTGAAGAGGTGAGGGGTAAGGTAGGATCTGCAACAGCTCCTGCTTCGGAGAAAAGGGTTCAGGATCGGAATAAATACTGCAATTTCATAAAGTACTGCCGCTGTCTGGTGGCTCCATTCCGGAGGGCTGTCGGTGAAAACCTTTCCACCGTCATGTCCTGAGAAGCACCGATGTAAAATATCGTGAAAGGACTGGGCTGGTAGCTCAGCAGCGGCTGAAAATCAAAACTACGGTCAAAATCATTGTACTGACCCACCAGCCGGAAGGACAGGTCGTGGTTAAACTGATAGTTGACTTTCAACCGGGCCACGTAGCCGGTATAATAGGTTTCTTGATGATCCAGTGTTTTCATTTCAGAATAATTGTACTCGGGAAGAAGAATTAATTTTTCAGTGACCTTCAACTGGCCCCAGAACCAAAAGTTCCGAATGGCACCGTTTTCCGGTTTATCCAGGAAGCGGGCCATTTCTTGCCCTCCGTTGCCGCCGAAACCAAACATCAGATTTTTACTGAATTGACTGTTCACACTCAAGGAAACAGTGGTCTGATTTTTCACATCCACTTGTTTAAACCGTTCAAACGGGACGTTGTTCACATTTACGTTAACCCGGAACTGGCGGGGTAAGACAACACTCACCCAGGCCCAGCTATTCCGGCGCTTGGTTTCTCGTTCAAAATTGCCCATCAGACTCGACCCACCGCCACCCAAGACTTCGCTGATAATAGGACCATTGGGACGAAAATGTAGGAAGGTGCTCAGATAAATTCGGCGGGTATTGTTCCGGGTAATGAACCCGTTATCGGCCCGAAAGCCCGGGGACTTATGATTGTATCCCGCTTCCAGCTCCCAAACCTTGGTATTCCGGCTGAATTCAATTTCCAGGGCATTGCCGGTGAATCGCTCTCCGTTAAAGGTGTAATCATATCCGCCTTGGAATGAGGCGTCGTCCACAATCAGGGAATCATTCGGTTCCACCGTCTGGCTGAACAGCGTTTGAATCTCCACCTGGTAAGTGTCGTTGAACCGGTAACGACTATCCACACCTGCCACCGTACCGGAACCACCCGGCTCTAATCGCCGGTCCGTTACCAGGGCGCCAATGAAACTGGATTCGTCCAGTGACCGGCGGTACCTGAAAACTGTGGACATGCTGCGACCCCCGGTGGTGACAAAGGACCGTTCTTCTGCCGGAATAATAAATGGGGTGGTTTCATCCAGAGCCGTTAGGATGGAAAAAGCATTTTTCCCCGACTGACCCACCACCCGGCCGGCGGCCAGGGGATTGTTGATTGATCGGGTGTAAATCGCCCGGATCCAGGTGTTGAACAATTCACTGCCCTCGTTGAAAAACGCCCGTTTTTCAGGATAGAACAGAGCAAATGTGGTATTCACATCAATCTGGTCTGCATCCGCCTCCACCTGGCTGAAATCCGGATTCAGGGTCAATTCCCCTACCAGATTTGAACTGAAGCCGTACTTGATCCCAAGGGACAGTCCTCCAACTGGACCCGCATTTTTCAACTGCCCATTTTCATTCAAATCGCTAGTCTGATTGCTCACTAGAGCCGGAAGAAATTCCAATGCTTTTTCATGTTTCAGCCGTTTTAGCCCTTTTAGGTAACCCAGTTGGCATAGCCAGCAGGGGTTATTTAAATCCAGCCCGCCCCAGATGATCTGGTGGCGGATATTCCGGGGCAGGCTACGGTAAAAACCCACACGCCAGTTTTGTTCATCACCCTTGGGGAAGGATAAACTGGAAAAGGGAATCGCCATTTCTACCTGGTACCCTTCAGCCGTGATTTTCCCCCGGGATTCATAAATTACATCAAAGCCAGGATCCTCGTTATTACCGTTATTTTTAGAGTCCATCTGAATCCCGAAGGGGTTAGAGGCGATCATAATCCCTGAATTGGCGTCGCCATACGTATCTAAAACGATAGCCACAAAGTCATCTCCCCACGGTTCGTCACGCTTCCGGTAAGAAGCTCTGACCTGTCCCGGGTCCCCGTAGGCCAGAAAGGCGACGTAAAGGTTTTCATCGTCATAGGTCACCATCACCCGCGTATCCACCGGCGGAGGTACATTTTCACCGGGCTGGAACTCCAAGAATAAATCCGTACTGGCAGCTTCCTGCCAGCCGGGGTCGTCAAGATCCCCATCGACTTGAATTTCGGATCGGGTCTTGGAAATCTCCAGCGTGGGCGTTTCAATATAATTCATGCTGGAAGGTCCTGGATCCTCCGCTGACAAGGGAGTCAGGAGCCCAGCAAGGGCCGCCAGGAAAAATAATTTTTGTGTATTCATCAGCAGGTTTTTCATTTTAAGAGTGCCTCTTGGACAATCATAATGAAAAATGGTTGTCATAAACTTTCAGTGCGAATTGTCCGACCGGTGACAGTCTCGGAAGTAGAAACCCTGTAATCTCTAGTGTCAAAAAACGTTACCGGGAGAACGCTATGAAACAAGGGCTGACCTTATTGTTAAGTTTATTTCTGATCGGCTGTAATGAAACCATTTCTTCTTCACCCCAGTCGGTAGATTCACAGGACTGGTTGATCAACCTTGAATACGTCCGTCAGGGGTGTTTCGCCGGGCGGGATTGTATTCCCAGCCTGGAGCAGCCCACCAAGACCACTCCAGACGGAGCCTATCTGGATTTTCTTGATGACAGCGATCTGGTCATCGGCGTCTGGAACGGCAGTGACTATGTGGCCTACCCCCATCCGATTATGGACTGGCACGAAATCGCCAATGAATCCAATTACGCCATTTCCTACTGCCCCCTGACCGGCAGTGCCATTCATTTCAGCGCCGACGGCGAGTTTGGCGTCTCCGGTCTGCTCTACAACAGCAATCTGATCATGTACGACCGGAAGACGGAAAGTTACTGGCCCCAGATGTTCCTGAAATCTGCCTCTGGGGAACAAAAGGGAACTGAACTGACATTACTGCCCTTGCTGGAAACCACCTGGGCTACCTGGAAAAAACTCTTCCCCGATTCCAAAGTGGTAAACTCCCGGACCGGTTACTCCCGCCATTATTCCCATTATCCTTACGGCGATTATAAAACCTGCAACGGCCGCAATTGCCGGGACTTCATTTATTTTCCGGTGGTCACTCTGGACGAACGTCTCCCGGCCAAAACCCGGGTTCTGGCCATTATTACAGACAATGAACAAAAAGTTTACCCGATTCTAAATTTTTCCACCCCAACCCTCCTCCAGGAAGGGGTGGGAGATCAGACCTTTACGCTCGTTCTTTCCGGTCCCGATAATCTGGCGATTGCCTTTGCCACCGATAAAAACCTCTCCCTGGTTTCCACCGATTTGAATTCCACCCACTTCCGGCTGCAGGATGGCAACGGGAATCAATGGGATATCCTGGGTCACAGTTTTGACAAAGCAGTGGCGGACCTGCCGGCGGCCAAAGCTTACATTGCCTACTGGTTTGCCCAGGCAGCGTTCTACCCGGAAAGTGTTATTTATCAATGATTCTGATTCGAGTCCTGCTCCTCTTTTCTGTTTTTGTCCTCGGATCAGCCAGCGGCCAGGTGTGTTGCTCCCTCGTGGGTGCCATCGATCGTGGAGGTGGTACCTCCTTCACTCACTGGAGCACACACTGGCCGTCCCCTTTCGACAATCACAAGCAAATGAAATGGGTCTCGGGCCTCAGTACCTCCTACCGGGATAACCGTCGAATGCGGATCCGCTACGGACCGGCTCTGAATGCCTATTTCCAGCTTTCCCGCTATGTTTCCAGCCGTACCATTTTGTATTTTCACGGAGCAGTGGATTACCTGCAACTGGCCGAGTCCCTCTCCTTTCAGCAGGCCTCCAGTAACGTGGTTCAGGCTTCTTTTCAGGCTGGTTCACGGATAAAACTGAAAGACACCCGCGGTTACCTGTCCCTGGCAGTAATTTTACCGGCACAACCCCGCTATAGCACCGCCGATTTCACATTCAAAACCGGCGCCACTCCTTCAGGCCGGTTGCTTTGGACCAACCGCTTCCTGATGCCCTGGTCCCATTTAAAGGGGCTGGCAACCGTACCCGAACTCACCCTTACAGCCTCGTTTCAGAAAAATTTCACCGAACAGCATGACGTGTACCTGGATGACGACCTTCAGATTCACACCTCCGCTGCCATCACCGCCTTTAACGAGGTGACGCCGATCCCCTTTTTTGATTTAACCATGAGCAAACTGCTGGCTCCCCCTTCACCCTTTGAATCCAAGCGTCAAACCCGCTGGCTGGGGACACTCTACGGTGGTGTTGATTTTTCCGTCAACCGCTGGGACTGGATGCACCTGCGCCTGAGCTTACCGCTGCTGCGCTGGGCTTCAAAGGCGGATTTCCCCGACGGCACCGAACCTCGGACCAGTCTTTCCATCGCCATTGTAAAAACGGGAACTTTCACACGGCAGTAAATCAGGATACAGATTTACTTCTGTAACAAATAAAGCTGCGCCTTTAAATCCTCCGGATCCAATGTCAGCTCCCGCTCAAAATAAATGCGGGCACGGTCCGGTTGACCCAGTTTCATCAGGGCGACGCCCAGATAGTAATTTCCGTCATCCAGTCCGGGTTGCAACACTAAGGCTTTTTGAATATGTCCAATGGCCTGCTGATATTGACCCTCAATCACGGCAATCCGTCCCAGCCAGAACCAGGCTTCCCCATTCTCAGGTTGCACATGTAAAACCTGTTCAAGGGTCTCCCGCGCCCGGTTGTACTCCTTCTGCCTGAATTGCAGTTCCGCGATTTTCAAACTCAGATTTATCCGTTCAGGGTGACTTTCTACCCATCGCTGGTAGAGCTGAATCGCTTCCGGAATTTGTTTAAACTGTTCCAGCCAGCACCCATAATCCAGCGCCGTGGTCATCGTTCCAAACTGCTCCATCCGCTGACGGAAAAAGTCCAGCACAAAAGTGCGGTACTGGTCTAAAAAGCGGGGATCGTTTTCCTGGGCCAGTTTCAAGAAAAAGCGCGCAAACACCGATTCACCATACTCCAGGGAGAAATAGCTCACCAGAAGATTCAGATTGACCGATTCGCCGAAAACTTCATGCTCCATCTGCTTGATGGAATAGGAACTAAAAATGAATTGTTCAAATCCCTGCAAACTGGAGCCTCCCCGGCGGGCCATTTCAAACTCCAGATTGGGAAAATCAATCCTGTTCCAGCGAATGGATTCCTCCGGATTTAAATAGCGGTAGGCATCCGTATTCACAATGGCGTAGCGGTAGGAATCCATGGGCCGGCCGTGCACCCGGTAAAAATAATATCTTAAAGTTTGATTTCCGAAGACAGCGTCGGGGTTGCGGAACTGGAGCGGTTCATTGGAACAGAGTAGTAAATAGTACTCCGGTCTTAACACCGCCACCCAGCAATACTGGAATTCGGTCTTCAACGTAGTGAGAATAATCTTCAGCCCCCGCTCTCCCACCCGGCGGTCCAGCCAGGTGGTGTAAATTCCATCCTTTGCCAGCCGCTGTTTCACACTCCTGAAAAAATCCCGGGTGTACAGTTTACTGGAACTGAAATAGAGGGGCGATGTGACCGTGTTCAAAATTAAATCATACTTTTTGGGCGTCACTTTCAGAAAGCGAAAACCGTCATCACAGTAAACATGGACATTTTCTTTTGCCATAATGTCAAAACTGTACGCCCTGAACAGGGGTTGTTTATCCAGGATCAGGGGGCTGATTTCCACCGCCTCCACCGATTGAAATAATTCCGCCACCGTCCCTGCCGTGGCGCCGCTGCCCAGTCCCAGAACCAAACCGGTTTTCCGCCGGGGCGTGACCAGAGCTGATAAGGTACCCACCACATATTCCGGACTGGAATTCAGGTCAATGCTGGTGTACCCGTTGATGAAAAAATACTCCCGTCCGTTCAGCCGGTTTACCGCAAAGGTTTCATCATATTTTCGGAAAAATTCTCCCTCTTCGAATCCACTCAACTGGGCGAAAAGATTCTCCTGGGAGGTGAAGGCCTGGTAATCCAGGTAGAGGAGATATTCCTTCCAGCGCCGTTCTTTCATGAGAGAACCACTCACCACCAGCAGGACTGCCAGGATCAGTTTTCGCCGGTCCACGTCTGGACTGCTCCCAATCGCCCCCACCAGTAATAAAGCGATTAACAGCAGAATACTACCGTATTCCAGTCGGGCGTGGATGAAGAATATCATTACCAGGTAGCCGGCGGTATTGGCTAAGCTGGAGACGAATAACAGGTACCCCGATTCCCGGGCTACATCCGATTCCTGCTGCATCAACGCCGGTATGGCGGCGCCGAAACAAACAGCACTGCCCCCCATAATCAAAAACAAAATCACCAGTTTCCAGCCAATAACAGCCGAACCCGTAAAATGGGGGTAAAAAGTGGCCATCAGATACAGAAGCTGGGGAAAGACGAAAATCAGGGCCAGAATCAGCATTAGGTTCACGATTAAAAAGGTAAGAAAACGGACTTTGAAATAGTGGGTCACCAGCGTACCGATGGCAATCCCCAGCAGCACAATTCCCAACACCATGGCAAAGGTTTCGTGGAAGGGTCCGAAGATGAATTCTGCCAGTTTCAACATGGTCAGTTGAAACACGGCACTGGCAAAACTGAGCAGGATCAGGGGCATCAGGCTCCGGAAGGGGTATGAAATTTCCTTCCTGGGTTGAAGGCGGGCCCGGATGGCATCCCGGCGAAAAAAGAGAATCCCTCCGATACTCAGATTGATCCCGGCGATCACCGCCAGTCCGCTGCGAATCCCCACCGCTCGAATCAACACAAACTCGATCAACAGAGCCGTTAGGGCAGCACCGAAATTGTACACCATGTAACTGACGGTAAACACCCGCCCTTTTACCAATGGCTGTAAATAGGCCGAAAATAACGGCAGACTAACTCCCACCAGGAAAGCCGGTATCAGCAGGAGCAGGCAGGCTACCATTACATCGCTGGTAAGGCTGCCAAAGGGAAATACCTCATAGAGCAGCAGGTCCAGATTCGGCGCCAGAACAGTGAAGAACAGGGCATATAACCCCACCCCCGTTTCCACCGCCCAGAGGTAGGGTTTTAAATAATGGGCCAGGCGGGTTCCCAGTCCGATCCCCAGCAGGAACGTTACCAGAATCGAGGCATTCACGGCGAAGTGGTCCCCGATCATATTTCCCAGGATGCGGGCGTAAAGCACTTCATAGGCAATCCCGCAAAAGCCGGATAGAAATAGGGTCAGGGCAATGACCAGAAGATCAGTTTGGAATGGAGTGCGACGCATGGATACAGCGGTAAATTACCATTCCTAAATTGGGATGAAATCGGCCCCCAATACAAGCAGGAAGAAGAGTAGGGCGAATCAGCCCCTAATCCATAAATTATTTCTGAATAGAAACAGGAATTACGGGAGCATCAATAAACAAATACTGCGGTTCCAGATTCAGGTCGCGATACAGTTGAGGCGGGACGCCAATGTCCGCCAGGAAGAGGTCGCCCACAAAGGACTGGGCTTCCGGTTTCAGCAGCCCCGTTTTCGGCAGGGCCAGGGTCAGGGTGGCATCGGCGGTTACGGCCTGGCCTTCCGCAACGCCGGTGGTGGCATTGAGACCGGAGGGCACATCCAGGGAGACGATCGCCGGCGGGCGGACTTTCAGGAGTTCTTCTACCAGCCGGGACTGATCGAGGCGCAACGGACCACTCAATCCGTAGCCGATTAAGGCATCAATCACCAAGTCGGCGGAGGGAAACGGTATGTCAGGGTCATCCCTATTGAATTGAAGGCGAGTGATGGGTAAACGGGACAGGGTACTCCACTGTTGGGAGGGAATCAGTTTCAGATGATTTTCCTCCTCGGCCAGTACCACAGTCACCGCCAATCCCCGGTTGGACAAATGGCGGGCGGCCACCATTCCGCCGCCGCCGTTGTTCCCCGTACCGCAGAGAACCACCACTTTTGGCAAGGGCGTCCTGGAGGCTTTCAGGAAGCGCTCCCACGTGAGATCCGCCAGATGATGCCCGGCCAGTTCCATCATCTGGGGGAGGGTAATCCCGAATTTTGAAACCATCAAATCATCCACGGCCCGCATTTCATCGGCAGTGAGGGCCGGAATCGCCAGGTTACTCATTCACGAATAGCGGTACCCAGGGCGGCGATAAGCTGTTTGGAATTGTGAAAACCCGGTTGTTGGTACACCCGCTTTCCTTCCGAATTGAAGATCAGAATGGTGGGCAGGGAATAGATGCCGAATTTCCGGGCTAGAGCCCGACCCGAAACCGTTTCCACGTTAATTTTTACCGGTAAATATTCCTTCAGGGCATCCTGCACTTTCTGATCCGTAAACACTTCCTGGTCCATTTTATTGCAATAATGACACCAGTCCGCGTGGAATTTAACCACCACACCTTTTCCCTGTTTCTGGGCGGTTGACAGGGCTTCATCCAGCGTAAGGGCTGTGAAGGGTGCTTTGTCGCCCCCTACCAGGAAAGAAAGTCCCAGAATCAGGGTAAGAATAAAAATACGTTTCATGTGCTCAATCCTTTCAATATAATTACCCTGGAGTTTACACCGTATTCCCCCTGGGAAATGTCCGTTCAAAGACATTCTCCAGACTTTTAAAACTGACTGATGTCACGTCCAAAAACCCAGCTCAGAAACCAGTCCACCAGCACCCGGATTTTGTTCCGGAGGCGCACCAGCCGGGTCAGATAAACGGAACGCCAGAAAACCCATGCCAAATGACCGGATCCTTTTACATGTCCCGTATCTACCAGCGCCTGGTCGTTCCCGATGTAGGCCAGCATCCCCATGGATCGGAACCGAAATGGTTTAATCCGCCCCCGTTTCCGCCATTGCCGGGCCAGATACCTCCCCTGCTGCTGCGCCACCTGGGCTGTAGCCGGCAACGGACGCGACTCCACCAGAGCGCAATCCCCCAGGGCGTACACCTGTTCCATTCCTTTCACCGTTAGATGTTCATCCACCAGGATTTGCCCCTGGTCCGATTTCGGTACTTCCAGTTCTGCCACAAAAGGCTGGGGCGTATTGCCGGTAGCCCACACCAATAACCCGTAATTCAGCTCACGACCGGAAGACAAATGAATACAGGATTCATCCACCCGCACCACCGGACTGCCCGTAATAATTTCGATATGCTGACGCTGGAAGAGATTCCTGGCGGCCTGACGTAGTTTATGGTCAAAAACATTCAGGATCTCCTCACCTGCCTCCACCAGTGAAATCTGAATAAAAGGTTTCAAATGGGGGTAGAACCGGCACACGTCTCCCCGGACAAAATCATTTAATTCGGCTGCAAATTCGATTCCGGTGGGGCCTCCCCCGCAGATGACAAAATGCAACCGTTGACGAATCTCCGCCTCCGGGATTCCTGGCAGACTGGCAAATTCAAAATTGGCCACTACCCGCTTCCGGATCTGACGGGCATCGTTCAATTCTTTGAGAAAATGACCGTACCGCCGGACCCCGGGGATACCGAAGGTATTGGTCCGGGCGCCTACCCCGATTACCAGCAAATTATATTCCAGATTCCCCTCCCGTTCATCCACCCGGCGATAACGGACTTTCCGCTCCCGGAAATCCACACCACTGGCCTCTGCCTGAATATACTTCAGGGCCGGATTTACATTTCGGATCGGCTCAATGATACTCCTGAATTCAATGGTGCCAATGGTGGTACTAGGCAAAAGAGGTGTAAATAAAAAATGGTTCCGGGGACTCACCAATGTCACATCAAAGGGACGGAAATCCAAATGGCGCAATAAACTGTAAGAACCAAACCCCGAACCTAATATCACCAGTTTCTGTTTCAAGTCTGGATCCCGAACGGCGGTGGTTATTTTACCTGCTTTAATACCGCCATCCGGAGTTGTTTCCGGCCACGGGAATCGATCGTATCGATCGCCCTGACAGCGTATTCCTGAGCCGTGTAGACCTGCTTCATAACCGGTTCGTCCTCCCGCTTGACCATATCCCCCACGGCAAAAAGACCGTGGATTGAGGTTTCACCCTTATGATTAATCCAGACATGCCTTTTTTCTTCCGGCAATTCCGGATCCATTAACCGGGCTCCCGCCTGCCGCGCCAGATCGTTGTACACGCGGTGGAGGCCGAGAGCCACCAGGGCGAACTTCACGGATACCGGTTCATGATCAGAAAACAGAAACCCGTTCAATTCCTGAACCCCGGCACTCATGAGGCCCCGGATGGGCTCCGAAATGACTTCAATGCGGTAGTGGGCCAGCAATTGTTTTTGCTCCGGTGAAAACCGGGGCGCTTCCCCATTGGTCAGTAACACCACTTCATTTCCATACCGTTCATGCAGCATCATTCCCAATTCCGCGGCCACAGGCCGGGAACCCACCACCGCCACCCGATCCCGGCGGGTAAGATGTCCCTCACAGCGAATACAGTATAAAAACTGCTCCCGGTTGGCAAAAGGGTAGATCCAGTGTGGTGATTCCTTAAATTCCCCTTTCCGGTCTATACCCCCGACCCGGGGTTGCTCGTCCATGACACCCATGGCTAATACCACCGCCCCGCCACGATAGGTTTTAGAACCGACTTGAACAATAAAATGGTTGTTTTCTTTCGTTAACGATTCTGCTTTCCCCTCAATCATTTCCACATGGGGGAATCCGCGCTTCAAGCGGTCCATGGTATTCCGGATGATAGCCCGGTTATTAATGTGATAATGTTCCTGCTGGATCAAATCCGCGGCCTCATTCTGTTTGCGCTTAATCAGGGTCTTCACAATCTGGTTTTTCACAACATCTTCATGAAAGCCCACGATATTATCCAGGTTTTTCACCCACTGGGACCGGCTCTGTTTCCGGGTTTGTTTATCTCCTAGAATCCAGAGAGTTTTCATTTGATTCTGAGCGGAGCGCAGGGCCGCGGCTGAACCGCCGATACCCCCGCCGATGATAATAACGTCATACATGAAATAACCTTTTAAAATGCTTGCGCCGAGGCAGCGGTGACCACCTCCCGGTAGGGATGGGGAATCGTATTTTCCAGAAAACTCCCGGGTGCCACCGGCGGAAAGATTTCATCGTAGCGGCGGACTTCACTGGAACTAACCCGGCGGTAAATATAGGAACGATCCAGCTCGTTCAAACCCTCCAGTCCGGCGGCAGCCAGGAGTTCCACCAGACTGTGGACGGTTTCATGATGGTAGCGGGCTACCCGAGGTGCCTTGTCCTCCACCACCAGACCTGCCACCAGTTCCGGATCCTGAGTAGTGATTCCGGTGGGACAAACATTCCGGTTACACTCCAGAGCCTGAATACAGCCCAGCGCCAACATCATGCCCCGGGCACTGTTGCCCAGGTCCGCCCCCAGAGCCAGGTTTTTCAACAAATGAAATCCGCTGAAAATCTTTCCACTGGTAATGACCCGGATCTCCTCTTTCAGATTAAAACCCTGGAGGCAATCCACCGCAAAGGCCAGGCCATCCCGCAGGGGCATTCCCACGGAATTAGCATACTCCAGGGGAGCGGCTCCCGTGCCTCCTTCGCCCCCGTCTACCGTAATAAAATCGGGTCGAATCCCCGTTTCCAGCATGGCTTTACAAATGGAAACAAATTCCTGTTTCCGACCAATGCAGATTTTAAATCCGACGGGCTTGCCTCCGGACAACTCCCGCAGCAGAGCCAGGAATTCCATCATTTCCACCGGGGTAGTAAATGCGGAGTGGGCTGGCGGGGACAAGACGGTGGTATAAGGTTCCACACCCCGGATGGCTGCAATCTCAGGGGTATTTTTCGGTGCCGGTAAAATGCCACCATGACCCGGTTTCGCTCCCTGGGAGAGTTTAATCTCAATCATTTTTACCGATTCGTGGACCGCACTTTCTTTAAACGCACTTTTGGAAAAATGTCCTGCTTTGTCCCGGCAGCCAAAATAACCGGTCCCGATCTGCCAGATGAGATCGCCACCGCCCTCCAGATGATAAGGACTCAATCCCCCTTCACCAGTGTTGTGGGCAAAGCCTCCCTGTTTCGCACCCAGGTTTAGGGCCAGAACCGCATTCTTACTCAGCGCCCCAAAACTCATGGCTGATATATTCAAGACGCTGGCAGAATAGGGTTGACTGCACTGGGAAGTACCTACCGTTACCCGCAGGTCCGGATCGCAGGTTTTATAGTTAATCGCATTCAGGGAATGGGCCATCCACTCATAACCAATGCGGTACACATCCACCTGGGTGCCAAACGGCGCCGTATCCAGATCCCCCTTGGCCCGTTGATAAACCAGCGACCGGAAAATCCGGTTGATGGGCCGCCCATCCACATCTGATTCCACAAAATACTGGTACACTTTCGGACGGAGTGACTCCATAATATAGCGCCCCCAGCCCAGCAGGGGGAAATTGCGCTTGATGGTGTGCTCCTTCTGGAGCATATCATGAATTCCCAGGGCAATGAGAGGCATCGCCACCACCAGACTCCAGAGCACCTGGGGCCAGATCAAAGCCATTGCCCCAATCAGAATTAGAACGGCAATGGAAACAAGGACGAATCTTTTACGCATGGACTTTCCCTTTTCAAGATGATCGAAGTTGCCGGTGAAATTTAACGCGAACCGGTGGGGCAGGATCGGAATAATTCTGAATCAACAGGCCACCGGACAGGTTTCAACCTTTAACTCCCACTTCGGGACACCCGCCTGATCGCCGGGAAAATCTTTTGCAGCGGGAATTAATATGCCAGAAACACTTCCTCATCCACTTGTTTGGGATCCCCCAGGTACGTGAACTGGTAATTCTTCAGGTAGGTTTTCGCCACCCGTTGAATATCTTCGGCGGTAACGGCGTTAATCTTTTCCAGAAACCGGTCCGCTTCCTTAATACCGCGTCCAATCAGCTCGTAGTCGGCGAGCATGGACCTTTGGGCAGCCACGGTTTCCTCGGTCAGGTAATAGCGGGTGAGATACATCATTCTCAGGTCGTGCAGTTCTTTTTCTGTGAGCGGTTGCGTCTTAAGACGATCCACTTCAGCGAACATGACCTTGATCGCCGTGTCTGGCTGAGTCGTCGTCACATACAAATAACTAGTGCTGTTCCGGGCGGGGCGGTATCCTGCGCTGGGAGCATAGGAAAGGTTCCGTTTCGTCCGTACTTCCTCCCAGACGCGGGTCTGGAGTTTCCGGGTTGCTAACAGGAAAGGATAGTAATCATCCGAGGTGATGGCGGGGGCGGAGGTTTCACCAATAATATAGTTCGTGGGCATGGGCATGTTACTTTCCACAATTCGCATCCCCGGACTGGATTTTACCCACGGTTCAGGAAGAGGATACGCCTCCTTACGGCCCCGGGGCAAACCGGAGGCCAGGGACCGAACCCGTTTCAGGATGTCCTGTTTATCCACCGGCCCCACAATTACCAGCAGCGCCCTGGACTTGGTAAACTGACCCTTATGATACTGGATTAAATCATCGCGGGTAAATTGCTCCACAGTGGAGACGCTGCCATTGGGTGATTGTTCGTAGGGATGACCTTCATAATAAAATTCCCGTGCCAGTTTCTGTAGATAACTATCCGGGTTGTCCACCTCCGATTTGATGCTGGTTAAAAGCGCTGTCCGGGCCAGCTCCACTTCACTGGAATCGAAAACCGGATGCAAAATAACATCCTGGTATATTTTCCACGTATCATCAAACTTGTCTGCCAGACACCGCAAACTGAGGACTGAATAATCCCGGGAAGCGGATCCCTGGATTTCGGAACCCATGCTCTCCAGCATCTGCTGAAGGGTTTCCTTATCATAGGACTCGGTTCCCTTAGGGGCAACCCTTAAAATTAATTGTTCGATACCCGCCTGTTCCCTGGGAGTGGCGGCAACGCCACCGCTCAGGTAAAATCCAGCGGAGATCACGTCTGTTTCCGGAATGGACTTTATAATCAATTCCAGGCCATTGACCCGATATACATGAGCCGAAACCGGCTGCTGGGATTCACAACCGGAGGCAATCAAGAAGACTAAAAAGAACGGGACTGATAATTTAAGCTTCATGGCAGCAACTCCTCCTCCTTTACGTTCAACCGATCGAAGGCTTCCTCCGACAGCATTACTCCCATTACGAAGGGTTTATCCACCAGGTAGCGGTTTACATAACGATTAATGTCCTCCCGGGTGATCTTCCGCAGATTTGGAATGTACTGTTCATAATAATCCAGTCCGGTGACGGCCCACCAGAAGGAAACCGTGTGGACATAGCTCGACGGTTTTTCCCGTCCATAAATTTCCTGCACTTCCAGTTTGGTTTTGGAAGTGGCCAGCTGCTCATCGCTATAATAGTTCGGATCAGTCAATTTTTTCAATTCCGCCCATAAAGCCTCCCGGGCCGCTAAAACCTTATCCGGAGTGGTGACGACCGTGGCAGTAATGGGTCCCGTATGATTCAGGGTGTAATAACCGAGCGAGGCACTGAGGGCAATTCCCGAGTCCACCAGGCTTTTCTGAAACCGGGAATTCTTCTGCTCCAGAATGTAGGTAAGAACGTCCGCTGCAAAGGTACTCTCCACATCTTCCCGCGCCTTAGGACCATGCCAGGCGAATTGAATGATAGCCACATTGACCGGCTTTTTTACCACCACAACGGTCGATTTCTTTAAGGGTGGGTGTTCCGGGATGGGAAATTCCTTTTGAGGGTCCGCTCCCGAGGGCCAGTCTCCCAGATAGCGTTCCGCCAGTTCGAAGCCCCGTTCAGGCGTTACATCACCGGCAATCAATAAGGCAGAATTATTAGGGATATAATAGCGATCTTTCAGGGTCTGCATCTTCTCCCACGTCGCTGTCAGAATCACTTCCCGGTTGCCGATGACATTCTTTCGACTCCAGTATTGATACCACAATCTTTTTCCCACTTCCTTAAACAGGTAGAAATAGGGATTGGATTCATTCCGGTCATACTCCCCAATGACCACCGGCCGCTCCCGTTCCAGTTCATCTTCCAGAAATAGGGGAAAACGAATGGCATTTTTCATGAACTCCATGCCCGCTTCCACACTGTCCACCGGCAGGGTAAAGAAATAATTCACCCGTTCTTCCGTGGTGGTCCCGTTCCAGGACATTCCCAATTCCCGGGTTCGTTCCAGATAGGCCTCCTGACTGGGAATTTTTTCATTAGCCTTGAAGAACATGTGTTCATATAAATGAGCTAGTCCGTCGTATTCGGGTGTTTCCACAAAACTGCCATTCTTCACGGCAATCTCAATCGTTACCAGGGGCACGATGTGGTTTTCGATGACAATCACTTCCAGACCATTATCCAGGACTTTGGAATGGATTTGGCTGGCGCCGGAGACGGGAATCATTACACCGATTAACAGGATAAAAAAGAGAATTTGATTTAATCTGGGTTTCATTCAATACCTCCAAAATTCGCTGAAAATTACGACGACACCCCCTGGGCTACAAGCCTATACCCGGAGAAGCGGTCAACCGGATTTGTTGGTGATTCCTCAATCCATGCCACCTGGAAGCATCCTTCGTATGACGGGAGCCGTTCGCTCCCCGTGTACTCAGACCCCGAAAAAAGCCAAAGGTTGTCAGGAGACGACGAACCGCTTCCCATTGTCAGCCGTAGAGGCGCATCAGGTCATCATAACCACCGATGGGTTTCCCATCGATAACAATTTGGGGGACCGACGTTCCTTTGCCAATTTTCAGCAGGTACTGGCGGCTGATGCCCTCTTTTTAAATGTCAATTTCCTCGTAATTCCTGTTGTTCTCTTCTAAATACCGTTTATCCGCTTTACAGTAAGGACACCAACTGGTTGTGTAAATTTTAATCTCTTTCATTGCTTTTTCTCCTTAACTGGG
>CAZNUM010000035.1:0-16526 GCA_964576315.1 uncultured bacterium
TACCACCCCCGTTCCTTTCAGTGATACACCGCCGCCGGAGCCACGACTTTCTCCCCCCGAAATGGTAAAGCCCTCCACCAACCCCATATTCATAGTCAGCACCGTTCCTGGATTGTTAGAATCAGCCAGGAGAAAAGTTGTATCCGGTCCCGCGGTGGATTTCAAAACAATGTCCCGATCCACAAGATTAAACTTTCCGTAGTACTCCCCCGGTCGAACCCACACCGTATCCCCTGGATCAATCAGGCTGTCGTATACCGCCTGTTGAATCGTAGACCGTTCGTCTGGAACGTACAACTGATAGGTTCGTGGAATTTGAATCGAAGCAGTGGCCCAGCGAATGTTCCCCAGGGAATCAGAAATCCCAACCCGATAATCTAGATCCACATCGTCTCGGATGAGATCCACATACTTGGTTTGAATCCGGTTTCTAATTTCCACAATGCCGGTCCAGACCGAATCTCCGGAAGTGTGACGCTCCACAATATATTTGGAAAACCTCTCCACCATAACTTCACTCCATTTGAGAGTAACTTCCCCCGTGGTCACAACCCTTGAAATAGAGTGGCTTACTTTCAGTTGAAACAGTTCATCTTCATCCGTCGGTGTTACTTTAAACGGATTTTCACAGGAAAGGAACACCAACATGATGATGAGCCCCTGTAACAAAGACTTCAACTACAGTCCCCCAGGGCCTCCAAAGGCTCCCATGGTATTGCGGGTTCCATCACGATTGTTATACTGGGGATCAGGGTGACCAGTATGAACACAGGGAGAAGCAGGATCCAACTGGAAATCGACAGGATCCGCTTCCAGACCAACTATCTGTGGGTCAGCCGTGATAATATGGTCTCCGGATATGGATGATGTGTCCATACAGGAATAGTCTATTACCGGTGGGTGAGACATAGTGCTTGAATCCACAATTAAACTGGTGTCTGCCCCAAACACAATATTATTTAGAAACAGCAAACCGGCGGGTACAGCCTTAAAGGTAACATTGGTATTGATAACATTCGTATCCTGGACCGATTGGGAATCGGTGTAAACAATGGTATTATTAATGATGTTTCCATTTCCTCCTACCACTGCCAGATTATGGGAACCATATGCTGAGAAATTATTGAACAGGATAGAGTTCAATAAGGAGCCTTGATCTTTCAATAAAACACCGCCTCCATCCCGTGAACTGGTATTCTCTATAACATAACATCGCCGTACGATTCCATCCCCTAAAATCGTGATTCCGCCACCGGCATTTAGGGAACTATTACCTGTAACCGTGAAACCGTCAAATACCCCTGCCCCAAGTGTAACACGGCCCTGAATGACGGTATGTTCAAAACCATGTTTTGACATCATTTCGATCGTCTTTCCCATTAGGACTAAATTACCCACATAAAGTCCCGTATCCACAATAATGGAATCACCGTCATCAATCAGAGGTGTCATGAAGGCTGTTGCAGGTGTCGGTTGTTCCCCGGGGACGAATAACACCGTCGTCTTAGGGATTTCAATGGCACCCTCCGCCCAGCGGACGTTCCCATCCTGATTCATAATCCCAACTCTGTATTCCAAATCTTCATCATCATAGATTACATCATCGTAGGCGTGGACCACCCGGTTCGTCACATAGCTAACCTGCATCCAGGCTTGACCATTCTGGCGGCGTTCAATGGTGAAGGCTTTAAACGCTTCTACCGATATTTCGTCCCAAGTAAGGTGTACAACGGCGGAATCACTGATTTTAGAAATTGAATGTTCCACCGTCAGATTAAATAACAGTTCCTGGTCCGAAGGATTGGTATTAAAAACACCTTCACAGCCTGCCAGCATCAAGAACAGCAGTGCCAAGTTGAACGTCATTCTCATGGGGTCTGCTGTTTTTTCTCCGCCAGTGTGACTTTAAATGACAGTAACTGGCGGTGGGCGTCATAATAATTAAAGGAACCATCCGGTGCAATATTGCCTGCATTTACGACAGGAGAAGTATTCGAAAACAGATTCCGAAAAGCATAACTCAGACTCAGATCCAGCAGCCAGATTTGCTTCCGGAGGGTCAGCGTTAGGTTGGTGTTACTGAACCCCTGGTCCTGATTTAAAATAACGCCTCCGCGGACATACTGCTGCGGACCTTCATAAATATGGCTCAAATTCAGATGGAAAATCCCACGGCTGTAATCCACAATGATATTCCCCCTGCGGGAGGGTTTATCCGGAAAAATCAGGGCATCACTGGGAAATATCCAGGTCATGTTCATCACCAGCTGAAAACGGTGATCCCAAGCATAGGTTTTCCCGCTCAATTCCATCCCGTTTACCCAGGCGGTCGTTGTGTTAAAAGGCGCCACCAGACTGTTGGGAATAACCCGATAGGCCAGTTTATCCAGATAGGTATTGCGGAAAAAATCCACACCAATCTCCCAGCTGGAAAACGGCTCTGTATTCACCTGATCCAGAACCAAAGAAAAGTTCAATTCCGTTGTGGTAACGTATTCTCGCTTTAATCCACCACGCATGGAAGCCAGTATCTGCTTCAAACTCTGCAGTTCCCGATCCCGGTTGGCAGCCGCTACCGGTCCTGACGGTCTCGATTTCTGTAACTCTTTGTAATACTCCTGGGTCTTTTCCAACCCTACGCCCCATAGAAATCGATCGTTCAAGGTTGGAGCACGATGATTCGTCCCCTGGTTGAAAAACAGAGAAAAGCGGTTTCCGTTTTCTAGGCGTCCCGCTGCGTATAATCCCAGACGAAATGTATTCAACGGCAACTGATCTTTAAAATTGTATTGGATCTGCCTTACAAAGGTCGTGCTGTCAAAAATATTGATTTCCTGGTCATGGTGATAATCCGATCGACTGCGCCGAACTCCCAGTTCCAGCCGTAATACATCAATGTCGGAAACGGGATTCCGCTGCTGGTAGCGGATGGTCCACGCCCAGCCATGGTCCCTCTGTCCCAACTCGGCCACATCGGTCCAGTTCCGGGTGGAGTAACTATCCTTGATCTTCTGATCCCCATTAAAAAATTGTCGTTCTTCTTCGTATTGGAGTGTTCCTTCCAAATTCCGCCAGGAGGAGGTTTTCGACAATCGCAAAGTCGTGGAACTGTCACGGAGAGTGCGGCTCACGTTGGTAAAGAAATGGTCATCCCAGTCCCAGTTCCGGTGACCCCAATGGAATTCCCACCCTTTCAAGTGTAGAATTTCTCCCCCCAAACTAAGCTGTTTAATATTCATTTCATCGGCAGATCGTATTCCTCCAGAGTGGAACTGAATGACGTTTCTCTGGCGAATCAAACGAGGTGTGGCTAAAAACTTTCCGTCATCATAGGAAACCGAATAATTTTCAAACAAAGCGGTGTATAACGTTCTACCATCATAGAGGCGGGATTTCCCCGAAAAACGGCCTCCCATGGAGAGGGGTCCCCCCTTGGCTGAAATGGCTCCCGAAAGGTCCTGATCGCTGGAATTGGACAAACCGACGGCGCTGGAGAAAAAAACGGAGTTCCGGTCCGGCTTACTAGAATGCATGAGAATGACACCCCCGAAATTACCGGCCCCAAACAGTGTGGTAGCGCCACCCCGGATAATTTCAACTTGGGCCAGATCCGATAAATCAATAAACGCCAGGTTCGCTTCCCCATCCATGGCCCGGTTCATCCTGACACCATCCAGATATACAGAAACCTCATTTGCATTGCTACCCCGTACACTGGCCGTCTGCCGACCGGTGGTGGAGGTGGATATGTATACACCCTCCATTTCCCGCAATACTTCACTGATATCCCGCATTCCCCGCTCTTCAACGGTACGAAGGGAAACAATCTCCACCTTGCTGGAAACATCCTTCTCCGCAGCACTGCGTTCGCCAGTTATGGTGACTTCCTCCCCTTTCAACACCGCCGGGATCAGACGAATGGAATACTTGCCTCCCTTGGTAAAGGTACGTTCCACCGGCTGGTAAGCAATGTGAGTAACCCGAAGCGTCACTGGAAAAGACAGAACCTGAAGCTGGAACTGACCACTCTCGTCGCTTACGGTTCCGGTTTCCGTCCCCAAGACCAGAATATTGGCTCCAACGATAAGATGATTGTTCTTATCATTCACAACCACCCCTTTAAGGATACGTTCCTGCTGCCCCAGGATCGTGGACACCATCAGAAGAATTACTAAAAACCCTGGAGCCGTGCTATTCCTGTTGAACAATCGATCTCCCTGAAATATTTCGGTTAGGCTCGTCTATTCTGACTGAATTAAATTAATACCAGTGGAAAGGGAATTAATACTTATTTATTGATCATGAATATTCTCGTATTGGAAGGCCCCAATCTAAATCTGCTGGGCGTCATGTCGGCCAAGACTGTCGACCGGTTGACTCTGGACAAAGTCCATCGCCAGTTGCGAAGGAAAACCCGGAATACAGAACACGTGTTAAAACTATTCCAGACCCATAAAGTATTTCAGGCTATTAATTTCCTTCAACGGAACCGGAACTGGGCGGATGGTTTAATGCTGGCTCCAATGTCCTGGGCCCACTATGAATATTCCATTCGGGATACGCTCTCCCTTGTTGCAATTCCCACGATTCAAATTCTGCTTCCACCCGAATACGGATCCGTCCACAAACCAGAGGATTCCATCTTTTCTCCAGTCTGTTCCCGGACATTGACGGGACCGCCGGAGAGTGTCTTTCTGCAGGCCTTGGAAGCGTTAATCCAAAAGTAATCCATTGATCCGAACCTATTTGATTCCGGCACTGCTGTTCCTTGTCAGCTGCAGTTCCTTAAAAACACTCCCTGAAATGACGCCTGCTACAGGGGCCGAAATTGTTACCGGACCTGATTTAATCACTGTCCGGCTCATCGTTAATTCTAACGCAGCAGGGATCGATTCCTTTATTAACACAGCTACAACACCTTTACGAGGCAGCGAAATCCTGACCATTATGGAACCAAACCTGGAGGATTCCAGTCGTGTCCTTTTAAATCCCGTTGTAGAAAATTCGCTTTCCTCCAAGGAGCGCTCCCGTCAGCTAACCCAATTCAGTCAGACAGGGGATAAAACGGTTTTAACCTTTACACTGGATACGTTGGCCATCCGTTTGAAGCTGGCTACGATTTTTAAAACCTACACCCCTTCCGCATCTATTGTTGAACCCCTGTTTCAGGACCATCCTGCCATTCCTGATTTCAAGCGCTTTCAGGCTGTGTCACTTCTACTTCCCTGCCAGGGGATTCCGGTTCCAAAGAAAGCTTCCCGTTTACCCAACGCGCCTCGTGAGTATCGATCCGGAGTGCACCGCGGTATTGATTTTTTTACCACCTGGGGTACGCCTGTCCGTTCTGTTGCCGATGGTATCGTGATTCGGGCAGATAGATCGTACGAAGAAATTGCGCCTGAATTCCGGAAGGCGCTCTTGAGTGCCGCCCATGAAACCGGACACACCCCGTCAGATATATTCAACTCTATTCTAGTGGGCAAAGCGGTCATAATTGACCACGGATTTGATCTTTTCCCAGGCTATCGGGCTATTACAATTTATGCCCATCTCTCTTACATCAACCCTTCAATCCGCCCCGGTTACCGAATCCGGGCTGGGGAGGTTTTTGGGCAAACCGGTAACACAGGCACCCGGGCCAGTACTTTGGGAACCCGGGAAGGATCCCATCTTCACTGGGAACTCATTCTCCAGGATGCTGGTGGGGAATACTATTTTGGTGAGGGACTCCCTTATCCGGAACTCTATTCTGCGTTGACAGCCCTATTTCAATAAACCCGTTTTTTTAAGGCAATAAAAAAGGGGTCGTCAGTATGACGACCCCTTTTCATTATTCTTTTCTAAGTTAACGGACTTAGAACTGAACCGTGATCTGCATCACCTTATTGTTGTCGAAGTAACGGGTCACGGAACGCATGGAATAGGACAGACCCAGTTTCATGCCGCCCACCGGCACTTCCACACCGGCACCGAAGGTGGTTCCAAAGAGATTATCCTTGGCTTCCGTATTGGCTTCATCCCAAACGGTTGTTGGAATATCTGCCGGCCGTGTGTCACCCACTAGACGGGTCGAAGTTCCACCGGCAACCCAGGCGGGTCCAATGGAATACTTGGCGGCAAAGCTTTGCGTATTTACCGCAAAAGCATTATTGGTGAAAGCCCACATCAGGTTTAACCCGGGCATGGGCGCATAGCTGACACCGATGTTTAAATCGGCAGGCAGGTCAAACGCTTCCGCTTTCACCCGGAACCGTTCTACGATGGTACCAGACTGGGCACCTTCCGGAGTTAATGTCTGCTCCAGATCGGGACCCTGATATTCCATCCGGTTTCCCAGGTTTTTCAGGCTTACACCAATCGCCAACGGCAGGTTGGCAAACTGATACTGGACACCCATATCGATCGCCAAACCGGTAGCTTTCGTATTGATGATCTGTTCCGTTACGAATTTGAACGAGGTTCCAAACCGTACCCGGTCAGCAAACGACTTGGCATACGTGGCCGTTAAGGTCTGGAAGTTTGGAGAAAACATTTCTCCGGTTCCTTCCGTAGCGTCAGCTGTTGTAACCGGAATGTCACCAAAGTCCAGGGTTTTCACCGAGAGCCCGAAAGTTCCCTTAGTCCCCAGAGTGGTGACAAAACCGGCATAGGTGATGTCAATATCTGCGATGTAATTCATTGTTGAGGCAGTGCCTTGGAACCCGCCCTTCATACCAGCCGCTCCGGCTGGATTCAGAAACAGGGCTTCAACGCCGGAAACCGTCGCACCATTCGCCTGACTGGTCGCAATTGTCGATGCACCCACAGGGATCAGCAGTTGTGTCGCGCCTGCCTGACCCTGGGACTTGATGGTTCCTGCGAACAAGGTGCCAAATAGAAAGACACCGCCAGAGAAGATCTTTAAAATAGTCTTATTCATGATCTCTACTTCCTTTCTGCTTTCTATTAATAGCGGTCCAGGCGCTGTTCAGGCTGAACAACTGCCAGTTTAAGAACCTTGCTGTTATTCCCGTATTCCACATGGGCGATGTACATACCGCTGGCCACTGGAATACCAAAGTCATTTCTCAGATCCCACACAGCGAACTGAGAATCGGTATTATTTCCGGTAATCGTTTTAATATGATTCCCGGCCAGGTCGAAGATCCGGATATTGTATTTCCCCGTCTCCGGCAAATGGGTAAAGTGCATCTGCTGGTCCGTGGGAGTCCGCTCTTCCGGATTGTACCCAAAGTAAGGATTGGGCCATACCTTCACATCCGCCACATTATAGGCTTTACTGGTCCCCTGATTGAGCTTCTTATCAAAGGTGAACTCGTCAGCCGTAGTATTGGGCTTCGTGGTGGCAATGTAGAAAACAGTACCTGTTTCAGGTGCTTCAGCTGTGTAGTCCGCTGGCGATGTGGCTGCCACCACATCCCCACCGTTCCACTCCATAAACACAGTCCTGCTAAAGGTATTCCACGCATCCATGGGTCCACCGGCATCGTTACTACCCGGAGTAGCATACCAAGCTGGAAGTGCTGCGCCACCGGCATAGGCAGTCATGAAGTTATCATATCCTTGGGTGCCCGGTGTATCATCTACCGGCGTTAGCACATATACCCGGTCCGTCCAGGGGTCATTCAACGCCCCGGATGTCCCATGATCAGCATCTTCACTACCGAACTGCAGGTTCCAGTCACCATTTCCATCTTCATCCAGCAGATAGGGAATTAACTGGAAATCATCGTCAGGATCATTGGGATCACCCACATTCCACCATTCAAAAGGAACATTAATGATATCGCCCGTGCCCCAGTAATCGATTGCTTTTCCACTCCCAGTGAAACGGACTTCATAGTCATTCGGTACCAGCGCTCCGACACCCTGGTTTGCAGAACCATAACCACCAGAATACATAAAGACGTAGGCCAGTAAGGCATCTTGATCTACACCGTACATGGGACCCACATTAAAGAACCAGGTTGCACCAGTCGTAGGCTGTTGACCAGTATAATCCCCACCTGCAACCAGGTATTTGGGGAAGTACCACCAGGCAAGAGCATCCACCGGAGAATCCAGCGTTCCTGTGGAATTAGCTGTAACACCAACCCATTTCAGATCATTGGGGGCACCTGTTACAGCAATCATAAGACCATCCACAACCGGGTTTGCTCCTTCGCCAAGTGCATCCGTTTTGTCGTAATATACACCATCAACGATGCGATCATAAGCGACTCCGCTTTCCATTCGTTGATGCTCCAATACAACTTTATTATCAGTTACATCGGTCATACTCCACTCTTGTAAGGATTTGAACTCATAACCCAATTCCGTTACACTAGCAGTTCCGTTAGCATCAACGATTGTGCCGTCATAACCATCATCGTAAACTTCATATGCTACATCAAAGGGATAACTTGCCGGAGGCTGGACATTGATCTTCCAGACGTGACCGCCTTCAATCGATCCAAACTCCGAACGGGCACTGTCACCCCAGGTAATGGAATTGGTGGCTTCATCCAACGTACCGTCATTATTCACACAGTTCTGGCCATAAGCAGCATAAGAACAATCGCCTAGGGACTCCCAGCTGTTGATAACCAGATCATCCGGAAGATCGATTTTAATTCCATCGACCCAGTTATCACCGCAATCCATATCAAAGGTAATAATTAGGTCAACTGTACCAACCTGGTTGGAAACTAATGCAGCTGCAGTAATCGTAGAGCCGGAGCAATCCTCTAAACGGCCACGGCCTACCGAGTCAGGATAATTGGTGAATTTCCACATCCCGTCCACATCCAGGTAGTAGTGTTGCAGGAAGAATTCCACCTTGTATTCATCTCCCGTGAGAGCCATGGGGTCTACCACCGTGGCGGTCACAAAACCGTCGGAAGACCCGGCGCTGTGCGTAAACTTGTACTGGGATTCATAGGCAATGGAATCATTCCCCACCCAAATGTTGGGTAACTGAGGACGTATCGCCAGTATGGATTTAGTACTCTCTAATGTTTTCGGAATACCATAGGGGTTATACCCGTAGGCAGTCACTGCGAAATAATATTCCCGGTTTGTCTTTAACGGGATACCGTTATTCAATGCATCCTGAGTGATCCGGATACTGCGTTTCACACCGGTATCATCGCCAAACTGAACCCGGCGATTGATGATTTCACCAAAGTTAGCATCAAAGACATCATCTTTGATTTCCTTAATGCCATTTGCCAGGTCATAGGTGGCAATTCGTTTTACTTTACCGGTCCCCGATAGAGTCTCCAGTTGATACACATTGTATCCTTCGAAAACGAACTTGGAGTCATCGCCATCCGGCGTTTTGTCAATCGGGTCATCGGCCTCGTAAAATTCAGCCGCATCATCCCAGTTCAGGATAATTTCATCCGCCATGGTCGTGGTCGTCACTTCCGGGACAGGAGGAGAGGGGGGTAATGCGAACTGAATATCGTAAGCCAACTGAGCCAGTTCGTCCACCGTTTTCAGGAAGTGGAACGAATCCAGCGGATCACCCGCTGCAGCCATGAAGATTCCATAAACGACTTCCTGGGAATCTCCAGGCGCCATGGTGAAAGGACCGGCATTCATGAGAAACCGGCGGTCACCGGAGGCATGAATATCCGAATCCACATACTCGGTATCATTGGCATCCACATTCAAAGAGGGATCTCCCGGATGCACAAACGGAGTGCCGCCACTTGCTTCCACCGGGAAGGGCGATCCGTCAGCCCGCAGTCCTTTCATATAATTGTACACTTCAGTCGCATCATTCGGATCAAAATAAACAGCGTCTGGGTTGATGTACTTCACAAAAGAAGACATGGGCAGGTTCTTGAAGCCCGGGAGGTGTTGTCCATAGGCTAGAGCTGTATCCCCAGCGGAGGGAACAACCGGGCCCTGGAAGAAGTCATACCCCACGGCAGGCGTGCCACCGGAATAACCGGCAAAATCTGCATCCACACCATCGTTGTAGCAGATTCCGAGACTCAGGGTTGTGTCACAACCGACAAAGTCATCCCCGGCATCACCCAGGTCGGGGTCGGACCATAAGCCAACATAAGTGGAATCAATGGTATTTCCACCTTTATTAATGGCCAGTGCCTTGACGAACATCATATCCCCGAAGGCGTCGGGACGGTCAAAGCCGAAGATGGAGAACTGAACCTCCAGCCCCAGGGGTAATGTACCGAACAAACCGTGAGAACCGGCGCCACCTTCATTACATACGAACCAGACAATCTGGTCACCGATAAAGTCGGGGTAATCCGGACCGTTTGGCAGCGGATCGTACTCACCGTCGCCATCCACATCCACCCAAGGGGCACCCAGATCCACCGGCCAGTTCTGGAAGTCATCATTGGCCAGGGGATCGGCCAGATCAGACTTGCTGGCTTTATAGAACTTGTTCTCGGCTGCTGAGGGGTCTGTTCCCCATGGCCCAGGGACAAATTCGTTGGAATAGTCACCGGCAGCAACCCGAAGATCTCCATCCACCAACCCTGCATACCAAATAGCAGAGGCATAAACCGTGTAAGTGGAGTTATCCTTGGGCCATTCCAGTCCAGAGTGGCCTGAGAAGTCACTTACAATGAGCGCGTTGTTTTCCATATCGTTGCGGATACGGTTACCGTCAAACTGCGCTGTTTGCTCTACTGATGTTTTATACAGGGAGGGTAACTTAGCACGGCCAATTGTTTTACCGGCCATGAGGTCGGACTGCGTCAACAGTAATACCGCGGCTAAGACAATTGGGACTTGTTTAAAAACTTTCATATGTCCTTACCTCTCCTCTTTTAAATATTTACCTGAAAACCAAATCTTACGATCCGGGGGATACCCCACCGTCCGGGACTGCTGAGACGGTCAAGATAGAGACTTTCAGCCTTCCCTTTAACAGCCGGGTATTCCGCTTCCTGGCTATGGACCCAAATTTGACCTTCAGCTGTTTTCAACCAGGCATCGTTGGCCACCTGACCGCTACCCCGGTAAACGGAAGTTACATTCTGTCGATTGAATGCATTCTGAACCAGGAGATAGAGGTTGAGGTTTACACCAGCAACTTTCAGGTTGTAATCGGCCCGTAGGTCCAGACGGGCTACCCAGGGCAGGTCACCGGAGTTGATTGCCGCTGTCGGAATGTCCCAGCCGCGCCCAAAGACTTCACTCTGCACCGTCGTTGGGGTATAGGCATGACCGCTACCAAACGTGTATACAGCGTTCACACCGAAGCCCATGGGATTCCGGTAGTCCAGAATCACGGATCCCGTGTGGGTCTGGTCATAAGACAGACGGTTAATCGTGGTCGGGTAGGTGTCACCCGTCCAAGCGATGTCAAAGTTATCATCGTCATTGGAACCGGTCCCCCGGGCATTCATGTAGGTGTAATTCACCTGACCCAGGATTCCTTTCATCCGACGCATGGACAGACTGAAGCTGAATCCCTGAGTCACACCATAGTCGCCATTCATGTATTGGGCGTAGGTGTAATTGGAGCCATTCTTCAGGGCATGCTGCCCGTCAATGACTTCGTGGTTCTTCAACATCAGATAATCGCGGGATTCTTTATAATAACCGGCGATATCCAAGGCAGCGTATTGACCAATTTGCTGAGAAATTCCCACTTCGTAGGAAGTGGTCCGTTCCGGCTTCAGAGCAGGATTCTCGGAAACAGTCATGTTCCCCTGGGTCAGATTGGCAGTGAACCCTGCATCCGATAAATAGACATCTTGCAGCGGCGGTGCCTGCCAGTACACTCCGTAGTTTGCCCGGAATACGGTCTGGTCCGTCACCGGGAAGGAGAATCCTAAGCGGGGCATTAAAGCGGTCCGTTTGGGTACTTTCTTCCAGGGCAGGCTCCCTTTCTGGGTACCGGTTTTATCTATCCAGCCATTATCATCCAGCCAGACGTTCCGGAATCCTTCAGCCGTACCTTCACTAGTTACAACCCATTCATCCTTGTCGGCATCCCATTTTCCAGCGGGAGCCTTGGTTCCGGCGTCAAAGGTTTCATAGGACATACCAACCTGAACGACCACATCCTTCAACTCGATTTTATCCTGGAAATATAAACGTGTTTCCACTGCTTTACCAGGATCAGATCCTGTCTTCCCACTAGCCGTCTTTTTACCATACAGGTCATAACCTATGTTGTCCACATAAGCATTCCGGTAGGTGTAGAACCGCCAGGTGTCATAATCGTCCTGTGTCCCAGAAACACCGTCTCCATCCTGGTCGCCAACCTCTGACAAACTAACTACGCCGTCGTAATCCACATCCAACAAGGATGTTTTTTCCGTGACCTCAAAGGGTTGTGCGATCCGATAACGATAGATGGACGTTTTGTAGTATTCCATCCCCGCTTTCAGTTCGTGAACACCATATTGATTCACATAATCCAGCCGTAACCCGGTCTGGTCCTGAAAACGCTGTTCATAATCGTCGTAGCGGGTCCCGTACCGAGCAAAACCAACCAGGTCCTGGACCGTCAACGGATTCCGACCGTCCCGTCTCAAGTAGTAATTGGGAGAATTGAGATCGGTGCTCCGCTTTCCGTACTGATCAAACTTGGCTTTTGTGGCATCATCCTTGGTCCCATGATCAAACAGATTATTGAAGAAGAACTGCTCATAGGAGTTGACGCTGGCGATCGCCTTCAAATAGGACTTGGAGCCCAGGCTCCAGGTTGTATTGGCATAGAGATACCGGTTAGCTGAATTATACTCATAACCATAATTGTCCCAACTTAAAAGATGGCGAATGTGGGAGTAATTATGGGAAATGTAGTTATAACCACCGATTCCCAGCTTCACCCGGAAGGGACGGAAGTCCATATCCACATTCCCCTGGTAGGTGAACCGTTCGTCATCACCGGAGCGTTTTTTCCCGTATAGCCGGCGGTAGTTGGAACCTAAAATATAGGTCGTATCATATTCAGCAACGCCAGCAGTTAAACTATCTGGATCTGTCTGGTTATCAAAGATAAACTGTTCTGCATAAATCGCCCCCTGTGGATAGTCTCCATCTTCCAGAGTATAGAGACTATCATACCCTTTGGCTTCCCACTGGTCCTGAGTCAAAATTTCCCGATCCATGAAGGGGGCAGCGGCATAGGAGGGATTGGCATCTTCATTCTTCTCCTTTTCAATCAACCCGAAAAAGCGGATAGTGCTGGTAATGGGAGCCCCTACGGAGAAGTTGTAAAGATTCCGCCCATAACTGTAAAGTTTGTTTTGCTTAGTGCCGGGAGAAGAGGAACCAAAATCTGAAAGGAATTCAAACGAACCGCTGACTTTATCTGTCCCCGTGGCGGTAGCAATATTGACCACACCGCCGTTGGCACCACCATATTCTGCTGAGAAACCACCCGCCTGGAAAGCAACCTCTGTCATTCCCTGCTGACTGAGAGAAGCGGCCAGGTTTCCGCCAGTCCAATGGTTCCGCATCAGGACACCATCGATATAATAGGCATTGTCACTGGTACGGCTCCCACGGACGTTGGTCCCGACAGCGCCCGCCTGCAAGCCGATCATGGCCCCCACCGTACGGACAGGTAAGGCACGAACAACTTCCTTATCAATAATGGCCGTTGAGTTTGTGGCATTTTTCTGAATTAATGGACGTTCAGCCGTCACTTCAACTTCTTCCCCCTCAACCGCGGCAACTTCCAAATTGAAATTCAGCTCGGTTGTCAGGTTTGCATTGACGTGCACATTGCTGATTGCCAACTTTTTATACCCAATATACTGTGCCTCAACCTCGTACGTCCCCACCGGAACATCCAAGATGTAATACCGGCCATCTTCATCCGTAGCGGCACCAAAGGTCGTTCCTTTTACCAGAACGTTTGCGCCAGCCAACGGCTGTCCATCAGACGCGACCGTACCGGAAATTTTACCGGAGGTTTGCCCGAAGGCGATTACAGGCAGGCAAAGTAGTAGGAGTACCAACGCTATTCTCTTCATGAGTCTCTCCACTTTTTCGTGAATGAATTGCTATAAATTGTCTTTGGGGGGTAGACGATCCCCTCACCTCTTCCCCAGAACCTACATAGAGGATTTAAGAGTTGTCAACATTTTTTTTAATTTAAACCAACCTGTCATTCCCCTCGGGAACACTGGCTTTATTGAGCTTAAATTCAGTCCAACACCACCCTATATTTCTATTTAAACACTTGATCCCATTTTTTGCTGCCTTTTGAATCCGTTTTAATCACCCAAACATCCGTTTCGCGATAACCAGTAGATTTGGAAAGTCCCGATAAAACGAAACCTCCATCGGCAGTGGGGACGACAGCATAAGCTTCGTCGGTCGTAGCCCCTCCAAAGGTCTGTGACCACTCCTGTTTACCCGACCGGTCCAGTTCCAAAAGCCACACATCTTTATATCCTTCGCCCTCCGATTCTGTATATCCGGTTATAACAAACCCCCCATCGAACGTTTCCGACATCCCCAGACCACTATCCGACAATTTCCCGCCATACACGCGTTTCAATACAACTTTCCCCGTCTGATCCAATTTTAGAAAAATCAGATCTTCCAGACCGGACCCCTCTGAATAGGTACCGCCCGTAACGGCATAATTACCATCCTCAGTAAATAATATGGACCGAGCCTGATCGTCCCGCTTGCCCCCATAGGTAGTCTCCCAAAGTTTATTTCCGTTTTCGTCAATTCTCAGGACCAGCATGTCCAATCCGCCCCGGGAGTTTGAGGTCGTATAACCTGCAATGACAAAGCCGTCTCCATTGAGACTGCAAATGCTGTAGCCCCGGTCAATTCCTTTGCCACCATAGGTCTTTTTCCAGATCTGGTTCCCGGATGAATCCGTCTTTATAATCAAAACGTCGCTGGATCCGCGACCGGGGGATTCGGTGAAACCCGTAAACACAAACCCATGATCTTTCGCTTCTGTCAAAGCGAACGCCCGTTCAATCCCTTTACTGCCGTAAGTGCGATTCCAGAGAATATCCCCTTTGGAATTCAACATAATGAGCCAGGCATCGTAAGTGCCGCTCCCAAAGGAATAGGTTTCCCCGGCGACGAGCAAATCCCCAGAAGATGTTTCAATAATGGCATTGGCCCGGTCAGTACTCCTACCCCCCAGGCGCCGTTGCCAAATTTCATTTCCCTTAGCGTCCGACTTTAGAATCCACAGATCGTGATCCCGGTAGCGGACACTCTGATATTTAATCCATCCAGCAATAACATAATCGCCCCCATGCGTCTTTACCAGGTCATTCCCGTAGATTCCCACCATGGTTTCTTCTTGAGGCGGAGCCTTAAATATTGATGAATCCTGAGCGTTCCCTACAACCCCGAATAAAACACTTAAAATTATACCCCGTATCATTCTTCTTTCTCCAGAATCCGCTTTAAGGCTCTTTTCTTTGCTTTCCGGTCATAATCTTTTTTCGTTTTCTCAACTTTTTTAGGGGGGATTGGGTGTGTTTTCTGTCTCAGCGACTTAGGGAATTTTGGGGGTCGTTTTTTACCAGCCATGTTCAGGATAAAGGGTTTAATTGGTTGAGGAATTTACGCGGTTGGCACCAATGGTGAAACGATTGAGAAGAAATCAATCCACTATTGTCGTTTTTCTGAAAGTCCTGATATCCTCCTCCAGCCAGGCATTATACTGGACCATTATGGCAGCCGTAATTTCTCCCGGGACCGGTTCAGGTAATTTGTACCCATTAATTGATTTTACCGGAACAACCCCGGAACCGCTGTTGGTTAGAAAAATCTCATCAATCTGGTCCAACTCATGAATATTCAGTTCAGAGAACCATACGCGCCGATTGGCTTTGGTGAGGATCAATTCCCGGGTCGTCCCCGGTAGAACACCCGACTCTTTCGTAAATAATCTTCCTTGGCTGACCCAAAAAACATTACTGCGGCTGCCTTCGAAAACGGTTCCCGTTTTTGAAATCAGTAACGCTTCAAAACATCCTTGTTGCTGTGCTTTCAACCACGCCTGGAGACTGGCTTCTGTCTGGGTGGTTTTCAATTCCGGAGTCGGGCGGCGCACCGGCAAGGAAATAACATTAACCCCATCATAAATAGACTGGTTCAGATTCAATGCGGACGTATAAATAATGAATTGACCAGGGACAGCGATAATTCTTACTCTCTGATCCGGATCCGGAAATGAACGAATAACCTGGATTACCTGTTGTGTAATTTCGGACTGGGAGTATTTTAATCTTACGTCGATTCTCCTAGCGGCCTGGAACAGGCGCTTCAGGTGTGCCTCCAAAAAAACAGGAATATAATCCACCGTCCGCAGCGTTTCATACAGCCCGGATGGATAAGCAAAATCAGGGCCGCCAATCAACAGTGATTCCCCAGGTACCTCTTTCCAGACGGAATTAACGAGGGCTTTTACCATCATTTAATAAATACAGCCATTCCGGCCTGAACCAAGCGATCATTTACATTCATCCATTCCTCCTCCACCTTCAGCCACAATTCACCCAGATAACGACCGTACTTCCCCTTACGATCTTTTTTTGTCTGTAAAATGATATTCTTAT
>CAZNUM010000036.1:0-15023 GCA_964576315.1 uncultured bacterium
GCTGGGAGGTGGTGATTTTACCATTCAGGGGCGGGCGGGCTTCAAATTTTTCAATATGGTTGTTCAGCAGGTCGTAATTATTCGTCAGGTCCACATCGGTGATGGCTCCTTCATCCAGAAACTGGGAGTAGTAATCTTCACTCAGAGTTACGGGCGCCGATTCTGAATTAATGACCCGGATAATATAGATGGCAAATATGGCCACTATTACCAATACGGTGCCCTTGATCAAGTCCGTCCGGATCAGTTTCGGAGTGCGACGAAGGCTGAGGTTGGGTTTTTCCACAGCGGGTGTTTCCGGTTCGGATTCATCCGTGGCTGCTGATTCTTCTTCCTCTGGTTCAACCCCGATGTACATTTCAAGGTTGGTGAGGGCTTCTTCCGGATCCGCACCGATCTCCAAGCAGTAGGCTTTAAGAAACAACCGCATATACGTCAGGGGAAGGACAGAAAACCGGCCTGATTCAATCGCTTCCAGGTATTCCAGATGAATCTTGGTCCGGTTCTGGATTTCTTCCAGTTCGATATTCTGGCTTTTCCGGAGGGCTTTCAGTTCGGTGTAAAACGCATTCATCTGATTATTCCGCCGACGAAATTAAAGGGGCGGGAAGGATGGGAAAAACGTTTTTATTGAGAATTGAATAATATTTTCACCTCAGCCGATGGGTCCTCACTATCGAATGAGAGCATCAATCCAGCGATTGCCATTTCAGTTTGAAACTCACCACCTTGTATTGATCATGTGATGTAATACTCAGGAAGACGGCTTCATCGGTAGAAACTTCGCCGGGATAAATTTTATCCCCGTTTTTAAAATAGGCCAGTGCCGAATCGATGATACGGACTTCCGTTTTTGCCACCGCTTCACAGGACACATTGAATCCTGGAGCGGTCCCCGTATTCTTGATTTTGATGATTAAATATGGAGCACCATACTCCTTGTATTTCTTCTCGTAGGAGACAACTTCAAATTCGGGGTAGGGTCCAGTATCAGCTTGATTACAGTGCACCAGAAATAGGATCAGAATTGAAATCAGGACTGCTCGGGTACAAGTCAAAGGCGGATTACTCCCATCTGTCTCAGGTGCTCATATACTCGGGCCAGGGGCAGTCCCACCACATTGTAGAAACAACCCTCGACACGGCGGATGCATACGGAAAACCAATCCTGAATGCCGTAACTTCCCGCTTTGTCCATTGGATTGTATCTTCCAATATAATAATAGATATCCTCTTTACTTAATGTATTAAATGTAACATCCGTAGCCTCAAAAAAAGTATCAATCAGGTCTTTCTGATACCAGTGGAGGGAGACGCCCGTAATGACCGTATGAGTCCGGCCGGAGAGGTTGGAGAGCATCCTGAAGCTGTCTTCCTTATCTTTGGGTTTTCCCAGGATTTTATTTTCCAGGACTACAATGGTATCTGCACCTAGAACGACTGTTTCAGGATGAGCCGGTGCAATGGCACCTGCTTTTTCTTCCGCGTAGTGGCAGGCAAACCGGGAAGGTTCCAGTGTCAGAGAAAAATCCTCGTGTACATGACTGGCCAGGACGGTAAACCGGAACCCTGCCTGTTCAAGAAGCTGTTTTCGTCGAGGAGAATTGGAAGCAAGAATCAGGGGAATGATATTCATGGTTTCTTGTTACGGTTACTGAAATTTGGCTAGTCGTCCAATATAAGTAACGGTTTTTTTCTCTCCCTTTGCTTTTAGGCGGTACAGGTAGACGCCGTTGGCCAGCCGACTGCCGTAGGCGTCTCTTCCATCCCATGAAATGGTATGGTATCCTACTGAAAAATATTCCGGCTCAATGGTTTTGATTTTGCGTCCTTCCAAGGTATAAATATCGATGACAATTTCTGCTGCCGCTGTGATTTCAAAGGTGAATTGTGTGGAGGTGGAAAAAGGGTTGGGATAATTTAATACATGGAGCAAGGTTAACTGATCGTTTGATAGAATATTAAGTGTAATGGATTGTTCTGCAGGGTTGTTGGCATTATCCCAGGCCTGCAGTTTAATTGATGCGGTTTCGGTTCCTTCCGTCACGGAATAGGAGATGGTTCCGGTGGTGATGCTATTCAGATCATAAATGAATGCAGATGTTAATATTTTCTTTTCGCCGGACTCCAGGTCGGTCAAGAGAAGTTTGTGCCCAGGTTCACCGGTAATATTAATTCCGAGCGGGTCTGAAAGGCGGATAATGATTTTTTCGCCCTGTCCCAGGTGATCCCCATTTCTCAAGGGGCGACCCGATTCGGTTTCAAAGGAAATAATGGGACCTTCCGTGTCGTTAGAGGGGACCCCCGGTGTCAGTACCAGATTCGTTGCGGCTCCCAGGGCGGTGGAGGCGTTTTCTCCCTGGAGCATAAAGCGCAGGAGGGCAGGGTTGGGGGAGTAGGAAATATCTTTCGGGACCCTGAATTCGGTCCTGAATGTATTACCGGTAGTGGAGAACTGGCCCCGAAAAAGTGTTGGTCCGTTTTTTAAATATGAGATTTCCTGAACGGTGGAGAGAAAATTGTATTCCCGGATTACCAACTGGGGTCCGTCTTCAAAGGTAAGAAATCCGATTCCGGTGCCCGTGGGGTTTGGGGCGGAGAGGGTTCCGACGTCGAGGGTGGAGAGGGAGTCAGGACTCACATTGACATTGGAAATGACGGTGGCGGGAATCGGTAAGGGCATGCCGGGGTCGCCGAATAAGTGGAACAATTCGCCGGTCCGTCCTCCTGTTTTAACGGATTGAAGCACATCTCCGACGGTACCGGACGTGACCGACCCGTCGGGAAACAGGCTAGTGAAAATGCGGTCCAGATAAAAGATGTTCCCGGAAACGGTGACTCCGCGGGTTGTGGAAATGACGGCACTGGCGCCATCAATCGGAACCCGGATCAGCGCTTCTGCGAAAGAGTCGTCTTCCAGTTGATCAAAATGACCCCAGTTGCAGGTACCGGCGATCCAGATGGGTAATTTCATTTCGGTTTTCAGGCGGGGGACATCGTTCCGTTCCGGACTCATGATTAACAATTTTTCCTGGGCCCACTGTTTAGGATTCCCGTGACCGATAAAATTGATCAGGGCCGTGCCTTCCCGGACAGCCGAAACCAGGGCTTCAGTCGCCTCCGGTTTTACCACGCCGAAAGCTGAACCGTCACTGACTTCGGGGTAGTCAACCATATAGAGTTTCTTGACTGCCATAAATTTTGGAATCAGCGTGGCAATATGTTCAGAATTGATGGTGTGGCTTTTTCCCGTATTAATTTCGAATAATTCCCGTTCCGGACGGGCAGGATCATCCGCCACCAGAGTTAAAGTTTGTCTCCAGATACCGGGAACAGGCTCTGTTTCATAGGCGAGGATTTTGGAAACGAAATCGGTTACTTCCTGTTCTGAGGTGGCGGGGAACCGGCCCAGGGCTACTTCTGGCAGAACACCGTTGTAAGCCGCCAGCCGGTCATCGGTAGCGTAGGCATCCAGAACTCCTACTTCAATGGTCGGTACCAAAATCCTGGAGCGACCGGATAGATTGCGGTAGTCATAATCCCCATCTCCCATAAGCAGGACGTAGGCGGGATGTGGATTATCCCATTGTTCGCGGGTCCATTGGATGAAAAGGCGGATAGCAATCGGATCCGAATTACCCCCGGAAAATTCGTCGTAAATGTCCTGCAGTGGAATAAACCGGGAATTCCCCCGGTGCTCAACTAGGGGCTGGGAGGCGGTTGAAAACTCCATTGGTCCAATAATCAAATGCTCGGCTCCCGGATCAGTGTTGCGGAGGCGGGAAAAATTTTTATTACCGACGAAACTCAGGTTCTCAATCGCCGGAATTGATTCGGGTTTGAAAAGGAGGAAGTGGGTCAGGGTATCCGCCGGGAGTGTTTTTGTCAGTGTCATGGTCTGTTGGTCTTGGGGAACCAGGGGAACCTGCCGGGGTCTGACAGGTTCGGTAATATCCCACGCTTCATAAGTGGTATCACCGGTAATCACAAATGTGGCACGGTTGGACGTGACCGGCGCGTAAAAATCGAAAGAGCCCTCTTCGGTGGTGAGCCCGCGGCCGTAGGAAAGGGTTAAATAGTCGAAATAAGGGCCGGAATTGGGGTTAAAGGCGGTATTGGCAAATTGAAAGTCCTGATCCCCGTGGGTTGCCCGGTTACCGGACAGGAGAAAAGAAGTCTTTTTCGGTCCCAGGTTGGACCATCGAACCGTACCCAGTAATTCACTGTTGTAGCGAATGCTGATTTCATGTTGGGTGTTGCCAAAGCGGGTGGCTACGGTTTCACCGCCCTGGAACCCGGCGATCCCATTAATGGGGACAGCCGGTTCCGGCTGGACCAAATGTACGCTTTGCAGGTAGCTTCCACCGGATTGTATCTGAGAGCGAACCCATACCAACCCTGTATTCATGGGATTAATCCGATCCTCTTCGTAGTGGCGGTAAGCCAGTCCGTAACTAAAAGTGACCAGGGAGGCCGGTTCCAGAGCCGTGGTGTCAATCCGAAGCCCGCGCAGGGAAGTGTCGTCCGGAATAAGCAACCAGTAAGTATTGGTAGTGAAATACAGGTTCTGATGCCACTGTACAGACGTACCTTTCTGGTCAAAACCGCTGGCACCCCGGGCCCAGAAACGGATTTCATCGCCCTGATCCAGGCTTCCGTCTTCGGCTCCGGTGATTTGGAGGGCAATTTCAACCAGATTGTCAGGGACGGGGCTTTTGGTGGCGGCAGATTGGGATAGGAAAAAGGTTCGGTCCCGCCCCAGGGAACTGCCAGTGTAAAGGAACAGGCTTCTGGGATCAATGGGAACCCCGGTTCCCAGAGCAGACTGGAGGGTTAAGGCTGTAATTTTCTGAAGACCGTCCCGGGCGACCTTGAATTTCAGCCAGGTACCATTGGGGTAGTTTATTTTTTTACGGCTGGAGGGGGCAGGAAGATTAATCCACTTTTGGGCTATGTCCCAGTTAATTACCCGGTTCGACAGCGATTGTGTCTGGCGGAGCGAAGGGAGTCGCGTGGGCTGGGTCCGAGGAGAAAAAGTGAGGGTAATGGTTTGTTCGGGATAATAGGAGTTTTTTCCTGAAAGTGGAGAAAGGTTGAGCGTGGCGGTGTATAATCCGTTCAGGGACTGTTTTTGAATCCAGCCGCTGGACTGAGGCTTAATATCCAGCCGAATGGAAGAAGGCACCGGGTTTGAATTGTGGAAGTGGATTTCGGGATATTCAGGAGTCGGCAAACCCACCAAAACCTGAATGGGCATCAGGTCCTCGGTTGTCAACCCGGTTGTCTCCACCTGCAATATCAGTTGCCGGGGGGTAGATTCCAGGACTTGAACCGTAGTACCGGCTAATAACTGGATCAGGAGGAAAGGTGCAATTAAATATCGATTCCTTCTTGACATGGACCTGAAATTTAATAACGGGTATGACTCTGAATTGATAATACTTTTCAAATAGTCTTGGGACGGGCAGATTTCCTGAGGACTAATGAAATTGAATCGAGAGATCCATCCGTCGTAACTTAATAGTATAAATAGAAGTCGTAACAGCCGTTTGAACCAGGTTCAGCTTAAGAAGGAAGGATATCAGTGTTTAACATAGACATGATTCGTCAGTTTTATTCCCAGTTTCCGGAAAAGGTAAACCGGGCCAGGAAAAGGTTGAATCGGCCTTTGACCCTGGCTGAAAAGATTTTATATGCCCATCTTTACGACCAGCAGCACGAAACTACAGTTTATAAACGTTTACAATCGTACGCTGAATTTCTTCCAGACCGGGTTGCCATGCAGGATGCGACCGCCCAGATGGCTTTGTTACAGTTTATGATGGCAGGGAGGGATCGGGTGGTCGTACCAGCCACGGTCCACTGTGATCACCTGATACAGGCTAAGACAACTGCCACGGATGATCTAGCCCGGGCAAAGAGTGCCAATGGGGAGGTATACGATTTTCTGGAATCGGTTTCGGAGAAGTACGGGATTGGGTTCTGGAAGCCGGGTGCGGGGATTATTCACCAGGTTGTGCTGGAGAATTACGCTTTCCCGGGCGGCATGATGATTGGAACCGATAGTCATACGGTGAATGCAGGTGGATTGGGGATGGTGGCCATCGGGGTTGGCGGTGCGGATGCCGTGGATGTGATGGCCGGTTTACCCTGGGAGTTGTTATGGCCTAAAATGATCGGGATTCGCCTGACCGGCACCCTGAATGGATGGACGGCGCCGAAGGACGTAATTCTAAAAGTGGCGGGAATCCTCTCTGTGAAAGGGGGGACTGGTGCCATTGTGGAATATTTTGGTCCCGGGGCTCGGTCCCTGAGCTGTACTGGAAAGGGCACCATCTGCAATATGGGGGCGGAAATCGGTGCCACTACCTCCCTGTTCGCCTACGATGGAAAAATGGCTGATTATCTTCGGCAAACCGGTCGGTCTGAAGTGGTGTCTATGGCGGAGGGGGTCCAGGAGGATCTCCAGGCGGACCCGGAGGTTTACGAACACCCGGAAAAGTATTATGATCAGCTTATTGAAATTGACTTGTCTACTTTGGAACCTCACCTGAATGGTCCCTTTACACCGGATCGAGCCACGCCGGTTTCCAAAATGAAAACGGAAGCAAAAAAACAGGGCTGGCCCACAAAAATAGATGTGGGCCTAATTGGATCCTGTACGAACTCCTCCTATGAAGATCTTTCCCGGGCGGCCTCCATTGCTAAACAGGCGGTGAAAAAGGGATTAACTACCCAGGCCCAGTTTACCATAACGCCCGGTTCGGAGCAGGTCCGCTTCACGGTAGAACGGGACGGTTTTGTGGATACTTTCAGGGCTTTAGGTGCCCATGTGTTTGCCAATGCCTGTGGACCTTGTATCGGTCAATGGGCCCGTCAGGGAGCGGAAAAGCTGGAGAAGAATACCATTGTTCACTCCTTCAACCGGAATTTTGCCAAACGGGCAGATGGCAACCCCAATACCCATGCTTTTGTAGCGTCGCCGGAAATTGTGACCGCCCTGGCGATCTCCGGTGATCTCACTTTCAATCCTATGGAAGATGCGCTGGTTAATAAAGCGGGAAAGCAGGTCAGGTTTGATCCGCCGGAAGGGGTGGAACTGCCTCCACGCGGTTTTGAGGTCCAGGATCTGGGCTACAAAGCTCCTTCGGAAGACGGGCGTCAGGTAGAGGTGAAGGTATCGCCTGATTCAGAGCGGTTGCAATTGCTGAAACCGTTCGAACCCTGGGACGGGAAAAATATTACCGGGATGAAATTACTGATCAAGGCTAAAGGAAAGTGTACTACGGACCATATTTCAATGGCGGGTCCGTGGTTGCGCTACCGGGGCCATTTAGACAATATTTCCAATAATCTGTTAATTGGGGCGGTTAACGCATTCAATGGCAAAACCAACCGGGTGAAAAATCAGCTCACGGGGGACTGGGGGCCGGTGCCAGAAACACAACGGGAGTATCAACAAGCAGGAATTCCCACCATCGTTGTGGGAGACGAAAATTACGGTGAAGGTTCTTCCCGGGAACACGCTGCCATGGAACCCCGACACCTGGGGGTGCGGGTGGTACTGGTTCGTTCCTTTGCCCGGATCCATGAAACGAATTTAAAAAAACAGGGGTTGCTGGCTCTGACTTTTGACGACAGCAGTGATTATGATCTGATTCAGGAAGAGGATACATTTGATTTTCTGGATCTGGATCGGTTTGCACCGGGAACACCTTTGACGCTCAAAGTCACTCATTCGGACGGTTCCAGCGATACGATTCGTTGCAATCATTCGTACAATCAGGCTCAGATTGGTTGGTTCCGGGAAGGATCGGCTTTAAATCTCATTCGATTGGAGCGTGCCAAAACATGAGCTTATTACGCCGGGCACCGTTAGTCCAGCCAACCTGAAAGCCGGAATTGCACCATGATTCGAGCGAGCTATAAATTTCAACTTAAAGAATATGAGGATATCCATGACTAAACTGTGGGAAGATCTAAAAACCAATATGCGGGCCTGGGGCAGCGCTGCCGTGGAAAAAGCGGAGGAAGTGAGCAAAATTGCCGTTGCCAAAACGGAGGAGTTGACCAAGGTCAGTAAGCTGAAAATTGATATTCACCAGCTTCAACGGGACCGGAACAAGACGTTGGAAGAATTGGGCCGTCTGGCTTATAGCCAGGTTAAGAAAGATAACCTGGCCAATTTTACTGGAAATACGGAATTTTTCGATCTTATTCAGAAAATCGAGGATTTTAATACTTCCATCAAAGCTAAAGAGGGCGAGATTCAGAAAATTCAGGAGGAGTACAACCTGAATGAGGCTGAAATTTCTTCTGTCGTTTCGGCGATGGAGGAAAAAGAGGGGGTGATGGAGGCGGAGCCCGAAGCGCCGGAAGAGAAGGCTGCACCAGCGAAAAAACCGAAATCCAAAGGAAGTAAAAAGGCGCCAAAACAAGAGTAGTTTTTATTGAGGAGACGATCCAACCCGCCCGAGCGGTACAAGCGTGCACTGGCACAGTACCTGGAGGAAATCAAGGCAATTGAACCACTCGATCCGTCTGAGGAAGCCCGTCTGGCGCGGCAGGCAAAAGAAGGGGATGAAAGCGCTTTAAATCAACTGGTACTCCACAACCTGCGGTTTGTGGTGGCCGTGGCGAAAAAGTTCCAGCATCACGGTATTCCCCTGGAGGACTTAATCAATGAAGGGAATCTGGGTCTCATCAAAGCGGTCCAGCGCTATGACGAGACCAGGGGCTTCCGGTTTATTTCTTACGCCGTTTGGTGGATTTCCCAGAGTATCCGGCAGGCAATCGGGAAGAAGGGGCGAACCATCCGCCTGCCCCTGAATCTAACCGAGTCCATGGGAAGTTTGTTCAAGAAATCCCTGGAATTGGAACAGGTGTACGAACGGGAGCCCACCGCTGAAGAACTGGCGGAGATATCCCATACCACGATTCACTGGATTGAAAATCTGATTCAGGCTTTTCCGGATCCCGTTTCTCTGGACGAACCGCTGGATGAGTCAGATGCCACTCGAATGGATTTTCTCATCAGCGATGATATTCGTCCCGAAAAAGAAATTATTGCTAATTCCCTGAAGACCGAAATCAGGAATGTATTGCACACGCTCGACGAACGGCAGGAAAAAGTTCTGAGTGAATATTTTGGTCTGGAAGGGGAACCGAAAAATCTGGAAGAGATCGGCGCTGAAATGGGGTTGACCGGTGAGCGGGTTCGGCAGATTAAGGAACGGGCCCTGCAGCGTTTACGTCATAATACCCGGTCCCAGTTGCTGCGTCTTTATTTAACTTAAACTATTTGAATTATTTCCTCTTGAATTTGTAGGTTTCACCATTAATTGGGTGTGGTGTACCCGTGAAACGAAGAAGAAGTAAGTCCAGAAACAATCAATACATCCTCATCTCCGAGCAGGATGACGGGATCCAACAGTGGAATTTCTCCCGCGGGAGGTTATTCACCCTGCTGGGAATATCCGTCATTTTGGTGGCAACTGCCCTGTTTCTCAGCGCCGATGCGTTGACCCATTTCCTGTATCAGAACAAACTGAAAGACCTGCGGGAGAATTACAACCATCTTTCCTCTACCCTGGTAGCGCTCCAGAACCAGTTGGAGGATGTTTCCACGCAGGTGGTCACGATCGAAGAAAAAGACAAAGCCATCCGGACCTATGCCGGGTTTCCCCAAGTGGACAAAGACGTTCGTAAGGTGGGGATTGGGGGGATGCGGACAGTAACCACCACCGAGATGGATAATCTGGTTCCCGATGTGAAAGCCCGGATTTCAGAACTGGAAATGAATGTGGGTGAATTATCCCGGCGGGTGAAACTGGAACTTTTGAGTTACAACAAAATGGTAGGTCGGGTGAAAGATCAGGTGAATAACCTGCGCCTGGTGCCTTCCATTCGTCCGGTAAAGGGAGGATATCTGGGGTCAGGATTCGGGTATCGGGAGGATCCTTTCACTGGAAAAGTCCGGTTTCATTATGGGCAGGACTTTGCTGTAAACGTTGGTACTTCCGTCCATGCCCCGGCGGACGGGGTAGTGCGCTACGCCGGACCCCAGGCCGGTTTTGGTAGAGTAGTGAAGATTAATCATGGGAACGGCTATCTGACAATTTTCGCCCATTTATCCTCGATTGCCGTGAAGCGGGGGCAGAAGGTCAAACGGGGTGATTTACTGGGTAAATCAGGGAATACGGGACGGTCTGCTGGTCCCCACCTTCATTATGAAGTCCATCGTTACGGAGCACCGCAAAACCCTGTTGATTATTTTTTCAGCGGTTACTTGAAGTAACCCTTTTCTACACGTCTCAAGCTGAAGTAATTTTTCCCGCCTCCTCATGAGTAAATCCTTTTATATAGAAACCTATGGCTGTCAGATGAATGTGGCGGATTCCGAGCTGGTGGCGGGACTGCTGCAACAGGAGGGGTATGGTGCCACCGATCGGCTGGAAGCAGCTGATGCCATTTTTGTCAATACGTGTGCCATCAGGGAACATGCGGAAGAAAAGGTTCAATCCCGTCTGGGCTATCTGGGACAATTAAAATCGAAAAGGCCGGAAATCTTAATTGGTGTCCTGGGGTGCATGGCTCAGCACCTGAAGGAGGACATCCTGGAATCTAAACCCTATGTCGATGTTGTGCTCGGTCCAGATTCTTACCGCCGGTTGCCCGAATTACTCCGTCAGCGTAACAGCGGGTCGGATCAAATTGCCAGTACAAAGCTGTCCCGGTTTGAAGTGTATGATGATCTTTTTCCCAGTCGGAAAGAGGGAATCAATGCCTGGGTTTCCATCATGCGCGGTTGTGATAAATTCTGTACCTTCTGTATTGTGCCGTTCACCCGAGGGCGGGAACGGAGTCGCAGCGTGACCAGTATTGTGGATGAAGTCCGTCAGGCCGTAGCCGATGGTTTTGTCGAAATCACACTCCTGGGTCAGAATGTAAATTCCTATGCCTACAACGGAGCCCGTTTCCATCATTTACTGGAAGCGGTTGCCCAGGTCCCCGGTGTAAAGCGTATTCGTTATACGTCACCCCACCCGCAGGATATGTCTGAGGCCGTCTTGCAGGTGATGGCGGAACATGCGACTATCTGCAACAGCATTCATTTACCCCTCCAGGCGGGAAGCGACCGGATATTGCGCCGGATGAACCGGACCTATTCCAAGTCTGCATTTCTTCGTCTTGCTGATCGGATTCGGGAGATTTTACCGGTGGTGGGTATCAGCACGGATATTATTGTTGGCTTTCCGGGGGAGACGGATGCGGAATTCCAGGAGACGCTGGAAGTGATGGAACAGGTCCGCTTCGATTCTGCTTTCACATTTAAATATTCACCCCGTCCCGGTACGAAAGCGGCTGAATACCAGGATCAGGTACCGGAAGCAGTGAAACAGTCCCGGCTGGAGCGGTTAATTCAGCTTCAGAAACGGCATACCCTGGAACGGAATCAGGAGCGGGTTGGAAACATTGAATGGGTTCTGGTGGAGAAAGAGAGTAAGCGTTCGGCGGCACAATGGGCCGGGCGTACCGATACTAATACCTGGGTTATTTTCGACAAAGGGAAAGCCCGGATCAAGGACTTGGTCCAGGTAAAAATCACGGCTGCCCGGGGAATGAGTCTCCACGGGGAACTGATAGACCATTAACGAAGGGAAAGAACCTGATGAAACTGATAAAAATATTTGGGTTACTCTTGTTATTAATCCTGGTTCTGGTTTTTTTATTGAAGAATACGGACCAGGTGACAGTGGATTTGATTTTTAAAAAATTTGAGCATGTGAGTGTTGCCTTTGTAATGCTGGGTGCCCTGACGGCTGGGATTCTGATCGGGTATGGGGTGGTGGTTGCTCAGGTATTTGCCACCAAGGCGGAAAACCGGGCTCTAAGAGTACGGAACAAGCAGATCACGGATGAACTGAATGATCTTCGGAACGTAGCCATTGACGAGGGTATTTATGATCATGAGGATGGAGACGCCTGATTTTGGAATGGTTATTGGTAGTACTGGTTGCGCTGTTTCTTCTGGCTAGTGGCGGGTATTATTACTTCCGGCCCAAGCAGCAACAGCGCACCGAATCCATTTACACCCATGCCTTAAATGCCATGGTGCGGGGGGATACGCGGACGGCGTTACAGTATTTGCGGGAGGTGGTTAAAAAGGATTCGGAGCATGTGGAGGCCTATCTTCAAATGGGAGATATTCTCCGGGAGGAAGGGAAGGCCCAGCAGGCGCTGAAAATTCATCAATCCTTAACGGTACGACCCAATCTTTCCAGTCAACTTCAAAAAGAAATTCATAAATCTCTGGCACTGGATTACCGGGAATTGGGGCAGTTAAAGAAGGCCAGTCGTGAAGCGGAATTGATCCTGAAGCTGGACAAGAAAAATATCTGGGCAAATGAATTTATCCTGTATGTGGCAGAGGAACTACATGACTGGGAGAAGGCGATTCAAGTCGCCAAAACCCTGCAGAAATTGAAACAGATTCAGGATCCAAACCAGTTGTCCCGGTTTGAGATTCACCAGGGAATGGAAAAGCTGAAGAAGGGCAATTCGGGAGAAGCGGAGAAGCATTTCCAGTTGGCCAGCAAAATTGCGCCGGATTACGGGTTGCCCTACCTGCGGCTGGGGGATTTATATGCGGAGAAACGGGATCTGGTGAAAGCCATCGAACACTGGGAAAAATTTGCACTTTTAAGTCCCGGGGAGGGGAAAAAGGTCTTCTCCAAGATTGAATCAGCCCTGTTTGATCTGGGACGTTTCAGCGAGGTTGAGAATTTCTATCAACGAATTTTGGATAAAGACGGGAGTGATTTGGATGCCTTGGCAAAGCTGGCGAATGTTTTGGAGGCAAAAGGAGATCACCGGGGCGCCCTCCAACTGGTGGAGGAGGCGATGAATCGTTTTAACGATTCACTTCAGATCCGGCTGATGAAATTGAAATTATCGGTCCATGTGTATCGTCCCCACCAACTGGCCCAGCAGATAGAAGAAATTATTGATTTAGTCACCAGCAAAACACCGGAAAAATGAACCCCTTTTTTAAATCGTTGTTTTGGGTCATGCTGATGGGATTGACAGGGCTGAAGGCACAGAATATCCATTTGTATTTAACCATGCTGGAGAAGGGGCAGATCCAGGAAGTGGAAGCGAGCCTGCCGGAACTGCTTTCCCGTTACCCCAACCGTCCGGGAGTCTATTATTTACAGGCTCTCATGACGCAGGATGGAGATTCTTCTTTAACCCTGTTTCGAAAATTTCTGGAACGTTTTCCTGACAGCGAATATGCAGGTCCGGCGGCCATGAAAATCGGTGAATACCTGTTTGCACGGGGTTTGTATTCTCAGGCCAGTCTTCAGTTTAAGAAAGTACTTTTGAGTTTCCCCACCAACATTCCCCATCAGCGGGCCATGGATTTGATGGTGAACTCCTATATTGCCATCGGGGAAGAGGATTCGGTGGTGCAAGTCCTGAAGAAGCTGAAGCAGATCTATCCTACTCTGGATTATGAGCAGTACGGTTTTCCTGATTTGGAAGTTCAGCAGCGAGATGCAAAGCTGGTAAAGCTGGATCAAAAACAGGCCGCCAGGCGAATTAAATCCTCCCGTTCCACCGGTCAGAAAAAACCCGTTCCGACTTCCAGAGCCAAGCCCTGGGTGGTACAGGTGGGTGCCTTCAGTAAATACAGCAATGCCAAACGGTTAAAACAACGCCTGCTGGAGAAGGGTTATCGAGTGGCGATTGATGAAGTTCATTCCAACGGGCGGCGGCTGCATGTAGTACGGGTACTGCGTTATGGAAGTAAACAGGAAGCCCAGGAAGTGGGTAAAGAATTAAAAGCACGAATGAGTTTAGACTTTCGGGTGATTAATAAACCGGAATCGTAACTAAATTCCATCGGACTTGGGAATGAGTGTGCGGCTGGTGCCCGCCGCGGTCTTCAAAACCGTTGTCCCGACGCTAAATCGGGAGCTGGGTTCGATTCCCAGGCGTTCCCGCTGAGTTTAATTATCCTGTAAGTTCCTCAATATCAGTTAAATAGGGGAACGATTATTTTGTACAGTTGTTTTGGGCCATTTTAAGTACAAAACCGCCAATTGGTCTGGATTAGTCTGGATTGGTCTGGAATATGGCACCAATATGGCACCAAATAATTGGCTTCAATTCCAATATTTTCATGGCATTCGGGTTGGATAGATCATTTTAGAAAACGGATTTCAGCCAAGATCTTTTACATTCGGATATAAAAGATTAATAGGATGAATTTTCAGGTTTGCCTTAATTTCCTTTTTATGGTTTTCGTAAGGATCAGGGAGGAATCTTCAAGAAGATACCTAAAGCTACAAAAAGGCTTTACTTAACTATTCACAACCTTTTTAAAGGCCAGTCCATTTTGAAGAATCTATAAATACTCATCACCTTGTTTATCAGCCTTCTCTTCCTGGCCTGCCCCAAGCCTTCCGAGAATTAACCCCCTGAAAAAGCCGACTGTGACCCGGGCTTCCTGCCCTGTGAAGAGGACAGTACCATCTGCTGTGAAGTGATCTGTCCCCCGGGAACGGTTTTAGGGGGTCAGGACAGCACCGAATGCATCCCGGTGGAATGTCCCCCCAACTACCACCTCTGTGGCCCCGACTCCACCGACTGCTGCTTGGACACCACCAGCCATGAAATGACTTGGGAAGTGGATACGATCTTTTCCGGTATCACCAACTGGGTTTACGATGTGGCCATTATTAGTGATACTTCTATTTGGGTAGTGGGATATTTCATATTGTACGACCTGGAAGATACATTGACCTCATTTCAGGAAACGTACAATCTAATTAAGTGGAATGGAACAAAATGGGAGTTAGGAAGGATTAAGGAACCGGATTGGAGTTTCAATGCCCGGGCTGATGCTATCTATGCCATTTCAGAAAACGATATCTGGGCGGGTTCATATGGTGATCCTATGCACTGGGATGGAAAAACTTGGACTGATTATTGGGATAAAAATGGCTGGGTTAATATGG
>CAZNUM010000037.1:0-14734 GCA_964576315.1 uncultured bacterium
GGCGCCCCAAATTTCACCGGGTCAAGTATTTTAAATTCCGGATCCCCTCGTTCCCACATTCAACCCTTCCCAAACCCCAGCCGGAAAATGTTCCCGAAAAAACGTCAAAAACATCCAGGGGGAATATTCGTTTAATAAATTATCCGCTGAAAAAACTAAACCCCACCTCCCCCCCCCCCCAACCCCGCCAGTCCAATGAGATTCAAAAACGGATTATCAGTGAAAATTACCGGGGACAGGCGAATTATTCTCTGCCCTTTGGGCGGAATAACTATTTCATGCCCCTGAAATGGTTATCTGAAGTTCCCTGGATTGGTCCCAGGCTGGGAAGCGCGCATCTCTATTACACTCCGGCCCATGTGAATGCAGGTCTCAATTTTATGGAACGACTTACGGAGAAGGAACCGTGGCGGGGCACCCCTTCCCCCGATGTTTATGACTTTAACCTGAATCAGTCCTATTCTATGGACTATCAGTTAACCGAAACCATAAAATCCAAATATTCCCGTTCCATTAAAAGCAACTTGAACGAGTACCGGGGTTACGCCTGGCTGGCCCTGAAAAAGCGGGATCCCGGAGTGGTGACGGATATTCAGGAAAATCTGAATACCTCTTACAACCCGGTCCTGGCTGATTGGTTGAAACCTACTTTTTCCTACACCGCCAATTACCGTTGGAACAAAGACCGGAACAGTACGATTGACGGTGCGAATATCGGCAATCAGATCCGGTTTTCTTCCGGTGTCAGCTTGGCTCCCATCAAATTGGTGGAGCTGTTTTATCGTCCGCCGGGAGGTGATCGTCCTTCAGGTCGGCAGCGCACCCGTTCCCCTGCTAGGGCCCGTACCCGAAAGCGCCCGGTGGAAGAGCCGAACGCTCCCGGTTTTAAGGAATCGGGAAGGTCCGGTTCCCAGCGGGAGAAAAAACGGGAAAAGCAACCCAAAGAATCCAGCGTAAAAGGGAGTGAAAGCGCCTTTGCCCTCACCCTGTACAACTGGTCCAAGAAAATAAATCCCATTAATATCAGCTATACGGAAAATATCAACCGCACCGGTCGGGGCGTTTTAGGGACGCCACCGCTGGGCTACCGGGTCGGCTATCTCTCCCATCATGGTTTACCCTATTCCGACCAGGTGGGTACGAATACAGGCAGTCGCGATCATAAGCGGGATTTTTCCATCCGTACCGGTTTGAACCTCTCCCGGCAGTTGTCCATCTCCATGAATTTTGCCCAGAGTGTTTCCACCAATTTGCGGGGCTCGGGTCTGGAGCAGCGGACCCTTTCCCGGGATTTTCTCTCCTATGGAAAACACCTGGATAACGGATTTCCCTTTGTCGGTTGGTCTCTGCGCTGGACGGGTCTGGAACGGAATAAATACATCCGGAAATGGGTCCGAACCGTCTCCATTGACCATGCCGTCACCGGTAAGGAAGCCCGCTCCTGGCAATTTGAGGATTTTAAAGGACCTTCCATGCCCCTGTTTGCAGTGGGCGGTTTTATTCAGGATCATCACGACCAGGAGCGATCCACCCGCGTAAATATGAATTTCTCCCCTGTCATCGGCGTTACGCTGGTGCTGAATAACGGAGTTGCCGTCACTTTGAGACATAACCGGACGGTATCCCGGGAGGAATCTCCCAATGGGGGTCAAAAACTGTTGACGGATCGTTCCCTTACGGCTACTGCCAACTATATGCGCCGGGGCGGCTTTACAATCCCGATTCCATTTTTTAATGATTTTAAGGTTCAGAATCAGGTTAATTTCACCTTCAACTTTGACATGAACAAGAACCGAACGCAACAAAAAGCCCTCCAGGCCACTAAATTCGCTGAAACCGCCTTCACCTCCAGTTGGAAAACGGGACTCCGGATTACCTATTCCTTCTCCAATAATGTGAGTGGAAGCATTATTTGGGAGTACCGGGAGAGCGACTCCAAACATACGGGAAAGAAAATTGACCGCGATTTCGGTTTTGACATCAATCTGGCGATTCGGGGTTAGGAATGGGTCCATTTTGTCTGATGCTCTTTCTGGCCTTCGGCTCGATTCAATGTCGCCCGTCCCTGCCCACGTTTAACGGTGTGAACGCCTTTACTTTTTTACAGCAACAATGTGATTTCGGTCCCCGGAATCCCGGATCCGGGGGGTATGTGAAAACCCGGAGTTACCTCCTGGACCATTTTCAATCCCTGGCGGACACCACTTTTACTCAGCCTTTTACCTACACGATTCCGCGAACGGGAGAGACCTTTCAGCTTCAAAATATTGTTGCTCGATTTCGCCCTGAGCATATGACACAACTCTTGATTACTGCCCACTGGGATACGCGTCCCTGGGGAGATCAGGATCCGGATCTGGCCCGGCGGAACGATCCGATCATCGGAGCCAATGACGGTGCCAGCGGTGTAGCCATCCTCATGGAATTAGCGGCGATTTTGAAGGTGAATCCCCCACCGGTGGGAGTCACCCTGGTATTATTTGATGGTGAAGATCTGGGTCAGAGCGGCGACTCCTGGTCCTATGCCCGGGGGGCTCAGTACTTTGCAAAACATTTACCCGTGGAAAATGTCCGCGAAGCCATTAATCTGGATATGGTGGGAGACGCTTCCCTGGAGTTGTACATAGAGCGCATTTCACTGCAGCAGAATCCCCAACTGGTCCGGAATCTCTGGAAATTAGCCCGCCAACTGGAGTTGCCTGCGTTCCGTTCCGAGGCCCGCCATACCATTTTTGATGACCACGTACCCCTGTTTGAACTGGCGAACATTAAGGCTGTGGATATTATCGATTTTGATTATCCCGACCCTTACCGAAATTACTGGCACACTCATGCCGATATACCGGAAAACTGTTCCGCTGCCAGTTTGGAACAGGTGGGAACCCTGCTGATTCATTATCTTTACGGACAGAAATGATGCATTTAGTCTCCAGTACCTCACTCCGGCGTCTCGCACCAGTAATTCTTTTGCTGACGATAATGAGTTGTACGAAGACATCACCGGTGAACGAATCCTTTCCCATTGGAACGGTTCAATTTTCATTTCTCCAGGCTTCCAATAAAATTTTTATCGCTGCGGATCTTCGAACCGGTTACAAGGGACACAGTTTGGATTCGGCTATGGTCCTGTGGAAAGGGCTGGATTCCACCGCCACCGCTGATACGCTGGGATTGAATGATCTGGGAACGGCCGGGGATATTATTGCAGGAGATGCTGTTTACTCCCGGAAATTTTCCAATTCGGCCGCTTCGTTGATAAATGTATTGCCTACCAGTGCCAAGGATTCGGTCCATTTTTCAATTCTGGTCCGGTACGGGAATAATTCGGAATCATTACCAGTGGTTCACCTGCTGGGAAATATCCGTCCCCGGATCCTTTCAGCCTGGGTACCGGATACGGTCACTCGTCCCTCCACCAACGCCGATCCGAACGTGGAAAATACGATCCGCTTTCCGGTGACCTGCAGTGTGTACGATGCCAACGGACTGGAAGATATCCGCCGGGTTCATTTCCGCTCCTACCATACACAGACCGACTCCTTCATGAATAGTGGGAATCCCATTCCCCTTTATGATGACGGAGGCGCCTCCGGCTCGGGAGATTTGCAGAAGGGGGACGGTACCTACACCATGACCGTCAGTTTGACCGAATCCGCCACCCTGGGTACCTTCCAGTGGATTTTCGAAGCACAGGATTACTCCAATGCCTACAGCGATACGGTAATCAGAGTGATTGTGGTACAAGAATGAAAAAATATTCCCACTTCATGATCGTCTTTCTGACGCTGTCCGTTAGTGTGGCACAACCCCTCCACCCGAACCGTTTTCACCTGACGGCCACCGGCTTTGACAGCAGCGCTTACCAAGGCTTAAAAAGCAGTCAAATTGGTGAAATTCGCCTCCAGGGTGACAGTCTGGTCTGGTTGGGCACCGGTGCCGGTCTGGCGGTGTTGAGGGACACCGCCTCCGTCTTTACTCTTCGTGCCACGGCGGACGTCTCCTCCGGAACGTTGACGGATCAGGTTCCCCAGGGAACAGTAACAGCCATTGCAGTGAAAGGGGATACCTTATTTGCTGCTTTTTCGGTGAATTCTAAAAATATGGCTGCCGGGAATGGGCTTATTTACACCGCCAAAAGTACGGACTCTTCCATAACATGGACCTATTTTGATCAGCCCATTGATGCGCCAGGAGATTCCATTTCTCCTTTCGCCAAGCGTTTTTTTAGAGCTTTACCAATTACCGTTAAGGAAGCCAATGTTACTTACGATGCCACCATTGCCGGGGGTTACATCTGGATTACCAGCTGGGCGGGAGGACTACGCCGTTACAGCTTGAAAGAAAAAGTCTGGGAGCGGATCCCCTTACCTCAGGATCCGGACCAAACCCTGAATACCTGTGAAGCCGCCAGTTATGAGACCACCTCCGCAGGACCAACCTTGAAAAATTATTTTCTGAATCCTAGGGATCCCTGGGATGGTGTCTCACAACCCTCCAGTGATCCTTTGGTGTATGGGAATCACAATCATAAAGCCTTCTCGGTCCTGGCCTACGGTGACACGGTCTGGGTGGGGACCGCCAACGGAATCAATCGGGGTATCTTGGGAAATAATGGCTGCGTGGACTGGGTCCATTACACGCCGGATCGGGATGGCCTCTCCGGCGGTTTTGTTGTGGGATTGGCAAAACAGGATTTCATGGGCTATCGTGTTATTTGGGCCGTCACCGTCACTGCCGGTGGGTCTGAAATCAGTGGCATCAGTTACACCGTTGATGATGGTGATACCTGGTACACTACTCTGCGGGGTGAACGATGTTACAATATTGTTGCCGGGGACTCCCTGGTGTTGGTGGCTTCGGAAAAAGGACTGTGGAAATTTATCGACGAAAATCCCCTGGATGTGGATAAACCATGGGCGCTGTACAAACCGGCCCGGCAGGCGTTGCCCATCGGATCCACCGGCGCCTTCCAGACGGATGCTATCCTCTCGAATAAAGTCATTTCCGTTGCCTATGAAACACGACCCTTCTACACCACCACGGCTACTCTGTGGATCGGTACCCCTGATGGACTGGGTCGGGCGTTGGATATACAGGGTGAAAACTGGCAGATCTTTCGTCCGGAATACACTCGGTCTAAGGTGTATGCCTATCCAAATCCCTTCTCCCCTTACACTCACAATCAGTTGGACGGGGATGGATATGTTCATATACACACCGATGTGAAGACTTCTTTCGTAATTAATATGGATATTTACAACTTTGCCATGGAGCAGGTTTACACGGAGGCGTTTGATCGCCGCTTAACCTCCAGCGGCGCTTTACGCTGGAATGGGCGGGATAAAAAAGGCCGCCAGGTGGCGAATGGGACCTACCTGATTCGTCTGGAGTACGATAATAAAGTGGAGTGGCTGAAACTGATTGTGCTGAAATGAGACCGCATTCCCAATTTAACATGCAGGTAAAATGGCGTCTGTTGGTATGTCTGACCCTGGGTTCGGTCATTCTTTATGGTCGGGATTTTGCCGCTTTCCCCGGTGGCTTTCTAAGAATAGGTTCCTCCGCCCGCTCCATGGCCATGGGTAGCGCCTTCACAGCCGAAATTGATCAGGGCTTCGCCGCTTACCACAATCCTGCCGCCCTGGGGTTCCAAACGCATCGTAGTCTAGGATTCGCTCACCATTTCCTGCCCCTGGATCGGAGATTCACCGCCACCAGTTTTGCCGCCAATCTCCCGCCCAATGCAGGAGTGGGTGTTGCCTGGGTCAGCGCCGGGACGAATCAAATTGATGGCCGCACTTCCTCCGGGGAGCATACCCAATATCTTTCCACATCGGAAGATGCGATCTTTTTCACATTTGCCCAACGGTTATTACCCTGGTTTTCAGTGGGGATTAATGTAAAGATCCTGAATCACCAGTTACCCATGAATAATTCGAGCCTGGCGGGCAAGGGTACCGGAGTAGATATCGGTGTTTTCGTGAAAACGAAAAGAGGAGCTAATCTGGCCTTTATGGTGCAGGATTTGAACTCAAGCTACCAATGGAATACGGGAAAAGTGTTTGACCGGGGTCGTGTTTATGTGGAACATTTTCCGACGCTGTACCGCTTGGGAACCACTTTCCGATATGAAGGGGTATATGTGACCATGGATGGGGGGTGGATTACCGAGAATCAATCCATCCTTGGATATACGTTTCGAGTAGGAGGTGAATATACTTTTCGGGAACACTACTATTTACGGGCGGGATTGGGTAACCAGCGGATGGCCGTGGGCGTGGGTTTGAACTGGTCCTTTTTGAAACAGAATGATGCCCGCCTGGATTACGCCTTTGTTCTGGAAACTCCTGCCGGGGTAGCGCACGTCTTTACTTATGCGTTCAATTTTTAAACCACTTTTCCTGATGCTGGTCTGTGCCGGGTCGCTTCAGGCCCTGGGCACCCAGTTTTTAACCGTTCCCGTTTCTGCCCGGGAACTGACCGTACTGAATACTTCTTGGCGGAATCCTGCTCTTGGATACAGGGCTGGACTCAGGCCTGAATTGGGATTTTCCTATGGTCAGTGGCTGGCGGACGTCCGAAGTTTTTCCCTGCAATATGAGAGGACCAATACGGCTCTCCGCCTTCGATACCTGGGTTCGGAGGATCTGGAGTTACGTACAAATCGCCCCACCGATGCACCTCTGGAAAAATACGGGGCCTATGGCACTTCACTGGAAGGTTCTTACCGACGGCAGTGGGGAAAGCGGCAAGTGGGAATCGGGATGAAACTGGTGTATTTCCAGATTTACACTCAATCTGCTTCCGGGTTTGGGTTGGATTTTGGCCTGCGGCAAGCCCTGTCAAGGAAAACTTTTATTACTCTTTCCCTGCTCAATGTGGGTCGGATGAATTCCTTTCGGAAAGAAACACCGCTCCTGCCGCGGCGAATGATTGCAGGTGTGGGAGGGATGTTCTCTATTTTAGGTTATCAATCGTCCAATATCTTCACCGTAGAGTATTCCAGCCAGGTGAAAGGGCTCATCCTGGATGTGGGGAACCAGTTTTTTTACCGCAACCTAATCCTTTCCAACCGTCTCCAGCAGAACGGAAGAATTTGGTCCTATAGTGGTGGCGTTGGGGTGCAGTTTGGAATCTACCACCTTTCCTACGGCTTCAGCACAGGGAATCGCTCCCTCGGGACACCCCAGATCCTGGATATTTCGGTTCAGTTACCATGAAAGAATCCAGACGCACTTATATAACTTGGATCTGGATTCTGGGGGTCCTGGTAGTTATCCTGGCCATCTCCCAGGCAATCCTGTTAAAAAAGTTGTATCCTCCCAGCCCTCCCATAGAAGAAAAGGAAGTGGAAGCCCCTGCTCCGCCCACGAAAGTTCCGGGGAAGATTGTGCTGGTCATTGATGATTTTGGGTATCGGGATGACGCTGTTTCCAAGGGATTTCTGGAACTGCCGGTCCCCATCACCTGTGCCATTATACCGGGGCACACCTACAGCCAGTCTTTTGCTAGGAAAGCTGTCCAGGCGGGAAAAGAGGTGATTATTCATATGCCGATGGAATCGGTGGTGCCCACCCGGGGAGAGGACCGGTTTTTACTTCGGACCTCTATGACCAGCACTGAAATTGAAAAACGAATCTGGGAGGTGTTTAACTATATTCCTGAAGCAGTGGGAATGAATAATCATCAGGGTTCCCGGGCCACAGCCGACGGGAAATTAATGGCAGTAGTGGGTAGCGTCCTGAAGCAGAAACAAAAATATTTCATCGACAGTCGAACCACTGTATCCACTGTAGCGGAACAGACAATGCGTGATTTATCGGTCCCCACGATCCGGAGGCATGTATTTTTGGATAATGATGCGGACCCGAATATCATCCGGGAGCAATTTCAGGAATTGGTCCAGATCGCCCAGAAGGAGGGGGTGGCCGTGGGAGTGGGGCATGCCAAGCAGTTGACCCTGGATATTCTGGCAAAAGAAATTCCCCCTTACCTGGAACAGGGCTTTGTATTTGAATTTGCCTCCCAGGCGGTGTACTAAGGAAATACACGTATGACGATTCAATGTCAGATTATTCGTGGCGATTGGGTTGAGAGTTTCCACTTGGCATATGCCGTAGGGGTAAATGGTTCAAGCCAGATTATTTTTCAGGCAGGTGATCCGGACTATCGGACCTGTGTCCGTTCCGCCCTGAAGCCCTTCCAGGCGGCGGCCAGTGTTCAGGCAGGGGCAGTGGATGAGGCTGGTTTTACTCCAAAAGAATTGGCTCTCATGTGTGGTTCTCATAACGGTGAACCAACGCATGTGGAGACGGCACAATCCATGCTGAAAAAGCTGGGCTTCGGAGTGGAACAGTACGAATGTGGCGCCCATTTCCCCTTTGACCGGGAGGTCCGAAATGTCTTAATTCGACATCAAGAGGATCCCTCCCCTCTACACAATAATTGCAGCGGTAAACATGCGGGTATGCTCGGCCTGGCAAAACATTTACAGGTCAATCCAGAAGGGTATGTGGACCGGGACCATCCTGTCCAGCGAGAAATTATGAAAACGGTAAAACAATATGCCGGAGCGAAAAAGCTGGACCTGGCAATTGATGGATGCAGTGCACCCACGCCTTTTTTGCCGTTGGTCACTGTCGCCCGCATGTTTCAGCAACTGGCTACCGGAGATGACCCGGTGCTGGAACGTATTTATTCTGCCATGACCGCTAATCCCTATCTGGTGGCGGGAAAGAAACGGTTTGATACGGATTTCATGACCGTTTTAAAAGGACGGGGTGTCTCCAAGGTTGGTGGTGAAGGAGTACGGGGAATCGGTATCCGGACCAAAGAAGGGAAAGTTTTCGGATTTGCGGTGAAGATTCTGGATGGGAATCAGCGGGTCTCCGCTCCGGCAACCATGGCGGTTCTGAATCACCTGGGCCTTTTAACCCCGACGGAACGAAATAAATTGAAACATTACAAACACCCGTTCCTGAAAAACCATCGGGGGATTCCGGTGGGGAAAATCGAAATCCAGTTAACCTCCTGAGCCGGGTGGAAATCCTGAATATGGAAAAGTACAAAAAACTCCGATCCTCAAAATTGAAATGGGGATTACTTCATTTTGTGACGGTCATCTGGGCTCTAACGCCGGTCCTTGCCCAGGATACGTTAACGGTGATGACTTACAATCTATTGCATTTTTCCGGCAGCGAGACCCGGGTTCAGTATTTTAAGACCATATTCGATTATGTACAGCCGGATTTAATCCTGTTGAATGAGTTGGAGGATGAGAGCGGTTTACAGCATCTTCTGGACAAAGCAATGAACACCTCCGGTACAGATTTCGCTGCCGCACCCCTGCCCTTCTCTCAGTACATGAAAAACGGGCTGATTTACCGTAAAGATGCTTTTTCTCTTGTGGATCACGTTTTTATTAACACGTATTTGCGGGCCATCAGCGGTTACACACTGGCTTTAAATCACGCCCATCAGAATGTACCGTCGTTTTCAATATTCACCATGCATCTGAAAGCCAGCGACGGTACCGCCAATGCGGACCAGCGCTGGGAAGAAGCCCGCCGCCTGGCAGATTATATTGATCAGCAGGGAAACGACTTCCAGTATATTGTGGGTGGTGATTTCAATCTGTACGGCCCCGATGAAAAAGCCTATAAACTGCTGACAGACAGTATGAAAATTGATCTGGTGGACCCCATCGGTTACTGGCAACGTAACGATGGGTCGTTTGCAGACAAATATACGCAATCAACCCGGGATGGATATTTGAGTGATGGGGGTTCCACCGGAGGGCTGGATGACCGGTTTGATTTTTTGTTGTTCTCCCACCAATTTGTTGCCACCAATCCGGATCTGCGCTATTTAGAAGGTTCATGCCAGCCCTTTGGGAATGATGGTCAGCATTTCAATCAATCCATTAATAATGGCAGCAATCTGGTTGTTCCCGACAATATCGCCGATGCGCTCTATTATGCCTCGGACCATTTACCGGTGATAGCCAAGATTATTTACACCACCAAAACGACTACCAGTCCTGTTGCCTATGCCGGCGCGGACCAGACCGCTTCCATTGGAAGTGTTGTAACGCTGTCTGCAGACCAGAGCTACGATCCGAATGGTACGATTGTGAGTTATCTCTGGGAGCAAACGGCGGGACCTGCTGTTTCCTTGAGTGGCACTTCCGGCAGTCAGGCTACCTTCACTGTTCCGGAAGTGCAACAAACTACCACCTGGACGTTCAAACTGACCGTCACCGATAATGACGGTGAAACAGGGGTGGATTATGTCAATATAACCGTTCCCGTAACCGGTGCCATTGCCCTCAGCATAATTCAGTACACCACCGACCCGGGTATCGGTAATGATTGTTTTCCCTCCCCGCTGGCAGGGCAAGTGGTGGAAGTGGAGGGAGTGGTTACGGGGGTACGACCAAACCCGGATTATCCCAATTTTTTCATCCAGGATCCTGAAAGACAATCCTGGGGGGGGCTGTATGTGTACGTGACCAAGGGATATCCGGCTCCACAGCAGGGAGACCGGTTAAGCCTGAAGGGCAATCTTTCCGAGTATTACGGATTGACGGAATTAAAGAATATCCAGTCATCAGAATTGCTGGATACAGATCAACTGGTGGAGCCGGTTACTATTACGGCCAGTACCCTGGCCGGTGGATGTACCTCCTGGGGGGAACCGCTGGAAGGGATGCTGGTACGGTTGATTCAGGTGGATGTGACCGTCCCCTCCAATCAATATGGGGAATGGCAGGTGTCGGACTGGAGTGGCACCTGTATGGTGGATGATTATTTATACTCCGGAGATTGGCCAAAACCTGCCGTGGGAGAACACTTCACTAGTCTGAAAGGTGTGGTGACCTACTCCTTTGGCGAATATAAAATTCTACCGCGGGACGAAAACGATTTTAATGAACCGGTGACAGCAGTAGAACCGGAAATTCCCCGGGGATTCAAACTGCTGTCAAATTATCCCAATCCCTTCAATCCCGTTACTACCATTGAATTTCAACTGGATCGGACCACCAGCGGCGAGTTGGTCATCTATGATTTATCCGGTCGTCGGCTCGTTCAGCTTTGGAATGGACCCATCACCGGTGGTATCCTGAATCAAGTGCAATGGACAGGTCGCGATGAAAAGGGAAATTTATTGCCCGGGGGGGTTTATTTTGCCCGCTTGAAAGCAGGTTCAATCATTATGAATCGAAAAATGGTATTATTGAAATAGTAAGTTCGGTCCGGAAAAGAATTAATAAAGGAGGCACCATGTTAAACGTAGGCAACCTGGCACCGGAATTTGGATTACCCGATGCGGATGAGAATCTCGTTAAGCTGAGCGACTTCAGAGGGAAGAAAGTTATTCTCTGGTTTTTCCCGAAAGCCAATACTCCGGGCTGAATTATCGAAGGACAGGGATTCCGTGATGAATTCCAAAAATTTCAGGAAAAGAATACAGTGATCCTTGGTATGAGTCCCGATTCACCGAAAGCCCAGAAGAAATTCTCAAACCGTTTCGGTTTTCAATTTCCGCTCTTATCCGATCAGAGTAAGGATACTCTGAAGGCATACGAAGCCTGGGGTCGAAAGAAATTCATGGGAAAGGAGTACGATGGCGTCCACCGTATTTCTTATTTAATTGATGAACAGGGGGTCATTGAAAAAACCTATCCCAAGGTAAAAACCAAAACCCACGCCAGGGAAGTACTGTCCGATATCGGCTGACAGCGGGATTAGATCTTTAACCAACCGGCCTGGAAGACTCGATCGTTCAATTGGTCATCCAGATAGCCCATCATGACGGAGTGCCCCTGGATATGATGAGGTCGGTTTTCTCCCTGGATGGCGGTCAAATGGAGGGGCGTCCGGTTGAGGGCTAAAAAGGCCGTATTCTCCGGTTTCACATAAAGGCGTGGAGGATCAGATTCCTCCAGTTCTTCCCAGTGAAAATCCACAATGAAATCGGGCTGTGTATTCGATTGGGGGAGGGCGATAGAAAGGTCAGGCTTTTCCCGGGTGAAGGCGGCTCCGCTGTAAAAAGGAAGTAACCACTGTAAGACAACCCAGGCGGTGGAAACCGGCGGTAGTTCTGCAAAGAAAGTCTGGTCATGCTCTAGGTTTAAGGCATGCATAACACCATTGGTATTTACCAGCAAATTGTAATGGCTCAGGCGGATCCCCCGACCCTTCTGACAGAAAATCAAAGCTTCATCACTTAAGGATGGATTGTAGGTTGGGCTTAAACGATCCGGCTGGTGGCTGATTTCTTTCCGGAGGTCCAGGGGTTTAGACAGGGTCATGGCAGGTGCGGTTAATGTGGCGGTGGTGGTATAATCTTCCTCCTCATTTAAGACGATGGTCCCTCCCAAACTCCAGACACCGTAAGCCAGAATGGCATTGTCAGGAAAAGGCAGCGGTTTAAATAGAACCCGCTGACCCGGTCGAAGGTTTTTGCTTTTAAGCCAGTGAGCCGTTTGCTGAACCAGGTGGTAGATATCGTTATTGGTGAGGCCATAGTCGGGGTAGACCTGTTTGTCGCCGTATTTGATGGTCTGTCCCTCTACCAGGGAGGCCAGATTAGGGTAAGGGACCATATATTCTGAGGCGCTTACGTTTCCGATCGCCTGGGCGGCGGAAATTCGTTTTTCCAGCGAGACCTGTGCCTTAGTCATTCGGATAAAAATTAAGACTGGAGGATGACGTGGCTGAAATCAGTCCGGTCTGATTTTCCGAACAATTTTGAAAATGCGCTCCGGTACCGTATAGTAATTGCCTCCCAGGCGTGCCACGGGTTGCAATTTTTCCGCATTAATGTAGCCATCCTTCATGACGTTGTCCGCGACGTGGAATAAAACAATGGTTCCTAGAACGGCAAAACCACTGCCCGGATTTTGATTACCGATTTCAATAATTTGATTCAGGATACACTCAAAGCTGATCTTTGCTTCCTTCACCCTCGGCGGTTTTACCTTTAAACTTGGGACGGGGGTTAATCCGGAAACCTCGAATTCATTCACGTCCGGGTCGAAGTCCGTGGCACAGGCCACCATGGCTTCTGCAAACGCTTCCGAAACGATATTGACGACAAAGGTGCCGGTGTCACGAATATTCCGGAGTGTGTCCTTAATTTCACCATCGTACGGTCTCCGGGCCGGGGCAAATATAATAGTGGGTGGGTCGGAGCAGACGCCGTTAAAAAAGGAGAAGGGGGCTAGATTCAGTATTCCGTCTTTCGATACGGTAGAAACAAAGGCAATCGGCCGGGGGATAATGGAGCCGACCATTAATTTGTAGTTTTCCTTAAATGACTGTTTTTCCGGGTCAAAAATCATTTTTCTTGAAGAAGCTAATGTGGATTAATGCAATGCTTCTAGTGCTTTAATAAATCGGATGTTTTCTTGGGCCAGTCCCACAGAAATGCGGATGCAGTTCGGCCAGCCAAACGATTTTAAATGTCGCACAATGATACCCGCCTCCAATAATTTTCGGGTCACCTGCGTAGCCATTTCTTCCGATTCCCACACGGTGGTAATAAAATTGGCGGCAGACGGGATGTAACGGATGGAAAGGCGCTCCATTTCTCCGGTAAGGAATTCCATGCCTTTCCGGTTTACTTTTATGGTTCGTTCCAGAAATTCCTCATCATCTAGGGCAGCAAAACCACCTACCTGAGCGGGGAAGGAGGGTTCAAAGGGTACTTTAACTTTCATGAGATTTTTCACCAGGTCTTCATGGGCAAATCCATAGCCAATTCGGGCGCCGGCCAGACCGTAAGCCTTAGAAAATGTGCGGAGTGTAATCACATTATCGAAACGGTAGGTCATGGAATCGGGGTAATTGGGCAGTTCCCCGCAGTATTCAAAATAAGCCTCGTCCAGAATAATTAACACCCGCTCCGGGACGTGCTGGTAGAAGGCCTCAAATTCCTCCCGGGTAACATAAGTTCCCATGGGATTATCCGGATTGGCAATGTAGATGATTTTTGTGTATTCATTAATATGGTCGGCCATGGCTTCCAGGTCATAGCGGTAATCCCGCATAGGGATCCAGTGGACTTTCCTTCCGGAGGCATCCGCCAGGACTTTGAAACCAATGAAGGAATTGGCGGCGGATATGATTTCGTCATCGCTGAGAAGAAAGGTCCGCATAATGGTGGACATGATGCCCTCGCTGCCGGCTCCCAGAATGACATTGTCTGGTTTGACCTGGAACCGTTTCGCCAGCTTGGATCGCAGATTCAGACCAGAGGCATCCGGGTAGCGGTGAATGGTTGTCATGGCTCTCTTCATGGCTGCTACAGCCCGGGGAGAGGGCCCCAGAGCATTTTCATTGGAGGCCAGTTTAATCATGGTGTCCAGTTTCAACGTCCGTTGAACCTCTTCCGCTAACTGACCGGGGGTGTAGGGAGCGAGTTGTTTAATATAGGCGGGTACCAGAGGCATGATTTACATTACCGACGGTAGAAACAGTTCATTCTCGGAACCGATTCGATTTTCAGGTTTGAGTACCAAAAATAATCATTATTATTCAAGTCAAATTTACAGCCGATTGATGGAAGTTGGGTGAAAAGGATCGGTAAACGTTCAGGAGATGGAATGAAAATAGCAGGTCCGTTGTATAAGGGATATTTTCTGGAGCGCCCCAATCGTTTCCTGACCATAGTGGAACTGGATGGGAAAACGGTTTCCAGTCATCTGCCGGATCCGGGTCGCTTACAGGAA
>CAZNUM010000038.1:0-14710 GCA_964576315.1 uncultured bacterium
CATCCCCGAGCACATAATGTAGTGTTAATGTTATGTTTGCGGCGGATCGTGTTTTTGAGTCCAGGTTCCGATTCAATTTGTTTTTTCGCTTTTAAAAGCCCCTGGTAAAGAGCAGTTTCTGATTCGCTGAACCGGGTATAATCATCGGGATTGGCCGTATCGTAGAGTTGGCCATTTGCCAGCATGAAGCGCATACTTTTCAGGGTGTGGTAGGCATTATTTTTCACGCCGCAAACCATTCCGGAAGAATTGTTAGAAATGATCCCTCCAATCATGGCGGCATTGATGGAAGCGGGATCCGGGCCGATCTTGCGATGGTAGGGCTGTAAATACTGATTGGCGCGGGCACCTATCACACCCGGTTGAAGTCGAATAGCATGCCCTTCCTCCAGGATATCAATACGATCCCAGTTCTGGACCACTTCAGCCATAATTCCTTCTGTAACTGACTGGCCGGATAGCGACGTACCACCGGTGCGGAACGTTACCGGGGTACGGTTTTCCCGGGCAAAATGCAATAATTCACGCACTTCCTCTTCGTTGGCAGGTCGAACTACCGCTTTAGGAATCAGCCGGTAAAGACTGGCATCCCGGGAAAAGGCCAGGCGATCAAGCAACCGTTCAGACCAACTGGACAGATTTGGTTTTTTATTCATGGCTTAAAGCGGGTGGAGTCCCGCCTTAATTTCAGGTGGAACTGGCACGCTCTGATTAAGCTGGTAATTAAAGGCCACCAATGTGAACAGGGCTTTGATTGTCAACTCTGAACTACCGGATTCGAACAGCCCGGTCAGAATATCAAAACTTTTGGTACCAATTCGGGTAATCCGCTGACCAATATCAAACGTAACCGGAAACTGAGCCGGTTTTAAATATTCCACCTCAGCACGCACCAGGATAGTACTGCTCTGTAAATCCCACCGTTCCGCCTCAAATCCCAGGTGGCGATAGTACAGGACCCGGGCCGTTTCCATGTAAGTTAAATAAGCGGCATGATTGATATGCCGGAGACTATCCATATCCCGCCAATGCGCTTCGATGGAAGTAAAATAATCAAAATCTGCTCTGGTAAACGTGCCTCTTCCCATAATATTCCTCGCTACTGTCTCGGTTGGATCTGAGCCCAACCACCGCTGTAATACGTCGTAACCTTACTGGAACCCAGATCCATGGTTAACCATTCACCACCATTAAAGAAGATAATCGCATTGCCGTCAGTCGACCAGCGGGCATTGATACCGTGGTGGACAAACTCCACCTGACCGGTAAACGGCAGATCCGCATTAAAGGTGTAAATCTTGTTATCCTTCCAGAAAAGGACCTGTGCACTGTTGGGAGACCAGCGTAAATTTTTAAAAAACTGAGATTCATCCGGAATAAAGTCAGTTACAAAGGATTCATTATTGCCGTCCTTATCGCTGAGATACATGCCCGTTCCCAACAGCACATAAACCAGTTTGGATCCGTCAGGCGACAGGCGGGGTTGCATGTATTGATTAAAATCTGTCGCTTCCTTGATAACGGCTGCCACACTGCCGTTGGAATCCAGTCGATACAGGTTTCGGACTCCCCGGTTATTATTCGCCTGATTTGAATCCTTCCAGCAAATATAACCGCCACTGCTGATAAAGTTTGCTTCCCCATAAAATTGATTGTTTACCACGTTTGTAAGCTGATTATAGAGAAAATGGGTTGAATCGACTTCCTCCCAGGTACAAAGAAAACCCTGATCCGTGCTGAGGATTCCCTTTTTATCATTCGCGTCGAAATCAATGAATATGGGTTGACCGGTGCCACTGATACCAGGGACAATCTGCAGGTTACTCCCGTCGGCGTTTACCACCATTCCGGCGCCGCCGGCGACAAAAGCGAATATTTTTTTACCCCCCTGAATCCACACCGGCTTGATCGCCTCAATCCCTGTGATTTCCTTGACGAGTGTACTATGATTCCAAATCTGAATATCACTGCCGTTAATCGTATCCAGCGAGGTCTGGACAACAATCGATTGATACGAACTCCCGCGCCGGAAGTTACCGACAGCCACTTGATCCCAATGATCGTAAACCAGAATCCGGTAATAATGAATCTCGTCTTCACCAGTAACCAGGGTCGTGTTGGTATCCAACTGAACCGAAATTGTTTCTTTTTCAGTGATTACCGTTTCCCCGGCAGAATCCACTTCCTGAATCACGTACTGTTTAAAATCGTTATCCGGTGACTTTCTCCAGCGCAGGGTAAAATGTCCTTCTCCATAGGTAATGGAGTCCAGAGCCACAGCTTTGGGAGGCGGATCAATACGGCTGCTTTTCCCCTTTCCCATTGTTTCTCTGCCGGCGGTGTCTAACACCCCAATTAGAAAAGTATTGGTCACGGTGGGATCAAAATCGGTGAGTGAAAAGCGATTCGTATTCATGTCGGTGAGGGTCGCAATTCGGTTCGTATCCCCCTCCCCGATCTGATGATAGAGCTGGTAGGCTTTAAAGTCGCCTTCCGTTGTGGGCGTCCAGGTGACCAGCATCGTATCCCCCTGCGCACCGATGAAATAATAGACGGAATCCACAGCCACAGCCACCGGTGGTGCCGAAAGTAATGGTGTAATCTTTGTAAGAACAGAATTGGAAAAATTATCCCCCGCAAAGGCAGTCAGCCGGTAAGTAATCGGGGCCGGATCCTTGACGAGTTCCTTTAAATCAAGGGTAGTATCTATCCAGATCAAAGTGGAATCGCCTACAATAGCCACTCCTTCGACCCAGTCTTTTAATCCGTCCAGTTTATCGATTTTAAACCCGTCAAAATCCAGACCTTTCCGTTCCCAGGTTAATTGAATCCGGTTGGTGTCCAACTGGGTCGATTTAAAATTCACCGGTGTCCACAGGGAGCGGTCGCTGCGGGGATCATAAGGGTTTTCCCATACCCGCTTCTCGAGGGAACAAGCTGAGAGCCACAGCAGCAGGATAAAAACAGAGATTGAACGGATTTTCACGGCAGCGCTAATAAACGATTTAATTCTCGAATCTTAAACTGGTAATAGATGACGGGAAAAAAATTGGCTAATGCCAGTCCTGCCAGATAGGGTTTCAGGCGGTCCTGGTCTTCTACCAGGGTTCTCAGGGTTTCAGGGTGCGTTGAGTCTTTAAGATAGGCCTGATAATTCTTATCGGCTGCATATTGTAAATAGGCCCGGTATCCGATAGAAAGCAGGGTTCCAGCGACCAGTAAATTCCGTTTCCGTTTTAATTTCTTTTTTCTGGATCTTAGACTTTTCCGTTCGACCAATTCCAGCTTCAAGCGAGTGATCCGCTGAGGGTAAACCTTAAATGGACCGGTGAGGATAACGTAGTGATCCGATTCCAAACGGTAGGAACCGGTTTCCAAATCTTTTAAAGCGGTTGTCTCCGGTTCAATGACCAATCGGGTATTATCTTTTTCCGGAACCAGGTAGACCCCCTCAGGCACGGGTGACTGGAAAACAACCGTTCCGGTCTTGATTACAGGATGCAGGGGATTCAAGTGGACGAAAATGACGCGGCTGGCATCGACGGCCGGCAGTTTTTTTACTAGGAACGGTTTATATTGATCTTTCACCACTTTTATCGATTTACTTTCCACCACGACCCGTTCCAGAGCCACCGGTGTGACCTGGGGCAACGTATCACTCCCGATCATCACCTGTGCACCAGGGGGCTGGGTATGGATATACACCATTTCCTTAGCCTGGTGGACTATGAGAGGAATCCGCTGGGACATCAGCATGAGAGCCACATTTTTCATGCCTCTGGAAAACAAACCGTCCACCGAATTTTCACGGTCATAGGTAACCGTATTGATGGCTCGACCGGTCGGTGGATCGTACAATTGCGATTGAACCACCATCACCTCCCCCACTTTCAGAATCTGGGTATTAACGAGAAAATCTACATCCAGAATTAAGCCGGCGACCACGGCACAATCGTAGGAAGGACAGGTAGTCAGTTCATATCCGGATAAGGTTTGATTCATCTCAGTTCGGTCCAGGACATTCAGGGTATCAAACCGCACCAGTTCCATCCGGAGGGTCTCCGCCAGGGAATCCAACGTACTTTGGGTTAATCCTTCCCCCGTAAAATCCAGAACAGCAATCGAATGTTCGGCCAGGACTGTGGAAAGGCAAACCAGGGTTGTGATCAGGAAGTGCTTCATCTTAACATCGGATTAAAGAACACGTAAATTAATCTGTGTCCTGCATTATTACCAGTGCTGGAATTTTAAAACGACTGCCAATCCAGGGCAAAATCCAGGTGCGAACTGTCCCCGCCGGTCGTTCCCAGTCTTTTACCGGAATGGTCAAAGCGTATCAGGGTATGATTACGCGCTTCCTGAATCAAAATTCCTGCAGACACAGTTCCCGGGACGACCTGAAGATTAAAAACCTGGGAGATCGAATCCCCCAGAATCACCGTGGATTGTTCCGGGTGATTGTGATCCAAAAACCCCGTTTCCCAATTAGAGAACCGTTCCAGACTACCGGAGTAATAACAATCCCCCGTAACCGGATCCAGGGATAAATCATGAATAAACAGGTTGGATTTATAAACGGCTACGAGGCCTGATGTATCCATTCGGGCTACGCCGGAAGCTGTGGATACCCAGACTCCCGCCACCTTTGGATCCGCTTCCAGAGGTCCGGGATTATCAACAGTAGGAAAAGTAACCGGTTCCTTATCTGCAGACTGGGTATTTACCACCAGAACTTCATCGGTGGCACTCAGGGAAATCCACACATTCCCTGTTCTGCTGTTGTAGGCTAATTCAGTAGCCAGGGTAACCTCCCGTTTTAATGGCACCTGCCAGAGAACCGACCCGGCATAATCCAGGGCATATAAATTATTATCCTCCAGCACGGTAAAAAGGAGCTGATTGAGGGAGTCCAGCGCCAGGGCAATCGGTTCCGACGGCAACGTCAGGGTTCTGTGTTCCTGGAAATCGTATGAAATCCCAAAGATTTTTCTTTGATAATAATCCCCGACCCAGAGCATTTTTTCACCGGGATCAAATTCAACCGACCGTGGGGATGAATATTCCTGCTCTTTGGTAATAGTCGTTCCATCATACGATATATTTCGCAACAGGAAACCATACATATCAGCGACCCACACATTCACGGGACCGGGAATGACTTTGACCGCCTGGCTCACGGCGCTTTGGGAGTATTCCGTAATGGCCTGCACCGCATAGTAATAAGGGCGGTCGTAGTCCAGATCACCATCGGTAAACTCTGTTTTTTCTGGCTGGATTGAAGTCAGATAATCCAGCGCTTTAAAATCGTTTCCACGATAAACAACATAGGATTTGAGATGATCCACTTCAAAAGGCTGCCAGAGGACCCGGGCAGTATCCCGATGGGTGATCACTTTTAAACCCTGGGGAGCACCGTGACTCAAATGGTTTTCAGGATCTAACGGATTTGACCGCTCCCGGTCTTCACAGGCAGTTACCAGCAGGAACAGGAGAATGATCCAGTACTTCATCGGTGTAAAAATGCTTTCATGACGAGTAAAAACCCGGCTTGAACCCCCAGATAAGCGGTACTGGTATAACGATCATAAGTGCGTGCGCGATTGTAATGGGAATTAATCCGGGTCAGATCCCCCTCCCTCAAATAGCGCTCGTAGGCTCGATCAGCGGCGTGATGAAAATGCCAGGCTGCAGCACCGGAGACAAGCACCAGCGAAATTCCACGGTACAAGTCCTGTTTTGAATAGTGTACGCCATAGGTGGGGGTCCGTGTTGTTAAAGTATCCGGTTGAATTGCAGAGACGGAATTGGGCGCTTGACCAAAGACAGACGACGGTAGAAGCAAAAACCACCACAGGCTTGAAACGATGAATCGGTTCATCTTCAAAAGTCCCAGCCAAAGAAAAATTGGGTAAACCAGCCCTTTTGGAGGTGATGAAAGTCGGTGCGTTTTCCCAGATCCCACCGTAAGACCGTTCCGCCAAAAGCCACCCGCATCCCGAAACCGAAACTGCCCAGAAGACCCGAGAAAGAAGTTTCCCAGGCATTTCCTGCGTCAAAGAAAAAGGCACCTTCAAAGGGACCGGCGCCAAGGGTCACTGTTCGGGCATCCAAAACCAGGGAGCGGGCGAATGGAAAGCGTAATTCCGTATTAAACAGGGCGTATTTCCGGCCGAAAACGCCATTGAGCGGGTAGCCCCGTAATCCCCAGCTACCACCGATATAAAAACGTTGTGCATCCTGCCCGTCATTGGTTAACAGCATGGTACGGTGCGCCAGTGTCAGGTCTGGATTCGGATGGAAATAGTACCTGAAATCAACGAGACCCGTGAAATGGTACGGGCGGGCGCGGGACAAGTCGAAAGTGGGACTCACGGTAAGGCGCATCCTCCAGCCATCAACCGGTCCGATGGCAGACCAGAGGGAATTGTCGTGGACGAAAGACAGCGTATTCGCCACCAAAGTGGCGGAACGACGATCACTTCCACCGTATTTCCGTCGGGATTCCCACAGAGAAAGACTTAGCTCGAAACGGTCAAAGACATTCAGGGGGACACTTATGCCGCCCCGGATGCCCACCGTTTGTTCATAATAAAAAGCCTGATAGGGATCGAAATAATCGTTAGAGAAATAAAAGGCTCCAACGGCCAGATTGGTCCAGTGAGACAAGTCCACCAATGTCACAGCCACGTTAAAACGGGAAAGGAATTCTGACGGTGTCTGGGCGGAATTGGAAAGGAGAAGATGGTAGTACCGGTTGCCAAGAATGTCCGAGACAGAAACCTGACCCCCGCCTAGGAAACCAAACTGGGGATCAAAGGCAATCGCCGTCTGAGCAATGTCAAACGTGTACTTTAACCGGTAAGGCACCGGTTTCTCTCGTACCTGGAGTGAATCCGGTGGGGAGGGCTTCCATCCCAGAAAATCCTGGAAGACGAGGGATTGGGCCGGGACAGGTGGCTCCAGTTTCAGATAATGAATCCTGAAACCGTAATCCTGAAAAAGGACCATTACGGCGCTATCGGAAGTAACCGGTTGAAAATCAGTCACACCAGTGTAATAATGTGTTACTTGAAATGATTCATATTTTTGACTATCGTCCTGTCCATTATCAAGATTCAACATCCAAACATTGTCTACAGTTCCACGATTGGAAAGAAAGTAAATCCGATCAGGGCGCACCGGGTCCCAATGGGGATTCAGATTCGTGTACCGATCATGGATCAGGGACGTGATTACTCCCGTTTGAAGGTCCAGAAGAAACATATCCATGGCGGGACTAATACCGTAATTATTCCGATCGGAACTGAATACAATATAATTTCCGTCGGGACTGAAGGCTGGGTCCCAATCCGCATATCGGTCGGAAGTCAGTCGAATGACGGTCTTCGCCGGCAGATCCCAGAGATACAAATCATTCCACCCTGAAAACCGACCGGCACTAAAAATAATTCTTTTCCCGTCAGGTGACCAATCGGCAGAACGGATGGATACAAGGTCCTCCCTGATTAATTCAGCGATTTCTTCGCCGGACTGGACATCCAGAACCACCAGCGCATCCCTTCCCTTGCGAAAGGCTGGAAAAACCAGTTGTCCCCGCCGATTGACCGCCATTTTTGATTGAAGAATATGCAGGGACTCGTACTCCGGTTTTCGTTCCCCCCGGAGGATCAGGGTCGCTTTTTTATCGAAAAGCGATTGCCGATAGATATTGGTAAATCCCTCCCGGTTGGACAAGTACACCATCCTCCAAACACCCTCCTCCTGTGCATAGACTGCCGGTGAGCTGCTGATCCTGCCCCGGGTCAGGAGTGTTTTCCCGGACGGGGGTAACTGCTCGGATTCCAGGGAAGCCGAGAATTCTTTTTTCAATGACAATGACCAATCCTGCAGCAAGTCCCGATAGGAACTGCCGGATATTTTTTCCAGAGCGGTTTCAAAATCTTCCGATTCCCAGTACGAATCAAGCAGCGTTAAGATGGCTTCTTTTCCGAACCGGTTTTGGAAAAATCGTAAAAAAGCCTGTCCTTCCTTGTACACTAAAAAACCGGTTGTCTGGTGCAGCGGTTTCAAATTCTCATGGAGAACAGCATCCCGCAGGATCATTTCGGTCTGGCTGTCCCAGCCGATTGACCACCACTCGGCTAAACCTTCGGTGAACCACAGGGGAATCGGGTTGGCATTCCATCGTTTTTTCACTTTCAACGTGTCGGCGACTTTTTTATTCATAAACACGTGAACCAGTTCATGACGAATGACATGATAAAAATCCCACATCCGGCCGTTATAAGGCAATACGACCCGCCCTTTAATAAATTCAAAAAAACCACCGACCCCTTCCGGGATTTGGTTCGGCAATACATTCGTCTGGCGGAACTGAATTGGGGTGGCATAGATAATAAGAGGAATCGGGTCCGGGGGCTCATATTGAAAGAGATCCGTGAAATCCCGGTAGGTTCTTTCTGCAATCCCGGCGGCCGTTTCAGCCACCTCCTGTTCTTCCGGATAGAAATAAATGTTAAAATGGTCTGTTTTCAGCGTTTCCCAGCGAAATTGATCGTACTGGATTTTATTCCGGCCAAAATAAAACTGGGAGTGGAGCGTGACCGAGCATAACAATGCCCAACCAAGGAAGCTGAAAAAAGAATGTCTCATACCTGTGGATTGAACTTATTCAATCCCATTATGAAGTTAAAGCTTTATCCTTCCACAGGTTCCGCATTGAGAGGATCGCCGTGGAAGCGGGAATACAGAATAATTAACCGGTTTCGAAAAACTTTTTAATCGTTTTTTGAAGGTCCTTTAAGAGGTAAGGTTTACTGATGTAATCATTGAAATAATGGGGGTCGATTTTCCCCACAACCCGCTTTTCAAAGGCAGTGACAGCAATAATGGGCGTTTTTTTAAATCGATCGATATTCCTGAATTTTTCCATCAATATAATACCGGAAATACCCGGCCCCAGGGCAATATCCAGTAACATCCCGTCCACCGAATGTTTCTCCATGAGTTTCAGGGCTTTTTCACCCGTCTCTGCTTCAACCGATTCATAACCCAGCCGCTTCAGGGCAAAGGTGATATATTGTCGGGCGGAGTCGGAATCTTCCACGACCAGGAACAAGATACGCTTATCTTCTGGATCACGGTTTTCTTGGGGACAATCATCAGGATTTATCATGGGTGGTATTCTTTCAGGATTAGTTTATTTCATGGATCAGACGTCTTGATTCGATTTCGTAAGCGGCAGTGCGAAACAAAAGATGTTTCCCTTTGATTTATTGGGTTCCACCCAGGCTTCACCTCCGTGGGCTTCCGCAATCCGTTTTACAATCGCAAGTCCCAACCCCCGCCCCCGCTTTTTTCCATTCTCTAATTGAACTTTGCGATTAAAAATTTCTTCCCTCAACTCAGACGGGATCGTTTTCCCAAAATCTTTCAGTTTAAAAAGGACCCGATCCTTTTCCTGTTTTAATTCAAGCTCCAGTTTTTTCCCTTCGCTGGCATATTTAATGGCATTGGTTAAATAATTCCGGGGAATTTCCATAATTATGGGGTTGGCTACCACTTCCAGCTTGTCGGGAACCTTCATTTTGAGGGCCAGTCCGTGATCCTTTAAAATCTGATTAAATTCTTTGATCAGATTCGATATCATTTTGCTCAGGTCCAGTTTCTCTTTGGCGATCTCTTCACCTAGGGCTAATTGGGACAGTGTTTTTGCGTTATCGAGGATCTTAACTAGATTAATGCTGCTGTCATGAATCAGTTTGACGGCTTCATCATCCGGATTGTCCAGTAACATCATATCCGCCAATCCCTGAATCACACCGGCAGGATTCTTTAAATCGTGACTGATTACATCCAGCAACATTTCCTTTAAAGTATTGGAATCAGATAATTCCTTAGCTGCTTTACGGTATTGCCGTTCAGAAATTTTTACTTTTTCATCCGCCCGTTCCCGATTAATGGTAACGGCAATCTGCTCCGAAGCAAATGCCAGGATTCGAAGATCTTCATTGCTGTAGAGATTGGGGTTGGTATAACTCTGTAATCCAATTGCACCGATTACTTTCCCCTCTGTAATCAGAGGTGCTCCCATCCATTGTTCTGGAGGGGTTCCAACTAAATCTATTTTCCCCTCTTCTGCCAGTTTGAAAATACCCTTTTTATCTAATAACAAGGGTTTTTTGATTTTCATAATATATGCTGTTAATCCATTACCAAGTTTGTCATCCTTTGGTTTTGGATCTTTCTCATCAATAAAGAAAGGAAAGGAGAGGATATCATCTTCAGGGTTATACAGGGCAATGTAAAAATTACTGGTGTCCAAAATGGTGCTCAGGGTGCGGTGGATGGCGGCGAATAAATCCTCCAGCCTGTCACAGGTACTGGCTGCCTGGGAAATCTGGTAAACCACATCCTTCAACCGTTCATCGTGTTTCCGGTCTGTAATATCCCGAACCACCACCTGAGCCGCCGGGCGACCTTCATGGGTCACGGGCAAGGCGGATACCTCCACATCTATTTTCTTCCCGTCCTGGCGCACGTATTTTTGTTCCACCTGCCCCACGTCCACCCCTTTTTCAATCACGGTCCGGTGCCGATCCTCGGTCGATGCGTGGTATTCAGGTTTCACAATATCCAAAAACGGTTTCCCCACAACACGTTTTTCGTCTGATGCTTTCAGAATATTTTTCATGGCTTCATTCATGAAGACAATCTTTCCATCCTGGTGGACACAAATACCGTCGGGAGAATGTTCAATGAGCTGGCGATATTGCTCACCCGATTCCCGGATTTTATGCAATCCCCGGTGCAAGGCGTTTTGACGTCGGAGCTGGTAATACGTCAAACTGGATACCAGCAGAGCCAGTAAAAATCCAACGACGGATAATACCCAGAGATAGGGATTGATAAACTGACCGAGAAATTCAGATTTAGGGGTTAGGACAACCTGGAATTCGCGATTTAAGACGGGATAAAATTGTGATCCGGTAATATCAGGGAGTTGATCCTCCGTTAAAATATTTGAATAAACCGGTTCATCGTTTAAAAATATTTTTATATAATAATTCTCGTCGCGGATGCGCAGCCATGTCTGGTTAAAGAAGTTGTCAAATCGAAATACGCCGTTGATGTAGCCTTCGCCTTTCCCTTTATGAATGAGCGGGAAATAGGTCGCAAAACCTTTGCCACCCTGTAATAAATCGATTGGGGGTGTCGCAACATCTTTCCCGGTTTGTTCAGCCAGTTGGAAGGTGCTGGAAGCTCCGGCATGTTCATGCAGATCGTAGTTCAGCGCCGGCAAGTTCGGCGTTTCGGGAACCACCCAGCGGATTACACCTTGAGGATCAATGTAGTTGATGGCTTGAAAACCAGGCTTTACGGCCAGGAATAACAATGCCTGACGTGTGAAATCTTCTTTATTGGTTATTTTATTCAGGTACCATTCGTCCCGCATATGACGAAGAACGTCAAAATAACTTTCCGTATTTTCCTGCAGACGACTAGCTACTGCCTCGGCTGTGAGCTGAGTCGTAACCCGTATTTCCTCCCGATCCTCCCGCTCTAAAACATTCCTCAGACTGACTGTCGCTATCAGAACAACGACAAACGTAATGACAGCCACTTGCAGATGGTACTTGGAAAAAAACGGGGGCATGGTGCCGATAATTTCCCGATACAAGTCTTTCTGACTTTCTTGAATCTGTTCTTTAGTCTTTTGAGCCTTCTGCTGCATGAAATAAGGATGTACCTGTGTATTGAATCCTCACGGTATCAGGTTTGGATAATGGTTTACCCGATGCTTACTGCTTGCAAGTTTAAAACCCTGAAATTATCAGATCAAAATCAATTCTAAACTATTTGCCCTGAATTGATTTCAGGGAAAATCGAATCATTAAACGCCAAATCAACCGATAGGGGCTATAAATAATTAAACCGAAAAATCACGGGCATTCTCATTAAAACTCTACAAAAAGTTGCAAAAGATTCCTGATCACGCGGGCAGGAAACCCGCGATAGGTCTGGTTCCTGTCATCAAAACACCATCCTAATGACGTCCGACTGGATTCAAGCGGTGTAACGGTAACCACCCGGAATTGAACATTTAAACAACACTGTAAATATAAATACAAAAAACAGGTTCTGGTGCGGAGAGAGAGGGATTCCCCGCCCGACCGTCGGTCACGCGGGCGGGGAACCCGCGATAGGTCTGATTCCTACCAGCAATACATCACCCTAATAACGCCCGACTGGATTCAAGCGGTGTAACGGTAACCACCCGGAATTGAACATTTAAACAACACTGTAAATATAAATACAAAAAACAGGTTCTGGTGCGGAGAGAGAGGGATTCGAACCCTCGATAGACGGGATCACCGCCTATACCCGCTTAGCAGGCGGGCGCCTTCAGCCAGCTCGGCCATCTCTCCAACTGCCTTTTATGACATTAAAAAGCGGGCAGAAATTAGCCCTTCCCCGTCATAGGCACAAACTAAACTCGAATTCGGTTTTAACCGGAAAGGTTGCTGGTTGCATGACGTGTAGGTAAACCGGATGTAAACAGGATTGGACTAGCCGGAGAGTTTATTCAGAATGGCGGTGAGCAATGTTTTGTATTCATTGACGACAAATTTCACCAACGGACTGTCGGGGAAGAAATAAGACAAGCCAACCAAAATGACCACAATGAGAATAATTCTCCGGATCAATTTTTTCAGGAGCCATCCGCCAATCATGACCGTTGAAAATACACACGAATTGGCAAATCAAATACTAAAATCAATCCCAGACGCACTGGGAGACTTGTTATTCCTTTCTTATCTAGGTGCTAGACCCGGACAAACTGTTTACCCGTTAATTGCATGACAGCCCCTTTTAATTCCAGGGTCAGTAGCAAAGCCAGTGCTTCCGTTACATCCATATTGGTCAAGTGTACAATTTCGTCAATGTGACGTGGTTGTTCGCTTAAACTATCCAGGAGCATTTTCTCCCGCTGGGAAAACTCCAGTTGAATAGCCTGCTGGCGGGGTTGAAGCGGTGTAAAAAAGCGATTTTGAACGGATGTGAGCACGTCCTCTCCTGATTGGACCGGTTCAGCACCGTTCCGAATCAACCGATTGCAACCGATACTCATTTTATCGGTGATTCTGCCGGGAACAGCAAACACATCCCTGTTCTGGTCAAGGGCGTTAAGGGCTGTCAGGATTGCGCCACTGTGCGTCCCTGCTTCCACCACCACCGTGCCATGGGAAAGACCGCTAATAATACGATTTCGCTGGGGAAAATTAACTGCATCCGGTTTTGTTCCGATGGGAAACTCGCTGATCAAAGTTCCCTGCTGGCAAATATCCCGGGCCAGGGTTGCGTTTTCCCGGGGATAGGTTATATCGATTCCATTGCCCAAAACGGCGATGGTACGCCCGCCGCAATCCAGAGCCTTCCGATGAGCCAGACTATCCACGCCCCGTGCCAGACCGCTTACAATTACCACACCGGAAGTTACCAGGTCGGACACGATTTTTGAAGTTACCCGTCGACCGTATGCTGTCATGGAGCGGGTTCCCACCACCGCCACACAATCTTCCTTGGATTGGAGCGGCTGACCTTTTACATAAAGTAATACGGGAGAATCGTAGATTTTTTTCAGCAGAACCGGGAAATCCGGATCCCAGAACGTCAAAATACGGACCTGGAGCGTTTCAGCTCGTTCCCACTCATGAACGCCGTAATCGTAATCACGATAACCACAGATAGCCTCCGCCAGTTTAATGTCAATCCCTTCCACCCGGCATAATTCTGATTTCGATAGCTTGAAAACGGAATCAGGATTCTTAAAATGAGAGACAAGTGCCCGTACCCGCTGAGGGCCAAGACCCGGTATATTCAGTAAATTAAGTAAATCAACCGTTTCTTCAGCATTCATGGAGCTTTGTGGTAATCAGGTGTACCAGTTGTTCCAAGCCGGTGCTGGTAACAGCCGAGATATCGAGACGGTATTCCGGAATTGCCTCCCACTGACTTTTCAACGGATCGGTGGATTCCAGAAGATCTGCCTTTGACCGGACAAGGAGAATGGGTTTCAACACTAAATCGGGATTGAATTGAATCAATTCCTGCTTTAACTGATGGAAAGCCTGTTCTGGATCAGGTTCGGTGCTTTCGATTAAAAACAACAGTAATTGATTCCGTTCAATATGTTTTAGAAAACGGTGACCTAAACCTTTCCCTTCGGCTGCCCCTTCTATCAGCCCGGGGATATCGGCCATGACAAAGGATTGATAGGCTCCATATTTTACGATTCCAAGGTGCGGTTCCAGTGTGGTGAATGGATAATCAGCGATTTTCGGGTGTGCCGCCGATAAAACAGAAAGAAGGGTTGATTTGCCCGCGTTAGGAAATCCCACCAGACCCACGTCCGCCATGACTTTCAGTTCAAATTCGAAAATCCCTTTTTCACCGGGGGTCCCCGGCTGGGCATAGCGGGGCGACTGTTTGGTGGCTGTTTTAAAATGGGCATTTCCTTTGCCGCCCATTCCCCCTTTGCAAACAATAATTTCCTCCCCGGGGCGGGTCGCATCTGCCAGGACTGTTTTTGTTTTCAAATCCAGAACCACCGTACCCGGCGGCACAGAAATAATGACATCTTTTCCATCCCGCCCCCTCTTCTGATTGGATGTACCGGGCTGACCATTCTCGCCCCCACACGAGGCCC
>CAZNUM010000039.1:0-14400 GCA_964576315.1 uncultured bacterium
TCCAGATCCACACCCGTGAATAACATGGCATGGGTCATTTGACTGTCACCGTATTCCAGTCGCTCTGCCTTAGTCATGGGAAATGGTGTAGAATAAAAGAGATCAAAATCAAACAATTCCATATCCATTACACCTAAGTCACGATGAAAATATTTACCCACATCACACCCGAACCAGACGGGGTGATTGTCACGAATGGAGGCAATGGCGACTTCCTTTAACCGATTGGAGGGAACATTGAGGTAACGGATAATTTCTCCTTCCCGTACATTGCCTAAATAATCGATAGTGTAGGCCTCGTTGTACTTTTTATCAGACATGGGACAGTTAATTAAACAGACGAAATCCTTTAATGCCAGACCAACGTGCTCCTTAAAAAACTGAAACGGTGTTACATTTTCAAAGCGTTGGAAATGGTCATCCTTATCACGAATCTGCCAGTCAAACCGTTCGGGAGGGCTCCCTAGGTGAATGGTGAGCAAACGATAAACCGTACTCAACATTGTTGCTTTCATGGCTCGCAATTCCCCTAAACGAGAGCCGCTGGCGTGGGCTTCCCGGAGCGCCTTGGCAAACTCCCGCAGCTTCCTAGTAATCATCCGGTTCATGCGCATGGACTTACTCGACTGATAACTCTCGGGCATCTCTGTTTTTGGCACCACTCCGTATTTTTCAATCAGGTTTATAAACATGTGCCACTGGCCACCGTCCTGAATCGGATCGGAAAGCAGGTGCATCACCAGGCGACTGTCCCGCGGTTCACGGACCGTAGCGATAATATTTTCCAGGAAATAATTCGCCTTTTCCAATTTGTCCCAAAACATGAAATAACTCTGGCTGAATTCGAATCGTTCTAAATTGTACTTTCGGCTGAGGTAGATGCGGAAAAGGTTTAGCCCGGCAAAGCCCCAACATCGTCCACTGGACTTCTGATTCGTTACGGGAAGTTGCCCGGTGACCATTTCAGAAAAGGTATGGTCAATCCTTCGAAAGACCTCCCAGTTCATTGCCAGGTCCGTTACTTCACCTCGGACGGCAGCATTTCGTGCCAGTCGTACCTGGGGATCATTAATTGTTTGCCGGTGATATTGATGAATATGCTTTTTTAATACGCTCTGACTCATGGGAATTCCTTGTTTTGAGATCCGGGTTTACAACAATTTTTGCAACAGTCGAATCCGCGGTTTCGCGCCATTTTCTTCAAACCAGCCCGGTATTTCTTGCAACCGCTTTCCCGCTGTTTTAAGGTCAGGGAAATCACCAACACAAACAATAAAACAACTCTGGTCGTTTATTTGTTTAGGAAGCAGGAAAAAATCCGATGATCCACCAAGTGCTTTAAAAGCATTACGAATAGTCGTTTTCTTGCAAACATATTCCAGGACAATCGTGTAACGTTCTACCTGGGATCGTTTTTCTTCTGACCAGGCCCGGGCTGCCTTATGGAATAATTCATTCGCAAATAAATCCTCAGGCTTTGCAACAGCTTTAGAAACGGTGGTATCCGATTGTGCCCGTTTCTCCTGCATCGGTTCCTGAGCACTGTCTTGTTTCGCTTCCTCTTGTTCCGGTGCTTCCGGTATCACATTACTTACAGGCGTTTTAACCGTGTCAGCTGTCATTGTATCCGTTACAACAGCCGGATTTACAGTGGTATCTCCCTGAACTGCAGTATTTGCCGTACTTCCAGGGACGACCACGATAACCGCAGTATCGCCTACCTGTGCCTCCCGTGTCTGGTCATGGGTTGAATCTTCATCCTGATCGGAAAGGGTATCAATGAAACCGGAGACCATTACTGTTTTTCCACCTGCAGGTATTTTCTTCACCTGCCCAGGAGGAGGATAATATCCCGTAATCATGCTCATAAATTTTGCCACCAGAGATGTTTCCGGATTCAACTGATCCTGAATGGATAAAAATGAAACCACCACCAGAACAGTCAACAAGGTAATTGTGGAAGAACTGATCCCTTTGATGCTTTTCAGCAGGGAAGATCCTTGTTGATCCCTTTTTTCTTCATCAGTGGTTTCCTTCTCTGAAGAAGGGGAAATTTCTTCTTCCGATTTTTCGTCTTGGACCGAGTCTTCTGCTTCCGAAGAAACATCTTCTTCATTTTCCTTCGATTCCTCTTTCTGATCTGTGGAAGGCTCAGACTTAATTAAAATGGGGCTGGGCTCCGTTTCATCTTCAGCACTGCTGGATTCCGGCTTCGGTTTCCCCTCATCCGAAGGTGTATCGGGTTCTTCCTGGGAGGGTTCTTGTTGCGTTTCTTTTTCTTCTTCCACATTTGCTGGCTCCATCCCCAGCATTTCCTGAATCTCCCTTTTTTCCTGGATGACCCGGTCCTGATCCCCACCTTTTTGGAGTAGAGCATCTAACACTTCCAGTGCCCGCTGGTACAAACCTCTGGATTTCAAATGAGTGACCATGGAAAAAGTGACCATATTGGAGTCCACGTCAATCGAATTCTCCTCCTCCGGTTCTACCGGTTTTTCCGCTTCCTGTTCTTTTACTTCTGATTCGACCAGTTCCTCCTTCTTTGTTTCTTCTTCAGTCATTTCCCGTTCTTTTTCTTCGACAGAGCTCCCTGCTGCACCGGTTTCAGTTTTTGTTGCTTCCACCTGATTAAATACGGATAAAATCGCATCAGGTGTTTCTTCCTCCTGGAAACTTTCGCTCGGTTTGATCTGGACAACAGGGTGATGAGGGTCAAACTGCTCCTCTTCAATCATAGTCGCCAATTGTTTGGCCAAATCTTCCGGCTTCAGCCAGGTCTTAGGATCTGCATCCGGCATGGCCCTCCGGTTATTGGGAGTATCAATCGTCTCCGGTACGACAACGATCGAATCAATATTTAATTTCTTAGTTTCCTTGCTAATAGACTTGGTCAGGGCATGAACCGCCGCCTTAGATACGGCATAGGCAGATGCTTCTGCCATGCCCTCCTCACCGGGGGTGCTACCAAAATTGATGATTTTACCCTTGTTACGCTTTTTCATTTCCGGAAGGACAATTCGACAGCAATTCAACGTCGTAATAAAATTGATAGAGAGCATATTTTTCCACTGCTCCATGGATGTTTCTTCAACCGGTTTCCCAGCCTGAAAGCCTCCCGCCGCATTGATTAGGACATCAATCTGTCCAAACTGACCCAGGATGGTTTCCATGATTTTCCGGGTGCTTTCACCATCAGTCAAATCTCCTTCAATGGTGAACCGGTTTGGTTCTGGCTCCGTCAACTCATCCCTGGATCCATGTAAAATGGCAACGACCCTGGAGCCGCGGTCATGAAATTCGTCTACTAGCTTACGGCCTACAGTGCCGCCAGCTCCGGTGATCACGCATACCAGTTCATTCAAATGCATTTTTCCCTCCCTGACCATTGACTGGCCCGCTAGGTCCCTCCATAGAGAAGGTGTCCTTCATTTAAAAGATTCACAATTTTCTTTCACGCAATTTACTAATTTTATCATGAACAAGATCCCGCAACTCTTCCACCGACATGTGAGCATACTGTGAATAGGGAATCGGTTTACCAAATCTTAATTCCAATATCCCGGGGGTTAGGCGCCAATCGGTTTTACGCTTGGCTCGATAGGCATTTTTAATCCCAATGGGTATTATAGTAACCCTGGTATTAAATGCCAGGTGAAAAGGTCCTTTTTTAAATTCTCCCAGCGTCCCATCCAGGGTCCGGGTTCCCTCCGGTGAAATCATAAATGAAACCCCGTTTTGAATAGCTTCCTCCGCCTTTTTCAGACTACGAATCGCTTCATTCAATTTTCTTCTTTTTATGGGAATCACACCATAGCGCCGGATCAGAAATCCCCAAACAGGCCATGAGAACTGTCGATTTGCCCCAACAGCAGATATATACCGAGGTACGGCAGCAGCAATCATGAAAACATCAAACATGGATTCATGATTAAACAGGTAGAGGTAAGGACCTTTTTCGGGATTAGGACGGTCCCCGGAAATGTGTAACCACTGACCTCCAGCAACCATGACGATATAACTTAAAATCCTTGCCAATGGATGTAGTTTCTGAGGACTGAAAATTAAAAAGGCGATTAAATAAATCAGGACACAAGTTAGAGTAACCCCATACCAGAGAGGCCAAAGAATGAGGGAAACAAGCGTTTTATACATTAGCAATCCTATGTTTTAAAAATAAGGAAAACAATTTATGATCCAGTTTTGAAAAGGGTAGTTTTTCCCGTTCCGGCAGTGTAATCCAGCGTCGGGTTTGAGAGGTGGAGATCCTTTTCGGCCGGTTGATTTTCCAATGGTAAAGGTTGGCAACTGATTTAAAGTGGGAGTAGGTATGGGTCACAGCGCCGAGATACCGACAGGGGCGAAGATCTCCAATGTCATTATTTACCCAGGATTGGATCACCGTATGGTCACCCATTCGCCCATTCCTTGGAAGGCATGGGATTCCCCACAGTCCGCCCAGTAGACCATTTTCAGGTCGGCGCGTTACTAGAAAGGTGTCTTTATACTGAATCAGAATCGCCACCATCTCCCGACGGGGTGCAACTGGTCTTTTTACAGAGATAGGATACAATTCTGGTGTACTGGATTGAACAGCTTTACACCCTGCTGCGAGGGGACAACAGCGGCAATCAGGCTTCTTCGATACACACACTTCCCGACCCAAATCCATCAAGGCCTGATTAAAGGCACCAGGGTCCTCTTTTGGAATGGAATTTTTCAGGAAATTTTGTATTCGGTTGTAATTCCTATCCGTCAAACGCTTGATACCTAAATAGCGGGCCGAGACTCGTTTTATATTACCATCAATAACTGGTTCCGGTTTCCCATAGCCAATGGATAATATGGCCCGGGCGGTATAATCCCCAATCCCAGGCAGGGAACGGAGGGCTTCAAAAGTATCTGGAATTACACCTTGATTCTTTTCCACCACCCACTTGGCAGATTTATAAAGATTACGACAGCGGGAATAGTAACCGAGTCCTTCCCAAACTTTCAAAACCGTTTCTAAATCTGCCTTTGCCAGCGTCTGAACATCCGGAAATACCTCCATCCATTCACGGAAATAGGATATCACTGTTTTCACCTGGGTCTGCTGGAGCATCGTTTCCGCTATCCAGGTACGATAGATCGTAACATGACTCCGCCAGGGGTAGAGACTCCTCCTGTGGTGGTACCATTGCAGGAGGTCGGAGGCAAATTGATTATCCATTGTATATTACAATTATCTCAATCTCGATTTTGTCAATGTCCAGTGGAAGGAAGATAGTACTTCTTTCACCTCGTCCCGGTCTTCAAAAGGAATCTCCTGATACAAACGATCTCCTAATCGATCAATGGTAGCTTCCACCCGTTTTTGAACCTGCTCCCCTTCTGGTGTAAAGGAGACAATCACCGAACGCCGGTCCCGGGGGTTCTTCTGTTTTACAATCCAGCCCTTACGAACCAGAACATCAATCAACCGGGTGAGAGTACTGTTATCCACCCCCATTCTCCTGGTGAGCGCCGTCATGTCGATCCCCTCATCCGGGATGGAAGACAGTAACAGAATTTGTGTCAGGGTCATGCCCGGCTCTACCACCTGATTGCGGAATAAAAACTGCAAATCAAGTAGGAAGACTTTAACTAATTCACCGAATTCCATATTTGTATATTACAAATATAGGCGCAGCGCAACAAATCTTCTTTTTAATAATGACAATGAGGTGAGAGGAGGTACTTATTTCCCCAGTGCGGTTAATAGGTCGCGCTTATGTTCTTCTTCCTGAATCAGAATATCTTCCAGGGTCCTTCTCAGACCATATTCACGCAGCTGCTCCGCCTGCCAGATCCTTTCCTTATAACTGTCAATTGCATGTTGTTCCCCCTTTAAATTCTGTTCGAGCATGATTATATTGTCTTGAGAAGCCATAATCTTCTCCACATTAATACTGGGGACACCCCCTAAAAAGGCCACTTGTTCTGCAATCATGACAGCATGAGCCATTTCTTCCTGGGAATGAATCACTAATTCCTTAATGACGCTTTCAAATTCCGGACCGGTCATGACAGCACTGTGTTGAATATACTGGATACCGGCCGCATATTCCCATTCCAGGTCCTTGTTTAACGCTTTGACTAAACTTTCCAAATCCGTTTTCATCTGTTTTTCTCCTTTATGTCTACCGCACCCGGGCACCGTTGGGGATCGGTCCATCCGGTTCCAATAATACAATCGCACCCCTCTCATCAGGAGCGCCTAAAACCAGGACTTCCGAATGGAAGGAAGCAATTTTTTTTGTTCCCATATTTACCACTGCCACAATTCTGCGGTTTTTCAAACCCTCCGGTGTATAATTCTGCGTCAATTGAGCACTGGACCATTTTATCCCCAAAGGGCCAAAATCAATTTTCAATTTATACGCCGGTACATGAGCTTCCCGAAATTTCTCCACTTTCAAAATGGTACCAACCCGTAATTCTAGACTCGCAAACAATTTCATATCAATCATTTTTCCCTCAAACTATTCCGGTAAGGACCATAATCTGGCAGCATGGGCTTTATACCGCTCCAGCATTGTTTTGGCTTGATCGGCGTCCAGACCGTGTCCAATAAACTGTTTATGATCCGCTTTAAATTTCCCTATAAAATACCACTGCCCCGGAATAAGAATTTCTCCCTCCCGATAAGAGGTAATGGGATCAGGGCCGTTAGCGCCGGTAGTAGGTCCGACCATGGATATGGTATTGACAATACCATCATTTTCAAACCAAGTAGAACCGGTGGCGGTGCCGTCGGCCCAATACGCCTTTTTCATCCCCATAACCCGGGCATTGGCACGCAGAATAAAACTCATGTCTCTGCTGGGAACCTGCCTGCCGGTGGAGGAATCCAAGATCGTACTGGAGGTGGCGAATGAAAAATAATAGACGGTCGGATCAGCCATTAAAAATGTGTTTAAAATTTTCGCTCCCTCCAGACTCAGATCCCAAGCGCTGATATTTTTCGTTTTCCAGGCTGGATGATTCCGCATGCGCCGAAAATAATCCATCCATAGTTCACCGGGTTTCCGGCTGAAGCCCCACTGTTCTAAATCAAAATCATAAAATCCATTCCCAATCACAGCCGCTACTGCGATAAAATCCTGAAGAAACGGAACCGTATTTACGACGATATCCGAAAGAGTGGTCCCGTCGTGGGGAGTTGAAATAGTCGTTATTGATTTGATCCATCCACTGTGGGCCCTCCCCAGGAGATTGCTTTCTTCAGGGTTTCCAAGGGAATCGGTAATAACATTAGCCAAAAGATACTGGAGCATCCGGATAGTCTGCCCTCCCATACTATGCCCCACCAGATGAACCGGGTGATCCTGATCCCATTCCGGGTATAATCCCGGGAAGTATTTTCCCTCCGGTTTCTGAATCAGTCCAAATTCACTGGCATGCTTCTGACCATAATCGACTTGCCCCCCTTTAATTTGATAATACAATTCCACAGCACGATCCCAGTTAGATGAAACGGGTCCCACTGATGCTGTGTAAACCGTATAGCCTTGGTCAACCAGGTACTGCTCAATATCAAATTTGCCACCCCAGTAACGGTAACTACCCATTTCGTCCCGTCCCCAGCCCATAAATCCATGGACCAAAATAATGGGGTACTGGTTTTCCGCCAGAACCTGCCCGAAGCAACACCAGAGACCAAGAATTGTGACGAGAAATAAACGAATGTTTTTCACGGAATAAATCTACGTTAAACCATTCAGATGATTCAGCGGAAAAGGGACCACAAGACTACGTTTTAGGAGCAAAACAAACCGGGTGGGAAACCAGTATTAATTAAAAAATCACTTTTCCCGAATATTCACCTTAACCTATTATCAGTCGAACATTTCTTCTGGAATATTGATTTCCGAAGGTAGGATCATCTAACTTATGCCGAAAAAAATCAAGCGATTCGTCTGGCCCCTAATCAACTATCTGGGTGCCCGGAAGGAACAGCGTTTATTTTCGAAACCCCCTGTTATTCTAGGCGGCTGCGCCCGATCTGGCACCACCATGCTTTTAGCTGTCATTGCTGCCCACCCCTCCATATTCACAATTCCCACCGAAATCCGGGCAATGACCAATTGGGTGCCGGCTGGGACCAATGGAACCACCAGATACCTTCCCACCCGAATGGATCGGATTTACCGACAAATTTTATTCCGGCGAATACCCAAACGGTACAACCGCTGGTGTGAAAAAGATACAATCAACCTCTGGTACATTGATAAAATACTGGCCTATTTTCAGGATGAGGTGAAATTCATCCACATCATTCGCGACGGAAGGGATGTCGTTACCTCCAAACACCCCAAAGCACCGGATAAATACTGGGTAGACCCAGACCGCTGGATCAAGGATATGAAAACCGGTCTGAAATACATATCCCATCCTTCGGTCCACACCTTGAAGTACGAAGATCTGGTCTTAAACTTTACTGATACCGTTCAACAATTAATGGATTTCATCGGTGAAGACTGTCATCCAAACCTGAATGCGTGGCACCAGCACACCACTATTAAACGCTCCCAGGCCTGGTTTACACCGGTACAGGCAACCCATGAAAAATCAATCGGTCGCTGGAAAAAACCGATCCATAAGGAACGAATCAAAACTGTAATGCAAACTCCCGAGATGGAAACGATTCTACGGGAGCTAAAATATATTTAAGCGCCAGCCTGTCGTTCACTAAAGCCTAAGCACAAACTGTTTCAATCAGAACGGCAAAGACCTGATAGGGGTCCATATTCGCTGCCGGTCGCCGGTCCTCGATATAGCCACAACTATCAAGGGCAGTCTGCATGGGAATTCGAATCGAGGCACTTCGGTCCCGGATACCATAGCGAAACTCATGAATAGAACAGGTTTCATGCAGGCCAGTTAAACGTTCTTCATTATGGGCGCCGTAGACTACAATATGTTCCTGGTGCTTCTTCCCAAGGCGTTTGCAGGCATCTTCGATCGCTTTCATCCCTTTGCCCGGTGCTCGCATTTCCTTGGTACTGAAATTTGTGTGGGCTCCGGCACCGTTCCAATCCCCCGTTACTGGTTTGGGATGGAGTGTCGCATTGACACCATAATCTTCTGCAATTCGATAAAGAATCCATCGCGCCAACCAGAGTTGATCGCCCACCTCCAGCGGTCCCCCAGGTCCAATTTGGAACTCCCACTGCCCCGGCATTACCTCTGCATTAATCCCTGATATGGCGATCCCGGCTGCCAGACAGGCATTCAGATGTTTCTCCACAATATTCCTGCCAAAGACTTCATCAGCCCCTACACCACAATAGAACGGGCCCTGGGGAGCCGGGTAACCTCCATCCGGCCAACCCAAGGGGGAACGACCCTTAAAAAAAGTATATTCCTGTTCCACACCAAACCACGGTTCATGATCCTGGTACTGTTCCACAATGTCAATCAGGCCCGCTCTCGTATTGGAAGGATGCGGTTTTCCATCGGGGTCGCGCACTTCATTCATTACCAGAATATGATTTCCTCCCCGGATGGGATCGGGCACAAAATAGACCGGTTTCAGCATACAGTCACTGGTATGGCTCTCAGCCTGGAGTGTACTGGATCCGTCAAAACTCCAAACTGGAATATCCTCCACACGTGTCACAGGTCCGTCAATAACCTTCGTCTTTGAACGTAGCTTGGCCGTTGGTTTATGGCCGTCCATCCAAATATATTCAGCTTTAATCTTTTCCATGTATTTTACTCCTGAGCTTGAGCGTCGTTAGGTTATTACCTTTAAATTCAGCAGGCCACCTTCCTTATAGGTACTCATTACAACCGAGGTATGGGTCCGGATTACGCCGGGCCAGGATTGAATTTCCAGCAGTAGTTTCTCCAGGGCAGAAGAATTCTTTACCCTTACTTTCAACAAATGGCTCCCTTCACCCGTGACTGAATGACATTCAAGTATAGCCGGATTCTTTACTGCTTTGGCAACAATCTCCCGGTAATGTTCTGAAGATGAACTCACCAAGGCAATAAAGGCGGTTAAATCAAAACCCAACTGCTTGGCGTCTAACTGAACCGTGAAACGTTGAACAATGCCATGATCCACCAGCTTTTTCAACCGTTCCGTGACAGCAGGTACTGATAGGTTCACCTCTTCAGCAATTTCACTGGCCGTTACCCTTGAATTCTGCTGCAATAATGATAAAATTGCCTGATCCGTTACGTCAATCATAACCTAATAATAATAAGGTAAAATAAAGTAAAGCAAGAAATATTTAAGTATATCAGGCTTAAATAATTAATTATTTAATATATTAAACCAGTTTACTTAAATGTATTAGTAATTCATAGCCAGCCCCATACTGAAGACACCAGTGCCGGGCTGGTACAGAAAAAAGCCCAGATCAATCACCAGTTTTCCTGTATCAAACTCTAGACCGATACCGCTGCGATTAAAGCCCCCCTGCACGCCACCACCTTGCTTGGGTGGTGAAAAACCGCCTTTGATACGAATGGAGTTATTGATTCTGAAGATACCTCCGATTCCGCCGGTTAGACTGTTGGTTCCTTTTACATTGCGGATATCAAAGGCCAATTCCAGAGGCAGGTGCTTCAGCCCGGTTCCGTATGAAAGGACCATTATACGGGGAAGGTGGTTTTTTCGCCCGGTATAGGAAGACAACACAACCCCCAGACCGGTGTACCGAATCCCCACCCGACCTCCTATCTGTTTAAGTTGAATTACGGTTCCCGGCGTAAATTGAATCGCGGTGGCCCTGGTCTGTTCCAGCCGGCTGGTGAAAATTCCGGTTGTAATCCCAACGGATCCACGATCCCCGGAAAATATCTTAGCCAATGTAACTATCATCTGAAGATCACCTGACGTGTAATCCTCAGTAGGATTATTATTTTCGTCTCTTCCTGTGAAAATGCCATACCACAGATGTTTCACACCCAAACCAAATGAATAACGGGGTCGATGTTGGTTAAAAACCAAAGATTCGGCTGTAATACCTGCCGGATATCGTACCCAGCTCAATCGAAACCGATCTTTCAAATAGGGCAACAAAGCAGGATTGTTAAATTCACTGATCCCGGTAATCAGCATTTCACCGGACCCAACCGTCGTCAGTGTTTGGGTATGGTAATAAGCGTCGAGCCCAGGGAAATCGGATTGACCCCAAACTCCGGTTAAACCGACCAAAACGATAAATGTGTATTTCAAATTCACAACAGCGAAACGGGATTAACATCAATGGTAAGGCGTGCGGAACGGGGGATTGTTTTCCGTTCTTGATTCAGTAGTTTTTTCCGGATAAATCCATGGAGTAATTTCCCTTCAGGATCAAACGTCTTAGAGGATTTAAGAACAATCTGCATCCGAAAACGATTTCTTAATTTTTCACGATAACAGAAAGCTGGTCCCAGAATATCCAGACCCTTAAATGGATGGGAAAGCTGGGTGCGGATTTGCTGTGCCACCAACTCGACCTTATCTCTGGAGGCGTGTGATAATTCAATCTTGACAACCCAGCTAAAAGGAGGGTAGTTCAATTCTTTCCGTTCATTCAGGGCAATGTTGTAATATTTTTTTAGATCTAATTGGGAAGCACATTTGATTACTGTGTCATCCACATTATAGGTTTGGACAATCACCTCTCCCGGTTTACGCCCTCGCCCTGACCTACCCGCCGCCTGGTAAATCATCTGGAATACCCTCTCTCCTGAACGGAAATCCGGTAAATAAAGCCCCGTGTCAGCATTAATAATACCCACCAGAGTTGCGTTCGGGAAATCCAATCCTTTGGCTACCATCTGGGTCCCCAGCAGAATATCCGTTTCACCATTTGCAAACCTTTCCAAGAGGGTGCTGATATGAATCCCGGAGCGGGCCGTATCCACATCCAGGCGCTCAATTTTGGCCTCAGGAAAAGTTTGTTTCAAAACTTCTTCCACCCGTTGCGTTCCAATCCCCGAAAGACGTAAATCAGTCCCGTTACAGGCAGGACAGACCTCGGGCAGCCGATGGCGGGTATAACCACAGAAATGGCATTGCAAATAATGACCCACCTGGTGATAGGTAAGGGTCACCTGACAGTGGGGGCAAATTTCCAGTGAACCACAGCTTGCGCAACGAATAATGGGTGCATACCCACGGCGATTCTGCAATAAAATAATCTGTTCCCGATTTGTTAACCGCTGGTTAATTTTTTCAATCATCAGTCTGGATAGGCTCTGACCGTATTCCCCCGTTTCTTCCGCCTCTTGAAGCATATTGACCACGTGGACCCGGGGATAGGTAGAGCCACCAAACCGGTCCGGGAGTTGTAAATAATGATATTTACCCTGAATATGATTGAAATAACTTTCCAGACTGGGTGTAGCGCTGGAGAGAACAACCATGGCACGATGAATCTTCCCGCGCATTAGTGCCACCTCCCTGGCATGGTAGCGCGGGTCTGGGGATTCCTGTTTGTAAGAATGTTCCTGCTCTTCGTCCACAATAATCAACCCCAGATTTTTCAGGGGGGCAAAGACAGCTGACCGGGCACCGATTACAACATTGTATTTCCCGGAACAGATATTTTTCCAGGTCCAAGCCCGGGCTGCCTGGCTCAGCTTGGAATGCCAGAGAGCTACCTTGCCCCCGAAAACTGCTGTAAAGCGACCGGCAATTTGAGGGGTTAAGGCAATTTCCGGTAATAAAATAATTACTGTGCGACCCTGGCCTAAGGTTTGGAGTGCGGCCTCAAGATAGATTTCGGTCTTGCCACTACCGGTGACTCCATGGAGCAGAAACGCATTAAATTCCTGTTTTACCACCACTTTTTCAATTTCAGTCAAAACGTGGTGTTGATCCGGGTTGAATCGGATCTTTTTATGAACAGGTTTAAACACTAATTCTGTCAGGTCCGGCGGCAGGGGTGTTTTTACCAATTTTACGATCTTTTTCTCAGCCAATCGCTGGCAAACCGCAGAAGGATTTGAAACCAATGATTTCAAACGGGTAACGGGGACTTTCGAACCCTGCTCCCGTAAAAATGCGATCACCTTGGCTTGGGCAGGAGCCCGTTTTTGAATTTCCTCCAATTCAAGGTCACCCCCTACTAATTCCACCTCAAAACATACGGGTAGGACATAGCGGGTCGATAGATTCGACGGTAGCGCAGTTTTGGCCGCCTGGCCCAGTGGCGTAAAGTAATAGTCGCTCAGCCACAACAATAATTTCCAAAGTCCTTCATCCAAAACCGGCTGGTCATCCACTAATGATTCCAGCATTTTCATGGAGCCGGAGAATGTTGTTTGCTCCTTCAGACCAACCACAATCCCCCGGGATTTTCGCCTTCCAAAGGGGGCCAAAACCCGGAAACCTACCTGGATCTGGTCCTCCAACACGGGTGGCACTTTATAGGTAAACACCTGGTAGCTGGAGATGGGAAAGGCAATATCAGCAAACATGGCTATAAAAGATAGAAGAAGGCCGGGGATCCTGGCAATGAAATGTTCATCTATCGTACCAGAGTTTCATATTACCGATCCAGGTAATCCTGGAAAAGAGCCTGTAAATAGGCTTTCCCAAGGGTCTCTGCTTCATGGACGTCAGGATTATTTACTTGGGGTTCCAGTACAATGGTGTTTTTATGGTGATGATCGTAAAGAAGTTTAAGTTCCGGCGTCATCCAGCCAAAACCCTCGTTAAAAGTGTAAAAGGCGAAAGCAGGGGCAGCCGGATTGAGCAAATCTTTCCCGTAGTGGAATGGCGGTGAATTAAGATTCATTTGTTTCAGAAGCGTGACCGGTAAATCGGTTTGGCTTCCGATTTTACCCACGCGTTTCCCGCGCCAATCGGGCAAAAGAACTGGCCCGTAAAAAACCAAAGGAATATAATATCGGGCAGGTAACCACTGTGAAAGGGGTCCCTTCTCCAGGTGGAAACCGTGATCGGAGACAAAAATCAGAAGTGTATTTTCGAATTCAGGGTGCTGAACCAATGCACGAACAAATTCACCCACGGACTGGTCGGCATACACAATTGAATTCTTGTACAAAGAAACCTGATCATTACCCGTGATGACACTTTTCATCGGGACTTCAAACGGTTCATGGCTGCTCAATGTCAATACGGTGATAAAAAAAGGTGACTGCGTTTGTTTTATATCCGATAGCACCCGCTTAAATACGACGTGATCATGGGCTCCCCATTTGGAATTCATATCTTCTAGTCTAAAACTGGATTGATCTACAATCTTGTCGTAGCCACAGTTCAACAGATAGGACTTGATGTTCGCAAACTCTGTTTCACCTCCGTAGTAGAAACAGGTTTGGTACCCGGCTTCACGGAGCACTTGGGGTAGGGAGGGGAGTGACTGTGTTTTTCGGGGTTGTTTAATAATAGATGTTCTTGGTTGTATTCTT
>CAZNUM010000040.1:0-13672 GCA_964576315.1 uncultured bacterium
GGCCTGAATTGCCCGCACCCGGCCCCGCCCCCCCACCTACAAAAAAAAAAATTCCACCCGGTGGGGTCTCATCCGCAATGCTTTTAACCCCACCCATCATTCCCCCACCAAAATGTAGACGACCCGCCGTATCCAAAATAACCACATCCACCTTTTCCTTACGGGCCCGTTCCACAGCTTGGGTGGTGATTGTAACCGGATCCCGGGATAAATCCGAATAAACCTCTACACCGATCGTTTTCCCGAGAGTGGCCAGTTGCTCAACGGCTGCAGGACGGTAAATGTCCGCCGCCACCAGAAGAACAGAGTGTCCCTTCTTTTTCAGTTGTTTTGCCAGCTTGGCACAGGTGGTTGTTTTCCCAGACCCCTGCAGTCCAGCCATTAAGATGACAGCCGGCTTCTTCGATCCCAGGTTAAGCGGTTTCACTTCCGACCCTAACAGGGTTACCAGTTCATCATGAATAATTTTAATGAACTGTTCTCCCGGTTTAACGGATTTAATCACTTTCGTCCCCTGAGCCCGTTGTTTTACCCGCTCGATAAATTCTTTAGCTACCTGGAAATGGACGTCAGCCCCGAGAAGAATCCGGCGGATTTCCCGGGCCGTGTCCTGAATATTCGAATCAGTAATCTTCCCCAGCCCCTGCAGATGGCGAAAAACAGACTCAAACTTATCCGTTAATTGATGAAACATGTCACTTTGATCGCATTATAGCCTGGGAAATTAGATTTATTTCTCTATCGAAACAATAAAGAAACCATACCTCCCCCTCTCCCTATTCAACATGGAAAACCTGAATCAATTGGGTCGGTATTTCCGCTGGGCTTGAAGGAGATAAAGATTTGCTTTTTCCCGTTTCCCATCTTGGTTCAGGGAAACAATTCTGAGGGCCTCCATCACGGGAATCAAGGTATTATCGTAGTTAGAATAAAAGGCGTCCATGGCTTTGGCAATCATTTCAATATGGTAACCCACTTTTTTAGAACGATGTTCGTCTACAATTTCATAAAATCGTTCAATGTAATAAGGTTCCACCCAGTTGGGATCCTGTTTATATTGTTTTCGGACTTCCTGCTGGTGGTGGTATTTCAGTTTTGCACCGGCAGCATAGGCGCCATTGATAAAAGCGACTTTCTCGCCCATGGTTAATTTTGTCCAGTATTCTGCCGGTGTGGTTTTCTGGGCTGTGATCCCCGAGAACATCAACAAGGTTAGTAAAAGAAATGGTTTCAAATCGTTACTCCGATTCGGATGCCGTTAATTCATTAAAATGGTTAACAATGGGTACCCGTCTGCCGATTCCGAAGGCCTTGGAGGTCACCCTGAGGACCGGTGGAGCCTGACGCCGTTTATATTCATTCTTCTGTATTCTGCGCACTAAATCCTGTACCAGCAACCGGTCGGCCCCTTCCTCGATTAATTGTTCCGGCGGCACGTTATCCTCGACCAAAGCCGATACCAGAGGACTCACCACCGAATAATCGAAGGGATCAACCTGCCCAGGTGCCAACTCTGCCGATGGTGCCTTGGTGAGACAATTAGCCGGGATACGCTCCCCGCCCGCCTGATCATTCACCCAACGGGAAATGGCATACACATCTGTTTTGGACAGATCCGCAATAACAGATAGACCACCACTCATGTCCCCATAGAGGGTGCAATATCCCAAAGCCAGTTCTGTTTTATTCCCGGTAGAAAGGACCAGCCAGTTAAATTTATTCGATAAAGCCATCAAAATATTTCCCCTTGCCCGTGCCTGGATATTTTCTTCCGTCGCGTCCGGTGTCAACCCCGAGAAGCATGGATCCAAAACCGACTGGTAAGCCGATACAATGGATTCAATGGGATGTACCTGATAGTCAATTTTCAGGTTTTCCGCCAGTTTCTGTGCATCCTTTTGACTATGATCGCTTGAAAACCGGGAAGGCATAGATATGCCATGGACATGGTCTGATCCCAAAGCGTCGGTTGCAATACAGGCAACCAAGCTGGAATCAATCCCCCCGCTTAGACCCAAAACGCTATCGCGGTGGCCGGTTTTATTAAAATAATCCCGGACGCCCAGAACCAGGGCCTGGTACAGCTTCTCCTCCCGGGGGGCTGTAACCAGGGTTTTCGGTCCATCCTGTGCCAGATCCACCAGAATTAATTCTTCCTGGAAAGCGCTCCCCTGAACCAGAAGGTTCCCCTCCCCGTCCAAGACCAGGGATTGGCCATCAAAAATTAACTCATCCTGCGCTCCCACCAAATTACAGTAGAGAAACGGGACACCAGTATTCTGGGTTTTCCGGTGTATCAATTCAAATCGATCTTTTAACCGGCCGTCATGGTAAGGAGAGGCAGAAATATTTACGATAAACTGGGCCCCTTTCGCTTTCAGAGGCGAGGCTAAATCCAGATGATAATCCTCATCCCAAAGATCTTCACAAATCTGAATCCCGGCCCGATAGGTTTGACCCTGGATATTCAGGTCAACAATTCCCGGTATTTCTCCGGACTGAAAATAGCGATCCTCATCAAATACGTCATAGGTAGGCAATAATTGTTTGTCGTAAGAATAATAGAGGGAACCGTCCCTGCACACGGCAGCAGCATTAAAGAGTTTACCCTCCTGACGGCGAACGTAGCCCACAATGAGCGGTACTACTGACTGGCTGGCGATCTGCAGCAATACCTGGATATTCCGCTGAACAAACCCCGTCTGGTACAGGAGATCCTGAGGGGGGTAACCCGTAATAGACAGTTCCGGGAATACGACAAGTTCTGCACCCTGATCTACGGCTCGATGATAGAAATCCAGAATTTTTTCCTGGTTCGCTTTCAGAGCCCCTACTGTGGGGTTGATCTGACACAGAGCAATATTCATGAGTTAGTACCGGATTATAAAATCTTGGAATCGATCTTCAAACGGCAGCCATTCAATCTCCACCTGATTTACGGAAGAACCGGGCGGTCCTTTTTTAACCTCCCTGATCAGAGATTCCAAATCCTCTTTTGCCCCCTCCGCTTCCACCAGGACGGAACCGTCCGATTCATTCTTGGCAAATCCGGTCAAATTGAGATCCTGGCCCCATTGGACCGTAAACCATCGAAATCCAACCATCTGTACCTGACCGGTTATTACCAACCGTACCCCGGCGTTATTGGGTTTTGATTCACCCGATTTCATGATTGTAATAATTCCCTGACTTTACTAATGACCTTATTGGCAGTATTTTCCTGATGGATTCCTTCTAGATTCCAGGTTTTAAAACCCACCACCGGTTTGCCCAGTTGAAAGGCATAGGCGATTTCCGAGAGGGTCCCATATTTTCCGCTAATGGCCAATGCCACATCGCAGTTATAGGCGAGTAATGCATTTCGGCTGATCCCCATTCCCGTGACCACCGGGATGGTTAAGTAACGATTCCCTTCCTCCAATTCGGTACCCTTTAAAATACCAACGCAGGTACCTCCTTCCTGCTCAACCCCTCTGGCAATGGCTTCCATTACTCCTTCTCCGCCACCACAATAAACCAGCCAGTTTTCTTTGGCCATTAAACGCCCGATTTTCAGTGTTTCTTCATAAACAGGGCTTTCAATCTCGCGCCCGCCAAAAACAGCAATCCGGGCATTAAAATACATCACGGCTCCAGGCGAGTGATAGTGCGGGGGAAGGGAATCGTTTCCCTGATATGGCGGATTCCACAGATCCAGGCTACGGTACGTTCCAGCCCCAGACCAAAACCGGCATGGGGGACTGAACCATAACGACGCAGATCCAGATACCATTTAAACGGTTCCAGAGGTAAATCATTCCGTTGAATTCGCATGACCAGCGTATCGTAATCGTCTTCACGCTGTCCACCCCCGATTATTTCACCGTAACCTTCCGGTGCCAACATATCCACTCCCAGGGCCAGTTCTTCGTTTTCCGGCGCCCGTTTCATGTAGAACGCTTTAATATCGGCTGGCCAATGATGAATCATGACCGGGCGATCAAATTGCTCCGAAATAATGGTTTCGTCAGTCCCGCCAAAATCGGACCCGTACTCAAAATCAGAACCTTTTTCCTTTAAAATGGCAGCCGCCTCATCGTAGGTAATCCTTGGGAAAGGCGGTTGAACCCGTTCAAGCGATGCCGCATCCCGTTCCAGGGTGTTCAGTTCCTCCTGGCAGTGTTCCAGACACCAGTGAACAAGGTAGGACACAAACCGTTCTGCCCAGTTCATGTCTTCATCCAGGTCGCAGTAGGCCATTTCCGGCTCAATCATCCAGAACTCGGTTAAATGGCGGCGTGTTTTGGATTTTTCCGCCCGGAAAGTGGGACCAAAAACATAAATCTTTCCGAAGGCCATTGCACTGGCTTCCCCGTACAACTGCCCGCTCTGGGTCAGGTAGGCAGAACGGTCAAAATATCCCAGTTCAAATAAAGTGGTGGTGCCTTCTACTGCATTACCAGTGAGGATAGGCGAATCCACCAATGTAAAACCATGCATATCAAAAAAATCACGGGAGGCTTTTACAATCTGGTGGCGGATCCTCAGGATGGCGTGTTGTTTCCGGGACCGAAGCCACAAGTGACGATGATTCATTAAAAAGCCAGTACCGTGTTCCTTGGGTGAAATGGGATAGTCCTGGGCAATCTGGTGCACCACAATGTCCGTAACTCCCAGCTCATATCCCCCTACCGAACGGGGTTCTTTCCGAACCGTTCCTGTAACGGTGACGGAGGATTCTTGGGTTAATTCAGGTTCCAGTTTAAAAATGGATTCATCAACCTCCGATTTAACCACAACGCATTGAACCAAACCGGTTCCATCTCTCAATATTAGAAACCAGATTTTACCGCTGGCCCGCAGTTGGTAAACCCAACCGTTCAGGGTTACCATTTTCCCGGTATAGTTTTTTAAATCCCGCACAGTCACCCGATTCATTGATTACAACCTTGTATAATTTTGTTTGTTATTGGGATAAAGCTACCACGCGGTCATGATTTCGTTCAATACATCTTCCGCAATCTTATTTACAGCTACCCGGGTGGCAAATTCCCTGGGGTCTCCAAATTCATCGTCATCATCTCCATCAATCAGACCATCCCCGTCATTATCAATTCCGTCCGTACTAATGTCCCCGCTGGAGCCGTAGGCTCCCCAACCGGAAAATTGCTTTTTCAAAATCACTTTATCATTTTTTACGTCATACCACTCGATCGCAAGAGTCAATGTTAAACGGTATTCCGTAACCGCTTCTTCCTTCGTAAAAGTGTAAGGAGAGTCCTGAACCTTGACAATGGTTCCCCTTAAAACGGAAGAGGCTTCATTCTCCGGACTGACTCGAAGAATATTTTCCTCCGTAAACTTTTTAATCAGGTCTTCCATGACCGATTCTGTCAGCCCAAATTCAGCGGTCTGGTTTTCCACCAAAGGGATAGCAATATCTTTAATATGGGGGGGAATACTTCCTGCCATGGAATAGTAAGAACAACTGACCCCCATCAAAAAAAATAACGGGAAGAACCAGAGAAGTATTTCAGGATGCAAATAGTTGGAAAGTCGGAGTCTTTTCATTATTAGCGTTCTCAGGATTTGATTTTTTTCTCCAGACCATAATCATTTATTTTACGGTAGAGTGTGCGTTCACTCATTCCCAGGGAGCGGGCTGTGGCCCGGCGGTTATTATTAAAAAATTTCAGCGTCCGTTCAATCGCTTCCCGCTCCAGATCTTCCAGGGACATATCCCCAATGGCGGAACTGCGAATCAAGTAACCGGAATCTTCTTCGATCCGCATCCCGGAAGATACTATCCCTTCCTGACCGGGCAGCACAGGGTATCCGGTTTGATCGGTTACGACGCCTTGAGTAGCCAACTGCTTCAGGAATTCCACATCCTGTCGAAGGAGAAAAAGCTGGCGAAGAATCAATTCCCGTTCCGCCACTTCCGGCGGCTGATTCAAGGGAACGGGTAGACGAGGGTTATCTTCAAAGACCGGTGCCGTACCCAGTTGTCGCTCTACCATAGCCGCCGTAATGCGTTCGCCCTTCTCCAGCACCAGAATACTTTCCACAAAATTTTTCAGTTCACGAACGTTTCCGGGCCAGGAATGCTGTTTCATAATGCGCAGGGCTTCCGGCATGAAGCCCCGGTACGGAATATCGTTGGACCGGGTAAATTCCAGAGCGAAACGTTCCACCAGCAAGCTTAAATCTTCGATTCGGTGTCGCAGGGCAGGGACATTGATGGTGACGGTCTTTAACCGGTAGTACAAATCCTGGCGAAACTGTCCCTTTTCAACCAGTTGACTTAAGTCCTTGTTTGTGGCGGCCACTACCCTCACGTCCGTCTTCTTCATGCGGGAGCCCCCCACAGGAGTGAATTCACCCGTTTCCAGAACACGTAGGAGTTTGACCTGGGTTTCCAGGGGTGTTTCACCGATTTCATCGAGAAAAATCGTTCCTTTATTGGCCGTTTCAAAATACCCTTTCCTGTCTTCCCGGGCGTCGGTGAACGCCCCTTTCACGTGTCCGAAAAGTTCACTTTCAATAATCCCCTCCGGGATGGCTCCGCAGTTAACCGTTACCAGCGTTTCCTGACTGCGGCGGCTAAAACGGTGAATGGCCTTTGCCACCATTTCCTTCCCGGTCCCCGATTCCCCCGTAATCAGAACGGATATGCCCACCGGTGCAACCTGAGCTATCATTTCAAGCACTTCCTGAATCGCATCCGAGCGACCAATAATGCCGGATAATTGTTGTAACCGGTCTAAGTTAATCATAAACGCTTTCCTCTTTCATTTTCATTGCGTAAATGAGTTTAAAATACCTTTTCAAGATCTTTTTCCAGGCGATGTATTTCATCCCGTAGGCGGGCCGCCCGTTCAAATTTTAAATTTTCCGCCGCTTCCAGCATCTCCTGACGCATCATTTCGATAGCCAGTTGTTTATCCATGGCACTAAAGTCATCCCCACGGCGGCTTTTTAAGGGAGCCACCTGGGGTTCGCTGATGGAATCTGCTACAGCCGTTGAACCCATAATTTGGTCCATGGACTTGTACACAGTTTTAGGGGTAATGTCATGTTCCTTATTATACTTCAGTTGAATTTTCCGGCGACGTTTGGTTTCGCGGAGCAGGTAATCCATGGCATCCGAAAGGGTATCTCCATACAGAATGACGCGGCCTTCCAGATGGCGAGCGGCCCGCCCGGCCACCTGCATCAGGGAACTGCGGGAGCGTAGAAAACCCTGTTTATCCGCGTCCAAGACCGCCACCAGGGAAACTTCCGGCAGATCCAGCCCCTCCCGTAACAGGTTTATTCCAACCAACACGTCAAATTCGCCCATCCGCAGATCCCGGAGAATCTGAACCCGCTCCAGAGTATCAATTTCACTGTGAAGATAACGGACCCTTAGATTAACTCCTCGAAGATACTCGCAAAGATCCTCCGCCATGCGCTTCGTAAGGGTCGTAACCAGCGTACGTTCGTGACGCGCTACCCGCTTTCTAATTTCACCAATCAGATCATCGATCTGCCCCCGAGTCGGGCGTACTTCCACTTCGGGATCAATCAAACCGGTAGGTCGAATCACCTGTTCCACAACGGTGCCACCGCTCAATTCCAGTTCCCGGTAAGCGGGGGTAGCTGATACATAGATCACTTGGTTCTGCAACGCCTGAAATTCGTCATATTTCAAAGGACGATTGTCCAGCGCACTGGGGAGGCGGAAACCGTATTCCACCAGAATCTCTTTTCTAGCCCGATCACCGTTGTACATCCCCTGAATCTGGGGCAGCGTGACATGGGACTCATCAATTATGGTTAAAAAATCCTTGGGGAAGAAATCAATTAATGTAAAGGGTCGTTCTCCCGGTTTACGATTGGAAAAATAACGAGAATAATTTTCAATTCCGGAACAATACCCCACTTCCATCATCATTTCCAGATCAAAATTGACGCGCTGTTCCAGACGTTGCGCTTCCACTAACTTATCCTGGGCGCGCAATTCTTCCAGTCGGGCAATCAATTCAGTGCGGATTTCTCCAACAACCCGGTTGATGGTTTCCTGATCGGTGACAAAATGCTTTCCGGGATAAATAAAATCGGAATCCATTTCCTTGAGGATTTCTCCCGTCAGAGGTTGAAAACGGACGATGGATTCAATCTGGTCGCCGAACATCTCAATTCTCAGACCTACATCTTCGTAAGCCAGATAAATTTCGATCACATCCCCTCGAACCCGGAAAGTACTGCGTTCAAACACCGCGTCATTCCGACGGTAATGGATATTCACCAGGTGTTTCAGGAAATCCCGCCGCTTCAGAAGCTTGCCCCGCTGAATGTGAATGACCTTATCCCGGTACTTCTCCGGGGAACCAATCCCATAAATGCACGAAACGGAACTGACCACAATCACATCTCTCCGTTCCATGAGGGAACTGGTGGTTTTCAGACGTAAAATATCAATTTCCTCATTGACAGACATATCTTTTTCAATATAGGTGTCAGTCACCGGCAAATAGGCTTCCGGCTGGTAATAGTCGTAATAACTGATAAAATATTCTACCGCATTGTCCGGAAACAGTTGTTTGAATTCACCGTAGAGTTGGGCAGCCAGAGTCTTATTGTGAGACATAATCAGCGTCGGACGCTGCACTTCCTGAATGACGTTAGCCATGGTAAAAGTTTTTCCGGAACCGGTAATACCCAGCAAAACCTGATGGGGATCGCCCCGCTTCAGACCTGCCACCAGTTCCTGGATCGCCTGAGGTTGATCTCCCTGGGGCTGGAAATCGCTTAGTAATTTAAACTCTGCCATATAGGCAAAATTACGTCGATGTCTTCGTTAGAAGCAATGGCAGAGAATTGATTAACAGCTGAATCTCGATCAATAATAAACGTTGAATGGAATCACCAGTCACTGTTAAACTAGTATCTTGCATTATTCAACATCTGATTAGAAGAAAATACGATCGAATTAAAACGACTATTTTGGGTTGCTCCATTGTGCGTCTTGGCAAGTTTCTTTCTCACCTTGGGACTCCTCTATATCCTGAAATTCCTTTTTCATTGGACACTGGATTCTACAACCGGTTTAGTCATTGGGATTCTGTTGGCCGCCTCCACAGGGACGACTTTTGCTGCCATACTTCTGCTTCTCCCCAGTCACAAAAAACAGCAATCAGCCGATTAGTTCTTGCCCGAAAGGACAGGAGTTCCCATTAATTCGAATTCGCGGGCCTGAATAATTTTTACAGGGATAATTTTCCCCGGGGGTAAGGCTTGATCAATAATCACCACATTATCAATTTCGGGGGAATCGTACTCTGTTCGTCCGATACTGTGGTCTTTTTTCATATCGTCCACCATGACAGGAAGTATTTCCCCCACAAGTGATTCATTTTTCTCCAAGCTGATATTCGCCTGAAGATCCTGCAGGATTCCCATTCGTTCATCTTTTACTTCCCGAGGGACGTCGTCCTCCAGATCCGCCGCCAGAGTCCCTTCCTCTTCGGAATAGGTGAAAATGCCCATACGATCAAAGCGGACGGCTTCGATGAAGTCGTACAACTGTTTAAAATCCGTCTCTGTCTCACCTGGATAGCCCACAATAACAGTGGTTCGCAGACGGATATCCGGAATTGCAGCTCTCAAACGCCGGATTCGTTCCAGTATTCCTTTACGGTTTAAGCCGCGGCGCATGGATTTCAGGATTGGATCAGAGGCATGCTGAACAGGCATATCCAGGTAGTGACATACTTTATCCGCCTGAGCAAGGGCCTGAATAATCGGGGTTGACAGGTGGGCAGGATGGGCATAATGGACACGAATCCAGCGCAAATCCAACTGGTCCAGGCTTTCAATTAAATGACCCAAATGTATTTTTTCTTTCAAGTCCCAACCGTACGTTGTGGTATCCTGGGCGATTACCAGTAATTCCTGCACCCCGCCTTCCACTAATTTTTCAGCTTCCCACAGAATGGAATCTAGGGTCCGGCTTTTCTGCAACCCCCGCATCAATGGAATGCTGCAAAAAGAGCAACCGTTGTCGCACCCTTCAGCGATCTTTAAATAAGCGTAATGCCTAGGCGTCAGCTGGGACCGGAAATACAACGGATCATGACGATTAAAACCGTGACCCGTTAGAAAAGAAATGATCTGACGATGGTCGTTGCTGCCAAAGAAACGATCTACTTCCGGAATTTCTCGGGCCAGTTCTTCCGGATATCTTTCTGAAAGACACCCCATCACAACCAACTGTCCCAAGTTCCCTTGTTGTTTTAATTCGGCTGCCTTCAGGATAGTTTCAACCGATTCCTCCCGGGCCAAATCGAGAAAACCGCAGGTATTAATCACAATGGTATCCGCTTCTTCCGGTTCCTCGGTGATTTCAAAGGGGCCATCCTTCAATCCGCCAAGAATGATCTCCGAATCCACCAGGTTTTTGGCGCACCCAAGGCTAATTAAATTCAATTTTCTGGAGGTCTTCATTCCGGATCCTTAATTGACCTTCGCTTCATTTGTTCCCAACAAACTATGAACATACTCCACTGGATTAAAAGGATACAAATCCTCCAAACATTCTCCAATCCCTACAAATAAAGTGGGTAATTTCATTTCCCGGACCAGTGGAAAGACAATGCCCCCCTTGGCCGTTCCGTCCATCTTGGTTAAAACGGTGCCTGTAAGTGCCACATGACGTTCAAATTCCCTGGCCTGAAGTAACGAATTCTGCCCCAGGCTGGCATCCAGCGTTAAAAGCGATTGAAGCGCAAAATCAGAAAAATGCTGGTTTGCCACCCGGTACATTTTTTCCAGTTCAGTCATTAAATTTTTATACGTATGTAACCGACCAGCCGTATCTACAATGGCCACATCTACCTCCTGTGCCCTGGCAGCTGTGAGACCGTCATAGACCATGGCCGATGGTTGACGAGATTGTTCATTACAAATCAGTTCCACCTTTAATCTTTCAGCCCAGACCTTTAACTGTGCCGCCGCCGCTGCCCGGTAAGTGTCCGCTCCAATTAACAGAATGTTCAATCCCTGAATCTGGTAATAATTGGCCAGTTTAGCCGCCGTAGTCGTTTTTCCCGTTCCATTCACACCAACTACCAGCTGGATCGTCGGTTTGTTCAGCTGGAATTCTACCGGTTGCACTTCCTTCAGTCTGTCAATAAGGTAATCCGCCACTACTTCTGTAAGATCCCCCCGTCGGTTTTTTTCCACTACCTGAATAATTTCCTCTACCGTTTCAATTCCCATGTCAGCTGCCAGAAGCGTATTCTCCAATTCCTCGATTGATTCCGGAGATACGGATCCTTTTTCCAGGGTATTGAACGCATTTGAGATGGATACACTGGTTCTTTTCAGGGCCTGAAAGAGGTTCCGTAGCAGAGGCATTACAGTGATTTCAGTTCAGAAATGATGGTACGGGTATATCGAACCCAGCTAATGACCAGCAATCCGGAGGCCACATAGAGAATGGCATTGGGAAGCCAAGGGAGGGTGCTCAGGGGGAAAATATGAATAAAAATAGCCAGGGCTGTAATTCCGGTGGACCATTTCCCCCACCAGTTGGCACTGAGAATGAAACGGTTATGATTCAATAAATAGATCGCCGGTATGGCAATCGCCACATATCGCACCAGGTAGAAGATCAGAAACCAGGCCGGAAATCGTCCCATCAAGACCAGAAAGGAAACAACCGCCAGGATGACGGCAAAGTCAGCGATAGGATCGAGCCATTTACCAAAATGCGTGACTTCATGGGCTCTCCGGGCAAACCAGCCGTCGGCCGCATCAGAAAGAATGGCGACGACAATGAGAAAAAAGGTGTAGACCTCCAGACCGGGAGTTCGCAACGTATAAATAATAGGAACCGCCAGCAAAGCCCGTATCAAACTGATAATATTCGCTACTGTCAGAATTCGGGTGGGGTCCGTAATCTTTACTTTACTCGTTTCAGTCATGAATCAGTACACTCTCTTTTCGCGTTACTTGTCCGTCGTCCAAATTCAAAATATGATCGCAGTGATGTGCTATAAATTCGCGATCATGAGATATTAAAATTAAATGTTTCCGCTTCAGAATTTCGCTTAAAAAACGACTTAAAACGATCTTTTGATCCCAACCGAGTCCAAAGGTGGGTTCGTCGAGAATCAGTAAATCATAAGAACAATGGGCCAGAATCACCACCAGAGCCAGGCGGAGGGTAGACCAGGGAATATCCAGCGCCGAATCATGCTGGATCAATTCCCAACTGATCTGATGGTGAGTTACCGTTTTAATGCATTTCTGCACCTTAAATCGGTCCATTTGTCCCCCATTAATCAATCGGTTCAAGAATTCAGCTGGGGTCTCAATGCTCAGGGTTTTCTCCGGGAATTGGTCCAGATAAGCCATCGTAGGTATTTTTCCGTTTAAGGCTAATGCAACCGAACCGGCGGAGGGCGTCAATACGCCGGTTAATAATTGTGCCAGGGTTGTTTTTCCTCTCCCATTTTGCCCTACCAGACCAACCGATCGGGCATTCTGAATCCTTATATTCAGGGATTGGAGTAATACCGAGGCTTGTGGATAGTTAAACGTAAGCCCCTCCAGCGTCAGATTCAGTGTTCCCGCTTCATGGCGATGGTGATAGCTCCTGCGAGGAACGGGCAAGGCAATTTCGTGAAAATCAGACAGCGTCAGTCCCCATGTGCTGTCACCGTATTCCAGATCATTTACGTCCGACGTAAACCAGAGAACCGTCATTTTCCATTGGTGGATTTCTTTCCGGATAAACTTGATTTGGGATTCTTTTATTCCGCGGTTTAGAAAAGATAAGCCATCATCAATCAATACGCACGCAGGATGAATACTAAACGTGGTTACCAGATTTAAGATTTCCTTCTCCCCACCACTCAAAGTTTCAGGGTGGCGGTTCCAACCATCAATAAAAGGGAGTTTTGATTTCTGGGCTTCGTATACGGAGTGTAAAGTAGTCTGGTTCAGATTTTGACACTCCAGGGAAAAAGCCAATTCCGCCTCCAGCGTATGGGCGACAATCTGATCTTCCGGATTCTGGAAAATAACCTGGAAACGGTCCGGGCGTCGTCGAAGCTCAAATACAAAGTTAGTTGATTCCGTCAACTCCATTCCCGCCAGGAGGTGAATAAGTGCTGTTTTCCCGCAACCACTGGCACCATATATGATATGTAACCCCGGTCCGAAATGAACCTCACGGTGGCGGTTGAATTTTTCAAACCGTAGCGAAAAAGCCAGAGAATCAGTCATGGATCAGGTTACGGACGACCCGTGTCGCGGACCCCAGGTTCCGGTGAATCAAATCCGTGGCAGCGAAACTGGCGTCCAAGAACACTTTACGATCCTGCAGTAGTTCCTTTATAGCAATGAAGTAGTCGGTGCCAGTTTTTATAGAAAAACCACCTCCGGTGGCTAATAACTCCTCCGCTTCGTGGGAATTTTTATAGCGTGGACCAAAAAAGACCGGTAACCGGGCAATAGCCGGCTCCATCACATTGTGGACCCCGGTCGAAAATCCTCCTCCGATATAAGCCAGTTGTCCACTCCAGTACAGTTTCGATAATTTACCCACCCTATCCACAATCACCACCCGCGTCTGAGTTAATTCCGCAAGGTCTCGATCTCCCAGCCTCTCCAACGACAAACCCCCGTCCTGGGATAGAACGGA
>CAZNUM010000041.1:0-13558 GCA_964576315.1 uncultured bacterium
GCTCAGAAATTGCTCTGATGCATGTCAACTGGTTGCCAAATCTAGCTGACGATCTGTACTACGAATTTCTCGCCTTCCGACACAGTTTTCCATCTTTAGGAACGGTAGGCGGCCACATTATTTATCTTAACCTGGGTGAGCAGATCCGCATGGATGAGTATGCCCAGTTCCAAGGAAAGTTTACCAGTTATATGATGGCCGTTGCCTTGTCTTACAGTACCCAGCTTTCGAATCGATCCTCCTTTGGCATCAACGCCAAAGTTTCCTACCAGCATCTGGTGGAACTGGGGACGGGCAGTGAAAAAGGCAAGGGAACTTCTACGGATTTTGGGTTTGATGTGGGCTATTTGAAAAAGCAGTTTCTGGTCCCTAAAATGACTTTTGGCGCCACCATTACCAATATTGGTCCGAAAGTGGCTTTTATTGATCCGGATCAGGCGGATCCCCAACCCACCAATCTTACGCTGGGATTTAATTATGAACTATTCCACAGTAGTTACAATCGCTTAAATGTTGTCTATGATGTAGACAAACTGCTGGTGGCATCGTATCCCGACATGGACTGGGATGGAGATGGGCAGGTTGGTGGTTATAATCATCACGGGAAAGCCACTGATAAAAACCCCGATTATAATCGCCATGGTCAGCTGGAAGTGGCTCACAAGGACCCGGTCTGGAAAGCCATTTTTACTTCCTGGGTAGATGACTGGCTGCTTGGCGGCGATATTGATATTGCACCTCCGGGCGAAGAAACCGACCGCAAGATCGGTGGTTGGGATTGGGGAGGAGATGCCAATGGAAACCATAAACGGGACCCGGAGGAAATGATTAATACGGAAAAAGAATACGGAGCCAAGTTCGGAGATAAAAAGTGGGGGAAATACAACCAGTGGGGGCAAAAAGAGGTTGGTTCCGGAAAAGATCGTTCCATATCTAATGAACTGGATAAATTGGTACACAACCTTGGTTTAGAATATTGGTACTCCGATTATTTTGCCCTGAGAACAGGCTACTATATTGATAAAACCGGAAAAATCAGGAATCCCACTTTTGGTATCGGATTGCGGTTTTCTAATTATGGTTTTGATTTTGGATATACTTCAGGGAAGCCGGGTCACCCCCTCAAGAATACGATGCGCTTCTCATTAAACGTCCGTTTTTAAGCTTCTCTACCCATGAACCCTTCTTTCCTGAGCAGACTGGTTTGGGCCAGTCTGCTGGTGTTAGCCAATCCCTTGACGGCCCAGGTAAAGGGTTTTGAGAAAATTGCTATTATTCGCGTGGAATTCCAGCCTGATTCTTCACCGGGGACCACCGGAGACGGCACCTTTTTGCTGTCCAGCGGTGTAACCCCCTGTGGTAAATACACCATCGACCCACCCCCCCATGACCGGGAATATTTTCTGTCACAACTCAAGGCGGTTGACCACTACTTCCGAGCCGTCTCTTACGGACAGTTTGGCCTGGACCTGGATCAATCCCGGGTATTCCCTCAGGATTCCCGATCGGCATACGCCCTCGATCACCCCATGAATTATTATCACCCTCTCAATGGGGAATCAGAATATGAACGATTAGTGACGGAACTCTTTCAATCCGGTATTGAACTGGCTGTCGATGACAAGGTGGACTTATCTGGGTTTGATCAGGTGGTGGTCGTTCATGCGGGCGTCGGACAGGACTTTAGTCTGCCTTTCCTTGACCCTACCCCTGAGGATATCCCCTCCACTTTTATTGATGAAACAATGCTTCAAACTTACGCCGGAGGACCCCTTTCCGTCGGCGCCGGATTAGTGTCCCAGGGTGTTATTCTTCCCGAAACACAGAATCATTTACTTTACAGCGAAACCCTGTTTTCAGAACTGGATTCGCCCTGTGACGCCCAGTATGGTCTCACCGGTACTTTTGCCCTGATGGTAGGGTTTTCTGTGGGACTACCTCCCCTGTGGGACGTGCAATCGGGTCAGACTGGGATCGGAATTTTTGGATTAATGGATCAGGGGTCCAATAACGGCCGAGGGGTCGTGCCGGCGCCCCCGGCAGCCTGGACACGTCTATTCGCGGGGTGGGAGGAAGCCCAAGCCGTTACAGGGGAAGGTCACGTCTCCCTTCCGGAACGCCAACCGAATTCCATCCTAAAACTCCCCATAAATCAGAATGAATACTTTCTCATTGAAAACCGGACAAACTGGTTTCGTCCGGAGGTGGGAATTGACTCCATCCGTTACCTTCGTTGGAAGGAAACGGGGGTATATCCTCCCTTTGTGGAAATCCTGATAGATTCTGCCGGCATTGAAAGGGATAGTAACAAGGTCATTATTGGGGTCCCGGATTACGACTTTGGCCTTCCTGCGTCTGGTTTATTGATCTGGCATATTGATGAATCCAGAATTGAACAGGGAATAGACAAATATGCCATTAACCAGGCTCCGGACTTCAAGGGCGTCGATCTTGAAGAAGCCGACGGTGCCCAGGACCTTGGGTTTATTTCTCAACTGATTCCGGACCCCTCCAACGGTTATTTCGGAGATATGTGGTTTAAAGGGAATCGTGAATACGAACGGGCCAATCCGGAACTGAAAAACCAGCTTCCCGAATTCGGGACCTTTACACACCCTGATACGCGATCGAATTCAGGGGCAGCCACCTTTCTGTCTATTCAAAACATCAGCAAACCGGGCATTGCGATGACCTTTGACATCACCTTTGATTGGGCTGTAGTTGGAGTACAATCCCCTGACCGCTTCATTCAATTTCCATTTGATTTTAATGGAGACGGAATCGCAGATATTTTCGGTAGTGGTGATTCTCTGTGGTGGACAAAAGGCAATATCAATCAAATGAAAGCATTCTCTAATAATCCTTTCTCTGAACTTCAGTTTTGTTTCGTAGCCAAGAAGGATCGCACACCCGAGTCCCCGGCTGCTCTGGCGGTGGTAGGAAAAGCGGCGGATTCTACCTCCGTGATCTGGTTCGAGTATGATGAACTTGAAGAGAATTTCATCCCCCGCTGGATCCGGCAATTTCCCGATACCTGTAAGATGGGATATGTTCAGGCTCAGGAGGACCCCCAGCAGGTTAATATTGCCTGGTTGGGTCAGACAATTACCGTAAGTCAGGATTCGGTCAGGCGGTGGATTAATGACGCCACTGCCCCCTGTAAAATTTCCCCCAAAACTGTTCACAGCACCGGGAGAGAGGTGTTTGATGTGGTGTTACAATCAGGAAGGATTAAAATATCCGATGATTACCGGGAGGGTTCCTTTACTGATCTGGCACTCATAGACCTGGATCTGGATGGTAGTGTGGATATTTTAGCTCTTGATGAAAATGGAATGGTGTATGGGTTCGATCGTTATTTCCATTTAAAAAGCGGCTTTCCGGTAGAATTAGATGGTACACCGCCATTGTTATCGGCGAATCTTCTTGGGGATGAGTACCCGGAGATTGTGGTCCAGAATCGAGATCGGGATATTATTCTTCTGGACTGGCAGGGGAGAATCGTAACCCGATTTGGGGAGCCGGGAGGGGCAGATTTAAAGGCTTTGGGAACCTACCAGGGACATTCCAGCCTTTTTACTTCCAACCGGGTCGTCCAATTCGAGTCGGGTACCTTCGATTCCGATAATTCCTGGCCTTACCCTGATGGAAGCCCTGATCATTCCCGTGCCATTTCCTTAATGACCAGTCCTAGCGCTACCGCCCAAAACCGGCTGGTATACTGGGCGCGATCGTATGCCTATCCCAATCCCAGCTATGGGGAACCGGTACTCATCCGGGTTGATGTAAGAACAGCGGACCAATTAAAGATTGCCATTTATGATATTGGCGGTTATCCCGTTAAGACCCTGGGTTTGAATTTTGTCCATCCTAACGCTGTAAATGAAATTTCCTGGAACTTGGAAGGGGTTCAGTCTGGCGTCTATTTAGCTCGGGTAAGGGCTTTCAAGGGGAAAAGGGCGGAGGAAAAAATCATTAAAATTGGCGTTATCCGCTAACCGGTTTAGGATAATGAAGAGGATTATTGTATCGCTACTGTTGGTTGGTGTTGTTTGTTCTCAGGTGCGGTACAATCATCCGGAATTGGATTGGAAAACCCTAGAAACGGAGCATTTTAATATTCATTATTATGAGGGAACTAAGTTGTCTGCCCGGGAAGCTGCCACCGTGGCGGAAACCATTTATCCAAAGGTTACGGCCCTCTATGATTTCCATCCGGCGGGAAAAACGGATATTATTTTAACGGATACAGACGATATCTCGAACGGCGTTACGCATTATTATGATAATAAAATTATCATCTGGGCCACTCCCCTGGATTTTGAATTAAGGGGCAGTCATCGCTGGCTCCAGAATGTTATTACCCACGAGTTTACTCATATTGTCTCCATTCAAAGCGGATTGAAATTTGGTCGAAAAATTCCAGGGGGTTACCTCCAGTATATCCAGTACGAACGGGATAAACGGAAAGATGTATTGTACGGATACCCCAATGTGATTGCGAGTTACCCCCTTCCCGGGATGGTGATTCCTCCCTGGCTTGCGGAGGGGGCGGCTCAGTACATGTACATCGGGGCAGATTGGGATAACTGGGATACAATCCGTGACATGATCCTGCGGGACCGGGTTCTGAATAAAACCCTGCTGAGCTGGGCAGACATGAATACCTTCGGAAAGGCGGGTATCGGGAATGAGTCGGTGTATAATTCTGGCTATGCCCTTTGCCGTTACCTGGCGATTAAGTATGGACCTGAAACCATCCCTAAAGTGATTCGCGCTTTGAAATCACCCCTTGAATATTCCATAAATCATGCTCTCAAAATCGCTACAGGGGTGGGGGGAGCGGATCTCTACAATCAGTTTATTTCCGTACTGAATCAAAGGTATGAACTCCTATCCCAAGATATGGCAACTCATGTTGAAGCAGGGCGCATTCTGGTTTCAGCCGGCACGTCAAACCTGTTTCCCCGGTGGAGTCCCGATGGTCATCGATTTGCCTATCTCTCAAACAAAGAGCATGATCATTTTGGGCAGACAGACCTTTATGTCTATGATCTTAAAACAGGTGAAAAAACACTAATTGATCGGAGTGTACATTCGAAACCCTCCTGGAATTCTGACGGAACCCTACTGTATTACTCCCGTAAAGCCAAATGGCCTAATGAAAATGGGTCCAAATTTTACGATTTGTACGTCTATGATTTTCTCCGGGATAAAGCTTACCGGATAACCCGGGATGCGAGAGCCTTTGCCCCGGTTTACCTGCCGGAAGACAGCGCGCTGGTGTACCTGGCAAATAGGGATGGAAATCAGAATATCTACAAGATTGATCTGAAGACGAAAACATCGGAAGTATTGACCAACTTCCAAGATCATGCCGTCATTAGCGGCCTTTCCTTCGACCCGGTAAAAAAGTGGATTCTGTTTGACGTGACCCAGAATCATTTCAGGGATGTGCATTACCTCAGTTTAACTGATACCACGCTGGGGAATCTATTCGTGACTCCCGAATGGGATGAACGCAATCCGACGGTTTTGAAGGACGGAAGTCTAGTCTATGCGGACGATCGCAGCGGTGTGTTCAACCTCTATCTCATCCGGGAAGACCAGCAAGGTTATATCACGAATGTCACCGGCGGTGCCTTCATGCCCGACGTATCGGCGGAAGGAAAGGTCCTTTTTTCCCTATATCAGAATGGAAAATATCAAATTGCCATTCTGGACTCGATCCAGTTAGTTGACGGAAAATTTGTGGGGTACAGTCCTGCCTACTACCAGCGGAATCGCGACCTGACGCCACCTTTAAAAGCGTTGAATTCACAACCGGGGAAGGAATATGCAGACCACTTTCCACCTTTATTTTTGGCTCCCAGAATTTTGGTGGATTACGGGACCGTAAAGCCGGGTGTCTATTTCTATTCTTCTGAAATACTGGATCGTCTTAGTCTTTTTGGCGGTCTATCCATGAACCGGTTTAAGGATTTAGATTTCTTCTTCCAGTTCGAATTTCACCGGCTTTATCCAACCCTGTTCTTTGAAATGTTTTATCAGACCAGGAACAGCGTTGAAAAAAGTAGTTATTCCGTTTATCAAATTGACAGCAATCTCCGGTTCAGGCTTCTGCAATTTCGAAGCGGATTAAAACTCCCCTTCGTTGGGACGGAACTGGTTTTATACACTTCCTGGAATCGTTACCGGGCGATCATCAAGGAACGGGTGGTGGGTCAAATCCTGGAAACGGGGATTGGATATGATTATTTCAAAGGGTCCGACGCTGGCTTTCACTGGTCGTTGGATCAGGTGGAACGAAGAGTGGATGCTAATATTAATCCTTCAAAAGGATTCCGGGTTGAGCTTTCAGGAACTCATGAATGGAATCAGTTCATTACCGGTCTGGATCTCTCGGATGCGGGGACTGTTGTTCCCAAATACCTGCCGAATAATCTGAATCGGTTGGATGGTAATGCTTCCTATTATCTGGAGCTTCCCGGGACCCGTCGCATGACATTTGCATTCAGTACCCAGGCGGGGTGGCTTTCCAACGCGGCAGTGGATTCCTTTTTCTATATCTACGCCGGTGGTCTCCCGGGGCTAAAGGGGTACCCGTACTACAGTCTTGGGGGAACGCGAAAATGGATCGGAGAAATCGATTTTAGAATTCCACTATTCCGGGAACGGGATTTCAGTCTGGGGTGGTTCACATTTCAGCACAGCACGCTTGGTCTCATACTTCAGGCAGGAGATGCCTGGAATCCGGAATTATCTGCCTTCAAGTTGAAACGTTCCACCGGAGTGCAGTTCCGGCTACAGGGTTATTCGTTTTATAACTATCCCACTTCAATCGGGGTGGAGATCCATCGTTCTCTGGATAAAGTAACCGTAGAAACGGATAGCACCCCCCTGAAATACGGGAAGGATTTCCGAACCTATGTCACCGTTTTGTTTAATTTCTGATATGGGAAAACGGCTCCTCCTTCTCGGTTGTCTTTTGACCGGTATGCTTCAGGCGCAATGGATCAAAGCTTATCCTGCCGCGTCGATCAATTATTTAACGAAAGTACCTTCTTTTAAGGTGATGGGCGAGATTAAGGGAGATACGACGGATCGAAGTCGTTCCAAAGCCATGGTATTGTCATTCATCTTACCTGGAGCAGGTCAGGTATATAATCACGATCCGCTCTGGAAACCGGTTCTTTTCTCAGCGATTGAAATTGCCGGAATTGCTTCCCAATTGAAGTGGAAACAAACCAGCGATCGTCTTCGTTGGAAGTTTGAGTCTTTCGCTGACGATCATTGGGATCTGGAACGGTGGTACCAAAATACAAAAACCATCTTCCCGGATCGATGGCAGGACATGATTAGAGGGACCCATAAATTGACACTGAATGTGGTTGGAAATTACACCAGCACCGATCACCTCATTGATCTGTTGAATGAAACCTCCTGGGACCAGATCCAGGTGGTCCGGGATCGGGATTTCTACGAAAATATCGGGAAATATGACCAGTTTGTCGGGGGATGGGATGACCCGTTTGACAATCCATTTGATAATACCGGCAACTGGTATACCGTTGAAAAAGGGAACACCAAGGAAACGTACATTTTAACGAAGAGGAAAGACCGGTACCGGGGTATGAGGCACAAGAGCAACCTTTATAGTGCCTACGCCCGTTACGCCGCTACAACACTCATGTTTAACCATTTATTCAGTGGCGTGGAAGCATCAGGTTTATTGAATCGACGGTCGCGAAACAAAAGGATTAAAACAGATATGAGTTTCCTTTTTAACCCTCAGGCGACTCTGGGAGTTGGGGGTGTAAGATTGAACTTATATTGGTAAATTTGTATTCTAAAATTGTAAGGAACCCCTAGCATCATGCGCCACACATTATTGATTTCATTCATGGTATCTCTTTTTATTGCTTGTTCCAACAATGCCGATGTTAAGGATATAGATTATGAGCAACTGTATGAAAAAGGGCTCCAGGCGTTAAAGAAAAAACGGTATTTAAAAGCCCAGGAGAACTTCAATTCGGTGGTGTTAGGTGCTTCCCATACCGAATTGGGGGATGACGCCCAGTTCTACCTGGCGGAATCTTATTTTTTAAACAAAGAATATCTGCTGGCGATTGCGGAGTATGAAAAACTCGTCCGCCGGATGCAGTTCAGCCCTTACGTGGAAAAGGCTCGCTACCGGATTTGTGAAGCCTACGTGGCAAAATCGCCAAAATATTATCATGATCAGACCTACACACGGAAATCGCTGGAGAAACTACAGGAATTTCTGGACGATTATCCCCAGTCCGAGCACCGGGAAGAGGCTCAGAAAACAATCATTAAACTGCGGAATAAACTGGCCCGAAAATTGTATGAAACGGGAATATTGTACATTAAACTTGAAGAGTATAAATCGGCGAAGATGGCTTTCAGCCAGGTAGTGGAAAAGTATTACGATTCAGATTATTTTGAATTAGCCCATTTGAATATTATCCTCTCCGAAATCAAGTTAGGCGACCTGGAGGAAGCCCGGGATCATTTTCAACAAACGAGGAAATATTTAGAAAAAATCGGCAAGGCTGAAACGGTTGCCCAATGGCTTGAATCGGGAAAAGTCTACACGAAAGTTACACTGGAATGAGGATTTGTCTTTTTGGGGGAACATTTGACCCGCCCCACATCGGTCATTTAATCATCGCTCAGACGGTTTACGAAGCGGAGCGGTTTGATAAAATTTATTTTATTCCAGCCAATATTCCACCCCACAAAAATAGCCATACAATCACGCCGGTGGAACTTCGGCTGGAGATGTTAAAAATTGCCATTCAGGATAACCCGAATTTTGTTATTTCTGATATTGAGATCCGCCGGGGAGGGATCTCCTATTCCATCGATACTATTTTGACCTTTAAAAATGAGCAGAACCTTCCAAGAGAAGAATTATTCTTTCTGATCGGAAGCGATTCCCTGAAACATTTTCATACCTGGCATCAACCAGAAAAAATCCTGGATGAATGTCAGGTGATTGTTGCCATTCGTCCCGGCTTTCGTCCCAGTGCTATCCCGAACTGGATTCTCCATAAGATTCAGTTTGCCAATATTCCCAGAATCGAAATCTCCTCCTCAAACGTCCGACACCGCTGGGTGGAGAATAAAACCATCCGCTACATGGTGACGCAGCCGGTCTGGGAATTTATTAATCAACACAATCTTTATACTTAGATGGTCCAGAGTATTTTATTTCTTATTTTAGGAACGATGATGCTGTATTACGGAGCCGAATGGGCCGTGCGGAGCGGCTCCCTGATAGCCCAACGCCTAGGAATTTCACGCCTCGTTATTGGACTAACTATTGTTGCGTTTGGAACTTCGTTGCCGGAATTAATCGTCAGCATCGTCGCTGCCGTTGAGGGAAATTCCACCATTGCCATCGGAAATGTGGTTGGATCCAACATTGCCAATGTTGGTCTGGTTCTGGGACTGTCAGCTCTCATTTTTCCCATCGTTATTCATTTCAGGGAAATACAGCGTGATTTCTACATTTATCTCGGTGTCTGTGCCGTATTCCTGATTTTTATTTTTGACGGCCGACTCAGTCGCTTTGAAGGAGGAATTCTCTTCATCAGTCTGATCTTCTATTTAATGATTAAAATAAAAAGTCCCCGGGGAGAAAAACTGGACTTCGGTGAGAATGGACAACAACAATTGTGGAAGCATATTTTTCTGATCACCATCGGTTTTGCCCTGTTGGCGGAAGGTGCCAATTTATTTGTCTCCGGCGCGGTAGACCTGGCCCGGTACCTGGGTGTCAGTGAAATTGTGATTGGAATGAGTGTCGTGGCCTTTGGAACATCGCTGCCTGAACTGGCAACATCCGTTATGGCCTCTTTCCGGAAAGAAGGTGCCATTTCCATTGGAAATATCATTGGATCCAACATTTTTAATATTCTATCGGTTCTGGGTCTGGCTTCCATAATTCATCCCCTGGATTCGCCCCGCTCGATTCTAAAACTGGAAATACCGTTTATGATCGGATACGGTCTGGTGCTGATCCCGATTGCACTCATGCGACAGCCCATAAACCGGTTTTTTTCGTTTCTACTGCTGATGGGTTACATCGTATTTCTTTTTTACCTTTTTTGATCGGTGGATATTGGACACTAAAGGATTTAGATTTCCTTCATGATTACTCTGAGCAATGTATCTTACACCTTTAAACGTGGTGCCGGAGTCACTAACGTAAACCTGGAGATCGGTGATGATGAGTTTGCTTTTATTATTGGACCTACTGGCTCCGGGAAAACTACGCTATTGCGCTTGATCTATATGGATTTATTTCCCCAGGTAGGGAAGGTGGTTGTGAATGGCTATGATTCCAGGAAAATTAAGAAACGGAAAATTCCCTATTTCCGTCGTCAGATTGGTATGATTTTTCAAGACTATCACCTTCTAAACGACCGGAACCTGTTTGAAAATGTGGCATTGCCACTCCATGTCATTGGTTACCCTTTTGACGAAGTGGAGGGTAGTGTCCTGGAAATACTGGAAACGGTTGGTCTGGATGGGAAAGAGAAACATTATCCGAGGGAACTTTCCGGGGGTGAACAGCAGCGGGCCTGTATCGCCCGAGCCCTGATCAAAGATCCCGAGATTATCCTGGCGGATGAACCCACCGGGAATCTGGATCCGGTCACTTCCTTTGAATTGATCAAACTGCTGGAAGAAATCAATAGCGAGGGCACGGCGGTTCTGATGGCCTCTCACAACTACAATTTGATCAAAGGTCGTGGTCACCGGATCATTGAAATCAACGATGGAAAGGTCCGGTCCTGATGCTGGACAAACTTGTATTTTTACTGGCGGAAGGGATCAAAAACCTGTGGCGGCATAAATTGACGGCCTTCGCCGCGGTGTTTTCCGTTTGCCTGTCCTTGTTGTTTGTGGGCAGTCTGATCATTGTCAGCCAGAATGCCCATAAAATTATTGAATATTTCCGCAGTAAATACAAGATAGAAGTCTTTTTCACTGAAGCCACCACTGAAGAACGGGCCGAACAACTGGTGAAGGAATTCCGCTCCATCCCCGGTGTTCGATCCACCACTCTCATTACCAAGAAGGATGCGGTCCGGATTTTTAAATCCCAATTCGGTGAAAATATTCTGGATCTCCTGGGGTACAACCCTTTGCCCATCAGTTGTGTGATCAACGTAGTTCGGGATAAAGATCAGTTGCTGAGGGTAGATCCTATCATTGACAAGGTGAAAACCTATAAAGAAGTGGATACAGTCAATTACCAGGGTGCCTTGATTTATCGCATTGAAAGTTTGTTTCAACGCTTTTTAAAACTGACGCTGGTATTATCCGTGATCGTCATCGGGATCGCTGTAATCATTATTTCCAATACGCTCCGGTTGACCATTTATGCTAAAAAGGATTTGATTCAAGCGCTGCAACTGATTGGGGCGACCCGCTCTTTTGTTAAGGCACCCTTTGTCATTGAGGGGATGTTGCAGGGATTACTGGGCAGTTTATTAGCCGGGGGGGTATTAATCGCCGGCATGTCTTTTGTCAATCAGGTTTCCAAATCCCTGATTGGAATCGACTTCCGATACGACCCGATTATTCTGCTGGGCTGGTTGCTGGGGCTGGGTGTATTCATCAGTTTCATCGGAGCCAGCCGCGCCACATCGCGGTTTCTTAAATAAGACTATTAATCCCGTGCAGCCCAAATCAACCTTGACTGCTGATTTAACGATCGTCTAATTTCCGCCGCTATGTCGACAATAAAAATGCCAAATTTGAGTGATCGGGAAGCCGAAATTCTGTATGCTACGGTGGAATCGTTCATCGAAACGAATGTACCCGTCTCTTCCACTTACCTGAAGAAAAAATATGGATTTTCCATTTCTCCCGCTACAATCCGGGCTACCCTGGCCAATCTGGAACGAAAAGGTTATTTAAAGCACCTCCACACCTCCAGCGGCCGGGTCCCCACGGACTTTGGCTATCGCCACTACGTGGATTCCGTTCAGATCCGGAGCGGCTCGAATACCGTTATCCTGGAAAAAATTGAGAAAAATTTAATTACCATCGCCTCCAATGTGGACGAATTACTCAACGCCACCGCCATGATGCTGGCAAAAATCAGTCATCTTTTTGGTATCGTCTGGGTCGCAAAGTGCGAGGAGAGCATCCTTTCAGATATTGAACTGGTTCTCCTGCAGTCCAAGCGCGTCATGCTTATTTTAGCAACCGAATCGGGACTGGTACGTTCAATTGTTTTGAACCTTGATGTGAATGTGGAAAGCCGTCATCTGGAGCTGATCACCCGAATCCTCAAAGACCGGCTGGTGGGACTTCCCTTAAAAAAGATTCAGGCATCAATTCAGGATCGCCTGCGGGATACGGAAATATACAACCATGAAATTGTCCAAATTCTGTTAGATCACCCGGAAGATAATTTCAGTATCGAGCAGAATAAATTAATTTATACTTCTTCACCTAATGAAATACTTAAACAGCCCGAGTTTCAAAATCTTGATTCTTACCGGCGGTTATTGCCTGCCCTGGAAAAACAATATCTTACCAAAGTATTTAATCAGGATCTGGTGGAACAACCGCCCTGGATTTATATCGGATATGAAATCCAAGACCAGCACTTAAAAGAATGTTCCATTTTGACAACGTCTTTCATCAGCGGTGGAATTGAAGGACAACTGGGGATTGTTGGGCCGCGGCGGTTGCCCTATTCCAGTATAAAACTTTTATTAAACCATTTTGCGGAGGTATTACCGAGTGTCCTCTAAAACGACCAAAACTGCCCAAGGGTCCGGGAAAAAGAAAGTCACGTCTAAAAAATCAGGTTCCGGCGGCAGAAAAGGCACTAAAGAGCTGGAAAACCTGAAGAAGGAATTACAGGATTTAAAGGACCGTCATTTGCGTTTAAAGGCAGAATTTGAAAACTTCCGTCGTCGGAAGGAGAAAGAAATCCTGGATTTACTTACTTACGACGGTGTAGAAGTGATCAAGACGTTTCTTCCTGTAGTGGATGATCTGGAACGGCTGTCGGCGGCGGTGGAACAGAATGGGAATTCCAATCCGAAAAAACTAGGGGAGGGGGTTCAGTTAATTCTAAATAAGATCAACAAGCGTTTCAATGAACTGGAGGTTAAACCCTTTGCCCAACCGGGAGAAATGCTGGATCCCAATCTCCACGATGCCCTAATGATGAGAAGTGAAAAAGGGAAAAAGGAGAATGAAATACTGGAAGTATTTGAGAAGGGGTACCGATACAAGAACCGTGTAATTCGTCATGCCAAGGTTGTCGTTAATCAACTGCCGTCATGAAGGATCTTTACGAAATACTGGGGGTCTCAAAAAGTGCTTCCAGGGATGAAATCAAAAAAGCCTACCGTAAAATTGCCATGAAATACCATCCGGATAAGAATCCGGGTGATAATGTAGCGGAACAGAAATTCAAGGAGGCGGCGGAAGCCTATTCGATTTTAGGGGACGAGCAGAAACGGGCTCAGTACGCTAATTTGGGGAGTCGCGGTGGGGG
>CAZNUM010000042.1:0-13475 GCA_964576315.1 uncultured bacterium
TCCCATCGATAACAATTTGGGGGACCGACGTTCCTTTGCCAATTTTCAGCAGGTCCTGGCGGCTGATGCCCTCTTTTTCAATGTCAATTTCCTCGTAATTCCAGTTGTTCTCTTCAAAATACCGTTTAGCCGCTTTACAGTAAGGACACCAACTGGTTGTGTAAATTTTAATCTCTTTCATTGTTTTTTCTCCTTCAATGGGTTGTGTCGTTGTATGGTTCTGTTTTAGAAACCGATCAATTTTCTCCAAGGGGATATGATCCCCGATATGCCGGCCATAAAAGGCCGTCTGAATGATTCCATTTCTGTCAATTAAAAAATCTGCCGGTACCAGGGCTTTATCCCCGTCCGCTTTTCCGGGACGATATCCCCGCAGGAGAGATCCCAGAAACGGACCTGCCGCCAGAACATATTTCAGCCAGGAGGATTCCACCCCGTACAACCGGTAGAGTCTTCGTTCCGGATCGGGGATCAGGGGGAAAGGGGGCTCCTGCCGTCCCACATACTGGCGAATTCGCTCCACCGGCGATTCAAAAACAGCCAGGACAGCAAGATCCAATTCTCCCTGCGAGGACAACCAGTTAGATAAATGATGAACCCGCTGGTTACACAGGGGACAGGAAGCATAGCGGTAAAAAGAAAGGAGCAGATTTTGCCCTTTATACCCGGCAAGGGAATGGCGAATCCCGGCTGCATCCTGAATTTCAAAGTCCGGAGCGGTCTGTCCCGTCTTCAAACGCATGGTTTATCCATCGGTTTCAACGCCTCCAATAGCGGAAGTTTCAAGCTGGGACGATCCACCCCGCCGCCAGCGGTGAAATTTCTCCAACCATTTCAGAGCCTTTTCAGGAGCATGGGTCTTTTTCCATACCCCGGCTGCCATTTTATTTGCTTCATTAAAGGTGGGATAGGAATGAATCAAGCCCAGAATTTTATTCAAGCCGAGGTTGTGCTTCATGGCCAGGACAAACTCCGGCAGCATTTCACCTGCATGGGCACTCACAATGGTAACACCCAGAATTTTATCTTTTCCTTTCGGAACGATGATTCGAATAAACCCATTAGCTTCCCCATCGGTAATAGCCCTATCCAGATCTGCCAGATCATAGGAAACAACTTCATGAGGAATCTGACGTTTCCTGGCCTCCGTTTCGCTGATTCCTACCCGCGCCACTTCCGGGTCCGTGAAGGTGGTCCAGGGCAAGACGCTATAATCCACCTTAACTTTTTTCAGGGGACTAAAGAGACTGTTTACGCTGGCATACCAGGCCTGGTGACTGGCAGCGTGGGTGAACTGAAATGGACCGGTCACATCCCCTACGGCATAAATATTGGAGTAATTGGTCCGAAGAAAAGGGTCCACTTCAATCGTTCCATTGGGCCGGGTTTCCACCCCCAATTCTTCAAGTCCGAAACCGGTCACATTCGCTTTCCTGCCAAGAGCCAACAGAATTTCATCGCAGTCGATGGTGATCTTTTCCCCTTCGCAGTCGCAGGTGACTACTTTCTGGCCTCCCTGGCGTTCCAGCGCTTCTACCATATGCCCAGTCAGGACCCTGATTCCTTCCGCCTCGAACCGGTTACGAATAAAATCACTCACCTCCGGGTCTTCCTTGAGCAAGAGACGATTCATGCCTTCCAGGAGCGTCACCTGGGATCCGAACCGGGCAAAAGCCTGGGCCAGTTCGCACCCGATCGGTCCGCCGCCTACAACCACAAGTCTGGGAGGTAATTTCCGGATCCCCCAGATCGTATCGCTGGTCAAGGGTTTTACCTTTTCCACACCCGGGATGGGGGGAACGAGAGGCTGGGCACCGGTGGCAATAATAATGTTTCGGGCAGTGAATTTCTTCCCCCGAACCTGAAGAGTGTAAGGGTTCAGAATCTTCGCCCCGCCCCGGATGACGTCTACCCCTAACCGACGGTAGCGATCCTCTGAATCATGGGGTTCCACCGTTTTTATTACTGCCTGGACCCGTTCCATGACCTGGGCAAAATCAAAATCGATTCGAACGGAGTCTAAACCCCAGTCTCGGGCCCGCTTTGCCTGGTGAAGAACTTTGGCGGATCGAAGGAGTGCTTTACTGGGCACACAACCGGTATTGAGGCAGTCTCCCCCCATTTTATCCTTTTCAATCAGGGCTACTTTGGCTTTCACAGTAGCAGCGATGTAAGCAACCACCAGACCGCCCGATCCGGCGCCAAGAACAGCCACATTAAAATCAAACCGTCTGGGGCGGCGGAACGGTTTCCGGGTACGACGGTGTTTAATCCACGCCACCACTTTTTTCGAGAGAATGGGGAAAATTCCCAGCAGGACCAACGAAAATAAAAGCTCCGGTGCCAGAACTCCACGCAAGGATTCCAATTTACTGAGCTGGGTCCCGGCGTTGACGTACACCATTGTGCCGGGTAACATACCAACCTGGCTTACCCAGGCGTAGGTGAACAGTTTTAAATAGGTCTTGGCAAAAGCAGCATTCACAAAAAAGAAGGGGAAAACGGGGCTCAGGCGGAGCATCAACAGATAGAGGGCCCCATCCCGTTCCACGCCCCGGTTAATCATCTCCAGTTTATCTTTGTAGCGTTCCTGGATTACATCCCGAAAGAGGTAACGACAGTTGAAAAAAGCCAGGGTAGCCCCCAGGGTGCTGGCAACGGAAACAATAACTACCCCCAGGATGAAGCCGAAAATGGCACCTCCCGCCAGGGTTAAGATCGTGGCACCAGGTAGCGAAAGCATGGCCATGACCATGTAAATACCCGAAAACACAAGGATGGTTAGCATTTGATGCTGGGCATAGAACTCCTTGAATTCGGCCTGACGACTTTTCAAATAACCCAGGTTGAAAAATGCTCCCAGATCAAAAACAAAATACGCTCCCACCAGAAGCACCAGAGCCAAAAATATAAGCCCCTTTTTGTAATTTAATTTTATCGTCATGTCACTCGGATCATCCTACTCTACCTCGGAAACGGTGGTGTAACCACCCGTATCAGCATTCGAAATTAAGGATATACCCCATCAGCAGCTGTCCCGGAGCGGACAAACCTCCTATCCTTCTTTTTCCGATTCCAAATACCGATTCAATAATCGCTGGAGTTTCGTCAGGTTCAATGGTTTCGATAAAAATTCGGTACAGCCGGCATCCAGACAGCGGTCACGATCCGTTGTAAAGGCATGGGCGGTGGTGACAATAATCGATAGGTGTCGGTACTTTGGCTGTTCCCGTAGAGCGCACGTCAGGTCGAGACCATCCTCCTCACCTTCCAGAGCCAAATCCAGTAAAATTAAATCGACCGAACCCCCTTGTAAACACTCCCATGCTTCCGGCACAGAGGCGGCAAACTTAAGTTGGTATTTCGGATCAATTGCATGCTGGAGGAGTAACCGTGAACTGGTGTCGTCCTCCACAATCAGAATTACTTTCGACTGACAGGGATCAGTCAGAGGAATGGGCTTTCTTTTCCGGTTTGGGGCACATGATTGTAAAGGTGGTTCCAGTACCCGGTGTACTGGTAACGGTAGTGGAAAAACCATTCAGGTCGCAATAACGCTTCACCAGTGCCAGTCCTAACCCAATGCCCTGGTACTGCTTGGTATAGCCGGAGCTTTCCTGGGAGAAAATATCATAAATATGATTCAAATAGTCCGGTGCCATGCCAATGCCTGTATCCCGGATGGTCAAGCGATAATGACAATTAGCTGCCTCCAAACGAACCGTAATACCTCCCTCATGGGTATATTTTATGGCGTTATCAAGCAGGTTGGAAATCGCCTGAGTGACGCTGTATTCATCTGCCAGAACGATGGCCGATTTTTCAGTGGTTTTGAACTGGAAGGTTAAACCCTTTTCCCGGGCCTGGAGACTGAATTCCTTCACCAGTCGTTCACAAATGGCCAGCATATCCAGGGAGGATCGTTTAATTTCGAAGGTACCGGCTTCGATCTGGGATACATCTAGAATTTCATGGACCGTCTGCATCAGGCGCCGGCTGCTGTTGCGGATGGTATCGAAAAAGACCTGCATTTCCGGCGGGACCAAATCTTTGGTGTTCTGTTCCAGCAGTTCCGTAAAACCAATGATGGAATTCAAGGGTGTCCGGATTTCATGGGACATATTCGCTAGAAAGAGGGTTTTGACCTGGTCCGCTTTCTCGGCCAGTTCTTTGGCTTTGATTAATTCCTGTTCCTTTTCTTTCAGTTCGGTAATGTCGGTGGCGTAGAAATGAACCAGCTTTAATTTCGGCAAAAAATTAACGGACCATAGAAAAATTCTTTCTCCGATGGAGATGGCCTCGGAGGGAGGTTCATTTCCTTCCCGGATGGCTTTTAATATGGATGCTTTAAATGAGGAAGGAAGGAGGTCGCCTTTTCCCGATTCACCCGATTCGGTCAGGAGCTTTTTGGCTGCCGGATTCAGATAAGTAAAATTCCCGTCGGAATCCATCTCCATCACCGGTAGCGGGTTCTCCAAGGGGAAATTGGCTAACCGTTCAATTTCGCGCTGCGCCTTTACCCGTTCGGTAATATCCCGAGCCATTAATTGGAGGTACTGCACCCCCTGGATTGTAACCGGATTACCTCTCACTGCCACCGGTATCCGTTTCCCATCTTTCCGGACCCAGCGCGTCTCCAGCAGAAACTGGCCCTTGGCCTTCATTTGTTCCTGCCAGCTCCGGTTGGTCTCCTCCACCACTTCCGGAGCGATAATGTCAAACCCATTCATTCCCAGCAGCTCTTCTTTCGAATAGCCCAGAAGGGCACTGGCAGCTTCGTTGGCATCGGCAATATCCCCCGCCGGAGGTTTCGCAATAATAATGGCGTCTCCCGCCATCTCATACAACACCCTGAATTTTTCTTCCGACTCCGTCAGTGCTTTCTGGGATTCGCGGATCTCCTTAATCATGTGATTGAAGGAGGTTGAAAGATCATCAAATTCCTGCAGCCGTCCCACTGCTGGGATTTTTAGATCATAATCTCCATCTGCCACTTTCCGGGTAGCTTCATTTAACCCCTGGATGGGACGGGCAACCAAGATGTACCCCACCACATAGCTGATACCGGCGAATACCACCACGAAAAAGACTGCCAGCAGGAATAATTCAAACCGGAGGCGGTTTATGGGCTGCAGAACCGTTTCAGTGGGAATGGAAAAAACAAAGGCCCAGTACTTGGAGTGATCATTGGGGTTGTAATAAATATGAATAAATCCGTCAAAGTGGAGCGGTTTATCTCCGTGTTGCGAAAATTTACTGATATACTCGCCCTTGGAATTCAACAGAGCGGCCAGGTCCGGGTGTTCATCCTTCAGGGTGTAGTCAAATCCCCGGTCAAAACCGAAGGTTTTACTGGCATCGGGGTGCACCAGGAAATCGCCATTCTCATTGACCAGAAATACGGTATTAAATATTTCACGATGATGCTCCAACCGGTCCAGGACCGCCTGGGGATTCAGATTGGAGACCAGAACCCCCTGCCGCAGGCCCTGTTGATCGAAAATGGGAATCGCGATTCGGAGGGTCGGTTCATGGGGCTCCATAATTTTGCCGTATTCACGGTTCAAATTAATGGGGGATACAAAATACTCCCCTTGTTTCAAGGTTATGGCTTTCTGAAAGTAGGGGCGCTCTCTTTTATTCTGAAGCCCCTCTGGCGGGGTTACCTGCGGCTGACCATCCATGGTGTGAACCCGGACGATTTCCATCCCCTGACGGTCCAACAAGCGTAATTGCTGGAGACTACTGTCCATATCGGTTACAATGGAACCGATCATTATGTGCTCCAGACGCTTTTTCCAGGTATCCAAATCATCCCCTGATTTCGGATCGACGCCGTTGTGCTCCATGGCTGAAAAAATAGCCTGGATCGGCGATGTCTCTTCAATGAAGCGCAAAGTCTGGTACTGGTGCATCAGATAATCATGAATCTGGGTCCGGGCCAGACGCGCATCCCGGGTGAACGTCTTTAAAACGGAATCAATCAGGGCATCGCGACCTACCTGGTAGCTGGTATAGCCGAAGGAGAAAATTAAAATTAGGGTAAAAATTACCCCACCAAGAGGCAGCAACAGCCGTAATGAAAAACCGGATCGATTGCGCTTGATCAGAGGAGTCACTTTACACCAGAGAAGTTTAACTTTCTGGCACCAGCCTGAAAACCATGCCCTGGATTTTCAAGTCCTGTTTCTGTGGTTTACAGTTAGTGAAAATCAATCCCCGCCACGGATGCCCGGATTCATCGACGAACTCCGCTTCCAAACCTTCTACCTTTTTCCGTTTTAATAATTCCTGAAAATAGATGTCCCGCTGGGAAGGTTCCTTCCAGAAACGTCCCGGTAATATTGGTTCGGTGACTTCCACCGGGAAAAAATTTTCATAAGAAGGATTAATCTTAGACGGTATCTGGCGATCCAGCTGGTGCATTTCCGGTTCTGAAATTAAGGCGACAAAAATCGCCGGAATGGCATCCTCCATGAAATAGGATTCACTGGCTTTTGCCTGAATCATCTTGGCCACGGAAGTGACCAGCAGGGGTATAATGAACGGGGGACCCACTTTGGAAAAGAACAGCAACGGATGCACATTCCAACAGTAGGTCAAATGCACCAAATAGCTCTTTCCCTCAAAATACTTTTGTGCTGTCGCATTGACACCCACAATACTGATACCCACAATAAAAGACGCCAGTAGCGGTTTACTTAGGATCCGCTCCAGTAGAATCCAGAGCCGGGCACGAAAAAGGATTCTCATATTAACCGGGCATCGCTAATACATTCAATTAAGTAAGGCTGTTTACTGCTTAAACCGGTTTTAAGGGCCTCCGTTAAATCCGCTTCTGATTTTACCTGACACCCATCCCCCCCGCATAATCGGGCGTATTCGGCAAAATTGGGATTTACCAGGGAGGTTTGCCATGCTTCCCATTCACCGGCCTGGAATTCTTTGGTGATTTTCCCCAATTCATTGTTGTTTAACAGGATCAGGGTAATGTCCATTCCATACTTGACGGCCGTTGTAAATTCCGCCAGGTACTGCCCGAAACCGCCGTCGCCGGCGATGGCAACCACCTTCCGGCCCGTTTGGGCACTCCAGGCACCCAAGGCAGCGGGAAAAGCGAAGCCAATTGACCCCAGATAACCGGACATGAGAACCGCCTGCTTCTCACATTCAAAATAACGGCCGAAAGAGTAGGTATTATTCCCCACATCCACGCAAATGATGGCATCCTCCGGTATTTCCCGGGTCAGGGCGTGGAAAATTGTGGCTGAATTGAGTCCCTTGGAAGAACGATCTGTCCGGCGGCGAGCTTTTTCTGCCCGCCAGTGTTCCCAGCGGCGGGCAATTTCTTCCCGGAGGCGGTTTCGTCCGGAAGTGACCCGCCTGATTGCAGACATAAAATGGCGGAGCGTTACGCCCACGTCACCCCACAAGGGGACCTCCACAGACCGGAATTTTCCCAGGGTCATCCGGTCCCGATCCACCTGGATAGCGGGAACGTAATCGGCAATCCCCGTGTGGACCGAAAAGGAAGCTCCAAATACAATTAATAAATCGGCCGTTCCCATCATGACGCTGGCTACAGGAATCCCGCTGCGACCCAGTACACCACACGCCAGCGGATGGGAGTCAGGAATTAATCCTTTTGCCTTAAACGTTGTTACGACGGGAGCCTCCAGGTGTTCTGCCAGCTTCCGGATTTCCTCTTTGTAGCCCATGGCACCTTTGCCCGCAATGATACAGGGACGTTCCGCCTGATTGATTCTACGAACCGCCTGGTTTAATTCTTTCTCCGGTGGCGTGATTTCAGTCGTGGATACGCGCCCGGACCGGGGAGTTTCTGGCGGGGGGTCCAGAGCGGCCAATACCTGGATTTCATCCGGCAGTATCAATGCCGTAGGTCCCTGTTCCACAACAGCGTGTTTGAGCGCCAGCGCCACCAGGTCAGAAGCATTTTCAGCTCTCAGGACGGTCTGCTGCCATCGAGTTACCGGCTCCAGTGCGGAATGAAGATCCACTTCCTGAAATGTTCCCGGTCCCATGATCTGGGTATTGACCTGGCCCGTGATTGCCAGCAGGGGGACATGATCCACGTGGGCGTCCCACAGCCCGGTCATTAAATTGGTGGCGCCCGGTCCGGCAATGGTGAAACAGACCGCCGGATTCCCGGTTAATTTGGCATAGGCGGAGGCGGCAAAGGCGGCGGCCCCTTCATGACGAATGCCGTAATACCGCAGTTTCCCCTCCTTTTCAGCCTGGTGGAGCGCATCCGCAAATCCCAGATTAGAGTGACCCACCATCCCAAACACAACCTCCACGCCCCAGTCGGTCAGAACCTGAACCATTTGATTGGAGACCGTCGGTAGGTTTTCCTGTTGTGTCACACCCACATAAATCCCGTCTTCCCGAACTTCCACCGGGAAGGATTCTGCCTTATCCTCAAAACCTTCCGGCGGGGCACCTGTAACGGGGTGGTACTCGTAGGCGTGCCAGGGACAAATGACCCAGCCGTTTTCAATCTGTCCCTCTCCCAAAGGACCACCCTGGTGGGGACAACGGTTCCCCAGGGCGCCGATTTTTCCTTCCTGATGGGTGAGACATAACTGTTTTTTCTCCGCCAGGACCGTCCTCACACGTCCCTCGGGAAGACTGTCCTTTTCCGCCACCTTAATCCATTTCACCGGGGTTTCAGATTTCATGACGCTCCCTCATTTCCGTGCAATTTCGATATAATCCAGCCAGGCCCGTGTGCGGGAACCGGTGTTGTCACTGTCCGTCATGATAGCCAAACGGGCCGTACGAGGAGGGTCTCCCCCAAAAGCCCGGCGATAGTCTTGAATCAGATTTGCCGACTCTTCTACCCACTGACCCACTTTCGCGGAGCCCTGTTCCACCAAAATCATCTGAGCGCGACCGGTGAAAGGATTGGGAAGCATGGCTCTGTTATGAAGCCGATTGGCCCAGATGTAATTCAAACTGGCGAAGGGAGGCGTCTGACCATAAATCATTTTCAATGATTTGTAAAGCAATGATTCGAGAAAACCAGCTTTTTCCTCCTCATACTGGAACATAACATACAATCGCAAGGGGTAATCGTCACCTGCTTTTTCCTCTGCATTCCCGGTCGGGATTACTGCATCCACCTTCCAGCGCCAGCGCAAAATGGGATACGTATAAACATCAAAAGAATCCTGAAATACCAACCCGGAAGCAGCCTGATTGGATGTGGCTTCCAGCCAGTGCTCCCCACCCGGAACAGAGATCAGCCGATATTGGGAATGACGATCTATCTTGGGAAAAGTGAGGGGGGACCAGCGATCCAGACTGTTAAACTCCTCCCGCAACCAGGTCTGTCCATGTAGGAAAAGCGAACCGGACGACAGGAAAAGGAAAAACAGAATTCTTCTCAGCCTTTTGAAGCTCATTTTAGTGATGGGCCGATTTGAGTTTGGATCGCGATGAAGTTACCAGTTGAGTCAGAATCAGTTGTTGCACCTCCGGATCACTGGGAAGCGCCCGGTGCTTATAGCACCCAAACATCACTTTATTGGCCGACTTGCTGATTTTCATCTGGGTATCCAGGAGAACGGTCCCGTCCCCCGTATCCGTATGTAAATATTTTTCCACCAGTTTCCTGCTTTTTACCGATCGGATGTGCGGTTGCCCCTCCCGATCGGTCCTCCATTCAAGGCTTCGAAGCGTCGGTTCGCAGTTACCGGCAATCACAGTTTTCCTGGCTTCAATCCGGTCCCAATCCACTTTATGCAGTGCCGACTGGAACAGGTATCCCCTCTGCAGCGCTTCCCGGACGAATGATTCAAATTCACTCCGCCGCTCCCTGGAAATTGCCGGCCCATTAACCGGGAAGGCTAAGGAACATTCCTCTTCAAAATGGGACCATTCCCTGTCATTGAAAATGCTCATGCCATTATCGACCCAGGTCCGTACATCAAACAGATTCACTTCAAGGGGCGCTCCATCGGGTTTCACCACCACGTCATTCATCTCCAGGGGCAGCATTTCATAGATGGAAAGCATGGTAAAGGTTGTCCAGGAGGGCGTGCCCACAAACGGTCCCAGGTATTCCCCCTCATTCAAGGACTTAGCCGCGTAGGGACTGCCGCCAAAAGGGACTCCCAGAAAGAAGATTTGGTCAATATTGGCTGCCCCGGCATAGGTGGGCGGTGGAATTTCCTGAGGACGTTCTATTCCGGAAATGACATCTTCCCTGCCATAGAGCAGATAATAGGTGACAATCAGGCCTCCCATGCTGTGAGCAATGACGGTTACCTTTTGGTGGGGGTTAGCGCTAACCTGCTGGATGGCTTCAATCTGTTCCCCGAAAAGCCGGGCCGTTTCCACCAAATCCCGGCGCCAGTCGTAGGCAAATAGATAGAGATTATCCTGGGCGGTGCAATTGCGGAGATCCCCTGCTTGCAAACCACACTGGGAGAATTGCTCAATCAGACTTTCATATGCCTCCACTTCCGCCACCCGGTTAATCATCTGGTATTTCGGTAAGACTGCCGTAGGAATCAAACGGTCCTTATTCGACGTAATCGGCCGTTGATCCACCGGCAACTCCAGTCCGTCCACCTCCGGCTTCAGAATTGCTTCGTGGGGGTCCACCGCCTGTAAATCCAGAATCTTCCCCCAGATCACATTTCCGGTCCGGGGATCCACCAGTTGGGAACCCATAATTCCGGGAACAATGATGATAGGGCTGTCGGGATGAATATTCGTGGAAGGAATCACCGGCAGTTGACTACAGCTATATGCCAGCAGACTCAGGAACGGAATCAATGTTTTCATTGGATTGAATTTGTCACACCCGGTCAAACGGTTGAAAAAGAAATGGGGAAACCACCGAAGCGATTTCCCCACGTGAGCTGCTACACCTAGACCGTAAGTTTAGGCGTTGGCCTGATTGGCCCCGTTTCCTTTAACCACAAAGAACAGGGAAACAGCCAGAACCAGGGTTTGAAATTCCATGCCGCCCATATGATTGGTGCCTTCACCCCAGCCGCTGGTGAAACTCCAGCCATTCTGCCAGTGCATCATTGATATGGCTCCGAGCATCACTACAGAAAACAGCAGACCGGCGATGCGGGTGGCCCACTCGGGACCTACAGCGCCCCAGAGAATGAAAACACCGCCAACAACTTCCATCATCGCCAGCAAGTAAATCATCATTACCGGCATTCCCATCATTTGAGCCATCCCTTGAGCCATGGGAAACTTCCCAAAGCCGTGGTAGAGAAACGTTCCTGCCAGGCTTAACCGGACCAGCCAGTGCCCATAACCAGAGAACTTGTTGAATGTATCCATGATACCTCCTTTTTTCTACGAGGCTGCCTGAATCGAGTTCAGGACAGCGTTGTGTTCAAGAAATTGAATTTTTTCTTCAAAACGACGAGGATCAAATCCACCCAGGTACCAGAGAGATCCGTTCACCCACAGGGCCGGAGTCACAAAACACTGAGAATACTCAGGAATCACATCTCCGTGATCCAGATTGAAAACCTGCACCTTCATTCCCGGATGGGAGGGGCGACAACCCTCAAGAAAGGTCTGGATTTTATCGCAGATTGGGCAGGAGTCCCGCACAATCAATTGAACTAAAATCGTGTTTTTAGTTGTTAAATCTGATTTCATCGTACGGGGAGTTTAAGGGGGGTTGAGCAATTAAATTGTCAACCTTAAGACAGTTCAGGCCGACTTCAGCCAATCCGGGTCCAAGATTTTTAAATAACGGCGGGAATATTTGATTTTACCTTCGTCCACCAGTTCGTTCAGCACACCATTGACGGTCTGGCGGGCAGTGGCGGTGAGTTCAGCAATCTCCTGGTGGGTCATGAAGGGTCGCACGATTACCCCGTCCACCAGTTTTTTACCAAAGGTATTGACATAACGTTTCAGAAAAGCCAGGATTCGTTCTTTAGCATTTTTAAACACCAGGTCCTCCACATGAGCCTGAATCCGCCGCAGTCGCCAGCCGATAAATTTGGTGATACTCCGGCTTAACTGGGGTGAACGGGCCATCAGATCCGTGAACATTTCTTTACTGATGGTACAAATTACGGCGTCTTCCGCCACTTCGGCGATATTTCCGTGGGTTTCCTGTCCCAGCAGAGCACTCTCACCGAAAATTTCACCCGGACCCAGGAGATCCAGCGTTGTGCTGCGGCCGTCTTCCGAAACGCGGGATATTTTTACCTTTCCCTCCTTTAAAAAATAGATAGTGTCACTGGGCTCCTCCGGGAAGTAGAGAATCTCCTTTTTGCTGGAGCGTTTCATCCGGCTCTGTTGATCCAGAGACATGAGTGCTTCCTCATCCAGTTCCCGGAAAAGGTTAAATCCTTTTAAGTACCATAATTTTGTCTTTTCAGCCATGGGGAAAATTACTTTCGCGTTGGAGGCATTGGGGAAGTACCTAGGTTATTCATGGCCGGATGAAAATCTTGCCCACCGGGGAATACAGCCTGTTTTTTGTTTGGAATCACCTCGATACCAGCCATTTAATATAAAGCACCCTCAGATTGCTGTAAACGGAAACTTTGAAGATCGGAGCGGAAGGAAAACAAGCCTGTTTTCCCATCAAGTTGAAGGTATTAGGGGACTTTTCGATCGGTGGAGTCGGTCGTTTCTTCCAGATGAAAATCCAGGGCAGCGGAATTGATGCAGTAACGCAGTCCCGTGGGCTGGGGACCGTCGGGGAAAACGTGACCCAAATGGGAACCGCACCGGGCACAGAGTAACTCCGTCCTGGTCATAAACAGGGAGTTGTCCTCCCGTTCAATAATTTTACTTTTGTCCACCACGTCATAAAAACTGGGCCACCCCGATCCGGAGTCATATTTTGTTTCCGATTTGAACAATTCATTGCCGCAGGCGGCGCAGACGAAGGTGCCGTTGTCTTTCAGGTGCACATATTTACCGGTAAAAGGTCGTTCCGTCCCGCCCTGACGCAGGATCCGATACTGTTCCGGGGTCAGGCACGTCTGCCATTCCGCTTCCGTTTTTTGAACTTTTTTTGACATAGTTTGCTCACCATTGGTTGTTTGTCCGGACAAGGTTGAAGAAATGAACAGGATTGAAAGGAGCAAGACGGTCCAAAAGGACCAAGGTACCGTTTTGCTGGTCGTGATTGCAGTCATTTTCATAATCATCCTTTTTGTTGACAGGAATTAAAGTCTCAATGGTTTTACCGGTGCCAGAATGGAAGAAGGATCTTCCTCCCATATTTTAGGGTCTGCGTCCACATACAGTTCCACTTCATTTCCATCCGGATCTTCCACATAAATACTCTGGGAGACGGTGTGATCGCTCATACCGATAATCGGTACTCCGGCGGCCTCCAGCTCCGATTTGACCTGCCGTAATTCTTCCAGCGAATCACCCACCTTGAAAGCGACATGGTACAGCCCCAGCCGATGACCTTTCAGGGGTCCCGGGGCCTCCCCCACCTCAATCAA
>CAZNUM010000043.1:0-13391 GCA_964576315.1 uncultured bacterium
GAAAACCCTACTGAAACCGGGGGAAATTCTGACGAATATTATTTTACCCAGAGCGGGCCGTAAATCAATGTTTTATAAACTGGGATTGCGTCAGGCAATGGCAATTGCCGTTGTGAATGTGGCTATGGCATATCGAAAGAACAATGCCGGTCTTCAGTCGCTTGTGATTGCTACAGGAGCGGTGGCTCCGACTGTGGTCTTTTTGGAAGGTTTTACGAAGGCCGTCCTGAGTCAGGTGCCCTTGAGGGAGGCGCTTGATCAGATTGATCAGGATATTGCTCCCATAAACGATATCCGGGCAACTGCTGATTACCGTCGGAGGGTATTAAAAAACATTGTCTCCCATCTGCTGGAGTCTCTCCATGTCTGACCGTCTTTACCCGCTGGATATTTCTCATCTCCTCCATTGGATATTGACCGATCTGGACCAGGGAAAAATTCTCGGTCTCAGTCGGGATATGATTTTTACCCCTGGGATTGATGATCCTTTCCGGATGGAGCGGTATGGACAACTGCTGGAAACGCCCATAGGCGTCGCTGCCGGTCCCCACTCGCAAATGGCCCAAAATATTGTTTTATCCTGGCTGACAGGCGCCCGGTATCTGGAGCTGAAAACGATTCAGACTCTGGATGATCTGGAGGTATCCAAACCGTGCATTGATATGGAGGATGAGGGGTATAATTGCGAATGGTCCCAGGAATTGCGCCTGGAGCAATCCTTTCAGGAATACCTGAAAGCTTGGACATTGATTCATATTCTCCGTCACCATTTCGGCTGGAATTCTGATGCAGGAGTGGGCTGCATTTTTAATATGAGTGTGGGATATGACCTGGCAGGTATACTCCAACCGAATGTTCAGCAGTTCCTGGATAGAATGGAGAACTGTGAAGAAGAACTGGATCGGATGAAGCGGAAATTGATACGTCTCTATCCCCGGATTCGGAATCTGGATATCCCGGCGCGATTGTCTGATAATGTAACCCTTTCCACCATGCACGGTTGCCCGCCAGAGGAGGTGGAACGCATTGGGCGGTATTTAATTGAAGAACGCCATTACCATACAACCATCAAACTGAATCCGACCCTGCTGGGGCCACACCAACTGCGCGAAATACTTCATGAACGTCTTGGGTACGATGACGTCGTTGTTCCGGAGGAGGCTTTTGAACATGATCTGAAATTTGACCAGGCTTTGGGATTGATAGGGCGTTTACAGACCGTGGCTGCAGAACAGGGCGTTCAATTCGGATTGAAATTGACCAATACTCTGGAGGTGAATAATCACAAATCTGTTTTCCCCCCCCAGGAAGAACGGATGTACCTCAGTGGTCGCGCACTTCATCCAATCAGCATTCACCTGGCTGCCCGGTTGCAGGAAGCGTTCAAGGGGGAGCTGGACCTTTCTTTTTGCGCCGGTGTGGATGCGTTCAATGTTACGGATGTGGTGGCGGCAAACCTGGCTCCGGTTACGGTCTGCACCGATTTACTGAAGCCGGGAGGTTACACGCGTTTACTCCAGTACCTGGATTTATTGCGCATAGACATCATTCAGAACGGGAAGGTTTCCCTCGCTTCTTTTATCCAGTCCCGGGCGGGTATTGATGGATCGGTATCGAAAGCCGGACTCCACAATCTTAAGATTTACGCCCGGAAAGTTTTAGACTTGCCTGCCTACCAGAAAGGGCATAAAATATTCAAGTCTATAAAAACATCCCGTCCCCTGACACCCTTCGATTGTGTTTCCGCTCCCTGTATTGATTCCTGTGCCACGGAGCAGGACATCCCTGAATATTTATATCAGGTGGCTGTAGGAAATCCGCAGAAAGCTCTGGAAACCATTTTGAAAACCAATCCTCTTCCGGGGATTACCGGGTATGTGTGTGATCACTTATGTCAACTGAAGTGTACCCGGAATAATCTGGATGAGCCGCTTCTAATCCGGGAGATAAAACGGTTTATTGTGGAGCAGGACGTTACGATTGATTTGAAACCGGGGCCCGCGAATGGGATTCGGGTTGCCATTATTGGCGGCGGGCCATCCGGTTTAAGTTGTGCCGCTTTCCTGGCACTGGCAGGTTTTGAGGTCAATCTTTATGAGGAAAGTACCAGTCCGGGGGGGATGGCCTCCTTGGCCATACCCCAGTTTCGTCTTCCCCAGTACAGGATTGAAGCAGACCTGAACCGGATCCAGAAGCTGGGGGTCAAGTTCCACTTGGGTGAAAAGGTTAATAAGGAGCAATTCAAGCAACTTCGGCAGAATCATGATTACCTTTATCTAGCCATTGGTGCCCAGCAGAATAAGCGGCTCGGAATTAAAGGAGAATCCCTTCCTCAAGTCCGGGAACCATTGAAATTCTTATCCCGCCTGCGCAGTGGGAAAACAGTGGAAATAGGGTCCCGGGTGGCTGTAATTGGAGGTGGGAATACAGCTCTGGATGTGGCCCGCTCAGCCCGTCGCCTCGGATCGGAAGTGACTATTTTATACCGTCGGACACGCCGGGAGATGCCGGCAGACTGGGAAGAAATCGTCGCTGCCCAAGAGGAAGGAATAGTAATCCGGGAATTAGTGGCGCCGCTGGGTTTTAAACCGGGTCATGGGAATACAATAACCATTATTACAACAGAAATGAAACTGGGAGAACCGGATGACAGTGGCCGCGCTCGGCCGATCCACATAAATGGAACAGAATCCGAACTGACTTTCAATACCGTTGTACCCGCCGTTGGTCAGGATGTAATTCTGGACTTTCTTGAAGAAGCACTTCAAGTCGAACCAGCCACCGGGGCAACGAATCTTGCCGGTGTCTTTACAGGGGGAGATGCCATGCGGGGCGCCTCCTCCGTCATTAATGCTGTAGGTGATGGTCGCCGGGTTGCCCGTCAGATTTGTGAGCAGGCCGGTGTTCCATTGGCAGAAGATCGGAAACATTCGTTCCGCCTGCAGCGGGAGGCCTATCAGCATAAACTGGCCCAGAGGGACTTCCCGGAGGCACCCATCTATTTGGAAGCGCAGGAGCGTCTGAAGGGGAAGTTGGTCAGTCGGACACTCACACCGACCGAAGCAAAAAAGGAAGCGGAGCGCTGCCTTTTGTGTGACGATGTGTGCGATATCTGTGTCAGCGTTTGCCCAAACTTGGCAAACCTGACTTTTTTTACGACACCAAAAGATTATCCGGTGTACTTAATTTATAAGAATGAGGACGGTTTCGCCTACGAAAAAACCCGTGTGTTATCGTTAAAACAGAAAACACAAATAATAAACTTGGGTGACTTTTGTAATGAGTGTGGGAATTGTACCACTTTTTGCCCCACAGCCGGGGACCCCTATAAGGATAAGCCCCGCTTTTTCCTTAGTGAAGATTCATTTCAACGGGAAGATTCCGGCTACTGGCTTTCAGAGTCGACGCTTTGGTTCAAAGAGCGAGAGCAGGTACACCGGATTACGGTGAATCGGCACTTGATTGAATATGAAGACAAGAATATCCGGGTGTCTGCCGATCAAACCACTTATATCCCCCAGGAGGTCCAATTTAAAAATGACAAAACAGAGATCCTCTTGGAACGGATGACGGAGATGATCCTGCTCTATGACCAGGTGAATAACCAATCTGTTTTACAGCAGCCGGTTAGTTGAAGATGTGTATTCTGATTAAAAATCCGTTGCTGGTAGCGACCATGAATGACGGGAGGGAAGAATTCCAGGGAGGTCATATTTTGATCGAAAATGACCGGATTATTTCTCTGGGACCGGAGTCTTTGAATGTGGAAGCCGATCAAATTTTAAATGCCAGTGGAATGGTTATTGTTCCCGGGTTTGTGAATACCCACCACCACCTTTTTCAATCCCTCACCCGCAATATCCCCCTGATGCAGAACCAGCCTCTGTTTGACTGGCTGAAGAATCACTATGAAGTTTGGCGGGAAATCAATGCCGAGTCCGTCTTTATCAGTGCTCAGGTTGGTCTGTTGGAATTGATGCTCTCCGGTACTACCACCAGCGCTGATCACCTATATTTATTTCCGGAGAAGGCGAACCATGATTTAATTGATGCTGAAATCCGGGCTGCCCGGAAGGTGGGAATTCGATTTCAACCAACCCGCGGGTCCATGTCTCTAGGGGAATCATCCGGAGGACTGCCGCCGGACGATGTGGTTCAGTCTGAATCGGAAATTCTGGCGGATACGGAACGGCTGGTAGTAGCATACCACGATCCCACCCCGGGAGCCATGGTTCGGATTTCCCTCGCGCCCTGTTCTCCCTTTTCCGTGACGGAGGAACTATTACGGTCAACCGCTTCTTTCGCCCGCGACCGGGGATTGCAACTTCATACACACCTGGCTGAAACCCTGGATGAGGAAAACTTCTGCTTGCGGCAGGTTGGTTTACGGCCGGTGGCTTACCTGGATTCTCTTGACTGGCTGACAGATCATACCTGGGTTGCCCACGCCGTTCACCTGCAGGATGATGAGCTGAAACGATTGGCTGATACCGGCACCGGAGTGAGTCATTGCCCCAGCTCCAACCAGCGCCTTGGAAGCGGAATCGCCCGGGTGAAGGAAATGCTGGACCAGGGAGTCCCCGTAGGAATGGGAGTCGATGGTTCCGCCTCTAATGATTCGGGGAACATGCTGGCGGAATTACGCCAGGCTCTGATGATCTCCCGCCTTCGGGAACAGGCTCATTGGCTTAACGTCCGGGAGGTCCTATGGATGGCCACTCGGGGCGGAGCAGCCGTGCTGGGACGAGACGATATTGGCGAACTTGCAGTGGGAAAACAGGCCGATCTGGCCCTCTTTTCGGTGCAAGGGCTTGAATATGCCGGCAGTCTTTCTGATCCGCTGGCAGCCCTGCTTTTTACGGTGCGAACCTCACCAGTGGACCATCTCATCGTTGGTGGTAAAATTCAGATTAAGGAGGGAATACCGAAAGTGAATCTGGACCAGTTGATTCAACAGCAAAACCGGATCTCAGAAGAAATGTTAGACCAGGCCACCAGGCGTACCGGTCTTGATTTCAGAAATCCTCCACAGGGTTGATTTATGTGGCATTCTATCCAATCGATTGTTAAACCCAACTCCCTTCCAGAGGCCTGGAAGGCCAAAATAAATTCTCATCAGGTCTTTTTTGCCGGGGGGAGTTATCTGGTGGTAGAACGGGATCCCAGGATAAAAACGCTGATTGATTTAAACGGACTTCTTCAAGAAACTGTTTCTTTTAATTCCGATAATATTCGAATAAGCGTTGGGACGAAGTTGCAGGATCTGGCAGATAATTTGTCAAATGAATCTGCCGCTACTCCTTTTATTGAAGCGGTAAAATATTCCTGCCCCTCAAAAAATATTCGTCATCAGCGGACCCTCGGCGGCGAGGTTGCCCAGGGCAGAGTTGATTCCGAGATCCTTGTTTTTTTGCATGCCCTGTCAGCTGAATTGACAATTTATTCCGGTGAGAAAGAACAGGTTTCAATTCACACCTGGAATGGAAGAGGGATTATTACGGAGATAATCTGTAATACGTCTGTAGTTGAGGTGTCTGCCCTGGAGCGGTTTGCCGTTATTCCGTCAGCTCCCTCCGTGTTGGCAGTCGCCGGTTCTCGACAGGGGAATCGGTTGCAATTCGCCGTAGGCGGCAGGGTAACAAAAATTCAGGATTTATCTTTGCCCGCCGACCAGTGGAATACGAATGGAGCTGTGGACCGCCTGGTTCAGGAGGCAGCCTCAATACTTCAGGAGGATCATTTCGGGTCCCGATCCTATAAACGGCAGCTGCTGGAGGTGGGCCTCCAGCGGGTGGGGGACCGGCTGTGAAAGTCCATTTGACCTTAAACGGGTCACCGGTCACGGCGGATGTTCGCCCTGGATTAACTTTGCTGGACTATCTCCGGGGAATGGGACTGTTTGGAGTCAAATTTTCTTCTGAAAGGGGTGAGACCGGCTCGGATACGGTTCTGATAAATAATCGGGCTTTCAATGCAGGATTAATTCTGATGCACACCCTCGAGGGGAAGTGGGTGGAAACGATTGAATCTCTGACTCAGGGGACGACGGTCCATCCTCTGCAGGCAGTCTTTCTGGATGAAGGGGCTATCCAGTGCGGGTATTGCACGCCGGGAATGATCCTGGCAGTGGAGGGCCTCCTGCGACACAAGGCACATCCCTGTGAATTGGAAATCCGGGAAGCTCTGGCAGGGGTGTACTGCCGCTGTACCGGATACGTCAAGCCGGTAAAAGCGGTGTTAAACTATTGTTCTCAGCGGAAGGAGACATCCATTTGAAGGTGGTAGGAAAACAGACCCGCCGGGTGGATGGACTGGCCTTGGCTAAAGGGAAACCGGTCTTCAGTGACGATATTCCCCACGATCATTTTCTGGAGATCAAAATTCTGCACAGTCCTGTGGCTCATGCCCGAATCCGTTCGATTGACACTTCGTCAGCATTGCAAATCGAGGGAGTGGTTACGGTTCTGACGCACAAAGATTTTAAAACTCATTACTACACCACGGCAGGACAGGGATATCCGGAGCCTTCCCCCCGCGATATGCGTATTCTGGACTCGACCGTGCGCTATGTGGGTGACCGTGTCGCTGTAGTCGCGGCTGAGACGCTGGAGGCGGCTGAAGCTGCTGTGGCGGCGATTCAGGTGCAGTACGACGAAATGCCATCTTGTTTCGATCCGGAAAAGGCTTTGGAGCATGAAGTGGTTCTCCACCCGGAACAGGGTCCGACCGGGATTACGGATGCTGAGCATAATGTGGCAGCGGCTTTTGAAGAACAGATCGGCGATGTGAAAAAAGCCCTGAAAGAAGCTGCCCATGTGTATGAGGGTCGTTATTCTGTTCCCTATGTTCAGCATGCTGCCCTGGAGCCTCATATTACTCTCACTTGGCTGGATGAAAACGATCGGTTAGTAATCCGGACTGCCACCCAGGTTCCGTTTCACGTTCGGAGGATGGTGGCGGAAGTTCTGGATCTGCCGGTGAGGAGAATTCGTGTGATTAAACCGCGCATCGGGGGTGGATTTGGAGGCAAGCAGGAAATACTGAATGAAGAAATCTGTGCGGCTGTGACCTGGAAAACCGGTTGCCCGGCCCGTATTGAATACACACGGGAAGAGGAATTTACGGCTGCCCGTTCACGCCACCCCCAGATTGTTTCCCTTCGAATCGGCCTTGACCGGGATTTGAATTTCCAGGCAATTGATATGGACATTCTCCAGAATTCCGGGGCCTATGGTCCCCATACACTCACGGTTATGTCCGTTACAGCCAGTAAGGCACTGGCCCTTTACAAGGCTCCCCATATTCATGTACGGGCCCGCTCGGTGTACACCAACCTGCCACCGGCAGGTGCTTTTCGGGGATATGGCGCCCCCCAGGGATTTTTCGCCCTGGAATCACTGGTGGATGAAATTGCCGCTGATCAGGGGATTGATCCCATTGAATTACGGCTCCGGAATTACTACCGGGAGGGTGAAACGGTGCCAATCGCCCAGGTTTTAGGAGAAGGAAAAGATGGCTATCCCATGGTGTTGAAAAGTACCGGAATCCGCCAATGTCTGGAAGAAGGGAAGAAACTCATTCATTGGGAAACCAGCCGCAACACTCCTCAACAAGGCGTATTCCGGCGGGGGATCGGTGTGGCGACGGCTGCCCAGGGCTCTGGAATTGCAGGGGTGGATATGGGGTCCGTTTATTTAAAAATGAATGAGGATGGTAGTTTTAACCTCTCCATGGGGGCGACCGATTTAGGGACCGGCTCGGATACGGCCTTAGCCCAGATTGCGGCTGAAGTCCTGGAAGTGCCAGTGGAGAAAATTCTCGTCCGTTCTTCGGATACGGATTTGACCCCCTTTGATACGGGAGCTTACGCCTCTAGTACTACCTTTGTCTCCGGGGGTGCCGTGAAGAAAGTGGCAGAGGAGATCCGGCGGCAAATTCTGGAACAGGGTCGTAAACTTCTGGCCGATCCGGATGCTCGCATTGAAGAGGGGGGTGTGAAAGGCAGCCGGGGAGAATATGTTTCCTACAAAGATATTTGCACCAAATCTTTTTATACTCAATACCAGCACCAGATTCAGGCCGTCGCTTCCCACATGAGTTTTGATAGTCCTCCCCCATTCAATGCCACGTTTGCCGATGTTACGGTGGATACGGAAACGGGCTTTGTCACTGTGAACCGGATTGTATCGGTGACGGATGCAGGTCAGGTAATTAATCCCCAAATGGCAGAGGGACAGGTGGAAGGGGCTATTCCCCAATCCCTGGGTTACGCCCTGTCAGAATTTATGGTTTTTGATGGTCGGGGACGGGTGGTGAATCGGGATTTCAATCGCTACCATATTTATACGGCCATTGATATGCCGGAAATTGTAACCCGGTTCATTCACACCCACGATCCTTCCGGACCCTTTGGTGTTAAGGCCGTCGCTGAAATCCCTATTAACGGGCCTGCACCGGCGGTGGTCAATGCCATCTACCATGCCTGTGGAGTGCGAATCAGGGCATTACCGGTGACACCGGAGCAGGTTCTCAACGGTCTGAAACAATAATTTGAAGCGCGGGGAAGGACTTATACACCAATGTCTTCATTCCACAGGCGGGGGTTCTGACGAATAAAGTTTTTCATCAATTCAATACAACCTGAATCCTGGATCACCTCTACTGTTACTCCCCGTTCTTTCAGAAGAGTTTCTTCTCCACTGAAATTAATATTCTCACCGATGATTACTTTGGGAATACCATATAACAAAATGGCTCCGGTACACATGGGGCAGGGGGAGAGGGTGGTAATGAGAGTTGAATTTTGGTAAACGGCGGCCGGTTGGCGGCCGGCATTTTCCAGGGCATCCATTTCGGCGTGGAGAATAGCACTTCCCTGTTGAACCCGGCGGTTATGTCCCCGCCCGATGATGGTATCCTCATGAACCAGCACCGATCCAATCGGGATTCCCTCTTCTGCCAGGCCTTTTTCCGCCTCCTCTATTGCGGCTGAAAGAAAAGGATTCATTGTTCAATCTGCATTATGAATTGTAGCACTATACTAAATTAACAAAACCGGCTTTCAGGAGAAAAAAGATTTGAGGGGTAATAAAAAACCCCGCTTTCCGGAGAAAACGGGGTTTTTTCAGGTATTTTGACTAACAGTTAATACCGGGGTCTGGGTGGGCGTTCAGCCCGTGGCTTTGCCTGATTCACTTTAATATTACGGCCGTCGAAATCCTTGCCATTTAAGGCCTGGATAGCAGCATTTGCTTCAGAGTCGTCCGGCATTTCAACAAAACCGAATCCCTTAGACCGCCCGGATAACCGGTCGGTAATAATATTAACGCTTGAAACTTCTCCATATTCCGAAAAAGTATCTTTCAAGGAGCTTTCGCTCAGTTTAAAGGGCAAATTCCCTACGTAGATGTTCATAGATGATCTTCCAAGTAACATGCGTTTATTCGAATGATGCTACCGACGTGTCAAACGCTTAAACAAGCCGGTAGTTGACGATCTCTCTTGAATCGCCGGTCTGATGATCGCTTGATTAGATCAAGGGCATCAGATTATTAACCAGGGAAGTTAAACCTTAAATCGGTCTGATTATAGGTTTAATTCAATAAAATCAAAAAACCGGTTTTAGAAGAAAACGCGCCTTGTAAGCTGTGTTTTATTTGAATCCCAGTTTTTTCCAGAGCATCAATCCGGGGCAGATTCCGGTAAGGCCGGCGAAGACGAGAAGAATGACGGGAACGTAGAGGAACCAGTGTGCATTTTCAAAACCGGTGAGCCAAATGCCCACGAAGAACAGGATTGCCAAGGTGAAGAATTGCATTTTTAAGGCAGTCATGATTCGCCTCCTTTATTTGATTTAAGTAGAAAAATTACGTCAATTTTAGCGATTATGGTAGAAACTGGAACTGGAGGCAGGAGTGACCCCGACAGGATTCGAACCTGTGACCAACGGCTTAAAAGGCCGCTGCTCTACCAGCTGAGCTACGGGGCCGGAAAAAGCGGTGGCAAAATTAAGAACAAAGTCGGGGGAATCACAGTAAAAGGTCGCCAGTTTATCAGCGTGAGTGCCCCAGAGAACCTTCGACACAGGTAGTGTCAAAACCGCCCCGCGTATTGTAAACGGTGGTCACCTTCAACCGACTGGTGCCCAGTTTTTGTTTCAGATCCTGGTAAATCCGCTTGGTGACACCTTCCTGATAAATACCCACATTCCGGAAGCTGACGAAATAGTATTTCAGACTTTTCAGTTCAATGCATTTTCCGCCTTCCGGATAGTATTCGATTTTCACCCGGGCCAAGTCCGGAAGACCGCTGAATGGGCAAACGGCACTGAATTCATTGGTTTCCGTACAAATGTACTGACCCGGACTGTCGAAGGGGAATGTCTCCAGATAGTCCGGCCTGATTTTATCCTCCCCTTCGAAACTGAATTGCCGTCCTTCTGCAACCGTCATGTCGCTTCTCCCCGGTAGATACACCCGGTGGTGCAGGTTTCCTTCACTTCCACCGCTGACAGGGACGGTAGAGCCGGTTTCAACTGATTCCAGACCCATTGGACCAGAATTTCGCTGGTGGGGTTTTCCAGCCCCTCGATATCGTTTAAATAATGGTGGTCCAGCCGCTCCACCAGAGGAGCGCAGGCGGCTTTAATGTCCGCATAGTCCATAACCCAGCCTGTGTGGGGATCGATTGGTCCATTGATGTATATGCGCAGGGTGTAGGAGTGGCCGTGGAGGCGTCGGCACTTGTGCCCCTCCGGCAGGTGGGGCAGCGTGTGGGCTGCCTCGAAGGTGATATCTTTGTAAATCTCCATAAGCGTATTAAGGAATGCCTAAAAATTTATGGGTTTGGAGACTGAGTCTCCAATGGGGATGTTCCCGGCAGTAATCCAGCGCCAGGCGTGTATTCCGATCCCGCTGGGGGCCGTCCAGGGGTTGAAGATAGAAGTAGGAAAAGTCCAGCGTTGTAAAGGTCTCCGGATCCAGCCCATCCTGGGGGTAAACCAGTTTTAATTCGTCACCCCTTGTCTGTTTCAAAGGAGCATATGCCTTGGGGCTGACGCAGATCCAGTCCACTCCTTCCGGTACAGGAATTGTTCCATTAGTTTCAATCGCAATCTTTACCTTCTCAGTGTGGAGGGCAGTTATGAGAGGGGGATCGAGCTGGAGCAAGGGTTCACCACCGGTGCATACTAGGAAAGGGTCGGTTTGCGCATTTTTGGGCCAGTGGTTTACAATATGTTCCGCCAGTGCTTCTGGGCTGGTGAACCGGCCGCCCTCCGGTCCATCAGTCCCGACAAAATCGGTGTCGCAGAAGCGGCAAACGGCTGTCGCCCGGTCCTTTTCTAGACCCGACCAGAGGTTGCAACCGGTAAAGCGGCAGAAAACGGCGGGACGCCCCGTATGGAACCCTTCCCCCTGAAGGGTGTAGTAAATTTCTTTTATGGAATAAGCCATGCTTCGATCCTAGGAAGGATAAGACAGGGGATCAAGAATCCCCGCCTCCTGAAATCCTTTCTGCCGCAACTGACAGGCGTCACAATGCCCGCAGGGGTTCCCCCGGGCATCCGGATCGTAGCAGGAATGGGTCAAGCTGTAATCCACACCCAGGTTGAGACCGGTTTGAATTATTTCTGCCTTGGTCAGGGTAATAAGGGGGGTGTGAATGGTAATTGGGCGACGTTCCTCAGTACCCATTCTGGTCGCGTAACGCGCCAGTGTTTCAAAGGCGCGAATAAACTCGGGTCGGCAGTCGGGATAGCCGCTGTAATCAATGGCGTTGACGCCGATAAAAATATGGGCTGCAGGGAGAACTTCCGCCCAGGCAAGAGCAAAAGACAGGAAAATGGTATTGCGGGCCGGAACATAGGTGATGGGTATTCCGGTTCCATCCTGGCCCTGGTCCTTGGGGACGTCGATATCGTCCGTGAGGGCGGATCCGCCGAAGGTTCGAAGGTCAATTTGGGTGATTATATGTTCTTTCACCCCGTATTGGCGTGCTAACAAGCGCGCCGCTTCAATTTCAAATGTATGGCGCTGGCCATAGCGGAAAGTAAGGGCATACAGTTCATAACCCCGGCTTTTTGCAATTGCCAGGCAGGTGGTGGAGTCGAGCCCCCCACTGAGAAGGATAATGGCTGGTTTCATGGCATACTAGACCTGAATTGGGGGCTGAAATTACGCCTGAAATGTGAATAGAAATGGTGGTTTCATGGAGATCAGTCCGATTCCTTAAAAAAGGTTTGATCCGGGTGATTTAATGTCTATATTGTCAATAGTATATAAAAGATACATTTCGTTACATAGGAGCAATAACGATTCGATGAAGAATAAGAGTGAATTAAAGCGTTTCTTTACTACGGGAGACGTGGCCCGTTACTGTCAGATTAGCGTAAATACGGTGAAGCGCTGGTTTCGAAACGGAACTTTGAAAGCCTTCCAAACACCCAGTGGTCATTTCCGGGTGGTCCGGGAGGATTTTGTTCACTTCCTTCAGCAATATGGATATCCTCTGGATCACCGGATTGTTGGCAGTCCTGATACGGCAATTGATATTCTGGTGATTGATGATGACCCGGGGTTTTTGCAGTTAATGGTTCATTTATTTCACACGCTGAATGAATCAGCTAAGGTGGCCACGGCCAGAAACGGGGCGGAAGGGTTCAAACTGGTGGCTCAGTTAAAACCACGGCTGGTTTTACTGGATCTGAAGATGCCTGACATTACCGGCGCCGATCTGGTCCGGATGATCCGTAGTCAGTCCGATCTGGCGGAGATTAGGATCGGAATCGTTTCTGCCTTTTTAAATCCGGAGATTCACCAATCCCTTCAACACCTGCCGGTGGAGGGAATTTTTACTAAACCGGTGGGACGGGACCAACTGAAAGGTCTTTATCACCATGTTTTCGGGAGTGCCTAATTCAGGGCATAAAATAATTACATGACCCTAAAAACGACTAAACCACTGGCTTTGATTATTGAGGACGATAAAAGCACCTCAAAAATGATGTATTACTATCTTCGGGACGATTATGAATCGCGCTTCGCCGAGAGTGTAATTGCTGCCCGGGAAATCCTAAATACGGAGCCGGTGGACATCATTCTTGTGGATTTATCCCTGATCGGGGAAGAGGACGGGTTAGACCTGGTCCGGGAACTTCGTCAACAAAAAAAGTGGGAATCGCTTCCCATTATTGCCACCACCGCCCATGCTTTTTTATCGGACCGGGAACAGTGTCTAAACGCTGGATGTAATGATTACCTGGCAAAACCGATCAAGCGGGAGAAGCTGCTAAAGAAAATGGATGCGCTGCTATGAGGCTGGTATTGTTGTAGATTTTATAAGGTCGTGACCCCGGAAGGACTCGAACCTTCAACCAATAGATTAAGAGTCTA
>CAZNUM010000044.1:0-3506 GCA_964576315.1 uncultured bacterium
CTTTCGGAACAACCTTGTTTGTAGCTCCAAACACTAGCCATAAAGCCTTCGACACACGCCGCTGTGCGGCGTTGCTCAGGCAGCCAAAACAATTTGCCCCTTATGTTTGGGCGGGGACGGGAATCTTGATCGTAATTTTTGTGCCCCGGCCCACTTCCGAGGCAATCCACATTTGACCACCGAATTTCTTCGTATTTACATAAGCTTTAGTGAGTCCAAAACCGCCTCCCATGGTTCTATGATCCACCCCATTCCTGCCCCGGTAACCGAATTGTACCACCTGATTGAGGTCCTCATCACAAATTCCGATTCCATTATCCTGGACAACGAAGGTGAGTGTTTTTCCGTCATTAATTAGTCCCGCAATAATTTCACCTCCCGACGGCGTATATTTACGGGCATTCAGAATCAAATCACGCATGACATCCTGGAATACAGACGGCATGAATATCCAGTCATCGGTTGTACTGTGAATGTCCAAACGGATCAGGTAGTCCTGGTCTTCCTGAGAGGCAATATTGTCCACCAACCGGAAACGTCCATTACTGTACTGTTCCACGGCGGAGAAAATGTGGGAAAATTCATTCTTCAAGTACTGGATATCCACCCGGAGCCATTGCTCCGGTGCCTGGATACGCTCCAGCCACTCCCGGCAACGCATTTCCAACACTTCCAGAAACGAATGGATAGTTCGAAGGGCAAGCCGGTATTTTTCGGTCTCCGTCTGGGGGGAATACTGCTCCTGAATCTGATCCAGGGTTTTCAGGACCCGGTGCTTGAAAACATGGAAATGAGATAAATTCCTTTTCGTCCTTTCCAAATCTTTTAAGTCAGAAATCATATCCGTGGTAACGTCAATAATCGGTTGAATCGGTGCTTTATCCCCTATCAAGCCTCCAATCTGGTGATACTGGCTGATGAATACATTTAATATATTTAAAAAAGAATGGAGGTCCAGTAACGTTTCCTGAATCTGATTTAATTCCAGAGACTGACTAATCTCCACTTTCATCGCTGGTGATATTTAAAAAGCAAGCATTGGGAATCGATGGATCGGTCGATTCAAAGGATCTGCCATATTCGTGGTTCTACTCCAGATAGGGCTTAAAAATGTATTCGAAATCTCCCAACGTATTTTTAATAGAAAAGGGAGTCATTTGGGCATAAGTATCCAGAATGGCTACCGCATTCAGACCCGCATCTTTTTCAGCGGCTATCTGGAGACGCTTCACCGTGTTGCTGTTAATTTTGGCGATCCGGGCATAGATCTCCGAGAGTTGATCTACTTGCCAATCGGGTTCCAGCCCCTTTTGAGCCCGGAAATACTGAGCCAGCAGATAGGTGGAAACAGAGCGGAAAATGGTTTCTTCGATTGAAGCAAAAGGCAGGTGGAAGCGTACCATGGGGCGCAGTTTGTCCATATTTTCACACCCGCTGGTCACCATGATAATTCCCAACAGTGAGCTCAACCCCTGCTGTATGGATATTTTGGTTCGGGCATAAACCCGTTCCTTGGTGGTGACAATCACATCCACCTTATCATAAGAGTAGACATTTTTAAAAGCTTCAACTACGGTGGCAAGATTGGCCGCCACAGGGCAATAGATAGATTCTGTATTCTTCTTGGGGCAGTTATCACACTGGAGATAGCTGTAATAGGCCCATTCGGGGATTTCCCGGTCTTCCGGGGGAATATATTCAAGCGTATCCCCATCCAACTGGATGTTGACCTCCACCTGCTGATTGTCTTCAAAAACAAACTGATAATGTATACTGACAGGTTCCCGGGCTGACATGGCTTAAATACCAGATAAAAAATATTGATTCATAAAACAGCCTTTCTTGGTTATGTGGAGGGCGAATTTACACGCCGATTCTATCACATGCAATTGAACGACAGCCAGGGAGGCATTTTTATTCACTCCCATTAAAAGTTTTCGCGGCTGAATCTCTAAAGGAAGAAATGAAACCGGCGAATCAGGGGTCCTCCTACAGGTTGGTCGCCATACGTTCGTTCCAGGTTTCCGGCTTTTTGCCGGTGGAGCGTTCTACCATGGTAATACATCCGGAAACGGGACAAACCAGTTGACAGAGATTACACCCCACACACTCCGCATCGTCCACAAAGGGAACGTGTGCCTCCATTCCCTTCGGCACGGCATGTGGCTGGGGAGGCGGAACCTCCGCCCGAGGATTCATGCCGTGGTCAGATTCACCGTGGTAGGCAGCGCAGGGATTCTGGCGTGTATGGATGCACTGGTGGGCTCCGTCCAGGCACGCAATGTAACACAGCTGACAGCCGATACATTTCTCCGCATCAATACTGGCCACCACCCGGTAATTCAGGTCCAGGTCCCCCCAGTCTGTAAAGTGGGGAATCGCTTTCCCCACCAGTTGGGAAACAGAAGTTAGATTCATTTCATCCAGGTAATGGGAAAGACCATCAATTAAATCTTCTACAATCCGGTAGCCGTAATGCATCACCGCGGTGCATACCTGGACTGACGTGGCGCCCAGGGCGATGAATTCCGCTGCATCCCGCCACTGGTGAATGCCACCGATACCAGAAATGGGGATGTTAATGCGGGAATCCCGGGCCAGGGCGCCCACCATGTGGAGGGCAATCGGTTTTACCGCCGGTCCACAGTAACCGCCGTGGGTACTTTTATCCCGCACCGATGGAAGAGGTACGAGCGAATCCAGATCCACACCAATAATGGATTTAATGGTATTAATCAGGGATAATCCATGGGCCCCGCCCCGGACAGCGGCGGAACCGGGATCCAAAATATCCCCCACGTTCGGCGTTAACTTCACCAAGACAGGGGTGGAAGCAAACTCCACTGCCCAGGAGGTAATCTCCTCCAGTACCTTGGGTTCCTGCCCTACAGAACTGCCCATACCCCGTTCACACATGCCATGGGGACAGCCGAAATTCAGTTCCAGACCATCCGCACCTGTGTCCTCCGCCTTGTGAATAATATCTTTCCATTCTTCCCTGGACTCCACCATGAGGGATACAATCACTGCATGATCCGGATAACGCTTCTTTACCTCACGGATTTCCTTCAGGTTGGTCTCCAACGGTCGATCGGTGATTAATTCAATATTATTTAATCCGGAGACCGGTTGGCCGCCATAGGTAACGGCTGCCAGTCGCGAAGAAACGTTCACAATCGGTTCTCCCAGTGTTTTCCAGACCGCACCGCCCCAGCCCGCATCAAAGGCACGCATCACCTGTTCTCCACAATTGGTGGGCGGACCAGAAGCCAGCCAGAAAGGATTGGGACTTTCTATCCCGGCAAAATTGGTATTTAAGTCAGCCATAGGATTACCTTTTTCTTTCAAATATTATTTCAAATGCATGCCGACCCATTTTGATCTGTGCGCCTGACCAAATGGACCGCGACAGGCTCATTCCTCCCCGCCTGACCGGGGATATTCGGGCAGGCCCGCCTGACCGGGGATATTCGGGCAGGCCCGCCTGACCAGTCGGGCAGGGACAA
>CAZNUM010000044.1:3606-13322 GCA_964576315.1 uncultured bacterium
CCCGCCTGACCGGGGATATTCGGGCAGGCCCGCCTGACCAGTCGGGCAGGGACAAGCTCATACTTCGACAAGCTCATACTTCGACAAGCTCAGCATGACCTTGGTGATATGGGAGGGGAATGGGGCATAACAAGGGAATGCCTTTTGATTCATTTTAACGTTTCTCCTTGAAATCCGCTAACATTGCCCTGGCGGCAGCCTGTCCGCCTGCCACGGCATTGACCACCTCCTTGCCTCCATTCACGCAATCGCCACCGGCGAAAATTCTGGGGTGGGAGGTCCGCCCCGTTTCCAGATCCACAACAATCCGCCCTTTCCCGTCCGTCTCAAGCATCGGGACCAGGGAACCGGCTACTTTTTTCTGCCCGATCGCCATCACCACCCAGTTGGTTGGAATCTCAACCAGGGATCCGTCCACTGTATTTTGTCCGTGGAAGACGAGGTCCCGGGGTCCAGCGGAAACAATCTGTACCGGTTGAATACGCTCCAGAAGCCGGACACCGACCTGCCGGGCTGCTTTTAATTCATGGGCATAACCGGGCATTTCCACTTCCGTCCGACGGTAAACAATATCCACCTGGGGAATTCCAAGGAGAGCCAGCTCCCGGGCAATGTCAATGGCCGTGTTACCCCCGCCAACAACAATCACCTTTTTCAGATCTTCCGGCAGTTGGAAAGATCCATCATTCTTGATTTTACGAATCAGTTCGGTGGCACCCCACACTCCCTCCTTTCTTTCCCCGGGGATTCCGGGGAATTGGTCGCTTCCCAGCCCGGTGCCCACAAAGAGGGCATCAAAATCATCCAGCAGTTTTTCTACCGTAACGTCATGACCAATCGTAACGCCGTAATGGATTTTCACCCCCAGGCTGGTAATCCACTCCGCTTCGGCCAGTGCTTCGGTAGCGGGCATTTTATAGGGAGCTACACCGGTTGTGTTCAACCCGCCGGGGAGATCATCCTTTTCATAAATAATGGTCTGGACTCCTTCCAGAACCAGGGTTCCGGCACAGGCCAAAGAAGCGGGTCCGGCGCCGATTAGCGCCACCTTTCCACAGTCCGGTGCCGGCGCATTCAACAGGCTCTTTCCCCTTTCCAGCTCCCATTTCAGCGCCTGGGAAACGGCGTAGTGCTGAAGGCGCCCAATCTGAATCGGCTCTCCGTTGTATTGATTAAACACACAGGCGCCGGCACACAATTCCTCCACGGGGCATACCCGTCCGGTGGAATAACCCAGCAGGTTGGACCTCAAAATGGTGCCGGCAGCCCCCACCACGTTTCCGCTGGCAATCTTTTTAATAAATGTGGGAATATCAATCCCGGTGGGACAGGCTTTAATGCAGGGGGCATCGTAACAATACAGGCAACGGTTGGCTTCAATGGCCGCCTCCGCTTCCGTCAGCAGCGGCTTGGCTTCCTGAAACCGGGTCTCCAGGCGTGAAGATGGTAATTCCATGGGTTTCCTCAAAATTTAGTCTTCTATCCTTCCGGAAGGGCGGCCAGGGCATCCCCCAGAATCTGAAGGGCGTTCTCCACCGCCTCCCTGCTCACATTCATGGGTGGTGAAATGCGCACCACATTCCCGTACAGTCCGCCACGGCCGATCAATAACCCCCGCTGTTTCGTTTCCTCCATGAGTTGATCCAGGGCTTTGGGATTTGGGGTCCGATCCTGGCGGGTTTCATCCACCACCAGTTCCAGGGCCTGCATCAGTCCCATCCCCCGGACATCCCCGATTATTTTCGGGTATTGCCTTTGAAGTGCTTCCAACCCCTTTCGAAGGATGTTTCCCATGGCGGCGCAATTCTCCGGTAAACGGTCCCGTTCCACAATTTCAAGGGTCTGGTTGGCGGCTGCACAACTGACGGGATTGCCCCCAAAAGTGGAAATACTGTTTTTCTTCAGCGAATCTGCAATTTCACCGGTCGTAATGACGGCTCCCAGGGGCAGACCGTTGGCAATTCCTTTCGCCATGGTCATCATATCAGGCATCACATCGTACTGTTCGATTCCGAACATTTTCCCGGTGCGACCGAAACCGGTCTGCACTTCATCCGAAATGAAAATACCGCCGTACCGTCGAACGATCTCCGCCACAATCTTGAAATATTCAGGCGGCGGCGTAATGAATCCACCAACGCCCTGAATCGGTTCTACCATCATACCGGCGATTTCACCCGTGGTAGTGGTCCGGATTAATTCTTCCACATCCTCGGCACAGGCCACACCACATCGGGGATAACTGGTTTTCAGAGGGCAGCGGTAACAATAGGGCGCCAGGGCATGCTTCACGGCCGCCACCTGGGTTGGTAAGGCCCGCCAGGAGGCGTGGGCCGTCAAGGACTGAGCCAACAGGGAACGGCCGGAATAGGCGTGCCGGAGGGCAATGAATTCCCCATTCCCGGTGAACACCTGAGCCATCATGACCGCCGTTTCATCCGCTTCTGTACCGGAGGCGGTGAAGAAACATTTCTCCAGTTTTCCGGGACTAATCAGGGCCAACCGCTCCGCCAGCAGGACCACCGATTCCACCTGGTAGAGCGTTGAAATATGGCTCAGGCGGTTGACCTGGGCAATGACTGCCCCATTCACCTCTTCATTTGCATGGCCCACCGAAATAGTGAGAATACCGCCGAAAAAGTCCAGGTATTGCTTTCCGTCCCCATCCGTAACCATCACCCCCTTCCCTTTGACGGCCACCACCGGTTCCTGGTAAAAATTCTTGACCGCCGGAAACAGATATTGTTCATGTTTACGGCGAATATCAGCACTGTCCATGGTAAGCTCCTTTAATTTAGGGGGCCACTAAATCGTTATAAGATTCGGGGCGCCGGTCCCGGAAAAACTGCCAGGTGGAGCGGACTTCATCAATCATGTCCAGATCCATTTCCGCCACCAGTAATTCATCCTGATCTTCGGAGGCCTGGGCGAAAATATTTCCCCGGGGATCCACAAAATAGGAGGTACCGTAAAACGCACCCAGATTCCAGGGAGCCTCCTGACCCACCCGGTTAATGCAGCCCATGAAATAACCGTTAGCCACCGCGTGAGCAGGCTGCTCCAGTTTCCACAGATACTGGGAAAGTCCCGCCACCGTGGCGGAAGGGTTGTACACGATTTCCGCCCCGTTTAATCCTAGAGCCCGGGCGCCCTCCGGGAAATGCCGGTCGTAACAAATGTACACCCCCACTTTGGCGTAAGCAGTGTCAAAAACAGGGTAGCCTAAATTTCCAGGACGGAAGAAAAATTTCTCCCAAAAACCGGAAGTGTGGGGAATATGGTTTTTCCGGTATTTCCCTGACAGTGTTCCATCCGCATCAATAACTGCTGCCGTGTTGTAAAGGACCCCAGCCTGTTCTTTTTCATAGACCGGTACAATCATGACCATCTGGTATTTTTTCGCGTATTCCTGCATACGCTCTACGGTAGGTCCAGGGATCGGTTCAGCGGCTTCATACCAGGCGGGATCCTGACCGGGACAGAAATAGGGCGTACTGAAAATCTCCTGGAGGCAAAGAATCTGAACCCCCTGCCTGCCCGCGTCTTCAATGTATGGCAGGTGCTTAGATAGCATGGCTGCCTTTATTTCAGCAATGCTTCCTTCCCCCTCTGTCATGGGGAGGCTCATCTGGATTAATCCGGACTTCAGTTTGCGAGGCATGGTTGCTCCTTCCCTTTTACTGGTTACAGGGATTGATGAAGATCCCGTTTCAAGAATTGTCCGTGGCCTTTCCGACCATGGTAATCCCCATCCTGGACAATCACTTTCCCCCGGGAAATGACCGTCTCAGCCAGCCCCTGGACTTCAAACCCTTCGTAAGCATTGTAGTCCACATTCATATGATGAGTCCGGGGGTTGGAAACGGAAATCATTTCTTTGTGGTTGGGATTGAATATGACCACATCTGCATCACTGCCGGTGGCAATGGTTCCCTTCCGGGGGTAGAGACCGAATAACTTGGCGGCTGACGTTGAAGTCACTTCCACGAAACGATTCAAGGAGATTCGTTCTTCCACCACACCCGCCTGATAAATCAGACTCATGCGGTTTTCTACGCCGGGAGCCCCATTGGGGATTTTAGTAAAGACATCTTTCCCCAGAATTTTCTGGTCTTCCATCCGGAAGGGGCAATGGTCGGTGGCCACGGCCTGAAGATCCCCGCTCTTCAGTCCCCGCCAGAGTTCCTCCTGATTCCATTTTTCCCGCAGGGGCGGGGACATGACATATTTAGCCCCTTCAAAATCGTCGTGTTCATAGTAGGAAAGATCCAGGAGAAGATACTGGGGGCAGGTTTCAGCATAAACCGGCCGTCCCCGGTCCCGGGCAAAGGTGACCTGTTCCAACGCATCGGAAGAGGATAAATGGACAATATACAGAGGCACATTCGCTACTTCTGCGATAGCAATGGTCCGGTGGACCGCTTCCGCTTCCATCCGGGTGGGACGGGTAAGGGCATGCCATTTCGGTTCCGTTTTACCGGCGGCCACCGCCAGTTTCACAATTTCATCAATCACAATTCCGTTTTCAGCATGCATAAGGATCAGGGATCCCAATTCACCGGCATGGCGCATGGTTTGAAAAATCATGCCATCGTCCATATACAGCACACCAGGGTAGGCGGTGAACAATTTATAGGATGTCACCCCCTGATCCACCAGTTGATCCAGTTCTTTTAACCGCTCCCCCTCCATGTCCGTAAGGATCATGTGGAATCCGTAATCGATGGCGGCTTTCCCCTCCGCTTTGGCATGCCAGGTATCCAGCCCTTCCAGGGCAGAATGCCCCCGGGTCTGGATGGCAAAATCAATAATGGTGGTGGTGCCGCCGAAAGCGGCCGCCCGGGTGCCGGTTTCAAAATCATCCGATGACACCGTACCGCCGAAAGGCATATCCAGGTGGGTGTGGGGATCAATCCCCCCCGGAATGACATATTTCCCGGCGGCGTCGATAACCGTATCAGCCTGAACATTCAAATCTTTACCCACCTGAGCAATTTCTTCCCCGTCAATAAATACATCGGCCATGAAATCATCCACTGCTGTAATCACTCGACCGTTTTTAATCAGTACTGACATAAATGCCTCCTTTAGGTCAACTGTTTTACGATGCCTGGGCCTGCTGCCAGACCTTTAATCCCCGCTCTTCATCCGTCCCTGGAATGGTGTTATCCAGTACCAGCGCAATAAAGGCACCTACCGCCATTCCGGTACTCCCTAATGTGGTGATAATATTGCCGACCCACTGGAACTGACCTTCCATCACCAAAGGGTGTAGAACAAAATATTCCGGTACGCTCAATCCCATAAAAAAGGAGAACCCGAGAATAAACAGGTTCCGGGCAGAATTCAGGTCCACGAACTGAAGGTTGGAGAGACCTACCGATGCAATCATGCCAAACATGGCACAGTACATGCCCCCCACAATGGGACTGGGTATGGTGGTGAACAGGGCTCCGAATTTGGAGATGGTTCCCAGAAGAATCATGATCCATCCACCGGCTTGAACCACCCGCCGAGATCCGACGCGCGTCAATCCAATCGCTCCAATATTCTCGCTGTAGGAAGTTGTCCCGTTCCCGGTTCCGAATATTCCTGCCACCAGGCATCCGATGCCTTCAAAGGTAATCCCCCGGCTGATAATCTTCCCCGTTGGCACCGGGGCACCGCTGAGACGGGCGCAGGCGTAATAGTCGCCGATCGACTCCACAATGGAGGCGATATAGCCCGCCAGCATTCCAACCAGGGCGGCGATTCCAAATTGGGGCCACCCCCACTGGAAGGGGTAGGGAATCCTTAACCAGGGTGCGTTACGCAAATTTTCCAGGCTGGTGTAAGCGGGGTGCCCAGCAGGAAAGATACCCAGCATTGTCCCTGCTGCCGCCGCCGCCCAGGCCGTCAGAATTGCCAGGAGAATGGGGTAGAGTTCAAAGGTGCGGTGCCGCCGGGAAAAATACTGACTGAACAGGATAATCAGCAAAATGGTCAAACCACCGATGGGCCAGTACTTTCCCGCTTCCGGCGCTCCGAACTTGAACAAGGCCAGACCAATCAGAGCAATAGTGGGAGCAATCGTCACGGGTCCCACGAACCGCAATAGCCGCCCCACCATTCCGCTGGCACCAATCAGAATTTCAAAGAAGGATCCGGCAATGATGGCTCCCTGAACGTGCTGCATCCTCACTTCCCAGCCTGCATTGGCCAGGGCGGCCATACTGCAGATAGCGAGGGTTGGGGCCAAGAAAGAAAAAGTGCCTCCCTGAACAATGGGCAGCCGGTTCCCCCAGGTGGTTTGAAGCAGCGTGGTAATCCCACTGACAAAAAACATGGTGGCAATCAGCCACCCTTTCTGGACCGGATCCGTAATTCCAAAGGCTGGCGCCAGCAGCAGGGGAATGGCTACGGTGGAACCAAACATGGTCAGGTAATGCTGGAATCCGAGAATAATGGTTTCCCTCAGGGGTGGACGATCCTCAATCCCGTAAAGCAGATGATGATTGGGTTCGGGTGTGGCCATAATGAATCTCCTGGTTCGGTCTTAGTTTATTCCTTAACTCATCCAGTTGGTCCGGGCTTCCGGATTCCATTTGATGGTAGTTTTTTTCAGTTTCGTCCAGAATTCAATGGAACTTTTTCCCGTAATATCGGCGGTTCCGAATTTTGATTGATTCCAGCCCCCGAAGGAGAAGGGCTCCCGCGGAACAGGCACCCCAATGTTCACCCCGATCATTCCGGCGCTGGCCCGCTCTGCCACGTACTTGGCTAAACCACCGGACTGGGTAAATACGGCGGCAGCATTACCGTATTCAGAACCATTTTCAATTTCCAGAGCTTCTTCCACCGTCCGGGTCCGCATGATGGAGAGCACCGGTCCAAAGACCTCCTCCCGGGCAATGGGCATATCAGGAGTGACGTTGTCGATGACCGTTGGCCCCACGTAAAATCCGTTTTCACGACCGGGAACTGTCACACCACGACCATCCACCAGTATTTTAGCTCCCTGTTGTTCCGCTTCGGTGATGTACTGTTCAATCCGTTCCTTTGCCGCCGCGGAAATCACAGCCCCCAGGTTTTCCCCCGGTACAATTTTCCGGGCTTCCTCACACAGTTTTTCAATAATAAGATCCACTTCCCCTACGGCAACCATGGCGGAAGCGGCCATACAGCGCTGACCGCAACAACCGGTCATGGAAGCGGCCACATTGGTAGCGGTCATTTCCACGTTCGCGTCCGGCAGTACGATTAAATGGTTTTTAGCCCCTCCCAGGGCTAAGACGCGCTTGTGGTGACTGGCTGCCCGGGCGTAAACCCGTTTGGCCACCCGCGTGGAGCCCACAAAGGAAACAGCGTCTATTCTGGGATGATCACAAATGGCTTCCACCACGTCACGGGCACCGTGGACAATGTTAAAAATACCGTCTGGAAGGCCCGCTTCCTGCAGCAGTTCGGCTAAACGGTTGGCACTCAGGGGAGTCTGTTCGGAGGGTTTTAGAATCATGGCATTCCCCAAGGCAATGGCGTTGGGGATCGTCCAGTTGGGAACCATATTGGGGAAATTGAAGGGCGTAATACTAGCAACCACCCCCACCGGTTTTCGATCGGAACGACACTCCACCCCACGGCTTACTTCTTCAATTTCACCCTGAATTAACTGGGGCAATGCACAGGCAAATTCGGTCACCTCCACTGATTTCAACACTTCCGCCCGAGCTTCACCGGCCGTTTTACCGTTTTCTTCCTGTACCAGAGCTGTCAATTCATCCTGATATCGTTCCAGGAGTTGCTTATACCGGTAGAAAACCTGAGCCCGTTCCTTGATGGGCTGCGCTACCCACGGGTGTATAGCCGCCCGAGCAGCGGCGACCGCCTGATCCACTTCCGGTGCACCGGAAAGAGGCACCCGGGAAATGAATTCCCCATTCAGGGGAGACAGAACTTCAAGGTGTTCCCCTTTGAAAGGCACCTGTTTCCCCCCAATGACATTTTTCAAATCCGGGTATTTCATATGTCATTCCCTATCAGCGTTTATTTTTTCAATCCTGCTTAACCCTCTAGTAATGAACTTCATCCACAAAGTAGGCCGATTTTACCGGCTCCTTCAGGGCTAATTTTCCGGCTAACTTAAGCGATTCAGGGGAGGAAAGGAAAGGGGATAATTAAACCTAGTTTTGGACGAGTTTTACAGGTCTGAAAGGGCTAGAGCAACTGACGGGGTTTGAAAAAGCCCATAATCGCCGGCAGGACAACCAGGTCAAAAATGAGAGCCAAAAAGATGACAATGCTGGAGAGAACTCCAAAATGGATCACGGGATTAAAACTGGCCAGTGTCAGCACCGCAAATCCGAAGGAAAGAATCACACTCGTAAACAGAAGGGGGCGCCCCGTCCCCAGCATGGCGGCTTCAATCGCTTGTCCGGTGGTATGGCTGTCCTGCAATTCCAGTTTCATTCGGCTCAGAAAATGGATCGAATCATCCACCACCAACCCTAACGCAATCCCGGCGATCATTACCGTCCCCACATCCAGGGCGATATGGAAAAACGGCATACAAGCCATCGTAAACAGGATAGGAAGAAAATTGGGAATAATAGCTAAAAGACCCAGACGGATCGACCGCAACAGTAAAATCATGCACAGGAGAATCACGGCGAAGGCAATCCCAAAACTGCGTAACTGAGTCGTGAGCAAATAGTTTTCCATTCGGTGCATTAAATACACAATACCGGTGGGCTGAACAACAGTTTCACGTCCGAAGATTTCATTCAGTTTCTGTTCGATCTCAGGCAGTTTTTCCGATAAGGCTTGGGACTGATTCATGGCGACGCGGGCTGAAATCCGGGCCATGGAAAAATCATCCGTTACCAGACTGGCCAGTTCATCGCTGCCCCGAACCAGAAGCAATTCCTGGGAAACCCCAGTTTTGGTTTCCGGGATTTGATAGGCCAATGAATCCCCCTCAAAGAACGCCTGATTAAGGGATTTTACCAGATCCACAATTGAAAAAATTCCAGTAAAACCGGGAATAGCGGTCAAGTAGTGCTGGAAACGATCCATCCTGCGGAGCAGATCAGGATCCTTCAGGGCCTCCTCACCCTCACCAATGACCATGAATTCCAGCGAAACACTGCCCCCCAGGTTGCTGTCGATCCATTGGGTCTGATTCCGGACCGGATCACCGGGTTTAAAATAGTCCAGGGAATTAGTACCTACCGGTACCATCAGGACCCACTTCATTGCGGGAAAAAATAAAAGACCGCATAAGAGAAGAATAATCGTCGCCCGTCGAGCGTTCCAATGTCCTAACGTGGAAAGCAGGCGGGTGGTAAATCCAGCACGAAGGACCTGTTTATGGGTTTCCTTGGGTGCCGGCAGCAGGGTCAGTAGCACCGGCAGGAAAAACAGGGTTACCAGGTAAGCCGCCAACACTCCAAAAGCAGCCACCAGCCCAAATTGCCTTACGGGAACGAGGGCGGCACTCACCAGGGACAGGAGACCAATGATGGTGGTAATACTGGTCATGGACACCGGTGTAATCAGATGTTTAAAAGTGGTTGTAATACAATCCCGGCGGCGCGCCTCATGATGCCGACCGTGCTCCTGGAGATATTCGGCTACAATATGGATGGAATCTGCCACCGAAACCGCCATAAGCAGGGGGGTAATGATGGGGGAGATAATATTAATCTTATACACCATCAATACCAGAAAGACCTACGGCC
>CAZNUM010000045.1:0-13142 GCA_964576315.1 uncultured bacterium
CCAGAGTCTCCCTCAATCCGCCCAGCGAACCCACACCCGTGAAAGCCACATGGTCCAGCCCCAGCCGATGACCTTTCAGGGGTCCCGGGGCCTCCCCCACCTCAATCAAAAGCACTTCATGGTGGGTTCGCCCGGAAGAAAGGGGCATCGCCTTAAAAGGAAGGTCCACCTGGATGGTGCGCTTCAATCCCAGGAGTCGCTCATAAAAATTCAAGGATACTTCCAGGTCCCGTACATAAAAGACAATATGTCCCAGATAATGCGCTTTCATGGAAGTTCGACTCCTTCCAAGGGTGGAGCCAGACGCCCCTGTTGATAATCCTCCATCGCCTGTAGAACTTCGCCACGCGTATTCATGACAAACGGTCCTCCCCGGACGACCGGTTCCTGTAAGGGCTTCCCTCCCAGAAAAAGGAAACCGGCACCTTCCCTCCCGGCTGTTACCACAATGGTACCTTCTCCCGTGAAAGGAGCCAGTTTACCGGCTTTTAAATGGCCAGATTGTAAAGAGGGCAATGTGAGGGTTCCCTTATAAAGATAAAAAAAGCAATTGAATCCCGACGGCGGTTGGTGCTGAAAGGAGCTCTGCGATTCCAGTCGGACATCAAAATAGGTAATCCCCGTAACCGACTTCGCCGGACCTTTCAGGTTTTCGTATTCACCGGAAATAACCCGGACCAATTGCCCCGAATCCTGCCATTCAGGAATCGTATGGGAGGGGATATCCTGATATTGCGGAGGAGACATTTTCATTTCCCGGGGCAGATTGACCCATAACTGGTAGCCCCAGATTCCTTCCTGATCCGGCCGGGGCATTTCGCTGTGGATGACCCCTCTTCCGGCCCGCATCCACTGGACATCCCCCGGTTGCAGTTCCCAGGACTGTCCCGTGTAATCCCGGTGATGGGAACGACCTTTCAGCAAATAAGTAACCGTTTCAAACCCCCGGTGGGGGTGATCCGGAAATCCGGCCATGTATTCATCGGGATTTTCACTTTTAAATTCATCCAAGAGCAGAAAAGGGTCCAAATAATCCAATTCCAACGAACCTAAAAGGCGGCGCAGGCTTACACCTGCGCCGTCCTGGACAGCTGTCCCACGTACGATTCGATCGATCTTTCTAACCATGAATCCTTCTTTATCTACGTTATGGAATGGAAGGTTACGGTCTCAAACTAAAAGGACCAGACCCGAAATAAGTAATTAAGAGCGCACCACCCATGATGACTGTATTTTTCATAAACATGATCATCTGTGTCATGGCCTGCATCTGGTCCTCCACACCCCAGAAGCGGTGCATATAAAAATTAGTGGGGATCAAGAAAATGATGAGTAGCCAGGCACCGATTTTGGGATAAAAGCCCAATAAGATGCTTAAACCACCGGCTATAATCACTAAACCTGTAAGCGGTACTGCCAGACCAGCCAGTGGAACTCCAGAGGACTTGGCATAGGGTACCATCTCATTCATTTTCAGCAGATGATTGAAGCCCGACATTAAAAAAAATGAACTGAATAGGATTCTTCCTATAAGCGGTATGTAATTCATAGTCAACTCTCCTCAGATTTGATTTCAGTGTGATCACACTTCAAATCTTTAGTTGACACCCCGTGACCCAATTTTCGGCATAGGGTTGACAGCATTTCCTGCTCATGCTTGGTCAGCACACCAAATAAGGAAACCAATAACCGTAACTGCTGTTTAAAAGCCTTCTTTATGAGTTTGGAGCCCTCATTTGTCAAGTGAATACGGTAGTACCGTCTATCTTGAAGATATTTCCGGCGCTGCACTAGTCCCTGTTTTTCTAGATTATCTACAACCATAGTAACATTTCCTCCGCTTCGAAGGAGTTTAATACTTATTTCCTTCTGGCAGAGAGGACCTAAATGGTAGAGCATCTCTAACACACCGAACTGGGGAGGTGTTAAAGACTGAAGTGCGTTCTCCTCTCGAAGCCGACTCCCAATTGATTCGGTCGCCCGGGTTAGTTTTACCCAGGCACTGAGAGCCCTTCGCTCTTCAGCGTTGTATTTAGCTAAAGGAGAAGTTTTATTCATGTAATTAATTTAATGTTGAATAAATTAACATTGAACTAATTAATTCATTCCCCTATTTAACTTTAATCCGAATTGATTAATCAGAGCCGGGTATCTCCTCTGGCGTTCCTGAAGCGCCTGCCACGTCCTCTGAATCCATTGTTGTTTTAATGAAAAATGAAATGCTGAACTGGTCATAAATCAGTTTGTCTCCCAATCCATCAAAAAAGGACCCAGAACGGTAACGCAAACCCCAGCGGGTCCGGTCCAGGGTCATTTCCCCTTCCGCCTGCCATTGTACGCTACGACGCTGAATCTCCGCATTAAACTGGATCGGGTTGGCCTGTCCCCGAATCGTCATCAAGCCTTTTATTTCATACAACGCTTTCCCGGGACCCGTGATTTTCAGGCGGCGCGTGCCTGTCACTTCCAGTTCAGCCGTGGGGAATAATTTTGTGTTAAAGAAATCAGCCGAATTCAAATGCCGTTCCAGCTTGGTCTTGTAGGTGGGTGATTCCAGATCCAGGTTTTCAATGGTGCGCATATCCACCACCACCGTCCCCCCCAGGAACTCATCCCCCCGGAATTTCACCAGTCCCGATTTCAGTTTGACCAGACCGCGGTGATTGCCAGTAATTTTCTCTCCCCTCCAGATTAGTTGACTCTGCTCCGGATCCAGCGTATAGGACTGGACAGGGGTCTGGGCGGTGAGAAAGGTTGCCGTAACGAACCAGGCAATAAGCATCCAGGTGGTCTTCATAGAAGTATTAGATTGATTTCTCCAAGGGTGGTTACGGAAAATCTTCCGTCTTGAGACGGGGGAACGTCCTTCCGGTCAGAAGTATTTTAACACCCAGTCGATCACTTTTTTCACGAAGGGCGTATAGGGGGGATGCAGAATTTTCAAGGGGCTGCGTTCTATATTTTTCAAAACCGCCCGTTCGTTGGAGAAAGCCTTAAAACCGAATTCACCATGACTCCTGCCGAAACCGCTGTAATTAATCCCGCCGAAGGGCAGGTTCAGTTGGAAATAATGAAGGATCACTTCGTTAATAGAGGTTCCCCCAGCGGATGTTTCGGCCAGGATCCGGTTAATATTCTTCCGATCGCGGCTAAAAACGTACAGTCCCAGCGGTTTCGGTTTCCGGTTAATCAGATCCAGGGCTTCATCCAGGGATTCATAGGTCAAAACCGGCAGAATCGGTCCGAATATTTCCGTTTCCATGATTGGGGAATCTGCCGTGACCGCCCCCACAATGGTTGGTTCCATATACGCCTGGTCCGGGTCTGTTGCCCCTCCCAGGACCAGTTCCGCCCCCTGTTCCAGGGTTTTATTCAAAACATCGGTCAGGCGCTGGTGATGGCGCCGGTTTACAATCCGCCCGTAATCCCTAGAATCCTTGAAATTCCCTCCCCCGGAAAACTTGCGTTGAACCGCCGCTTTCAAATCGTTTAAGAAAGGCTCCGCAACCGATGCTTCGACCAGCAGATAATCAGGGGCCAGGCACACCTGCCCGCAGTTAAAATATTTTCCCCAGGCAATTTTATCAGCCGCCATTTTCAGGTTGGCACTTTTATCCACGATGGTAGGGGATTTCCCACCCAGTTCCAGAGTGACCGTGGAAAGATGTTGCGCGGCAGCAACCATCACCTTTTTCCCGATTTCCGGGCTGCCGGTGAAAAAAATGTGGTGGAACGGTTTTGCCAACAGGGCTTCCGCCACGACCCGATCTCCCTGAAATAGGGCAATCTCTTCCTCCGGAAATAATTCCGTCACCATGGTTTCCATCAGGGCAGCGGAATGGGGGGTTAATTCAGAGGGCTTCAAGATGGCGCAATTGCCGGCAGCAATGGCGCTGATCAGCGGACTCAGGGTCAGGTTAAATGGAAAATTCCAGGGCGAAATGATTAGTACCACTCCTTTTGGTTCGTACTGGATCCAGGCTTCGGCTGTAAGCAGGGGCAGGGTTGGGGCAACTTTTTGCGGTTTCATCCACTGCTTCAGGCGACGGCGGATGTGACGGATTTCGGACACCACCGCCCAGATTTCAGAGAGATCCACCTCAGAGGGCGGTTTGGCGTAATCAGCAGCCATGGCAGCCTGAATTTCTTCCCGATGCATCAGCAACCAGTCCAGCAGCCGCTGCAGCTTACTCCGCCGCTCCAGGGCTGTGCTGAGACCCACCTGGCGGCAATGATTTAACTGCCGTTCAAAGGCAAGGTCAATTCGTTCTTGGAGCACAGATTCTGGTATGAATTCAGCAGGCATAAATCAGGGATTATGGTATTCAGCAGTCGGTTGAAATCTAGGGTTGGAGCAACCATTTTCAAAATTCAATTCCAGAACAGACGGACCAAGCCCAACAGAGCCAGCATGAAACCAAAAGAAACGACCATCGTGGCGCCGGTGGGAATGTCCAACACCAGGGAGCCGAAAACACCTAGAAAACTGCCAATCATGCTGAAAACCAGTCCAAAGATCAGACGACCGCGGACGGACTGCCGGAAGAGCATGGATGCCACGGTAGGAATAATTAAAAACGAGAAAACCAGCAGGACGCCGGCAATCTTCACAGAATTGGTCACTACAAACCCGAAACTGACGTAAAACAAGAAATCCCAGAACCGCAACTTACTCACCTCCAGGGGATTCTTCTGATTCCCGTGGACGCCGGCTGCTGCCAGGAACTGATGGCGGTATTTCCAGTGAAAAGCACCAATAACCAGGTACAGGATCGTCGTATAGCCCACAATTTCAGGCGTTACAAACAGAATGGAACCCACCAGCAGGTGATTGATTTGTTCGGCCCCCTCCGCCGACTGACTGAATAGTAAAATCATCAACGCTGCCGCTACCACATAAGTAATTCCAATGATGGCTTCCTGGGGGACCTGGCGATCGGCGGAACGGATAAAGGCAAACAGAGTCGCCCCCAGAAAGGTGAATCCCAGAGCCAGGAGATAACCCAGCATTCCGTCCGGATCCAGGCCTAAAAGAATCCCCACGGCAGAACCGAGAGCCGCAACCTGTGCCAGGGCTAAATCCACAAAAATCACCCCCCGTCGTACCACCTGTAATCCTAAGTATACATGAATGCTGGTTAAAACCATGGCGGCCACCAGTGGCCAGATAATTAATTCAATCATGTTTCACTCCAAAAGCTTCTGCCAGTGTTTTCAGGTTAAACTCAAAAATGTCCAAGTAGGAATCCACCCCCTTTATGGCTCCCACAGACTGGGCCAGTTGGAGGGGAGTAATTCCTGTTTTTTGGGCCAGAAATTTCGGCGCCTGGGGACTGAAATAGGATTCGGACGCTACCACTTGAATCTGGTCCGTTTCAATTAACTGAATCAGGTCATTCAAATGGGCCGGTGAAGGGGTAATTCCCGGCTTGGGCTCCAGAAATTCACGGGTTACCAGACCAAAACGCTGGGCGAAGTAGGGCCAGGAATTATGATAGAAAATAATCTGCTTCCCTTGCAAACCTTTGTAGGTTTCCTCCCACCGAGCCACAGCGCTGTCGATGGCAACAGTAAAACGATCGTAATGAGCCTGATAAAGGGCTTTCCCTTTGGGGTCCACATTCGTCAGGGCTGTCAAAACCTGCTCGGCGATCCGTTTCCCGTTTTCAGGGTCCAGCCAGTAGTGCGGATTCCCAAAGCGGTGAATATCTCCCATGCTGGCATTGACTCTACTTGTGGGCACTTCCAGTTTCTCAATCGTGGCGGAGCAATCAATAATTTTCAGTTTCCGGTTCCGGGAACCGTCAATAATCTGTTGGGACCAGAGGTCCAGTTCCATGCCTACTTTGAAATAAAGATCGGCTTTCTTCACTTTCAGCATATAGGAGGGTAATACCTCCACATAGTGGGGGTCCTGATTCCCGCGGGCAATACTGGTGACGGTTACCCGCTGACCGCCAATTGTTTTAACAATATCCGCCAGATCGGTAGTGGAAGTAACCACTCTGACTTTGGCTGATACGAAGGAGCTTAAAAGAAGCAATAATAAATGTTTTTTCATGGTTTGACTCAAAATTGATGGGGTTTATGGGGTCCCAGGGCCCAGATAAGTTGTGATTGAACGACCCACTCTCCGCCGGGATGGTTAATATCTGCCGGTCCAACCTTCAGGCGCCAGACTGAGGATTCCTCCACGGGGCTGAATCCGAAAAACAGAGCCAGGTGTGCCGGGGAATCCTCCTCCAGATTGCTGTGGTAGAAATCGGAGATGCCTCCCACATTCCAGGCACGATTAAACTGGTAATTCAGAAACACATAGCCGGCCCGCACCTGTTCCTCCGGATGCTCCTGAATATGGACATGGTGGTGGGGAAGATTGGTGTGGAACCACTCCGCCTGAAGGACGAAAGAACGGTATTTATTGGGCTTCCATTTAAATTTGACATCGCCTGCCACCATTTGCTGGACGTGAAGAGCCCGGTCCCGGTAGAAACTGATTCCCGTTTCCAGATGGGAAACGGGACTAAAATCAACAAAATGGGACCAGCGTCCGGAAAGAGCCGCAGTCGGAGCTCCACCGGAAACGGGGTCACTGGTATGATCGTGTCCCTCCAGTTCAGGATCCACCGCTTCTTGAAAATAGCCTATGGAGAGACGCGAATACCAGGGCAGGGGTAACAATACATTCAGTTCCAGCCCCGTAGCCGCCCACTGTTCCGGTCCCAGGAGTCGCGCCACGGCCTCCGGCAATTCAATAAAATCGAAGGTGTGCTCGTGCTGGCGGTTGATTTTCCCGAAATCCGACCGCAGTTTGCCCGCCCGGATTCCCAGCCCCAGGGGCAGTCCCCGTTCAATGCTCAGGACCGCCTCCTCCAGGTCTATGGGTTGATTGTCATTGTGTTTGTGTAAAAAGACGTCCGCCCGGGCAAAGGGGTTGACATAGCCCTGGAGGGCCAGTTCCAGACCAGAACTACCTAGTTCATAGTGATTTCCTTGACCATTCAGTTGCAAGTCGCCGATGGCGCTGAAATCGGGGTTGACGGTGGTCTGGGCTCCCGCCAGCGATAACAGGATACAAAATGTCGTCATTCGTTTCATGGAATGTTCCACTAAAAAGGGTTAAAAGATGGTGACCTGTCCCAAAGGAACAGGATTAAGGTAAGGATAGGGTCAGGTACGGGGCGGGGCTCGAACGGGAATGGAGGCGGATACATTCAATATCCGTTCCAGCCGGGGAGTACTTTTCAGGTCAGTCTGTACGGTTAACGCAAATGTTAGTTCCCGAACAGGGGTCAAACTCCTGATGTTGGTTTTCAGATGAAACCAGATACATTCAAAAAAGCCCCGGTGGTGGGCGGCGATCTGACAGTTGACGGAACAAACACCGGCCTCCTGGGGCAATAATTCGTGCTGATGGCCGGGATGCGCCTCTGCAAGATAGGAAAGGGAAATAAACCAGGCGACGATTAGAACAGCAATGATTTTCCGCATGGTTTTCACTATTGATTTATTTCACCGATTGGAGTGAAAAAATTCAGAATTACACCCGCCATTAGCCGGAAAGAATTCCTTTGAAGTTTTCGGTTTAATTCTAGCTCCGGCGGTCGATTCCCCGGCGGCGGTCCGATCCCTGCCGGCGATCGGTTCCGCTGCGCCGTTCCACTGCCACGGCCAGATTCTTTACACGTCGTTCCAGAAAGGAACGCCGCTCTATCTTTCTACGATCGGGGCCACGATTGGCATCTTCCATATGTAACACTCGCGCTGGTTTAGATTTTAACGGTAATGACTGCACATTGTGGGGGGGAATATAGGGTACGGACAGAAATAATTAAACCGGCAAAAACCAGGGAATCCCCTATTTCGAGCGGCTTTCCTCCAACCACTTTTTGATGGTTTCCATCAGCAGGGTGCGGTTAATCGGCTTGGCCAGATAGTCCGTGCAGCCCGCCTCCAGGCAGCGGGTCCGGTCAGAAGTGAAAGCATGGGCCGTGGTGGCAATGATCGGTAAATTGGCCCATTGTTCCGTTTTCCGCAGATACCGGGCCAGATCCAAACCGTCCTCATCCCCCGCCAGCGAGAGATCCAGCAGTACCATGTCAATAGGATGTTCGGCCAGAAGCTCCTTTGACTTGGCGACCGTATCGGCAAAATGTAATTCATACAGGTCCCGCAGGAAAAAATACATCAGTTTCTGCGTACTTTCATCGTCCTCTACCACTAACAGGACTGGTTTGGTCTTTTCAGCGCTCATGGCTTTCCTTTCCTTACCGGGAGATCCGGCTCCGTTCAGGTCGTACCCAGCTTCTTGAACCGCATGGTGAAGGTGGAACCGACTCCCTTCTTACTTTCCAGCTCGATGGTAGCATTACAGACATTCAAATATTGCTTTACCAGCGACAAACCCAACCCTACACCCTGAAATTCCTTGTTGTATCCTTCGCTTTCCTGGGTGAAGACTTCAAAAATCTTTTCCTGATGTTCTTTAGCAATTCCAATTCCCGTATCTCGAACCTGCAGCAGAAATTCGTCATTGCTAACCTTTAATTCCACATCAATTCCGCCCTTTCGGGTGTATTTGATGCCATTCTCCACCACATTGGTGATGGCCTGCACAATACAATGCTCATCTGCTTTAATGGTGGCTTCTTCTACCTCGGAATTGACTTCTAATTTCAGGCCTTTTGATTCCGCTTTGGAAAACAGGGGTTCGGTGGCCATTTTCATCAAAACCACCAGATCCAGTTTTTCCAGGTGGACCGGGAACGTTTTGGCTTCGATCTGGGACATGTCCAGAATTTCATGAATCGTGTGCATGAGGCGCTGACCGCTGTTCCGGATGGTCTCGAAAAATTCCTGCTCCTCCGGCGCCAAACGGTCTGAAACGCTTTGTTCCACCAGATCAATAAATCCCAGAATGGTATTCAGGGGTGTCCGGATTTCATGGGACATATTCGCCAGGAAGAGACTCTTTACCCGTTCCCCCTCCTGGGCTTTTTCATAAGCCTGTTGCAGGGCAACCCGCGATTCTTCCCGCTCGGTCACATCCTGGAGGATCCCCAGGGTGGCATCCTGGTGTTCCCATTCCACTTCTGTCACACTCACTTCAAAATCCCGTTTCAATCCGTCTTTCCGGATCGCCTTGAAAATGTAGCGGTTGGGAACCTTTTTCCCCAGGGCCCGGTCCGAAGCCCGTTTTTCCAGCACCTCCTGCCCCTCCGGAGCCACCAGACTCATAAATTCGAAGTCGGGTGCACTGAGTTCTTCCAGGGTGTAGCCCACCAGATCGGTAAAGCGGGGATTAATGAACACGAACCGCTCTTCCTGGAGAACGTAAATGCCGTCGCTGGACTGTTCAATCACACGGCGGAATTTTTCCTCACTTTCCGTCAGCGCCTGAAGGGCCTGATACCGTTCTGTCACTTCCAGATACTGCATTTGAACAGCCCGTTCGCCCATATAGTCAAAGAAGATATTGTTGATCTCCACATATTTCCGCTCCCCCTGCTTGGTGGTAATGGGAAGTACATAAGGTTCGATTGTTTCACCCGCGAGACGTTTCTTAGTAAAGGTTTGAATCATTTTATGATCTTCGGGATCGAAGATACACAGCATGTCAAACCCCGGGGTCTGGATTTCTTCTACGGAGTAACCGGTAATTTCTGCCATGCGCCGGTTGACGAAGCTGTAACGCTTATTGGGGCGGTACAGCGCCATTCCCAGAATGGAATTCTCCACCAGTCGGCGGTACTGCTCTTCGCTCTCCCGCCGGGCCCGTTCCATTTGCTTAATTTCGGTGGTATCTATCGCCGAAACTTCTACAGCTGGTTTACCCTTATAAATAATGGGTGTGCCAGCCACCATGGCATAAAGAATCTGTCCATCCCGGGATAATATTCGTTCTTCGGAAGGGGGGGCCGGTTTTCCCGTCCGTATCATCTCCTGCACACGCTTTGCTACTTCTTCTCGCTGCTCCGGTACCAGGATTTCCAAAACTGATTTACCAATGATCTCTTCTCTCGAGTAACCTGTCATATTCAACATATAGTCATTGACTAAAACAAATTTTCCTTCTTGGTGAATAGCAATACCAATCGGAGCGGTATTTACCAACCCTCGGAACCGTTCTTCACTCTCTTGGAGGGCTTCACTATCCCGGATGCGCAAGAAAACACCCCCAAGTTGATTGGCTAGTGTCTGGAGTAACTCCAGGTCTCGCTCTGTATATCTATTCGGTGTGTAGCTTTGAATGGATAAAACGCCGACTGTCTTGGATTCGTATATAACTGGAGCATACATTAAAGAACGAGAAAGTCTTTCCGAATAACCAAATACGTTTGTTTTATTAAAGTCAGGTAGTTTTTCACGATTAATGAGTTGGGCTTCTCCTTTAAGAGGAACTCGATTTTTTACATCTTTTAATGGAATGGTTGCAGCATAAACTTCCTCCGGTCTGGAACTCCCTTCAGCCGTATCTTCATTATAAATGCCCACCATCAAGCCCTTTTCTTCATCAACGATATCCAGGCTGAAGGCATCAAAATGGAATAGTTCCTGGGCTTCCTGCGCCACGGTCCGTCCCACTTCATGGAGATCCATCGGCTCAGTCAATCGGCGGGTCAGTCGCTGCAATATGACCCGTTCCTGCTCCACCTGTTTTTGTTCCGTAATATCCCGGGATACACCCATGACCCCCAGAATATTTCCTTCTTCATCCGTCAGGGTTGATGCAGCCAGCAGGGCTGGGAAGATCTCGCCGTTTTTCCGCTGATTCAACACCACCTCCACCAGTTGACCTTTTTCAACGGTTTGCTTGTGAATTTTCCGACCTTCTGCTTCATGGGCGTACAGTAGATTAATATGTTTTCCCAAAACCTCTTCTTTTGAATAGCCAAACGTTTCTTCTGCCGCCCGATTGAATTCAGTGATTTTCCGTTTTCGGTCCACGGCAATGATCATGTCCAGGGAGCTGTCAATCAGGCTATGGGAAAATTTCTGAGCCGCCCGAAGTTCTTCGGTAACCCGTTTTCGCTGCTCAATTTCCCGGTTAAGATCCTCCATTAAATTCATTGTTGCCTGATGCGCGCTGCGCGCCTCCTCCAGAGTAACTTGTATTTCCGCCAACCTTTGTTTGTCTTTTTCGGAGGCACGCGCTAATTCTTCCTGCACTTTTTTTCGTTCAGTAATATCCTGAATTGTACCTGTCATGTATAGGGGCTCACCCTTCTCATCTAATTCCAATTTTCCTAATCCGTGAACCCACCGTTCTTCCTTATCGTTAATTCGAACAATTCGATATTCCCGGTCAAAAGGATGTTTTTTACCGAGCACTTCTTCTTGAAAATATTTTAGCATGGCATCCCGTTCTTCCGGATGAACAATTTGACTCCAGCCTTTTACACTACGTTCATAGTCAGAACTAATACCAAATATATCATCTAAAACCTCTGAACTTTTCCAAAAGCCGGTTTTAATATCTAACCTATAAGATCCTAACTGAGCAATACGCTGTGATTCCTGGATTAAATAATGGGATTCTTCCAGATCACGGTTAGCGGCAATACGGCGTTTTTCGCTTTTTTCAAACCAGCGGAATCCAACGAAAAGACACAGTCCCCAAATAAGTCCCATGATCGCATGAACCCCGATAATTTTCGCCCGGGTGCGCTGATAGATGGTCAGGAGCGGTTCCAGGGGAATCGAGACGCTGATTCCGCCCCGTATGTCACCTTCCTCATACCCCTGACGGGCATGACACCGCAGACAGGGTTTTTCCGTAATCAGGGGTTTCATTAATCTCAGATAGGGTTTCCCCTTCAGGGTTGCCAGCGAACTCACCTCTTTAACCCCCTGTTCAAAGGCTTTCAATGCTTTCGTTTCCCAGGGATCTGCTTTATTCTTCGGACGAATGGGTTTCAGGCTGGTAATGTGGGAAAGCATTCCATATTCCCGCTCGCCCAATTCAAAGACCAACCGGGTCATGTAAGCGGGATTGACCAGCGTCAGTTTTTTCCCATTCGTTGTGACCACATCCCGATCCGGGATAAACGATAAATAAGGATTGGGCTGGAGGTGCTCCGATACGGGCACATATACGCCACCCTGACGGGCATTCCACAAGCGAAAGAGAACGTCGGTCTTAAAAGACATCCGGGCCTGAATTCGGGCCGACTCCACCATAGTATTTTTTGTGTGGACCAGGTTCCAGACCAAAGAGGTGGTAAGGGTGGCTGTACCAATGACAGCTAAAAGGAAGATTAAGCGTTTAGATTCTTTCAATGACGAAGCCCGATTACCTAATAGAGAACAGAATCGATTAAAACCGGCACATGAAGAAGATCCGTCTTCTTATCCCCTTTAAGGCATCTCAAACAAAAAATTCTCAAGGTTACCATGATTCTTTCTTTCAATGCCGATAAATATACTCCTGAATCCCCTCTTTATGGCAAATATTAAAGTGACCGCAGCAAAGATATTTTTAAGGAATGCACCAGGGAAATGGAACGGGTAATTTTAAAACTCGCATCGTCACTCTTAGCCCGATTGTCGCACTGAGCCTGTCGAAGTGCGACCGGACGGAAAGGAGTATTTATCCCATCATGGTTCGACAAGCTCACCATGACATACTTTGTCGCACTGAGCCTGTCCCCGCCTGACCGGACGGGCAGGGAAGAGTGACCATAGGCCTTTGAAATGACCTTATTTTTATCTCTAAACTCTGGCCATAAAGCCTTCGACACGCCCCGCTGGCGCGGGCCTGCTCAGGCAGACACACTATTTTATATCATAATGAGGATACACCTGGTAAAAATTCTTCTTTTTCTTGTCATGGTTCGACAAGCTCACCATGACATACTTTGTCGCACTGAGCCTGTCGAAGTGCGACCGGACGGGCAGGGAAGGGTGACCATATGTTATTGAAATAACCCTGTTTTTAGTTCTAAACACTAGCCATCAAGCCTTCGACACACCCCGCTGACGCGGGCCTGCTCAGGAAGACAGACTATTTTATATCATAATGAGGATACACCGGGTAATAATTCTTCTTTTTCCTGTCATGGTTCGACAGGCTCACCATGACAAAATGTGTCGCACTGAGCCTGTCCCCGCCTGACCGGACGGGCAGGGAAGAGTGACCATAG
>CAZNUM010000046.1:0-11803 GCA_964576315.1 uncultured bacterium
ATAAGGTCGTGACCCCGGAAGGACTCGAACCTTCAACCAATAGATTAAGAGTCTACTGCTCTACCAATTGAGCTACGGGGCCTGCAGGTGAAAAAACGGGTGGAACGGGCGGCGGAAATTAAAGGGTTCCGCTATGGTTCACCAAGAGAAAAGGGTCATTGGGAACCACTGGAACCATCATAAGTTTATAAAATTGACTCTGGAATTGTGATCCTGGAAATTTTTTCGGTTTGGCTCTTGCGCCCAAATTTTCTGCCGTTTAATATTGGGGTACCTCTAAAGTGAAATTCAGGTAAGAATTCGTTTAAAGAGGTTGGCAAGTGAAAAAGTGATAAGGCTCTGGGTTGGCGTTCGGAGCCTTTCTTATCGATATTAGCCGCAGTATTTCCTGGACCTAATAGGGTATTTCGAGATTTCTGCGGCTATTATTTTATTAACGTAAATTGAGCTGGCTTATTGACAAGGGGGCGACTGGTTTCGACGGGGTAGATGTCGTAGTAGGTTGCATGCCGAGGCCCAGGCATCTCGTAAATCACCTGGAAAACACAATAAGTGCCAATTACGGCCAAGTCGCTTACGCTTAACTGACGTAAGCCGTCCTGGGTGAGGACTGCCTGTATTCTCTCCTGAGGGCGTCATCCCTACAGGCTGGTTTTCAATGCTGCTTGCGCATTGAAAATGAGAACCTTGCAAGCTGGTCAACCACTGCCGGGTTCACTGGAGCGGTGGTTGACGAGACTCATCCAGTGAACTAAGCATGTAGATACTTACTGGGATGCTATTCCGGACGGGAGTTCGATTCTCCCCGCCTCCACACCTTGGCGTTTGTCTATATATTACGTTCCATGAAGGATGGGAAACTGTACACGGGATCCACACTGGATCTGAGAAAGAGACTGGTAGATCGCAATGCGGGATGTACCCCCGGAGCCAGATGGCGGTAGATCAGGATTCGGTATTGGCTGGGAAGGGTTAAGTTAAAATCCGGGTATTCAGGGAAAGGATTAGAAGAGTTGTCCCACGACAGTTTTGACGCCGTTAATGATAAACTGGACCGCAATCACCATCAGGATCAAGCCCATGATTCGTTCGATGATCCGCATCCCGGTTTGCCCGATTTTTTTCGACATTTTGTCGCCACCTCTCAGAATTAGATAAACCCCCAGCAATACTACAAAGATTGCCACGGCCAGGGTACCGTAACTGACAGGCTGATGAATTTGACCTGAAAGCAGCATGGCAGCCGTAATGGCTCCAGGTCCGGTAATAAGGGGAATTCCAATCGGACTGACGGCGATTTCATCATGATCCCGGGACTCTTCCTGCTCTTTGGGAGTAGTGCGGGAACGACCGACTTTCGCTTCCAGCATATTGAGCCCGTTCCGGAAAAATATGATGCCCCCCATGATTTGAAACGCCTCAATTGTAATGCCGTAAAAACGGAAAATCAAATGGCCTATGGCTGAAAAGATTAACAGGGTGACCCCGGCACTCAGGACAGCCTTTTGGGCAATGGCTTTTCGCTGCTCCGGCGAGAAACGTTCGGTCATGACAATAAAGATGGGAGTAATGCCCAACGGATTGATCAACGTAAACAGGGTGCTCAGGCACAGAATGAAAAATTCCAGTTCACTGTTTAAGAAGGCCATCCTACATCCGCTCCGGCGCCTGAATACCAAGAACGGTTAACCCATTGGCAAGGACAATGCGCGTCCCTTTCACCAGGGCCAATCGAGCCAGGGATAAGCTTTGGTCTACCCCGATCACGCGACATTCGGAGTAGAATTTATGAAACCGGGTCGCCGTTTCCTGGAGGTAATTGGCAATTAACTGGGGCTCGAGGGATTCCAGGGCCTGTTCCATAACCCTAGGAAATAATTCCAGTTTTTTCAGTAATTCCAGTTCAGTGGGATGTTCCAGAAGGGGAGGGTCGAAATCACCGCTTTCCCCGGGCACATCGTCTGCCCGTTTCAGAATATTATAAATCCGGGCATGGGCGTATTGGAGGTAATACACGGGATTCTTTTCGGACTGGTCAGTGGCCAGGTCCAGATCAAAGTTCAAGTGGGAATTCATGCCCCGCATAATGAAAAAGTAACGAACCACATCCCGACCAACTTCTTCAATTAGTTCATCCAGCGTAACGAAATTTCCTTTTCGGGTGGACATTTTTACTTTTTCGCCTTTACGGATCAAGGTTACAAACTGGTGAATCAACACGCGGATATGATCCACAGGGTAATCCAGTGCTTTCAGAGCAGCCAGAACATCCGGATACGCATCCAGATGATCCGCCCCGAATAGATCGACAATCAGATCGAAACCCCGTTCCAGTTTATCCCGGTGATAGGCGATATCCGGCAAACGGTAAGTGGGTTCACCACTGCTCTTGATGAGCACCCGGTCCTGAGCCATTCCCAGTGCTGTGGTTTTGAACCAGCTGGCACCTTCTGATTCGTATACCAGTCCCTTTGCTTTTAACTCTTTTATGGTCCGGTCAACTGCACCGGAATCATAGAATGTTTTTTCATTAGAGAAAATGTCATGTTTTATTCCTAATTGTTCCAGCGAATGCCTGATCATCTGAAAGATACTTTTTTCTGCCACCTCCAGAAAGAGGGGATTCCCTGGCTCCAGGTTGTCTCCGTGTATTGTTTTGATTCCCCGGGCGATTTCACGAATATACTCCCCCTGGTAACCGGCCTCCGGAAATTTTGTTTTTCGACCCAGTAGTTCAAAATAACGGCTTTCCACCGATTGGGACAGGATCCGCATCTGCCGCCCTGCGTCGTTGTAATAATACTCCCGGGTGACCTCGTATCCATTCCATTCCAGGATATTGGCGACCGTGTCACCCAGTACTGCCTGTCTGCCGTGACCAACAGTTAGAGGACCCGTGGGATTGGCGCTGACGAATTCTACGTTGGCTGTTTTCCCGTTCCCAAACTTGCCCCGGCCATAATCGGGATTGGCAAGGATCGTTTTCAGGATCTCATAATAATAATGGGAAGCGAGTTGAAAATTGATAAATCCGGGCGGTGTAACAGACACTGCTTCGACGTAAGGTATGTCAGACCTGAGGTGAGCCTTAATAGCTTCAGCGAGGCGTAGGGGATTTTGATGCTTTTGGTGGGCCAGGAGGAGAGCCAGGTTGGTGGAAAAGTCTCCGAAGCGGGGATTTTTAGGGGGTGAAAGTTGAAAATCATTTGCCTGGAGATCCAGGGCTTCCAGGGCTTCAGTGAGGGCGGTTTTCAGTTGCGGGATAATCATCGGTAATTTCTTTTGTGGGTGCGTCGGACCAGAGATTTTCAATATTGTAATAATTTCGTTCCCTGGTCCTGAAAATATGGACGACCACATCAATGTAGTCCAACAGAACCCAGTTCAGATGCTGATACCCTTCCAATCGATAGGGCTTATGGTCCGTCCCTTTCCGAATGGCATCACAAATGGCTTTAACCTGGATATCTGTGTCGGCAGAACAGATGACAAAATAGTCCGTAATACTGGTTAATTCGTGGACGTCAATTTCCAGGATTCGCTCTGCTTTTTTGCTCAGGGCGAGTTGAGCGATCGAGTCCGCCAGCCGCAGGGATTCGGTGGAGGTGGTAGAAGCGGTTACGGGCAATGCGATCCGGAGGTTACACTAATGGCTGCCAAGGTCGATGGAATGATAATCCTTGCCGATGATCAGAGTCAGGTCCGCATCCATAGATGGATCAATTTTTGTCAGAATACGATCCTTGTCTTTAATGTTAAAACCCAGTGCTTTCGCCACCACTTTCAATCCCTCCACATTTTCATTTCGTTGGATTAGAATGGTTTTGGGGTAATCAAAGTGATCGGCATTGTCCGACCGGACCACGTCGACCCGCTTGGAACGGAGGTACTCGGCAAATTGAGCTGCCAGACCCGGCTCACCGCAGCCGTTAAGGATTTCCACTTCCACATCCAGCAGGGGATTCTGGTTGTAAATATCGGCTGCCAGCCGGGGAGCTTCCGGCAGGGTTGGAAATTTGACTTCAATAGGAACACCGGTGCTGGTTTGGCGCCCCGAAAAAGATAGAATAAAAGCAATGAGTAGAAGGGTCATGAAGGCGATCCCGGCGTTCAGAACCGAACCCTGTAAATTAAATCGCATACGCCGACCTGATTTCTTCCGGGACGTGGCAAACAGGGATTTCTTTTTGCGGCGTTTGAGCTTGGGCACTGGGTCAGGGCGTTAAGTAGAAACGGGAGTAAGGCTGATACAGTCGATAGGTGGGATAGTTATTGAGGGAGAAACTGAGAAATAAATTGTCCCGGGGCTGGTATTCCAGACTGGCACCATAGAAAATTTGTTCTAGCGGAGCCTGATTGTTGAAAAGGGAGGTGCTTCCGTGGGGTTGAACCAGACTGAACTGAGTCCGGAGCCGGAGATTGTCCTTCAACATGAAATCCATTTCATTAGTGTACATGCCCACTGAGAAAGACTGACCGCCACCACTGGCAACGCTCATGGAAAAAGACTGGCGCATATTAAAGCGACTGAGATCCAGGAAAGAATGTCGCTGGGCGTAGCCTAACCCCTGGTCATTCACTGGAACAGCCGGATGGAAGCTGCTGGACTTAAGCTGGGCATTTCCCCAGGACAACAGGAGGATCAGGATCAGGAATTCTTTTTTTAAGGGCTTCATTCTTGAGTAATAAACTACGATAAATTTACAATTAATGTTCCAGTGTATTTCATGTTTTAATCGCGAAATCGTTCTTCAATAATTCCACCGCCCAGACATTCAGCACCTTGGTAAAAAACGATGGATTGACCGGGGGTTACGGCAAACTGGGGGACGTCAAATGCCACTCGACACGTGTCATGGGACAGCTCCACCAGCCGGCAGGACTGGTCCGCCTGACGGTAACGAATTTTGGCTGAAAGTTTTTCCGTTTGCTCTGGAGGTGTCCCTGAAATCCAGTGGAGATGGCTGGCAGTTAAAGCCTGGGTGTAAAGTGCCGGGTGATCGTGCCCCTGTACTACAATCAGGTGATTGTGCTCCAAATCCTTATCTGCCACAAACCAGGGTGCTTCCAGGGCGCCGTGCCCGCCCCCAATACCCAGACCTCTCCGCTGACCCAGGGTGTAATACATGAGCCCGTCGTGCCGTCCGCAGACGGCTCCATCCTCAGTCACGATATCTCCCGGGTGGGGATTGAGGTAGTTCATCAGGAACTCCTTGAAGAATTTTTGTTCCCCGATAAAACAGATACCGGTGCTGTCTTTTTTATGGTGGGTAATGAGCCCTGCCTTTTCTGCCATCTGCCGTACCTTGGACTTTTCTAGGTCCCCTAGGGGAAAGAGACTTTTCGAGAGTGCCTCTTGGTCCAGTAAATATAAAAAGTAACTCTGGTCCTTCCCCGAATCTTTCCCTTTTAATAAGTGATAATAACCTTCTTGGTATTCGATCCGGGCATAATGCCCGGTGGCGATAGAGTCGGCCCCCAACGCCGAGGCGTATTCCAGAAAGGATTTAAATTTGATTTCTTTATTGCAGAGTACGTCAGGATTCGGCGTTCGGCCCGCCTGGTACTCTGCCAGGAAGTAGGTAAAAACTCGATCCCAGTAATCTTGAGCAAAGCTGACACTCCGCAGAGGGAGCCCCAGGGTGTCGCAAACGGTCAACGCGTCCCGGTAATCGTCTTCACTGGTGCAGGTTTCCTCCGATTCGCCTTCCCAGTTTTTCATGAAAACGCACTCCACTTCATAACCCTGCTCTTTTAATAATAGAGCGGCTACGGAGCTGTCCACCCCTCCACTCATGCCAACGATTATACGCTGATTCATTGGGGACCCGACTGGAGTATTTCTACCAAGGCATCCACTAGGATTTTAATTTCCGCTGCCGTGTTATGGATGCCGAAACTGATCCGGATTGTGGCGAGATTGAGTTCATCCGGAAGGCCCATGGCCTTGAGTACCGGGGAGGGATCCACGGTGCCGGAGGAACAAGCCGAGCCACTGGAAACGGCAATTCCCCGGCGATCCAGCTGTGCCAGTAGCAGGTCGTTACGCATAGAAGGGAACGTCACACTGATGACTCCAGGTAAGTGGTAATTTTCATGGCCATTGAACCGGGCTTCTGGCAAGCGATTTTTCACCTGGTCCACAAACTGGCGTTCCAGCAACCCTAGATGTTGTTGACGATCTGGTAGCTGTCGGGAAGCCAGTTCCATGGCCAGCCCCATACCGGCAATGGCAGGTGTATTTTCGGTTCCAGCCCGAAGACCGTGTTCCTGCCCACCACCCATGATTAGAGGTTTCAGGTGGCTGCCTTTCCGGGCATAGAGAAAACCGACTCCTTTCGGGCCATAGATTTTGTGGCCGGAAAAGCTCATGTAATCCACACCCAATTCTTTTACGTTGACTTCAATTTTCCCAGCAGCCTGGACACCGTCGGAGTGAACCGGCACGTTCCGGGCATGGGCGCACTGGATAATCTCCTGAAGCGGTTGAACCGTTCCCACTTCATTATTGGCAAACATGATGCTGACCAACCCCGTATCCTCCTGGAAGGCTGATTCCAAATCGGGGATTTGGATCCTGCCGGTGGAATCAACAGGCAGGACGGTAACCGTAATACCCAGTGGTTTCAGCTGTTGGAGTGCCTTGTAAACGGAAGGGTGTTCCACGGCGGAAGTGATCACGTGTTGCCTTGATTGTTTTAGCAGGTTCCACAGGACCAGGTTATTCGCTTCAGATCCACCGCCGGTAAAGATAATTTCTCCCGGCGCAGCCTGAATGGCGACACCGACCTGGCGCCGGGCCTTTTCAATCAGGGCACGGGCCTTCCTCCCGGCCGTATGGATACTGGAAGGATTGGCAAAATATTCCGCCTCAACCGAGTGTACCAGTTTGAGAACCTCAGGCTGGAGCGGTGTGGTGGCGCAATGGTCAAAATAGTGCATTTTATGTTCAGGAATAGAGGTGAAATTACGAAGAAAGCCGGTCAGGCTTAAATATCGTTCCGGATGGCGGCGTATTTAATCGTATTCTGGAGGTTTTGATTAAATGGTGGGTGACGATCCTGCAGTTTTTGGATGGCCGAATCCACGTCGTATTCATAGCGTATGACATTCCAATCGAAGGATTCACCGATGGTGAGAAAGGCCACCGCGCCCCGAGGGTCTTCATCAAAGGGTAGACCGGTTGCCCCCTGGCATAGAATGGTCAGGTTTTCGCGGGATTCATGACGGGGGATGTGGACATGGCCGTGGACGAAGATGTAACGGGTAATTTCAGGGTGGGCGGTGGAAACGTGGGTACGCCAAAGGAGTGCTTCTTCCATGGCCGGTGGCTGGTCGTCCCGCTGGTACCAAGCATGAGTGAATTCCACCAGGGTGGAATCCAGTATTTCCCGATGGGCAATATGCATCTGGCGGATAAAATCTACGCCCGCCTCCCCCACCTTTTCTGCAGTCCAGGCAATATTGGCTACAATGGCCTGACAAATAGGATCGTCCGGGTCCATTCCCTCCAGGGAAGGACGCTCCTGTTCCCATAAACGCTCGATCAGATAGCGATCATGGTTGCCTCGAATAAAGATACAATCTTTGATTGTTTTCAGCATGGAAAAGGTTTCCTCCGGATCCGATCCAAGGGCAAAGCAGTCTCCCAGACAAATGATTTGATTGACCGGATCATGCTCCCCAATAATAGATAAAGCCGTTTTCAAAGATTCTATATTCGAATGGATGTCTGTGATTATGGCAAATGTTTTCTTACCCATAAGATTAAAATATACCCTGTCCACCTCCGTTGGTGCAAGAAATTAAGGATTGGAGGCTCCCGGGGTGGAATTAAATCGCTCTTGAAGATATTCTGTCTTGTGGTAAGAATGAAAAGCCTCGTAAAATGATATCAAGCATGGGTGTAAAATCTGTTTTAATTGTCGGTTCGATTGCTCTGGATACCATTGAGACACAAGCGACTCGTCGTGAGGATGTCATTGGGGGCTCCACCACCTATGCCATGGTGGGTGCTGCCCGATCTTCGTCTGTAAGTGTTGTAGGGGTGGTGGGGACCGATTTCCCGCCGGAGGGCTGGGCCTTGTATCACCGTTTTGGGGAAAACCTGGAGGATCTGAAAACACTTCCAGGCTCCACATTTCGTTGGGGGGGACGGTACCACGAAAACTGGAATGAGCGCGATACAATCTTTACGGAACTGGGTGTATTTGAAAAGTTCACACCTGAATTAAGTTCTTTTAACCGAATTCACAGCCATGTATTCCTGGCAAATATTCATCCCCTGCTTCAATTGTCCGTCCTCGATCAGTTGCCCGCTGTGAAACAGGTAGTAGTGGATACAATGAATCTGTGGATCAAAACCGAGTTAAACGGTTTGAAGGCGGTTCTGTCTCGTTCCCATATTCTTCTCATCAATGAGTCAGAGGCTTTAATGTTGGGAGAAGCTGAGAATATCCAGGAAGCTGTTTCAGCCTTGCAGGCTTTGGGTCCCGACACGGTGGTGGTAAAAAGGGGGAGTCAGGGTGCTCTGGCTTTTCAAGGGGGCAACAGGATTTCAATCGAGGCCTACCCGGTGAAAAAGGTTGTAGATCCAACGGGAGCCGGGGATACTTTCGGAGGAGGTTTTGTGGCGGCGCAGGTCATGGGCAAATCGTTGGAGGAAGCTCTGGTGGAAGGTTCTGCCTTAGCGTCATTATGTATTGAAGGGTTCGGCGTGGAGGCGTTGACGAGAGCTTCCAGGGGAGAAATTGAAACGCGAAAAGAATTTTTACGTGGCACGTTAAAATCTTGAAATGGGTAAAACCTGCCCCTAACTTCCGCCACTGTTTTTCGTAATTATTTCATGAGGAGAGAATGGTTTTAAAATCAAAACGGGTGATGGTCCTGTTTGCCCTGTTAGGGATTATCATTTGGGGCTGTGACAGCCAGGAATACACATCGGCAAAATTATATATTCAAAACCAGGATTGGGACCGGGCGGAAGAGTTTCTACTAAAAGCGCTGGAAGTGGAACCGGATAATCCGGAGATTCCCGTTCAGGTAGCTCGCCACGTCTATGGCCGGAAGAAAGAATGGGAAAAAATGAATGAAATGTTTGACCGGGCCCTGGAACTGGGAGCAGACAAAAAGATTCTGCAGGGTCGCCCCACAAAGGAATACGTGGAAAAATTCCGTTCCATGTTTTGGGTGGACAGTTACAACGATGGCGTTAAAATTTTCAATCGTTACAATGCCACGGAGGATACCACCGATTTAAGAGAAGCGGCTGAAAGTTTTGAAGTCACTAAGACCATTAAACCGGATGAAGGACAGAATTATGTTATTCTGGCGATCTGTTATTCCAAACTGGGGGATAACGACCGGGCTCTTCAGAATGCCGTAAAAGCGGCTGAACTTCTGCCGGATGATTTCCAGGCCAATCTGGTGGTGGGTCAGATCCTGGCTCAGATGGAACGCAATGAGGAAGCTCTCCAATACCTTTCCAAAGCCGTTGATCTGGATCCGAGTAATTCCTTTGCCATCCGAATGCTGGCCACGACTTACTACGACCTGGGCAAGATAGAAGAATCGATTGCCACTTTTGAAAAAGCCATTGCTCGGGAACAAGATAAACAGGTTAAGGCGGATCTGTACTTTAACCTGGGTGTGCTGAACATGCGCATGGAGCGGTATCAGGAGGCGGAGGACAGTTTTATGTCGGCGCTGGACCTGAACCCAGAGGATGCAGAAGCGCTGGTAGGGATGGCCCAGACGTTTGAGAATGCGGAGAAGTGGAGTCGGGCTGAGAAGTTTTACCGGGAGCTCATTACCCTTCAGCCGGATAATCCGGACCATTACCGCGGAATGGCACGGGTGTTAATCAAGCAGGGTGATCCGGATGGTGCAACCCGTTATCTGGAAAAATCGAAACGATTGGGTGGTTAATCTAACCTGAGAAATCTAGGATGAAATCCCCGGTTCGCCGGGGATTTTTTTATCCCAGACGTTGCCGTTTTCTTAAATATTCATTCAAAGCTAAATCCAGCGGGTAGTCCGTAACCAACGGCACGTAGTCAATCCGCTGTTTCCGACAATGCCGACGGTATTCCTGCTGGAACCGTTCCAGGGTTTTCTGGTAGGATGACCGGATGAGCCAGGGTTCCGTACTGATGGTTTGACCGCTTTCCAGATCCTTGAACCGTGTCCTGGTTTCGAAATTGAAATTCAGTTCTGCCCGGTCCAGAATATGGAATACGATAATTTCCTGTTTGTAATGCCGAAAATGGCGCAGTCCAGTTAGAACAGTAACTGGGTCATCCAGCAGGTCCGAAATTAGAATTATTAGCCCCCGTTTTTTAATCCGCTCAGCCATCTCATCCAATACGGGCTGAATACGGGTGTCTTTCCCTGGAGAAATGGTATCCAGTTTCTGGAGAACGGTATTCACATGGGAGGTGGTGGAGCGCGGTGGAATAAAATTATGGATAGCATCATCAAAGGTGACCAGTCCGATACCATCCCGCTGGTTTAACATCAGGTAAGTAAGTGCCGCAGTTAAATAACTGCCATATTCCAGTTTGCTAACCTTACCGCTGGCAAAGGTCATGGAACGGCTGGTGTCTAACAAAATGTAGGACCTTAAGTTGGTCTCTTCTTCGAACCGTTTGATATAGTAGCGGTCTGTTTTACCGTAGAGCTTCCAATCAATATGTCTGGTTTCATCGCCTGGGCCGTAGGCGCGATGTTCTGCAAACTCCACACTGAATCCGTGGTAAGGACTTTTATGCTGACCGATTAAATATCCCTCCACTACCAGTCTGGCTCGGAGGGACATATTTGCTAAGCGGGCAACGATTTCCGGATCCAAGTACTTCCGTTTATCCACATGTCTCATTTACGAACCGTCGATGAACTGGGGAGCGGATGTTCCAGCAGTTTTAAAAGAATTTGATCTACCGACATCCCTTCCGCTTCTGCATTGAAGTTTGGTAAGACCCGGTGTCTCAGGATAGGCAGTGTCAGGGATTTCACATCCTCGATGTCCGGCGTCGGGCGTCCTTCAAGGATGGCTTTGGCTTTTGCTCCCAGGATCAGGTACTGGGAGGCGCGGGGACCGGCGCCCCAATCCACCCACTCCTGAATGAATTCCGGTGCCTGGGGCGATTGAGGACGGGTAAGGGATACCAGATCGACGGCGAATTCAATGACGTTTTCCGCCACCGGTACCCGCCGTACTAATTCCTGATATGCAAGAATTTCTTTCCGGGAAATGACTTTTGAAAGGGTTACATCGGCCGGCTGGGTGGTGGCCTGGACGATGTTGACTTCTTCCTCCCGAGTGGGATAATCGATGCGAACATTAAACATGAATCGGTCCAGCTGGGCCTCCGGAAGGGGGTATGTGCCTTCCTGTTCGATGGGATTTTGGGTCGCTAGGACGAAAAACGGTTCTTCCAGGGTAAAAGTATTCCCGGCAGCAGTGACCCGGTGCTCCTGCATGGCCTCCAAAAGGGCTGCCTGAGTCTTGGGGGGTGTACGGTTGATTTCATCGGCCAGGATAATATTCCCAAAAATTGGTCCGTGGAAAAAACGGAATTCCCGTTTGCCGGAAGTATGATCTTCTTCGATGACTTCCGTACCGGTGATATCGCTGGGCATCAAATCCGGAGTGAACTGAATCCGGCTGAATTTCAAACTCAGTAGATCAGCCATGGATTTAATCATAAGCGTTTTAGCCAGACCGGGGACTCCAACGATTAAAGTATGTCCCTTACACAGCAAGGCGATTAGAATGTGATTCAAAATGTCATGTTGACCAATA
>CAZNUM010000047.1:0-11311 GCA_964576315.1 uncultured bacterium
CCGGACCGGAGTGCATGGTGTCAATATTATGGAATTCTGTAAAGCATTTAATGCGGCGACTCAGGATCAGGCCGGGATGATTATTCCCGTGGTGATTACGGTCTATGGGGACCGCAGCTTCAGTTTTATTACGAAAACACCACCGGCGGCCGTGTTGCTGAAGAAAAAGGCGGGCATTGAAAAGGGCTCCGGTGAACCCAACCGGGAGAAGGTGGGGAAAGTTACGGAAGCGGACTTACGCGAAATTGCCGAATTGAAGTTTGAAGATTTGAATGCCAATACAATTGAACAGGCGGTTGAAATGATTCGTGGTACAGCCCGGAGTATGGGTGTGGAGGTGGTGAATTCATGAAACAATCAAAGAACCGGAAAGCGGTTGAAGGAAAGTTTGACCGCCAGAAAGAATACGCCTTGGAAGAAGCGGTTAAATTGGTAAAGGAATTAAAGTTTACCAAATTCGATGAATCCGTAGATATTGCCATCAACCTGGGGGTGGATCCCCGACATGCGGATCAAAATATCCGTGTCATGACCACCCTGCCGCACGGGACCGGGGCTGAAGTAAAAGTACTGGTGCTTACTATGGGACCCAAAGAAAAAGAGGCGCTGGAAGCAGGGGCGGATTTTGTGGGGAACAAAGATTTTCTGGAAAAAATTAAGGCTGGGTGGGCCGATGTGGATAAAATCATTGCCACCCCCGATATGATGCCTGAAATTGGCAAGCTGGGTAAAATTCTGGGTCCCAAAGGATTGATGCCCAATCCCAAAAGCGGTACCGTTACTCCGGATGTGGGCAAGGCGGTAAAGGAACTTAAAGCGGGGAAAATAGAATTGCGGGTAGAAAAGGGTGGCATTGTCCATTCCACCTGTGGAAAGGTCTCTTTTGAAACGGAGGCGCTTGTGGAAAATATTAAACAGATTTACAATACCATCCTTAAGGCAAAACCAGCCTCAGTGAAGGGTCAATATCTGAAGAAGGTTACTATTTCTTCCACCATGGGCCCGGGGATTAAAGTCGATCAGTCAACAATCAGGTAGAATTATGCCAAATTCAAAAAATATTGCCCAGGCCGAAGAATTGACGGAATTGCTCAAACAGGCCAAAGCTATTTATTTAACCGATTATCTTGGTCTGAATGTGGACGATATTAATCAACTGCGTCGGAAATTTTTTAAATCGGATGTCCGGTTCCGGGTGGCAAAAAACACCCTGTTGAAAATTGCGGCGAAGAATAATCATCTGGAGGGGATGGAGGAATTTTTAACCGGTCCCACTGCCATTGCCTTTTCCTTTGAGGATCCGGTGGTTCCTGCCCAGGTATTGAAAACCTTTACCAAGGATCACGATCTGCCTAAGGTGAAGGGAATTATTTTTGAAGGGAAAATACTTGGTGGTGAGAAATTCCGTTCCATTGCCGATTTACCTTCCCGCGAAGCATTGCTGGCCAAACTTGTGGCCTTATTGCAATCACCATTAACGAAACTGGTTTGGGGACTGAAAGCCCCCATGTCCAATCTGGGCAATGCCCTGAATAACTTAAAAGATCAAAAATCTTAATAAATCTAATCAAGGAGCAAATGTGATGGCTGAAGTAACCAGAGCCGATGTGTTATCTTACCTAGAAAATGCTAATATGCTGGAAATATCAGAACTGATTTCAGAGATTGAAGAAAAGTTCGGTGTCACTGCGGCGGCCCCCGTTGCTGCAGTAGCGGCCCCAGCTGCTGGAGACGGTGGTGCTGCTGAAGCAGAGGAAAAGGATGAATTCGATGTGGTCCTCTCGGTAGTAGGACAATCCAAAATCAACGTGATTAAAGTTGTGCGCACCATTACCAGTCTTGGACTGAAAGAAGCGAAAGAACTGGTAGATAATGCCCCCAAGGCTGTGAAGGAAGGCGTTTCTAAAGCGGAAGCGGAAGAAATCAAAGCCAAACTGGAAGAAGCAGGAGCGACCGTCGAACTCAAATAAGGTGAGTTTTACGCTCTTTTTTCATCCCACAATTTTCGTTTCATCCTACCTTACAAAGGAGGCTTAATTGGAAGCCACAATGAATCAGTACGCCAAGCGTAAGTCATTCGCAAAAGTATCATCAGAAATTGAGCTGCCCGACCTGTTGTCGGTCCAGCTCGATTCTTACCAGCAATTTATTCAGGAAAACGTACCTGAAGATCAGCGGGATCCCGTGGGTTTAGAGGCAGTATTCCGGAATGTATTTCCGCTGGAAGACTCCCACCGGAATTATGTGCTGGAGTATAAAAGTTATTTCCTTGGACTCCCCAAATATACACCGGCTGAATGCATTGACCGAGGTGTCACGTACTCCGTTCCCTTAAAAGTCCGTCTTATTCTGCACATTACTAATGAAAATGATCGTAGCAAATACGATCAGAGTATAGAGCAGGAAGTCTATTTCGGAAATATTCCGAAAATGACGGATAAGGGCACCTTCATTATTAACGGTGCCGAGAGGGTTATCGTCTCTCAACTTCAGCGGTCCCCGGGAGTATTTTTTGACGATTCTATTCATCCCAACGGGACGCGCCTGTACCAGGCCCGGATCATCCCGTTCCGCGGCTCGTGGGTGGACTTTACAACCGATATTAATGACTGTCTGTTCACGATTATTGACCGTCGCCGGAAATTCCCCGTTACTATGTTACTGCGGGCCCTGGGATTCTCCACCAATGCCGATATTTTCAAGGCTTTCGGTTGTATCGAAACTGTAAAAATCAAAAGTAAAAATGCCTATAATCACATTGGTGCCACTATTATTGAAGATGTGATTGATACGGAAACGGGTGAAATTTATTTTGAAGGCGGGGTCGAGGTTACGGAAGAAGTGATCGCCGAATTGAAAAAGGCCGGTGTCAGTACGATCGACGTCGTCAATACCAACCGGAATTTCCATGCCATGATGTTATTGAACACCATGCACAAGGATCCCACCAAGAGTACGGAGGAGGCCCTGAACGTGGTTTACCAGCTCCTTCGTTCCGGAGAACCGCCTAACCTGGAAACGGCACAAAAATTTATTGAACGAATCTTTTTCAGCCCGAAGAAATATGATCTGGGTGAAGTGGGTCGCTACCGCCTGAACCAGCAGTTTGATTTGGATGTTCCGGTGGACCAAACCGTCCTGACCATGGATGACATTATTCAGGTGATCAACTTCTTGGTGATCATGCGGAAGGGGGAACGGGGTACCGATGATATTGACCATTTAGGCAATCGCCGGGTGAAATCCATCGGTGAACAGCTCACCAACCAGTTTTCGGTGGCTCTAAGCCGGATGCTTCGGACGATTTACGAACGGATGAACCTGCGGGAGCAGGAGTCGCTGACGCCCCAGGATCTGATTAATTCCCGGGTTGTAACCACCGTCATTAATACGTTTTTTGGAACGAGCCAACTCTCCCAGTTCGGAGATCAAACCAATCCATTAGCAGAAGTCACTCATAAGCGCCGGATATCTGCCTTGGGACCCGGAGGTCTGACACGGGAACGGGCCGGTTTTGAAGTACGCGACGTCCATTACACCCATTATGGACGATTGTGTCCCATTGAAACTCCGGAAGGACCTAATATTGGTCTGATTTCTTCGCTGGCGCTGCTGGCGAAAGTAAATCGTCACGGCTTTATTGAAGCACCTTACCGGCTGGTGGAGAGTAAAAACGGATACGCCGTTGCCACCAATAAAATCGAGTATCTTTCTGCCGACGATGAAGACCGGGTGATGATTGCCCAGTCCAATGAAGAACTGGGTGAAGACAATCGTCTGCTGAATAAGACCCTCCGAGCCCGGATTCGCGGGGACTTCCCCATTGTTTCTCCGGATCAAATTCAGTATATGGATGTGGCGCCCAACCAGATTCTCTCGGTCGCCGCCGCTCTGATTCCCTTCCTGGATCACGATGATGCCAACCGGGCACTCATGGGGTCGAATATGCAACGTCAATCCGTGCCGCTGATGAATCCGGAAGCTCCCATTGTGGGCACCGGTATGGAGCACAAGGTTGCGGTGGATTCCCGGGCGGTAATTACTTCCCCAGTAAATGGTCGGGTCGTCTATGCAGACGCAGAAAAAATTGTAATTAAAACCAATGAAATTTCCGATGATCTGGCGCTGGTGGAAGGGGAGAACCTGGTGGAAATCCCCCTCTGGAAATATCACCGGACAAACCAGAACACCTGCCAGAACCAACGTCCAATCGTGAAGGAAGGTCAACGGTTTAAGAAAGGGGATGTGGTTGCAGATGGAACCTCTTCTCAAAACGGAGAACTGGCGCTGGGGAAGAACGTCCTTGTCGCTTTTATGCCCTGGAGGGGATACAATTTTGAGGATGCTATCGTTATCAGTGAGCGCCTGGTAAAACATGATACTTTCACCAGTATTCATATCAATGAAGTGGAACTGGAAGTGCGTGACACCAAGCGTGGTGAAGAAGAACTGACGGCTGAGATCCCCAATGTTAGTGAAGAAGCCACGAAGGAGTTGGACGAAGGTGGAATCATCCGAGTTGGTGCTAAAGTCAAGGAAGGTGATATTTTAATCGGTAAAGTGACACCCAAGGGAGAGACCGATCCAACTCCTGAAGAAAAATTATTAAGAGCCATTTTTGGTGAAAAAGCCGGGGAAGTGAAAGATGCCTCCAAGCGGGCTGATCCCGGTGTCAACGGTGTGGTAATTGATACCAAACTGTTTGAAAAACGGAGCAAGACCGCTCGGATGGAAGAGAAGAAGAAGATACTCGAACTCCAGAAGGCCATCGCTGAAAAGAAAAAACAGCTAAAACAGGCCCGGGACACCAAATTGATGGAATTATTAAAAGACCAGATTTCGGATGGCATTCGCGATATTTCTTCTGGTCGTACCCTGATTAAAAAGGGAACGAAACTCACGGCCAAGCGGTTTCAGAGTTACGATCTGGAACGCTTTGCCCAGGATAGTTCCTGGGTTGGAGACGCTGCCGTCTGGAAATCCATTAAACTGGTATGGCGCTCCTACTGGAAGGAATGGCGTCGGATTGAGGAATATCTGGAAAAAGAAGTCTTCAAGCTTCGGGTTGGGGATGAACTTCAACCGGGAATCCTCAAGTTGGCTAAAGTGTACATCGCTAACAAGCGGAAAATCCAGGTGGGGGACAAAATGGCCGGTCGTCACGGAAACAAGGGTGTGGTTGCCGCAATCGTCCCAGAAGAGGATATGCCTTTCCTGGAAGATGGCACTCCGGTGGATATTGTATTAAATCCACTCGGTGTTCCTTCCAGAATGAATTTGGGGCAGTTGTATGAAACCATGCTTGGCTGGGCTGGCGATGTACTTGGAATGAAGTATGAGACACCCGTTTTCAATGGTGCTACTCCGGATGAAGTGGTAGCGGAACTGAAAGCAGCCGGTTTACCGGAAAAAGGAAAAACATGCTTAATTGACGGGCGTACCGGTGAATATTTCGATAATCCAGTCACCGTGGGAAATATTTATATGATGAAGCTGAGCCACATGGTGGACGATAAAATGCACGCCCGCTCCACTGGTCCCTATTCTCTGGTAACCCAACAGCCATTGGGTGGCAAGGCGCAATTCGGCGGTCAACGATTCGGTGAAATGGAATGCTGGGCTCTGGAAGCTTATGGTGCCGCCCATACGCTTCATGAAATCCTAACAGTCAAATCTGATGACGTTGATGGTAGATCCAAGGTGTACAACGCCCTGGTGAAAGGGGAAGATCTACCGCCATTCGGAGTTCCTGAATCATTCAACGTATTGATCAAGGAACTTCAGGGTTTGGGCTTGGACATCGAATTAGATTAAGGGAGAACTATTTTGACTTACATTCAATCAACAAAAGTCGACACGTCGAAAAACTTCACTTCCATTACCATTGGACTGGCTTCGCCGGAAATGATTCTGGCTAAGTCCTATGGAGAAGTCTTAAAGCCGGAAACCATTAATTACCGGTCCTATAAGCCGGAAAAAGATGGTTTATTCTGTGAAAAGATCTTTGGCCCTGTAAAGGATTATGAATGTCACTGTGGAAAGTACAAGGGTATTCGTTACCGTGGAATCATCTGCGACCGCTGTGGTGTCGAAGTTACCCGAAAGAAAGTCCGGCGGGAACGGATGGGCCATATTACCCTCGCAGTTCCTGTGGTGCATATCTGGTATTTGCGTTCCATCCCAAGCAAATTGAGCTATTTAACAGGCCTCAGCACCAAGGATCTGGAACGGGTCATTTACTATGAAAAATTCCTAGTGATTGAGCCGGGGAAAAGCGATAAAAAAGTATATGATCTTCTGGACGAGGAAGAATTCCTGGAACTGGAATCGTTGTATGGCTTCGATGCCGTCAGTGAGGAAGAGCGGGATAATGAAGAATATTTTTATGCCGCCATGGGTGGCGAAGCGATGAAGGAAGCCCTTTCCCGTATTAATCTGAATGAATTAAAGAACCAGTTGGAGGACATTCTCCATAATTCCCGATCCATGCAAAAGCAGGAAGATGCATTAAAACGGTTGCGAGTGGTGAAATCCTTTATCGGGAATTCCACCACGAAAAAGATCAATCGTCCGGGCTGGATGGTGGTTTCCATCCTGCCGGTGATTCCACCGGAACTGCGTCCGCTGGTTCCCCTGGATGGTGGTCGGTTTGCTGCCAGTGACCTGAATGATCTTTACCGCCGGATTATTATTCGAAACAACCGTCTGAAACAATTAATGGAAATCAAGGCACCCGATGTCATATTACGGAATGAAAAACGGATGCTTCAGGAGTCCGTGGATGCCCTTTTCGATAACAGTCGTCGGAAAACAGCGATTCGGAGTGGGACACGACGACCCCTGAAATCCATTTCTGATATGTTACGGGGTAAAACAGGTCGTTTCCGTCAGAACCTCCTAGGGAAACGAGTGGATTATTCCGGACGCTCAGTGATTGTGGTGGGTCCTGAACTACAGCTCCACGAGTGTGGTCTGCCGAAGGATATGGCCCTGGAATTATTTAAGCCCCATATGATTAACGAATTGATGGCTCGTGGTTATACCCAGACACCGCGCGGTTCCAAAATCCTGATTGAAAGTAAGGATCCGATCGTCTATAAAGTCCTTGAATACGTGGTGAAGGATCACCCGGTACTGCTGAACCGGGCACCGACTTTACACCGATTGGGAATACAGGCTTTTCAGCCCGTTCTGGTGGATGGGAAAGCCATCCGACTTCATCCGCTGGTCTGTTCCGCCTTTAATGCCGACTTCGACGGTGACCAAATGGCGGTACATGTACCCCTGTCGGTTCAATCGCAGGTAGAAGCACGGGTTCTGATGCTTTCCAGCCATAACATTCTTCATCCGGCCAACGGAAAACCGATTGCAATTCCGTCTCAAGACATGGTTCTGGGATGTTACTATCTCACTCGTCAGCGCAAAGGGTGTAAGGGCGAAGGGAAATCCTTTGGTTCCTTTGAGGAAGTCCTCTTGGCCTATGAGAACAAGGTGGTGGATATGCATGCCATTATTAATGTCCGCCACAAGGGCATCTGGCATAAAAATACTACTGTAGGCCGAGTCCTCTTCAATTCCATCCTTCCTGAAGAGATGGACTATATGGATGAATTGATTAATAAGAAAAAACTTGAAAAGATTGTGAACCAGACCTATCTGGTGGCCGGTAACTACAAAACGGTGAAATTCCTGGATAAATTGAAAGATCTTGGATTTAATACTGCTACCAAATCCGGTGCTTCCATCTCTATTAATGATATTCTCATTCCTGATGAGAAATATGAAATCATCGAAAAGGCTCATAAAGAAGTTTTGGATATCCAGGACAAATTCAACCGTCATGTCTTGACCGACGGGGAACGATACAACAAGATTATTGATATCTGGACCCATGCCACGAACCGGGTTGCTGCCACCATGATGGCGAATCTTCAGCGGGATGTTCAAGGGTTTAACCCGATTTTTATGATGGCAGATTCTGGTGCCCGGGGCAGTCAGGACCAGATTAAGCAGCTGGCGGGGATGCGGGGATTGATGGCCAAACCCCAGAAATCCATGACCGGTGGAAAGGGTGAAATTATTGAATCACCCATTACCTCCAATTTCAGGGAGGGATTGTCGGTCCAGGAATATTTTATTTCCACGCATGGAGCCCGGAAAGGTCTGGCAGATACGGCTTTAAAAACCGCCGATGCTGGATACCTCACCCGTCGTCTGGTGGACGTGGCTCAGGATGTGGTTATTTCTGAATTCGACTGCGGAACTATTAATGGCATTATCGCCACTGACTTGAAAGAAGGGGAAGAAATTATTGAATCCCTTTCAGACCGGATCCTTGGTCGGACCCTCCTGGACGATTTCATCACCAACGGTACCGTCCAGATCAAGGCCGGTACTTTGATCACCGAAGAAGAAGCCTCCATTATTGCCAGCAGTAATGTCGAATCGATTCGGATTCGTTCTGTGCTTACTTGTGAATCTCTGAGGGGCGTCTGTGCCAGTTGTTATGGCTGGAATCCTTCCACCCATAAACTGGTGGAGTTGGGCACGGCTGTCGGAATTCAAGCAGCCCAGAGCATCGGGGAGCCGGGGACGCAGCTGACCCTGCGAACCTTCCATATCGGTGGAACGGCGACCCGCATCATTGAAAAATCGGAGATGCGAACCAAACGGGCTGGGACGGTCAAATATTCCGATAACCTGGATGTGGCCGAGCCGGTGGATGAATCCCGTGTGAAAGTTGTCCGTTGTATGGTGCGACACGCGAAAATATACATTCTCGACGAGAATAAGAGTCCCAGGGCAGAATATAACGTCCCTTACGGAGCCAATATTCTGGTTGAAGATGGTGAAAAAGTGGAAGCCGATTCAATTCTATTCCAGTGGGATCCATACACGGATGTACTCATGGCCCGTCAGTCCGGATATGTGGTTCTCAAAGACTTCATTGAGAACGAAACCTTTAAGGTGGAAGCGGTTGAAGGCGGGAAAAAGCAGATGGTTATCATGGAGTCCAAGGACCGGAATCTGAGTCCTCACTTTGAAATTGTGGATAAAGATGGAAACATCATGTCCGGTGGTACCATTCTTCCCGTTCGCGCCACTTTGGTGGTTAAAGATGGACAAAAAGTCCAGCGGGGCCAGACCCTGGTAAAAATCCCCCGTGAAATCGGGAAAACCCGGGACATTACCGGTGGACTTCCACGAGTCACCGAATTATTTGAGGCTCGGAAACCCAGTGATCCTTCCGTGATTTCTGAAATCGACGGTACGGTGAAATTCGGGGAAACCAAGCGGGGAATTCGCAAAATTCTTGTTGAAGGTACCGGCGGTGAAGTTCGGAAATACTCCATTCCTTATGGTAAACATGTGATTGTACACGAAGGAGACCAGATCAAAGCCGGTACCGCGCTCTGTGAGGGATCCACTTCTCCGATTGACGTTTTACGGGTCCTGGGTCCGGAGAAAGTCCGGGAGTATCTGGTAAATGAGATTCAGGAAGTCTACCGTCTTCAGGGGGTGAAAATTGACGATAAGCACATTGAAGTGATTGTACGTCAAATGATGCAGAAAGTCCTGGTTAAAGATTCGGGCGATACCCATTTTCTGCGTGAAGACCGGGTCAACCGGGCTGAGTTCTTTGAAACCAATGCCCGGATTCAAAAGATGGTGGTTGTGACCGATCCGGGAGATTCGGAACTGGAAGAAGGTGCTTTTGTTGACAAAGTGGAATTCCGTGAGATTAATAAAGCGCTGAAGGAAGCGGGGAAGAAGAAGGCCAAATCCAGAAAGACCAAGCCGGCCACTTTTGAACCGCTCTTGATGGGCATTACGCAAGCTTCATTAAATACGGAAAGCTTCATTTCAGCCGCCTCATTCCAGGAGACGACCCGAGTATTGACGGACGCTGCCACAGAAGGGAAAACCGATTACTTGCGGGGATTAAAAGAGAATGTAGCTGTGGGTCGTTTAATTCCGTCCGGGTCCAGTTCACCGCACTTGCGCAATATCCTGGTCATGGACCCGGAAAAGGAAGCTGCGGAAGTAGAGCCGGATCAACCTGAATCGGTGGTGGAAAAGGTTGAAAAATAAACTAAAAAGCGATTGTTAGACGTTCTAAGAAATCAGTAAATTAATAGGCTTTTATGGAATTGAAATGCCGACGATAAATCAATTAATCAGAAAAGGGAGAAAGCGGGTCACAAAAAAGAATGTGGCGCCGGCTTTAAAAGGGAATCCCCAGAAACGGGGAGTCTGCACCCGCGTGTATACAACGACCCCCAAGAAGCCTAATTCTGCCCTGAGAAAAGTAGCTCGTGTTCGTTTGACCAACGGGATTGAAGTGACGGCTTACATACCGGGAGAGGGTCACAACCTCCAGGAACACTCCATCGTTATGATTGAGGGTGGAAGGGTAAAGGATTTACCGGGGGTACGGTACCATATAGTCCGGGGGACGTTGGATACGGCCGGTGTCAGTGATCGGAAAACCAGTCGTTCCCGTTACGGCGCCAAACGTCCGAAGAATTAATCATGAGAAGAAGACGACCAGAAAAAAGACATATTTTACCGGATCCGGTTTACCACGATTTGGAAGTGGCAAAATTTATTAATTACCTGACAAAAGCGGGCAAAAAAGGTATTGCCGAAAGTCTATTTTACCGGGCTCTGGATCAGATCAAATCGCGGACTAAGAGCGACGGACTCGATATTTTTAAGGCGGCGATCAAGAATGCCTCCCCCATGCTGGAAGTCAAATCCCGGCGAATCGGTGGGGCAAACTACCAGGTCCCCATCGAAGTACCACCTCACCGTCAATTCTTTTTAGCCTCTCACTGGATTATTAATGCTGCCGGGAAACGGACCGGCAAGCCCATGTTTGAGAAATTGGCTACCGAGTTAATCGCCGCGGCCAATCAAGAGGGCGGTGCCATTAAAAAGAAGGAAGATACCCATCGGATGGCAGAAGCAAACCGTGCTTTTGCCCACTTTAGATAGACGGATTCCCCCTGATGAAGAAGATCTCCCTGAATAAAGTCCGGAATATTGGTATTATGGCCCATATTGATGCGGGCAAAACCACGCTCACCGAACGGATTTTATACTATACTGGTCGGACCCACAAAATCGGGGAGGTTCATGAGGGTGGTGCTACCATGGACTGGATGGAACAGGAAAAAGAACGGGGCATTACCATTACTTCCGCCGCCACAACGACCATCTGGGAAGGTCACCGGATCAATATTATTGATACGCCCGGACATGTGGATTTCACGGTGGAGGTGGAACGATCTTTGAGAGTGTTGGACGG
>CAZNUM010000048.1:0-11083 GCA_964576315.1 uncultured bacterium
GGCTTCTACGCATCCCGCCACATCATTAAAGGTAACACGGGGCATGTCAGAGGTCCAGATCTTGGCTTTGCTCTTCCCAAAATTGAAAATATTCTTCATGCCACCGCCACCACCCTGCATCCGGCGCATTAAAAATATCCAGAAAGCTAAAATAGCCAGCCAGGGCAATATATTCAGGAAATAGCCAGTCCAGTCGATCGTTCTTTCCTTGAATGTGTATTCCACATTGTACTGATCCCACTCATCCAGAACTTCGTGGTCAATGAAGGGGAGGGTGACATAAAAACGGGTCACATTCTCGGTTGTACCTAAATCCGTTAAAATAGTCTGGGGGGTAGAAAGTTTTCCGTGGAAGACATTATCCACAATAGCCGCTTTTTCAATCAAACCCTGGGTTAAAAACTCCCGGTAATCAGGATATTCTATTTCAATTTCACTTTTCTTCTTACTGGTTAGTAAACCGGAAAGAAAAACAGCCGTAAGAATAATAATAATCCAGATAATAGAGGTCTTGCCAGCCCGTTTCCACTGGAATTCATCTTTACCCTTTTGCCCGGGAGGAAGAGGCGGTTTATTCCCCGGTCCTTTGGCTCCTCTTGGACCCTGGTTTTTATTCAGTTCTTTTGATTGCTTAGATTTCAAATTATTCACTCGGGATTCCTTCCAGACGAAAAATGCCCTTTAAATTTCGAAATTTCTGTTCATAATCCAGCCCGTATCCTACGACGAATTCAGGCGGAATTTCAAATCCTACCCAATTGATTGGAAAATCAACATCCGCCATATCCCACTTCACTAACAGGGAGACAATGGTGACTGAGGCGGGACTGGCTTCTAACATTCTGTCCCGGATGAACTTAATAGTTAAGCCGGAATCAATAATATCTTCCACAATAATCACGTGGCGGTCGGTAATTTCAGCGGAAATATCTTTCAGCAACCGAACCGTGCCAGTGGACCGGAGGCCCGAATAACTGGACAGTTTAATGAAATCCACTTCACAGTCGATTTTCATAGCTCGAATGAGATCCGCTGCAAAAATAAAACTGCCATTTAGAATGCCAATCATGATGGGCGTCTTATCCCGGAATTTCTCCGACAGTTCCTGGGCGATTTCCTGAACCCGGGCGCGGATCGTCTCTTCGGACAGAAAGGGTACTAACTGGTAGGATTCTTCCTTCATGGTCAGCTTACTGAAGGTTGAAACAAAAGTTCCGCTGTCCGAGTGGTTCCGGGCGTTACTTTGGCCCGGTCGCTAAGACGGTACCCACATACCCAGATAATTTCATCATCCGCCGTGAGAACCAACTGGCGCTGCTTCGTGAGCCGGTCCATTTTAATATCTGTGAGATAATCGCTTACCTTTTTCTCCCCTCCCATTCCCAAGGGATGAAAGCGATCCCCCGGTTGCCATGGCCGCACTTCCAGGGTTTTTCCTTGAACCATTCGCCCATCAATCAATTCTTTCTTCGGATTTGTAAAGGGAATGTCCCTGTCATCCGTCCAGCGGACCAGCAGGCGGTAATCACCCACTTCCACGGCCCAGTTCAGGATTATTGGTTTACCCGTTGGTTTGGAACCTGCCGGTGCCAGAATCCAGTGTTTCCGATCCCTCAGCAAGTTCCACCGAACACTGGGTGTGGTCATATCGCCAACCCGCGCTTTCGTTAAGAAACGGGAAAGTTCTTCCCAGCGATGGCGTCGCCAAGGCATATCCTGCTCCCCGATTAAATACTTGATCAAGCGGATTTTAATGCTTACAGAATAGGGGTTTAATTTCTCTTGGGAAATAATAAAAGATTTTCCACGCTGCTTTACACCGATTCGGCCCAGCACTTTGATTGCCTCATTCATGCGTCTTACAGCAACGCCTGCTTTCTGCGAAAGGGTGTAGAACCTGGATACCAAATCCGGTACCTGGTGTTCCCAGGGTTCCACAATTTGATGACGAACCCGGTTCCGTAGGAAAGACTCATCCCGGTTGGATTCATCCTCCACGAACGGAAGGTCATGATTCCGGGCAAAGGTGTAAAGGTCGCCCTTGGAAAAACAGAGCAATGGACGTAAAACACGATTGGACCGATGGGCAATACCGCGCAGTCCTTCTAATCCGCACCCCTGATCCAAGTGTTGCAGAATGGTTTCTACCTGGTCATTCCCGTGGTGGGCGGTGAAACTCCACCGACAATGAAAATCAATCCGCTTTTGCTCTAGAGCACCGTAACGTACCCGGCGACCCCACATTTCAATACTTTCCCCCTTGGGGCGGTACTCAGGATAGACATGGACCACCGATAAGGAAATGTTCCAGTCGTGACACAATTTTTCAACAAATTTCTGGTCCCGTCGAGCCGTGAAACGTAAATGATGATTCACATGGCAGGCAAATACGGCTAGGTTGAAAACATCGTTCAGAATTTTACAGAGATACAAAAGGGTTACCGAGTCCACGCCGCCGGAAAGGGCCACCAGAACCGAATCACCGGGTTGCACACCCAATTCTTCAATCCTTGAAGCAAAGGTCTCTTTTAACAGTTTCTGCTTCATTTAAACTGGGAAACGATTTCGCCGATTTCAGTGGCAGAAGACATAATGTAAAAATGGATGCAGGGAACTTTTGTCTCGACCAACTCCTGACATTGTTCCAGGGCCCAGTTAATACCAATTTCACGGGCCCTCTGGGGGCTGGCCTGAACCTGGTCTGAAAGTGCCTGTGGAATATCCACAAAGAAATTTTTTGGAATGGTCCGCAGATGGGATTCTCGGGTCAGGATTTTAATCCCCGGAATAATGGGGACGTCAATCCCGATCTGACGGCATTGTTCCACGAAAGAGAAGTAAGACTGATTATCGTAAAACATTTGAGTCACAATATAATCGGCACCTGCCTCCACCTTTTCTTTTAAATATTTCAGATCCGATGCCAGATTAGGGGCTTCAAAATGTTTCTCCGGGTAGCCGCCAACGCCAATACAGAAATCGGTTTGATACGCATCCAGAAGGTCTTCTAGGTATTTTCCGTGATTCATATCGACAATCTGACGTACTAGGTCTTTGGCATACCGGTTTCGAGTGCGACCGGGTTGATCCTTGGGATCTTTCCTTAATTCATCCCCCCTGACAGCCAGAACATTGTTGATGCCCAGATAGTTCAGTTCGACCAGGGCATCCTCCGTCTCTTCTCGTGTGAAGCCCCGGCACAGTAAATGGGGCACTGTTTCCACCCGATACCGGTTTTTGATCGCTGCACTCAATCCAATGGTGCCAGGCCGTTTCCGGCGAATATGGCGAATTACAGTACCATTAGGCGCATCCTCGTAATAGACCTCTGCCGAGCGACTCGTTAAATCAATGAAGGGGGGTTCAAATGGCATCAGTTGCTCCACCAGATAAAAAATCTGCTGAATATTCCCGCCTCGCTGAGGAGGAATGATTTCATAACTGAACAAGGTGGAATTTGCCTTTTCCAGGTATTCGATAACTTTCATAGCTTTTAATTTAGTTCTCTCAGCAATGGATATAAAAAGGGGTTTTCAACTCTTTCGCGGGCCATGGTGGTCTCTGGACCGTGCCCGGAATAGATAGAGGTTTCTTCCGGAATCTCCACCACCAGCATTTTAAGGGACTGTTCCAATGTGTTCCAGTCCCCCCCCGGTAAGTCTGTCCGCCCCACCGATCCCTTGAAGAGTGTATCACCGGTGAAGAGATGATTTTCTATTTTATAACACTGACTCCCCGGGGTATGTCCAGGTGTAAAGTACACCTGAAACGAAAATGGACCCAGTGTCAACTCGGATTCCTTTTCCAGCCAGAAATCAACCTCCGGTTTTTTTCTTGGTTTGAGACCGAAATACAACGCCGTTGTTTCGTAAAGTTTCAGAATCCTTTTTTCACCGACAGGAAGATAGAAGGGAATCCCGAATTCTTTTTTAAGATTATTTACGGCGCCAATATGATCAATGTGACCGTGTGTATTGAGAATTCCCAGTGGAGAAAGCCCCAAAGAGTGAATGGAGGCGGAAATTCTATCCGCATCGTCTCCCGGGTCAATCAGCAGGCATTCGCTTCCAGTATCATCCCAGAGAATAAAGCAATTTTCCTGGAAAACACCGGTGACAAGAGTCTGGAGCCTTAAACTCAAATTTCCTTAAACACCAGCTCACTCATACACTGGATCTTATCCTCGTAAGAGTGGGGATAACAGAATCGAACCGCTGCTGAAATACTGCTTAATATCGAGTTTCCGTCCTGGGGCGTAAAACAGAAACCATAAATTTCATGATCATTTTTTACACTGATTGTTTGTTCCACGACCACCGTTTGATTCAGAATACGCCCAAAGTGGCCGTGGTCCCGTCCGAAGGAAAAAACGGTACTGGTCATATCCTTGGTAGTCATGGCCACCAGGGTATTGGCTTCCAGCCGGTTCATGACTTCATTTTTAGTGATGGGGTCACGCGTCTTGATATAGAACCAAAGGACGTGCATATATTGACTGTTTACTTTTAAGGCGGAAGAGAACAGATTCAAATCATAATCCAGGGTAGCAAATAGCTGGGCTGCATCTTTGGCATGGTGGGTACCGTAATCTTTGGAGGTGTGTTTTCCCACCTGGGGGGCGGGGACAAAACTGCCGGGTTGACTGATATCATTTGCCCGGCGAATACACAGGAATCGACCTTCTACCAGATTTTCAGGACTCTTGTCTTTAAGAGCCAGCGTATTGGTAATGCAGGCAATATTGTGGGTATTACAGGACACGATCTGAATAAACTGATCGTTACCATTCTTTAAGGCTGCATCATTGATTCCCCGAGCATATTTCTTTCCAAACCCGTCTTCGCTCCCTTGAGCCAGAAAACCTTTCACCTGCTTCGTAAACTTGCTGTAAAACTTTTCTTTATTTCGATGCCCAACACCCTTCGGGGTACAGTCAATCACCACAGTAGCGCGTTTGATGGCTTCTTCGGCCTCCAATTCCGGGTCAATTCCCAGCGCTTTGAATCCCTCCACTTTTTCCTGATCTACGGAAAGTCGGGCACCCCGTTTCAACAGATCCAGTACTTTGGAACGGTCGCTCACCAAAGGAGTATTTTTATTAAACGTAATCTCATCAATACCCAGTTGTTCGCGGTAATCACTTAGAAGCCCGATGAGCGGTTCTCCAATGGTTCCCGTGCCAACGACATGGACAATTTTTCGCTCCATGAGGATGATCTCCTACTGTTCTTGAGGATTGGAAATAGATTGTAACAGACGCTTCTCCTGCCGAATCTTTGCAATAAACCAGCCGATAATAAAACTCAGCACTACGGTGTAAGCGGCAACAAAATAAGAGAAAAATTGATATTTAAGCATGGGAATTTTCTTCCTCCAATTTCATGATATGAAGTCGATACCGCATCATCAGGACATAAAGTAAGGTGAAAGTAATCATTGACAGGAAAAAGGGAAACAAGATTCCTGTTTCCTGTTCTGCCATGGCCACCTGGGGGTGTGATTGAATTTCAGGGGCCCAGAATTTCACGGAGACGAAAATAATCGGAACGTCCACAAAGGCGATGATCCCCAGGGCGGCTGCATATCGGCGGACCCGCTCCGGGTGCCCCCCAAAAGAACGCAGCATAAAATAACCAATATAGATCAGAAACAGGATCAGAGTAGTGGTCAATCGGGGTTCCCAGATCCAGGGTGTCCCCCAGATGGGCTTCGCCCAGATCGGTCCGGTGATAAGAATCATGGCCATGAACAGGGTTCCGATTTCTGCAGCGGCCAAGCCCACATTATCCCAGCGGGTTTCTTTTTTCACCAAAAACAGAATTCCCGCCACCATCACCACAAAATAAGACAAAAAACCGGTCCAGGCCACCGGCACGTGGTAATAAAAGATTTTCTGTGCCCAATGTTGCTCCGGAACCATAGGCGTATTCCAGATGATATTAATCAAATTAATCACCATCAACACTGCAATTGAAATGACCCAAATCCGGTTTATCCGTTTGGACAGGAAAGTATCCATCACTCCTCCGTAATGTTATCAAATAAGGCGTAACCCAAAAGTCCGAAAATTACAATGAATGTAATGGTCAGCTGAAACCAAAGTTGCCATTTTGAGAATGGTTGTCCTGACATGATGCCGCTGGTCATTTTAACAGCGGCAATAATAATGGGCGAGACCAGAGGAAACAGTAGGACGGGTAATAACACCTCGCTCAGTCGGGCGCGCATGGCTAATCCGGAGACGAGACTGCCGATTACCATAATGGCGATATTCACCAGAATGGTGACTCCGATCGCCAACCACAATTCTTCCGGTGGTGCAATTTTCAGGAAAAGAAAAAATGGAAAAACGATCAAAATTTCAGTGAAGGTCAATAATATTGTTCCACTGAACCATTTAGCAAAGAAAATCAGTCCCCGGTCCACCGGTGAAGATATGAGCAAGGTAAAGGCATCCATTTCCTTTTCGTAGGCGAAAGAACGGTGAAGACCCAGTACAGAAATGAACAGGATCATGACCCAGAATAATCCAGGAGCAAAGGTAGCAAAGAGACCCGGTGGCACATTGAAAGCGAAAGAAAAAATCAGGATGATGCTGACCCCGAATGTGAGCATGGAAGCGGTTATCTCCCGGGATTTGAATTCGATCAGCAGTTCTTTCTTAATTAACGAAATCAGCATCACGCCACCAAGGATTGAAATGCTTCCAAAACGGGACTGCGATCCTCCTCTGTCGCTACAAGATCCGCCCCGATCTTCCCCCGACTTAAAAAGATGAACCGGGAACAATGTTCCAGAGCCCGTTCTACCGAGTGGAGCACAACGATCATTGTTTTACCGTTTTGCTTCCACTTTTGGAGACAAGCCTGAACCCGGGTAATCCCCTCAGCATCCAAACCTGAAAAGGGTTCATCGAATAACAGTAAATCCCAGTCAATCAGTGAAGCCTGAGCCAATTTTAACCGCTGCAACATTCCCTGGGAATAAATACCAATCGGGTCATTAATTTGCCGACTTAAACCTAACGCTTTCAATTGATCCCTCACTGCCGAGACGGTAACGGAGGTATTCCCCCGTAATGCCAGAGCTAAATACATATTCTCTACGGCAGAAAGGGAGGGATACAGAGCGGGATGATGCCCCAGATAGAGAATCTTTTTTCTTACCGCCGGTATGCCCTTTAATAAATCCTGATCGCAGAAAGAAATTTCGCCCCAATCCGGCGAACTGATTCTTGCCAGGATTCTCAAGAGCGTAGATTTTCCAACCCCGTTTTTCCCCATAAAAACAACGGTTTCACCTTCGTGAATGTGGAAGGAGATTCCATCCAGTACAGAATGGTGGTAAAAGGATTTTTTTAGATTCGAAACGAAAAGCAAAATACGGGAATGGGATTAAGTTGCCTTTTTTATGCGGGCAATGATTTTTGAAACTTCCTGTTTCAGTTCCAAACGGGTTCGCCGGAAATCCTCTTCATTTAAGTTTCCGATGGCAAACTCCATCTCCAGATCCTTAATCTCCCGATACAGGATCTTTTTCCGTCGTTCCAAAGAAGGGATATCATCCAGATCCCGGTTTCCCCCACTTTTCAAAGGAGGACTGAAGAGCGGTTGAATGGCGTAGAGCAGTGGAAAAATGAAAAAGAGGACCAGGAATAATCCATCCGAAATCATGTTCATGCCATTTCCTTCCGGGGCCAGAGCGCCACTAATGTACCGAATACAAGGATGTAACCTCCCACCCAGACCCACCGAACCAGGGGATTAATCATAATTTTGAAGAAAGCCACATTATTTTCAGTGTCTATTCCGGAAAAGACGGAGTAAATATCCCGGTTCATTCTGGAATAAATATCCAGTTCACTGTGTGGCTGCTGACGATTAGGATCGGGACTCCGGTGGAAATAAATCCGTTTCTCCGGGTGCAAATCGGTAACAAACTCTCCATCCCGAGTAGTAACCCGCAAATCAGCAATCCAAGCAAAATGGTTCCGACGTTCCTGTTCCCGGATTTTATTTAAGGTAATATTGTAATTCCCCACATGATCGGAAGAATTGGGTGTTAGACTGAATTCCTTCTCCTGGTCAAAGGCATTCCCGGTAAAACCGACGAACATCAGCACAATTCCCAGATGGACAATGTATCCCCCGTAACGCGTTCGGTTTTTGGAAATCATCCGCACCAGAGCCGGTCCTGGATTTTCACCAAACTGACGGCGGCGGGCTTGGACGCCCCGCCAGAATTCCATCAAAATCGCACTCAGGACGAATACAGCCAGGGAGAAAGAAACCACCACATAGCCTTTTAATCCAACCAGAAGTAAACCGGAAGCAGCTATTAATCCAATTACGATTGGAATGGAGAAATTTCGGATAAAGCTCTTCTTAGACGTCCGTCTCCAGGTCAGTAAAGGTCCCACACCGGTGAGTAACAATATAATCAGACCAATAGGAATATTGATCTGGTTGAAAAACGGAGGACCGACGGTAATCTTCGTGCCCCGGACCGCCTCAGACAAAACCGGGAACAACGTTCCCCAGAAAACCGCAAAACACATGACTACAAATACCACATTATTGAATAGAAATCCGCTCTCCCGGGAAGAAAAGGATTCCATTTTTTTCTCCGATTTCAATATCGGCAGGCGGTTGATCAATAACACCATGGAGACCACCAGTACCAGGATTACAAAGCCGAGAAAAAGGGGCCCTAAAGATGACTGGGCAAAAGAATGGACGGAACTCATCACCCCAGAACGGGTCAGGAATGTTCCAAAAATTGCCAAAACAAATGTAATTAGGATGAGCACCAGGTTCCATACCCGGAGCATATTTTTCTTTTCCTGAATGATGATGGAGTGGACAAAGGCTGTAGCCGTGAGCCAGGGCATGAAACTGGCATTTTCTACCGGGTCCCAGGCCCAGTAACCGCCCCATCCCAGTTCCTGGTAGGCCCACCAGCCTCCCAAAATAATCCCAGTGCTGAGAAACATCCACGTAACCAGGGTCCAACGCCGGACGCTGCGAATCCAGACAGGACTCGTATCGCGGTTAATCAGGGCAGACATGCCAAAGGCAAAAGGAATGGTAAAACCCACATATCCCAGATAAAGCAAAGGAGGATGAATGGCCATAGTCAAATTTTGGAGCAGCGGATTCAGCCCATTTCCATTCCTGACAATAAAATTAGCATCGGTGGCTTCAAACGGATTCGTCACAAAATTGGTCAAAATCAAGAAAAACATTTCCACTACCGCGATTGTAATAATCACCCAGGGCATCAGTTTCCAGTGGTGATTCAGATTCTGGTAAATGACCACGAGGGTATAGATGGACAAAATAAACAGCCAGAAGAGCAAGGAACCGGCCTGGCCCGCCCAGAGTGCAGTAAACTTATAAAGTAAGGGTGTCTCAATGCTGGTGTAATGAGCCACGTAGTCCACATCAAAATTACTGGTCAGAAGCTGGTAAACCAGTACCAGCGTAGCCCCGATGATCAGGAATGAAATTCCCAGGGCAACTCTCTGACCGGTCAGGTAGAGGCGTTCGTCATCGGTGCGGAGGTAAAAGGCAAAGCTAAGAATGGCAAGAATGCTGAATCCGAACGCCAGGTTCAGCATTACACTGCCGATAACCGGTGTCATAAATCAAGCTCATTTAACTTGTAGCTTGATTCATCCCTTAAATCACCTTCATAACGGGAGGCACATTTGGTTTGTAATTCGTCGGCATGAAATACACCACCGCGGTATACCCCTGTTACGATGACTTCGGCTCCATCCTTAAAAAGATCCGGTCGTGTTTTCTTGTATACAACCGGCAGTTCTGCGTCCCCTTCCTGGAGCACAAAGGTACAATCGAGCAAATTGGTATCCGAAATCTGGATGGAGCCGTCCTGAACAATCCCTCCAATCTTGGTTCGATTGGTAACATTATTCTCCACCAGATCTTTCACCGATAAAAAGGTGACCATTGCTTTTTCATCCGCCGGCCGGCTGGAAACCCAGCCTATCCAGGAAGCAACCACCACCGCTACCCCGACTAACATGATTAGGAACTTTTTATTGGACGTCATAACCTATTCCCCTGCTTTTTTTATGCTTCAAAATATAGATACTTCCTGCCATTCCCCAAACTCTGATTTCATGGCAGCTACAATTTCTCCCAAAGTACAATAGGCCTTTGCTGCCTTAATGAGCGAAGGCATAATATTGTTCCCACCGGAACAAGCTTCCTTCACTGCTTTTAAAGCCGCATCCACTTCAGCCTGATTCCGTTGACCCCGGAGTGCCTTTATAGCCCGGACTTGATCCGCACCCACATCATCCCCGATTTCAAGAATCGGTATATCAAGCTCTTCCGAGTCGTTTACAAATTCGTTGACTCCCACATGAATAAATTTCTGGGAGTCAATTTTTTGTTGGTACTCTGATGCTGCCTGGGCAATCTCTCGCTGGAAATAACCCGCCTCAATGGCCGGGATGACCCCGCCCAGGGCCTCAATTTCAGTGAAATAACGATTAGCCCGCGCTTCCATCTTATCCGTGAGATCTTCAATAAACCAGGACCCTCCTAAGGGATCAATCACATTGCTGACGCCTGTTTCATAGGCAATAATTTGTTGGGTGCGAAGAGCAATTTCTGCCGCTTTTTTTGTAGGCAGGGCCAGTGTTTCATCCATGGAATTGGTGTGAAGGGACTGGGTACCTCCCAACACGGCGGCCAAGGCCTGAAAAGCAGTCCGGGCAATATTATTTTCCGGCTGTTGAGCGGTTAAGGTACATCCTGCCGTCTGGGTATGAAATCTTAGCTTCCAGGAACGGGGATCCTGAGCCCTGTATCGCTCCCGCATGGCACTTGCCCAGATTCGACGGGCAGCCCGGAATTTGGCAATTTCTTCAAAGAAATCCATGTGAGAGTTGAAAAAAAACGAAAGCCGAGGGGCAAAATCATCCACCTTTAGGCCCGCTTTCATTGCGTACTCCACATAAGTGAACCCGTCTGCCAGTGTAAAAGCCAGCTCTTGAGCTGCCGTGGAACCGGCTTCCCGTATGTGATACCCGCTGATGGAAATGGTATTATAC
>CAZNUM010000049.1:0-1569 GCA_964576315.1 uncultured bacterium
CCGTAAGGAAAAGGTGGATGTGGTTATTTTGGATACGGCGGGTCGTCTACATTTGGATGAGGAAATGATGGCTGAGATTAAAGCCATTGCGAATGAGACCCAGCCGGTTGAAATTCTTTTTGTCGTAGATGGGATGACGGGCCAGGATGCGGTCAATTCAGCCCTGTCTTTTTCGAAAGCGCTCCCTCTAACAGGAACAATTCTGACGAAAATGGAGGGAGACAGCCGTGGGGGCGCCGCCGTCTCTATTACAGAAGTAACAGGTGTTCCAGTGAAATTTGTCGGTGTCTCCGAAAAACTGGATGGTCTAGAACCATTCGACCCGGAACGTATGGTGAATCGCATTCTAGGGTTTGGGGATGTGGTATCCCTGGTTGAAAAAGCTCAGCAGGTGGTTGATCGTGAAACCACCCAAAGGCTGGAAAAAAAGTTAAAAGACCAATCATTTGATTTGGAAGATTTTAAAATTCAATTGAAACAGTTAAAAAGTATGGGACCCATGGACCAGATTCTGGGGATGTTACCGGGAATGAACCGGAAGTTATTCCGTGGAATGGAGGTGGATGACCGGCAGTTAAGCTGGACGGAGGCGATGATTAATTCCATGACCCCTGAAGAGCGGCGGAATCCTCATTTGATTAATGGTAGCCGCCGGCAACGTATCGCCCGCGGTTCCGGTCGCTCGGTCCAAGAGGTCAACCAACTGCTAAGGCAGTTCAACCAGATGCAAAAAATCTTTAAGCAGATGGGAAAAATGAAACTGCCGAAACATTTAAATAAATCATTTATGGGACTTAATTAAGGAGAGATTGAATTGGCGACGAAAATTAGACTGAAACGGATTGGACGCCGGAACAGACCATTTTATCGTGTGGTGGTAATAGATTCGCGCAATCGCCGGGATGGGGCTGCCATTGAAGAATTAGGGTGGTTTAATCCTATTGATCGGGAAAAGACCTATCGCCTGGATGAAGAACGTATTTTACACTGGCTGAAAGTGGGGGCGCAACCTTCCAAGGCTGCTTATAATCTCATGAAACGCAGCGGACTGGTGTATCGTTGGCATTTAATTCGCCAGGGTTTGGATGAGAAAACAATTGAAAAAGAAATGAAGAAATGGGCTTTACAACGGGAAGAAAAAGAAAAGAAAAAGACCCAGAAAGCTAAACCGCCGGTGGTAGAACCGGAACCGGAGGTCAAGAAAGCAACGGAACCGGAAGAACAGCCGGAACCGGTCGCCACGGAAGCACCCTCAGCCGAAACAACTTCTGAAGAGGCACAACCGGAAATGGAAGAAGCAGTGAAACCTGAACCTGAGAAAGAGACAACGGAAGCAGAAGAAGCATCTTCTTCTGAAGCGGAGAACGCAAAGAGTGCGGATGAAGCGGAAACAATAGAACCTGCTGAAGAAGTGACGGAAACGGAAAAATCGGAGAACCCGAAAGAAGCAACGCCGGAAAAAGCCTCTGAAGATAAACCAGCCGAAACTGCAGAAGAAAACCAGGATACGGAATCCAGTGATGCCGTTAAGATCGAATCTGCAGAAGCGACGGCTGAGGAATCGGAAGC
>CAZNUM010000049.1:1669-10818 GCA_964576315.1 uncultured bacterium
GAAGCGACGGCTGAGGAATCGGAAGCTGCGGATGCAACGGAATCGGAAGCGGAGCCGGAAGCTGAAGATCAGTCTGTAGAAGACATCCCGGAGGATGGATCTGCTGAAGAAAAAGGTACTGACAGCTGACGCCCGAAGACTCAAAGGATGGGAAGGAGTGACGTCATGAAGGAATTTATCGAATCGGTCGTAAAACAACTGGTGGATAAGCCGGATGAAGTGGTAGTCAACACGGTGGAAACGGAACAGCGGATTATTTATGAATTAACCGTTGGAAAGGGGGATTATGGCAAAGTCATCGGAAAAGGTGGCCGGAATGTTTCTGCCATTCGAACCCTGGTATTCGCTATTAATGCTAAACAGGGTGGGAAACGCGCCCGATTGGATGTGATTGATCAATAATATGGAGAAATTATTTGCCATTGCCCGGATAACCCATGCCTCCGGCATCAAGGGAGCAGTTCGGCTTCGGCCTCTTGTACGGTTTTTCGAGGCCTACATTACGGATCGCACGCTTTATTTGGGGACCACCAAGACCGTGGCGAGAGAAGTTAAACTGGTCGATATCATTGGCACGGGCAAAACCCGGCGTTTTCTATTTGAAGGCGTCACCGATCGGGACCTGGCTGAGATGTTGATTGGCCAGACTTTATATGCCAGCGTTCAAGCCTCCGATCCGATTCATTTGATTTCACCCGAATTAATTGGCGCCTCCGTTTATACTGATTCTGGCGAATTTGTGGGGGAATTGGTGGATATGCTGGCTCTTCCGGCAAATGATGTCTATGTCATTGAAAATGGGAAACGGGAAGTTTTGATTCCGGTCGTGGATGAAATCGTCCGGGGGGCAGATCCGGATCATGGCATTGTGACCATTTCTCCAATGGACGGTTTATTGGATTGAAACATCAAATTGCCATCGTAACCCCTGTTCCGGAGATGGTGGCGACGGTGGTTCAGAGCAGCATGCTTCGGCAGGCTGTAGAACGACAGGTGGTTGAATTTCACCTGATTAATCTCCGGGAATTTGGCGAGGGGAATTATCGTCAGATCGACGATAAGCCCTTTGGCGGCGGAAGCGGGATGGTTTTAATGGCCGGACCGCTGTTTAAGGCCATTGAGGAAGCACGGGATCAAATCGGTGGTTTAGATGAGGGGACACGAATTATTTATCCCTCCCCTCAGGGGGAACCCTGGAGTCATCAGGCTGCCATGGAAACCAGTGCTGTAGAAAAGCTTATTGTCATTTGCGGCCATTACAAAGGAATTGATCAACGGGTGATTGATAAGTATGTCACCCATGAATATTCCATCGGTGATTATGTCCTGACAAGCGGCGAATTGCCGGCCCTGGTCTTACTAGATAGTATTGTCCGGTTGATACCGGGGGTGCTGAACGATTATGAATCGGCTATGACCGATTCCTTTGTGAACGGTTTACTGGAGGGTCCTTATTACACCCAACCACGGGAGTTGGACGGCCGGAAAGTCCCGCCAGTGTTGTTATCGGGTCACCATCAGAAAATTAAGGCCTGGCGGGTCAAACAGCAGGAGCAATGGACCAAGACCCGACGCCCGGACCTCTGGGAAAAATATAGGAAGAAACAAGAGTCGGAGACGAAAAAATGAATAAATTAAATGAAGTGGTAGCAGATCAACTCAAATCGGACCTACCTGATTTTGGTCCGGGGGATACCGTGGCGGTGGATGTCCGGGTGGTAGAAGGGGGGAAAGAACGGATTCAGCGTTACCAGGGAGTTGTGATTGGACGGAAAGGAAGTGGCATTTCGGAAACAATCACGGTCCGTAAAATTTCCAGCGGCATCGGCGTTGAACGGATTTTTCCTCTCCACTCTCCCATGATCAGCGAGATCAAGGTGGTTCGCCGGGGAAAAGTCCGCCGGGCCAAATTGAATTATTTACGGAAACTTTCCGGTAAAGCTACCCGGATAGCAGAAAAACGGTAATTTGACCATTCAAGTAAGGACCCTCATTATCACCTGATAGTGGGGGTTTTTTTATTATGAACCGTTTTGAGAAAACTGTTCTTTCGATTACGGGAAGTTCCCATCTCATGACCCATACGTTCATGATTGCTTTTCCCAGTCTGTTTCTTTTGATTCAAAAGGAGTTCAACGTGGGACTGGACACGCTTGGTTTTGCCGCTTCTGCTTCGACCCTGCTGTTTGGATTAGGGGCCATTCCCGCTGGGTGGGCTGAGCAAAAACTTGGCGGCCGGAATCTGGTACTGATTTATCAGATAGGATCGGCTTTTTCCGCCCTGATTATCGCTTTGACCCACTCCCTGGCAGGTCTCGTATTTGGACTCATGAGTCTGGGGCTCTTTTGCAGTATTTACCATCCCTCCGGACTTACGTTGATTTCCCATCGAGTGAAAGCTCTTACCCGGGGAATGGCGGTCCATGGCATTTTCGGGTCTTCGGGTCTGGCCATTGGGCCGGTGGCAGCGACAGCCATTGCTGCTCTTTTCAACTGGCGATCTGCTTACATTTTCTTCGCTGGAATTAATCTTCTCCTGGCGGCGGCCACCCTGGTCATGATTCCAAGACGAACAGGGGAAAATGATAATCCGGAGGATTATGAAAATCAATCTTCTAAAACCAAACGCGCTGCCCTCACTTATTATTTCCTGACGGTGGTCCTGATGGGATTGGCTTTCACTGGTTTTACAACCTTTATGCCGACTCATTTCGCTCTTCATACGGAAGGGATCTTGAAGTCGGTATCCGGAACGCTGAAAGCAGGCATATTTCCAACCTTGGTATTCATGGCAGGAATTGCAGGTCAATACATCGGTGGCCGGTTGGGCGAGCGGCACCATCAACCCACATTATTAATCTATATTGTTGCCCTGAACATCCCCTTCCTCCTGTTAATGGGGTTTACGGAGAATACACCTCTGGTTCTGTTCAGTATTATGTTAGGGGTGGTCCATTTCAATGTTCAACCTATTGGGAACTCCCTGGTGGCCCAGTTTACTAAAAGTAAGAGTCGGGGACTGGGATACGGTATTAGTTTTTTCCTTAGTTTTGGTGCTGGAGCCATCTCAGCGGCACTGGGTGGGATCATTGCGGAAAAATTTGGAGTGGCCTATGTATTCCCCGTGATGGGATTATTCTTGCTGCCAGCCGTGTACACGGCTGTGATGGTTCGAAAAAATGCCTGACCGTTTCACCTTGTTTCATGCTTTTTAAATAGTCTACTTTCTTGCTCATTATGGGAACGAGTCAATTAAAAAACTTACCTTCAGTATCAGAAGTATTACCTGAGGTAAATGAAGATAACCGATATAATTCCAAGTACTTAAAAACAATAATCAATCAAGAGATTGATTTTTACCGCCAGCGGGCAAAAAAGGGGGATCTGGAACTTTCCCGGGCAGAAATTCATCGGCGTGTGGTTTTTAAGACCCGGCGGTTACTTCAACCCTCTCTAAAACACGTTATTAATGGCACCGGAATTGTTCTGCATACGGGTCTGGGACGGGCTCCAGTGCATCCCCGGATATCGGATCAGGTGGCTAAACAGTTGTCTGGTTATATAAATCTGGAGTTCGATTTAGCAACCGGGAAAAGGGGTGAGCGGTTGGATCATTTGGATGGACTGTTGACAGCCTTAACCGGGTCAGAGTCCTCTTTGGTTGTCAATAATAATGCCGCTGCTGTTTTACTGGGATTAAATACCCTGGCTGAAGACCGAGAAGTTATTGTCTCAAGGGGTCAGCAGGTGGAAATCGGTGGCTCTTTCCGAATACCGGACGTGATTCAAAAAAGCCATTGTATTCTGAAGGAAGTGGGTACTACCAACCGGACCCATCTCCGGGATTACGAAAACGCCGTTTCACCCCAAACCGCCCTATTATTGTGGGTCCATTCCAGTAATTATGTCATAAAAGGATTTACCTCCCAAGTAACCCTGAATGAATTAACGCTCCTTGGAAAGCGGAAACGGATACCGGTGATGGCGGATTTGGGAAGCGGAGCTTTTATTGCGCTGTCTGAAAAAGGTCTTCCGGCGGAACTGGTGGTACAGGATATTGTCAAGAGTGGGGTGGATCTGGTTTCTTTTTCGGGGGATAAATTGCTCGGTGGTCCACAGGCGGGCATCATCGTTGGGAAACGGAAATGGATTAAACGTCTTCGGAAAAATCCGTTATACCGGGCGTTCCGGCCCGATAAATGGACAATCGCTTTAATGGAATGGACATTAAAGACCTATAGCGATCAGGGACCCTTGCCCGAGAATCTGGCGTTGGATTTATTATTAACCGATCGATTCGAACTCAGACAGAGAGGAGAAAAAATTCTTTCAGCCATAAGTCCAGACCAGCGGAATCGACTGGGAATTGAACTGGTGGATACGACGGTGGAGGCAGGAAGCGGTTCGCTTCCTGAAGGGAAAATTGAGAGTGTTGCTCTTCAATTCAACGCCAGGGATTACACGGCAGCCCAACTGGCACAGATTTTTCGATCAGCCTCGCTACCAGTAATCGGATACGTGAACCGGAGTCGATATTTTATTGATCTGAAAGCCGTTCTGCCTACCCAGTTATCCGACCTAGGCCGGATTATCAACGAGGTGTAACGGTGCCCCAGGTTGTAATTGGAACGGCAGGACATATCGACCACGGGAAAACAGCGCTGGTAAAAGCGCTGACAGGAACCGATACGGACCGGTTGGCGGAGGAAAAAGCCAGGGGCATGACAATAGATCTGGGATTTGCTTTCCTGACGCCTCATGTTACGATTATTGACGTTCCCGGCCATGAAAAATTTATTCGAAATATGGTGGCAGGGGTTGCCACGATTCATATTGCATTATTGGTGGTGGCGGCAGATGACGGAGTAATGCCTCAAACAAGAGAACACCTTCATATTCTCAATTTACTGGGAATTCCCCGCGGTATTATTGTGGTGACAAAGACCGATCTGGCAGAGGACCCGGGATGGGTGGATTTAGTAGAAGGTGATATCCGTGAAATGGTAAAAGGGACCTTCATGGAATCGGCCCCGATTTTGAGAACTTCCGTTCATACTCGACAGGGAATTGAACCATTGCGGGAGCACTTAATCCGGATCGCCGGTCAAGTGGATCAATTAGCCGATCGTGGATTCTTCCGTCTTCCGGTGGATCGTGTTTTCACTAAAAAAGGTTTTGGTTCCGTTGTGACTGGCACCGTGTTATCCGGTCAGGTCCAGGTCGGAGAGGATCTGGAATTGCTTCCTCAAAAGGAGCAGGTGAAAATCAGGGGTATTCAGAGCCATGGCGTAACGGTTGAAACCGTGTCCATGGGAGACCGGGCGGCGCTGAATTTAGTAGGGATGGAGCGCAGCACCATTAAACGGGGAGTCGAATTAGCTACCCCGGGTTGGGTGGAACCAAGTCGCCAATTTGTCGCCCAGGTGATGCTGGTCCCCGATTCCGATTGGAATCTGAAGCATAGGCAGCGCTTGCATATTCACTTGGGTACGGCGGTGGTTCTGGGGAGAGTCCAGATTCCTACCCGTAAAGTAATAAAACCGGGTCAGAATGGTAATGTCATCTTTCATCTGGAGGAGCAATTACCGGTTGTCATGGATGATCGATTTATTCTGCGTACCTATTCGCCCATGGTGACGCTGGGGGGCGGTAAAATATTGGATCCCCATCCCCTTTTGAAAGGTAAACGTTTGAATGACTGGACTCTGAGCTTGGACCCGAACCCGGAAAAGCGACTCATTCAATTTATCCGTCAGTCAAAACGGGAACCAAAATCTGCCCTGGAATGGTCCCATATCTTTCATCAATCTGAATCATGGATTCACTCCACATTGGAAAAAGCAGGTGTGCGAAGTGAGGGAGGCTTTTTATTTTTTCAGGATGACCTGGATGAGAACAAGAAAATAATTGTGGATTGCCTTAAAGCATATCATCAGCAGAATCCCTACCAGAAGGGGATGCCAACGGATCATCTCAGTAAGGATACAGGACTTAATGTTCGCTGGTTATCGTATATTATGTCTCAACTGGAGTCGGAAGTGGTGATTAAGGCCATCCAGGGGGGGTATGCCCTTATAAGCCATGAAGTCCGTTTTTCAGAAGAGGATGAACGTTCGGCTGCGAAAATACAAGCTAAATTAGCAATCCTGGATTATCAATTGGTTCCTGCCAACACGCTGGCGGAACACATGGAACTCCCATCCAAGAAAGTCCTGGAATTATTACACGTCCTGAAAGATCAGGGAAGTGTGGTTGAGGTGGCACCGGATCGATGGCTTCTTAAACAGAAACTGGATGGGTTGATTGAAAAACTGAAAATGCACTTTCTCCGTCAAAAATATTTATCGGTAGCTGAATTTAAAGCGCTCACCAATACGACTCGAAAAGCCAGCATACCCTTGTTAGAATATTGTGATCGTTTTGAATATACGGAGCGGCAGGGGGATCAAAGGATTGCAGGGGCAGGATTAAGTTGAAAAAGACGCCCTCCGGAACCCCGTTAATGCGCCAGTACAATGAAGTTAAGCGCCAGTATCCGGATACTATTATATTGTTCCGGATGGGGGATTTTTATGAAACATTTAATGAAGATGCAAAAATAACTTCTAAAGTCTTGGGTATTGTTCTAACGGAACGTTCCAACGGGGCTGCCGCCCATGTCCCCTTGGCCGGTTTTCCTTACCATGCTTTGGATAATTATTTACATAAACTGGTCAATGCAGGGCATCGTGTGGCGATTTGTGAACAGGTAGAGGATCCCAAACTGGCGAAAGGAATCGTAAAACGGGAAGTGGTGGAAGTGGTCACTCCTGGAACCATTGCCGACGATCCGGCGCTGGATCGGAAAACGAATCACTATCTGGCAGCCCTCGTGATTGAAAAGAATCAATCCGGCTATGCAGTGCTGGATCAGTCCACCGGTGAATTTTATGTTGGAGAGTGTTCAGAAGAGAAACTGGTGGAAGCCCTCCGGAAGTTTGCTCCCCGGGAAGTGCTGGTGACGGAAAACAGTGTTTATTCCACTTCAAACTGGTACCGGTCCCTGAAACCTTTTGTAACCAAAATTGAAAGGTGGCTGTTTGATTACGAACAGGGAAGCCGTTTATTGACGGAGCACTTTCAGGTTGCCACCTTAAAGGGATTTGGTTGTGCTGAAATGATTTTGGGGGTGGCGGCAGCGGGAGCTCTGTATGCTCATGTGACTCAAGCTTTAGGCGGCAACCTGGACCACGTAACCACGCTCAAACCGGTGACGGATAAGGATATCATGGGTTTGGATGGGTTTACGATCCGGAATCTTGAAATTTTTAAATCGCTGGCTACCCAAGGTATTCACGGAACCCTGATTAACGGTTTAGATGAAACGATTACGGCGGGAGGCGGCCGGTGTCTTAAGAAATGGCTGTTGAATCCTTCCACCAATCGAAGTGTACTCGAACATCGTCTGAATATTGTGGAAGAATTGACAAAAGATAAATCCCTCCTGAAGAATATCCAGGAGTGCTTTAAACGAAGTTCCGATATTGAGCGAATCATTGGGAAGATCGGCCGTGGCAAGGTTACCCCCAAGGAAATCAATGGCTTGCGACTAAGTCTGGAAATAATTCCCGAAATCATCAACTTCACCGAGTCCGCAGGAAAAAAAGAATTATTAACTCTCCTTCAGGAATTTGAAGATGTTACGGGAATCGTTCACCGGATCAGCCAAATCCTTAACCCGGAGGCGCCTAATCAGGTAAAACAGGGTCAGGTGATTAACCCGGGTGTTGACCCGAAGCTGGACGAACTGCGGGCTTCGTCTTCCGGTGGAAAGGAATGGATTGTTGCACTACAGGAGAAGGAGCGGAAGCGGACCGGGATTCCAACTTTAAAAGTCGGTTTTAACAAAGTGTTCGGGTACTACCTGGAGATTACCCGTACCCACCATGAGAAAGTCCCGGAGGAGTATATCCGCAAACAGACCCTGGTAAATTCGGAGCGGTTTGTTACACCGGAGTTGAAAGAATACGAAGAGAAAATTCTGACAGCCGATGAAGAAATCGAAAAGATTGAAACTAGATTATTCAATGAACTCGCTCAGGAAATTTTATCCGAAGCGCCGCGGTTGCAAAAAAATGCGGAAATTCTGAGCCAGTTGGATGTCCTGGCAAGCTTTGCTCAAGTTGCCCTCAGGCATCGGTATGTCCGTCCGGTTCTGACTGAAGAGCCGGTCCTGGAAATCCGGGCTGGACGGCACCCGGTAGTCGAGTGGTTGCTACCCAGTACGGAACGGTTTGTTCCTAATGATTTGATCATGGATGCCCGAACCAGTCAGATTCACCTTATCACCGGTCCTAATATGGCGGGAAAGTCCACCTATTTACGACAGACCGGTTTAATCGTTCTCCTGGCGCAGGTGGGTTCGTTTGTTCCGGCTGAGAAAGCGTTAATCGGTATGGTGGACAAGCTCTTCACCCGTGTGGGAGCCAGCGATAACCTTTCCGGCGGTGAAAGTACTTTTCTGGTGGAGATGAATGAAGCAGCCAATATCCTCAATAATGCCACCCATTGCAGTCTTATCCTGTTGGATGAAATCGGGCGGGGTACCGCCACTTATGACGGACTATCTCTGGCTTGGTCCATCACCGAATATTTGCACAATCATCCGGAAGTGGGAGCCCGGACACTATTTGCCACCCATTATCATGAGTTAACCGATCTTGAGCATACGCTGAATCGGTTAAAGAATTACCATATTGCAGTGAAGGAGTTCGGCGATAAAATCGTTTTTTTACGGAAAATTAAACCGGGTCCAGGCGATAAAAGTTATGGCATTCATGTAGCTCAAATGGCGGGATTACCGAAGGAAGTGATTCTTCGGGCCAAGGATATATTGAATCACTATCTAACTAGCAGGAGTGAGGGAGACCGCCAAACGGACGCGGAAGTGGATCAGCTTTCTTTCTTTGAGGAGCGGGAGTCAGCTTTGAAAAAAGATTTGGCAAATCTGGACGTCATCAACATGACCCCTCTGGAAGCCATTCAAAAACTGGATGAGCTGAAAAAGAAACATGGTCTTTAAATGTAATGGGGGGGTCCTGTTGTTTTTGGGTCTCCTCACCCTGGTTTTTCCCAAGCGTGCAGATGGACAAACATACTGGGTCCGTTAC
>CAZNUM010000050.1:0-6383 GCA_964576315.1 uncultured bacterium
TAGCCATAAAGCCTTCGACACGCCCCGCTGGCGCGGCGCTGCTCAGGCAGACATACACGTATAATGTGTCACCCTGAGCCCGTCGAAGGGTGACCAAACACTTTTGGAACAACCTTGTTTGTAGCTCCAAACACTAGCCATAAAGCCTTCGACACACGCCGCTGTGCGGCGTTGCTCAGGCAGTCAGGAATGCGTAATATGGTGCGTTGTTTTAAAGCAGGGTTTTATACGAAAGGTTATTCTTCCAGTTTATCCGGTGCTTCGTATTTCTTCGGAAGACCCAGCTTTTCCAGCAGCTCATTTACCTCCCGTTTCAGATTTACCATTTTCAGTTCACGACCCACCATCAACTGATTGAAACGGCTCAATTCTTCCGCCCGGCGTTTAATTTCCTCCTCAGCCTGTTTCCGCTCTGTAATGTCCTCTGCCACGCCAATAAGTCCAATAATTTCCCCCTGTTCCCCCCGAATCAGTGATGTGGACAACGCCACTGGAAATTCGCTGCCGTCTTTCCGGATGTTCAATAATTCCCCCTGCCAGCCCCCTTCCAGGGTGGCAGGCAGAATCCCAGCCGTTAAATCGGGGGGGTTGTTCGGTGAATGAACCATGGATATCTTTTGACCGAGCACTTCTTCCCAGGTATAGCCGTAGGTTTCCAGAAAAGCATCGTTTACAAATAAAATCTTGTCGCTCTGATCGGTAATACTGACGCATTCCCGGATACTTTTCAGGGCATTGGCCAGGGTAAATACTTCCTGCTGGACTTTCTTTTCCTCCGTCATGTCTTCAATATTGGCCTGGGCGCCAATAATCTGATTATGCGCATCCCGAATTGGAACCACCTGATAGCGCAGGAAAACTGTCTTTCCCCACTTTGAAGTATATTCATGTTCCAGGTGAACCGTTTCGCCCGTTTCCAGTACTTTTTGAAAGCCGGCGGAGGCGCCCGCTTTCTTCAGGGGTTCGAACTCCAGAATATTGATCTTCATCGTTTCTTCCGCCGATGGAGAACCCAGAATCTCCAGCAGTTTCTGGTTCACCTGGGTAATGCGCCCTTGGTCATCAATCGAAAGAATCCCGGTGGGGGCGTTCTCCACCAGGTACTTGAATTTTTCTTCCACCTGCCAGCGTTTAATCATTCCATCGATAATACCAGCCACCGAAAGCATGAAATTGATTTTTGCCGGCGAAAACGTCCGGTGCTCATCACTGTGGGCTCCCAGTACGCCCCAGGGGTGCTCCGGATCTCCAATCAGGGCACTGACACCACTGACGATTTTATGGTCGGTAAGCAGGGAGGGACCAGAAAAGCGTTTCTCCATTTTCAGGTCATCTACCACCACCGGTTCTCTGGTTTTCAAGGTATAGCCAGCCTGGGAATTTTCACCGACATCCACCAACGCGTGGCCTACATAACCTTTTTTCCACCCCGTACCCGCCCGGAGGAGCAGCTGTTCTCCTCCCGGCTGCAGTTCCAGGACTTTACTAAATTTCACTTCCAGCGTCTCTGCCACTTTCCTGACAACGTACTCGAGGAACTGATCCAGGTCAGGCTCCAGAATCGCCTGCCGGCTTAAATCGCTTAATGCTTTCTGCAGGTGAGTCTGCTGTTCCAAAATCTGCCGGGCTTTTTTCCGTTCAGTAATGTCAAGGGAAATGGCTTGAAAACCGGTAATCTTCCCTTGATCCCGAATCGCCGTAATATGAATCTCCGCCGTGTGGATCGTACCATCGGAATGGAACCATTCCACCTCAAAGGTTTCTGGAATTTTCCCCCGGACCATTTGATTAAAGTATTTAACATACTTGGGGAGATCCCTGGCCCGAATCCAGGGAATATTGGTGAAATGTTTATTCAGGATTTCATCCCCATCCCACCCCGCTATTTTCTTAACGGCGGAATTAATATTGGTAATATACCCTGCCCGGTCTATGGTAATGATCACATCCGGCGCCATTTCCACCATGGTGCGGTACTTTTCTTCACTGCGAACCAGTTCCCCTTCCTGCCGTTTGCGCTCGGTAATATCCCGAATAGTGATAAAAAGTACTTCTTCCCCGTTATAAACGGTTTTATTCAGGAGAATCTCCTCCGGGAAAGAGGTACCATCCTTCTTTTTCCCCCACCATTCAAACCGCTGGGGCTGCCCTTGGAAGGCCAATTCCATGGTTTCACGACGTTTATTTTGATCAACTTTGCTCAAATCACCAAGTTGAATCGTTTGATCTGACAATAGCTCTTCCCGGCTGTAGCCAAACAATTCCTCCGCCGCCCGGTTGCAGTCTATTATTTCTCGGTCTTTATTCTGAATAATAATCGCATCGGTGGTAAAGCGGAATAAATTCCGCAGGTTTTCTTCGGAACGGCGCCGTTCCTCCTCCGCCTCCATTCGCTGAGTCACATCCCGGACAATGCCGCGAAAACCGATCACCTGGTCTTTGTCTTTTAACAGGGTTACGGAGACTTCTCCATACTTGATTTCACCACTCTTTTCCCTGATCTTTAATTCAACGGAACCACTGGGATCTCCGGTTTGATATACCTGATTAAACACCTGGTACACCCTCTCCGCACTTTCAGCATCCATATAATCCCGGTTATTCATCCCCAATAATTCTTCCCTTGAATAACCCAGCATTCGACACAGGGAGTCATTAAAGAAGGTGAAGTTGCCCTTGATATCCACTTCATAGTACCCCTCTTCAATACTTTCCAGAATTGAGCGGTAACGAGCCTCGCTTTCTCGCAGTTTCTCCACCGCTTCCCGACTCTCCGTAATATCCCGAACCAGGCCCACGACACCGATTATTTTCCCCTGGACATCCAGATGGGGGGTATAGGTGGAGACAGCCCATCCCTCATTCTTTGTTTCAGAGAATTGAAAATGAAATTCAGGCGACGTGACGGTCTCCCCTTTCAGGGCTCGTCGAATCAAACGATCGAGCCCTTGCTCTTTCAGGAAGGGAAACACTTCAAAGGCCACCTTTCCCAGAACCTTCTCCGCCTTATAACCGGTGAGAGCCTCCATGAAAGAGTTCCAGACTTTATAGCGAAATTCACGATCAAAAACAATCACACCCTGACTGACGCTGGTGAGAACCGTTTTGTTAAACGATTCGGAGGCTTTCAAAGCTTCCAAAGTTTGTTTCTGCTCGGTTACATCAGTAAATACGGCCATGGTTCCAATAAATTCACCGTTCTCGAAACGGGGGCTGCCGCTGACCCGTACATCGATGCGTTGACCGCCTTTGCGGATCAGTTGCAGATCATAAACGCTGCTTTCCCCTTTCATTCGCCGTTCATCCACCGCATTCACGATTGAATGTTGATCTTCAGGAATGACCAGGGACCAGTGCTGTCCTTCCATTTCCGATTTTCCATATCCCAGCATTGCTTCTGCGGCAGGGTTCACATATTCCATGACCCCTTTCGCATCCATCACCACAATGCCTTCCGCCACACCAGTGACAATATTCTCATTAAATTTTTTCAGACGAAAGACTTCCACCTGGGATTGCTTCTCCTCCGTAATATCTTCAAAAACAACCATGACCCGGGGACCGTAGAGGGTCTCAAAATAAGCGGTGTTCAACGATATCATCCGGGTATGGGTACGACCGTTTGTTCGGAGGGTTAATTTCGACTCAACACCCTGGCGGGTTTGATGATCCTGGAGGGTCTCCAGTATAGTATTTCGGGTAACACAGTTTTTACAGTCCGGGCCGAAGCCACAGCCCTTGGGATCATCCAGGTGGTGGATGCATAAGAGCGCTTCCCCGGGTCGCAGACCTGTCAATTCCTCCGCTTTGGTTTGGCAATATTCCCGGGCGGCTGCATTGGAACGCTGAATGATTCGATCTTCATCCAGAATCAGGACCGGGAGGGGATTGGCACTAAATATGGATTCCAGTTCTTCTTCCGCCTGGAGACGCTGCAATTCCGTTCCTGCCCGGAGGGCAAAAATACTGATCACATAATTAATATATTCCGGGTGGTCCATGGGTCTCGAATCCAGAACGCCCAAGTGGCCGATTACTTTACCTTCCGTGTCATAGATTGGAACAGCCAGATAACTTTTAGCGCGGACCTCCTGCAGCATCAAATCTTTTGGAAATTTCTTCTGAACGTCATCCGGAACAATAACTGTTTCACCTTTGATGACTCGTTCACACGGAGTATCCGCCACCTCCCATTCAATATTATCCTCAATCTGGCCGTGGCTACACCAAGCTAAGGTTCGGACCAACTGAGGGTTAATTAAATCCCGGCGGGTAATGAAAACAATCTCCATCCCCAGGCTTTCAGCCGTGCTGAGGATCAAGTGGTTGAAAAAGTCCTTACCAACCGCAGTCGATGTTCCTTCCACAATATGTTGAAGTGTTTTTTCCAACTGCTTCCGTTCGGAAATATCTCTGGCGACGGAAACAGTGACATCCCGACCATCCAGTTTAAAAACATGCCAACTGATTTCCACCGGAATACGTTTCCCACTTTTTGTAATATGGGTCGCTTCAAAGATCATCCAATTGTCCTTAAGAAGCCGGGCTCTTCCCTCCCGGCTCCCCCGATTTTCCACACCTTCAGGGTCGCTAATGTCTGCAGGGGATAACTTGAGCAGTTCCTTCCGGGAATAACCCAAGCGCCGGCAGGCCACCTCATTTACTTCAATGAAATGTTCAAACCCTTCTTCTTTTAAAGGATGGACAAAAACGGCATCGTTGATACCTTCAAACAGACCCCTGAATTTGGATTCAGATGCTTTGAGCTGTTCTTCCGCCTGTTTCCGTTCCGTAATGTCAACGGCTGAGCCGATGGCCGCCGCCCGCCCCTTCCAGTTGATTTTACCGGTGGTGAAATCAATCCAGCGCTCCGTTCCGTTTTTCCGGATTATCTTGAATTCATAGCGGTTAGGTACTTTTTCACCCCGTTGTCGCGCCAGACCCCGTTCCCGAATCATAGTCTTGAAATCGGGGTGAACCACATCCCAGAAGTTCATGGCCTGTAATTCTTCTTTTTTATATCCTGTCAGCCGGCAGGTGGCCCGGTTGACATAAATAAATTTGTTACCGGAGTAAACAAATATGGCGGTGGCGGTCGTACTTGCCAATCGGCGGAACCGGGCTTCACTCTCGCCTAGTTCCCGCTCCAACCGTTTGCGCGTCTCCGCCAGTTCCAGATCATGTAACCCAAAAGCAATGTCCCCCACCAGTTCATCAAACAGGGATAATTCCGTTTGTTCCACCAGGATTCTATCCGGTAAAACTACACTCAACAGACCGTAGGTTTTACCGTGAGACCGGAGGGCCATGGTCAAATTGCCATACCGTGGATACACGTCCTTGAAGGGACAACCCTGGCATAGGGGAGCATCTCCTTGTCTGATAAAAACATTCCTTTGATCCAGGGCTTTTAATCCACACTCGGGAATAATACCCGCTTCAACCTGTTCTACTAACAGGTTAAATTTCCGGCCCCACCCCGCTTGACCCCCGAGAGTAGGATGCCCCTCATCGTCAAAGAGGATAATCCAGGCCCGGGGATAACTCTTCTTATGGGTAAGAATCTTACAGGTGGTCTGGATCAGTTTCCGGCGATTATGTTCCCGAACAATTAATTGATTAATATCCCGAACAGCCATGAGGATAAGATTTGTCCTCCCAACAAGGCGATCGGTCCGGTTTCTTTCCAGGGCAATTTCGATATTGGTGTGAAGCTCTTTTTCATCAAAGGGTTTAATAATGTAGCCGTAGGGGGAGGTAATTCTGGCTCGTTTCAGGATTTTCTCATCGGCGTAAGCGGTGAGGTAGATGGCTGAGACTCCGAAACGTTCTTTTAAGAGTTGGGCCGTTTCTATGCCATCCATTTTCCCCCGGAGTATAATATCCATAATGGCCAGGTCGGGGGGGTCGGCAGCGGCGGATTTCAGGGCTTCCCTCCCACTGGCGACAATCCCCGTTACTTCATACCCCAAGCGCCGGAGCATCTGTGAGAGGTCCTCCGCAATAATACGTTCATCTTCAACGATAAGAATTTTTGCTTTATTCATGATCGTTGTCCTTAATACCCAATATCACAGGTAGAAAAGTACGATTATTTCACAATAATCCAACGGCTGTAGCCTAAAAAAGATGAAAAATTATTATCACCCATGGGGCACAGAAACCGGCTTGGGGCTGCTCCGGCAGACAGGAATGTATAATGTGTCGCACTGAGCCTGTCGAAGTGCGACCGGACGGGTGGGCCTGCCCGACTGAATTTGGTCAGGCGGGGAAGGGTGACCACTTGTAAATCAGAAAATTTAAGTTATTCTCTAAAACATTCGCTAAGAAGCCTTCGACACGCCCCGCTGGCGCGGGCCTGCTCAGGCAGACAGGAATGCGTA
>CAZNUM010000050.1:6483-10783 GCA_964576315.1 uncultured bacterium
CAACCTTGTTTTTATCTCCAAACACTAGCCATCAAGCCTTCGACACGCCCCGCTGACACGGGACTGCTCAAGCAGACAGAAATATATTGAGTATTCCGCTGAAGTTGGAATGTCAGCGGGAGAATGGGAACTGGATTGTTACCTGAGTACCCTTATTATGTTGAATATGGATGCGGCCTTTCAACTGATCCTTTACCAGAATAGACACCAGATTCATTCCCATGGAAGGAGGATTCTCTTCCGATTCAGGGAAACCGGATCCATCATCGGCTACCACTAATTCCAGGTTGCGGGAAGGTGCTCTTTGAAAAGAAACGGAAATTTTTCCTGCTCTCCTCTCCGGGAAGGCATGCTTTAAAGCATTGGTTATGAGTTCATTCACCACTAAACCGCAAGGAATCGCCAAGTCCATAGGAAGGTGAACCTTGGACACCTTTACCTCCAGTTCCAGCTCTGGTCGCCGGTATGTCCGAAATAACTGTTGTGTGAGATTCTTCAAATAAACTGCAAAATTCACCTTCGAATAATTCCGGGATTTGTAAAGACTTTCGTGAATCAAAGCTATGGAACGAATCCGAGCGCGGGTTTCATCACAGGCTGTTTGAATCTTTTGATCGTGAAACTGTTCCGACTGAATCGAAAGCATACTAGAAATTAATTGCAGGTTATTTTTAACCCGATGATGAATTTCTTTCAACAATACTTCTTTTTCTTTTAATAGTCGTTTCAGTTCATGCTCAGCTTCTTTACGTTCAGTGATGTCAACAGCAGTACCTATGGCGGCAGGTTCTTTTTTCCAAATAATCTGCCCAGAAGAAAAATCAATCCATCGTTCGCTCCCGTCTTTACAGATAATTTTGAATTCATGATGTTTCGGAACCGGTTTCCCCTTTAGCCGGTCCTGCCCCCGTTGACGAATTAATTCTTTAAAATCAGGATGAACTATGTCCCAAAAGCGTTGAGAGAGTAATTCTGCTTCGCTAAACCCTGTCAATTGCTGCGCTGCTTTATTCACATAGATGAGATTTTCACCCGAATAGACAAGAATTGCCATGGATGCAGATTCCGCAAGGGTTCGGAATCGTTCTTCACTATCGCGAAGTGCTTGCCTAGCAAGGACCCTTTCAGTGATATCGGAGGATAAATTGAGAGTTGCCGGTTGTCCTTCCCAATCTATTCTGACCGACCGGATGGAAAGCCATTTCGTTTTTCCCTCTTTATTAATAATTCTGAATTCATAAGTGTCTGGGACATCTTCTCCTTTAATTCTTTTAATATGGCGTTCTAGAACGAAATTCTGATCTTTGGGATGAATTAACTTTATAAGGGGTTTTGATAGAAGTTCTTCACTCGTATATCCTGTAATGCGACTGACCATCGGATTAACGAATTTGAGATTACCATTTTGAGCAATATAAATTCCTTCATTGGCATTTTCTATTAATTGGCGGTATTTGAACTCACTCTTCCGTAGCCTATCCTCAGTGCTTTTCTTTTCAGTGATATCTTCAACAGTCCCTTCATAATAGAGGATCACACCTTGTGAATTCTTGACAACCCGGGCGCTTTCCCGCACGTAGATCGGGGATCCGTCTTTCCGATGCCAAACCGATTCCAATCCACGAACAATTTCCTCCTTTTCCAACCGTCTTCGGAAGGCTTTTCGTTCATACCCCGGCTCAAATCCTTCCGTCTCCAGATTTCTTTTTTTAAGGTCATCAAAAGAATCATAGCCCAGCATTTCCACCAGAGCCGGGTTGGCTAGCAATATTTCCCCCTCAGGGGTAGTCCGATAGAGGCCCAGGGTCGCGTTTTCATACAGGGCCCGCAAGCGAAGACGGGATTCCTCACGGATGTGTAACCATACTTCCAGACGGGTGGCCAATAGTTCTTTGTTAAATGGCAGACGAATCACATCATTAAATCCTGCTTTTAACCAGGGATTCGGATTCGCTTGTATCGGCAACCCAATAATGATTGGTATCGGTCCCAGATCCAGAGCAGATCGTTCTTTAATACCTATTAACTGTGATTTATACATTTTCGCAATTGTGTTTTCGATAAGATATAAATCAATGGTGCCTTGAGTCCTTTTAAACTGGTCCTTATCCTGGAGGGTAATTGACTGATAACCGCGATCGGATATAAACTGTTTTAAGAGCCGGCGGTCGTTTAAGGTTGTAAACGCGATCCCAATTGTAAATGAATTAGAAGTTTCCGTAAAAGTATTTCCTATTTCAAACGTTCAGGAACCCCGGTTAACAGACCTTGCAACCCACTTAATTTCTCCCCTACCCGTATGCCTTCAGGTGAGATCTCGAGTATTCTTAAATCAGGTTGATAAGGACCAAGACGTTTCTTTAAACATCCAATAACCCTAAGAATCCTGCCTTCAATCTCTGCATAGCGCAATAGGAGTGCATTATCCATTAAAAAACTGACTCCCAACTCAGTGAGTCGAAGCTCACCGGTGATGTGTTCCACTTCATTGATTAAAATTGTACTAATCCTTCTTGAAGAGAGGTAATTAGTAAGATTATACAGGTGCGCTAGGAGACTTCCAAATTGTTCCATGGCAATGTTGTAACCCCGTAGACTGTCAATCATTACAATATTAAATCCGTCCGTCTCCACTGCTGTTACAACCGTATTCAGGAATTCATCCGGATACAAATCAGCAGGATTTACTTTGACAACTTTTAAATGCCCCTGTTCCATCAATTCTTTCACGGGCATATTCAGAGAGGTACAACGGAAGATTATGGATTCTACGGATTCCTCGAAAGTAAATAATACAGCTTTTCCCCCGCCGGTAATAGAACGAATCAAGAACTGCATCCCCAAAGTAGATTTTCCCACCCCTGTTTGCCCGCTGAGTAAACTGATAGTTCCCGCTTCCAATCCTCCATTGAGGAGCTCATCCAACTGGGGTATACCAAACGGTAATAATCTCGGAATCTCCTGGCGTATTTCCGGAAATTTCACACGATGGGGAAACACCCCAATGCCATTTTCAGTAATACGCAATGGGTGGTAACCTGAAAGATAATCGGAGCCCCGCATTTTTTCGACTTCCAGACTCCGTAATTCAATCACACGGCCAGGAGAAATTTGCCGACGTAAATGGATAATCCCATCCACCGCTAAAGCCAAGGAAGTCTCTTTTTCCAATTCCGTCGGTTCATACGTCATGAAGGTTGTACAATTCTGACGGTTCAGGAAATTCACTAAGCCGAGAATTAATTTTCTGAAAAAATATTCCGTTGTCGATAAATAACGGAGTTGAGTTACGGAATCAATAACGATGCATTGGGGGTGTATTCGTTCCACTGCCTCCACAATCGTTCTCCAGGCTGGGATTTGCTCAACTTCACTGGGTTCAAATACATTATACTCCCCCGCTTTCAGATCTTCCGCTCTTCCAGAAGGTGCCATATCCAAGATCTCAACTCCGGAAATATCCCAGTTGAAACCAGCCAAGTTCCGTTTAACTTCATCAGCACTTTCTGCCAACGAAATAAATAAACAAGTGTCCCCCTTCGATTCGCAAGAAAGTAACCATTGGAGAGATAAAATCGTTTTACCCGTACCAGCTGATCCAACAATCAGGTAGGTCCGTGCCGGTAACAATCCTCCTTTTAATACCGTGTCTAACCCGGGAACATTTGTGGCAATTCGATTAGATTTAACCATTACGCCCTCCTCTTTAGATGACCTCCAGACCAAATTGGGTATACCTTTTAAGTGGAATATGGAATTTTTTCGGCTTAACGAAGTTTATCTCGATAGACCCATACACTGGATACATATAACAGCTACTTAACCAGACCGAGAAGATCTTGATTTTATCGGGGTAAAAGTAGCCAGTAATTGAACTAAAAAATTTTATTTTACTGGTATTAGGTGGATCAAACCTTAACATACCAGGTAAAATTTAAAGCAAGATTATTCATATTGGGGGAAAAATTTACAAACGGGCAGGAAAGGGTACCCGAGTAGAAAGGGGTAACCATTACCCTTGATCCTGTCATGGTTCGACAGGCTCACCATGACAAATAATGTCACCTTTAGTTCTTACTGTCACCCTGAGCCTGTCGAAGGGTGACCTGACGTTTTTGGAAAAACTTTGTTTTAAACTCCAAACACTGGCCATAAAGCCTTCGACACGCCCCGCTCTGCGGTCCTGCTCAGGCAGACATATACGTATAATGTGTCACCCTGAGCCCGTCGAAGGGTGACCAAACACTTTCGGAACAACCTTGTTTGTAGCTCCAAACACTAGCCATAAAGCCTTCGACAC
>CAZNUM010000051.1:0-10346 GCA_964576315.1 uncultured bacterium
CCATACGGTAGGCGCCGGTGTGGTGACGGAGATCATTGAATAAATAGGTGAATTGTGGCTAAACAAACCATCCGGATCAGTCTGAAGGCTTACGATCATATCCTGATCGACAAGTCAACAGAGAAAATTGTGAGAACGGCAAAATCAACCGGTGCGGTCATCTCGGGCCCCATACCCCTGCCGACGAAAAGGACCATCTATACGGTCCTCAGGTCCCCTTTTGTGGACAAGAAGTCCCGGGAACAGTTCCAGACCAAAATCCACAAACGGTTGATCGACATTCTGAATTCGACCCCTAAGACGGTCGAGGCTCTGATGAAACTGGACCTCCCTGCCGGGGTGGACATTGAGATAAAGGTCTGACAATGCGCGGATTAATCGGGAAAAAAGTGGGAATGACGCAGGTGTACAATGAATCGGGGAATCTCATCCCGGTTACGGTTATTGAAGCGGGCCCTTGCGTGGTGACCCAGGTTAAAACGGCTGAAAAGGATGGGTACGACGCTGTCCAGGTGGGGTTTGGCGAGCGGAAGGAAAAGCACACCACCCGGCAAATGCAGGGGCATTTTAATAAAGCAAACGTAACCCCGAAACGCGTTCTAGCGGAATTTGATGTTGTTCCGGGATTTGAATACAAATTAGGTCAGGCTTTCGGTGCTTCCCTGTTCAAGGAAGGGGATGTGGTGAACGTCTCAGGAATCACCAAGGGAAAAGGCTTTGCCGGTGTGATGAAGCGTCATGGCTTTTCCGGTGGACCTAAAACGCATGGTCAAAAGGAATACTACCGTTCTCCAGGTTCCATTGGTCAGGCTTCCGATCCTTCCAGAGTGTTCAAGGGGATGAAAATGGCAGGACAGTACGGAAACAAGCGGGATACAAAATTGAATCTGGTGGTGGTCAAAGTAGATCAGGATAAAAATCATTTATTGGTGAAGGGAGCACTCCCGGGACCCAAAAACGGAATCGTATACATAACGAAATAATTATGAGACTAAGTGTATTAAAACTGGATGGCGGTAAGGCATCGACGGTAACCGTGGATGATTCCGTGTTCGGGATCGAACCCAACGAAGCTTCTGTCAGGAATGCGGTCCTGTCGGAATTAACCAACAGTCGTCAAGGGACGCATGCCACCCGGAACCGGGCGTTTGTCCGCGGTGGGGGAAGAAAGCCCTGGCGTCAAAAAGGTCGGGGGGTCGCTCGAGCCGGAACCACCCGTTCACCCCTGTGGCGTGGTGGAGGAACGGTTTTCGGTCCTCAACCCCATCGTTACGCCTTCAGACTGCCTAAAAAAGTGAAACAACTGGCCCGACGGTCCGTCCTTTCCCAGCGGGTTAAAGAAAAGAATCTGGTTGTGGTGGATTCCATTAAGGTGGAGGCCCCCAAGACTAAAGAATTTCGAAAAGTGTTACAAGCCTTGGATCTGGACCAGAAAAAAGTAACGGCACTGGTAGCAAAGATTGAGAAGAACTTGGCCCTGGCCGCCCGGAATTTACCCAATGTATTTCTAGTTCAAGCTGATCGCGCCAGCACTTACGAGTTGCTCGATAGTGAGGTTTTGCTGATGGATAAACAGGGGCTTAAAGTATTGAACGAAAAGTTGGGGGTGAAATCCTGATGATTTACCAGAAAATTATTATTCGCCCCATGTTTACGGAGAAAATGAGCCGTCTGGAGGAGGCGGAGCGAAAGTACGCATTTGAAGTGACTCGGGAAGCAAACAAAATTGAAATTAAACGGGCGGTGGAAGAAAAATTTGACGTGGAAGTAGTAAAGGTTGCTACCATGAATCGACTGGGAAAAGAAAAGCAGATGACGGTGAGAAGTGGCGGTCGTACGATACGAACGAAAGGGTTTCGTTCCAGTTGGAAGAAAGCGGTGGTAACGTTGAAGGAAGGTTTCACGATTGATCTCTTACGAGGGGAAGTGACGGAATAAGAATGGGAATCAGACAGTTAAAACCAACGACGCCGGGGAGTCGATTTGCCTCTCGATCTGATTTTGACGCAATCACGAAAAAAACCCCTGAAAAAAGATTAATTACGGAGTTGCGGAAATCGGGTGGACGGAATAATAACGGCCGTATTACGGTTCGCCATCGGGGCGGAGGGCATCGTCGCCGATACCGGATTATTGATTTCAAGCGGGATAAATTTGATATGAGCGCCAAAATTGTGGGCATCGAATACGATCCCAATCGCTCTGCCAATATTGCCCTGCTGCAATATTTGGACGGTGAGAAACGGTATATTCTGGCTCCTTACGGTCTTCGGGTGGGGGATGAAGTAATTTCCGGTGAGGAAGTGCCCTTGCGGATTGGGAATGCGCTACCCCTGAAAAATATTGCTACTGGTATGGTCGTGCATAACGTGGAACTGGTACCCGGTCGTGGCGGACAAATGGTTCGCAGTGCCGGCTCTTCTGCTCAGGTGATGGCTCATGATGGTGGTTTTACCTCTTTAAAGCTTCCTTCAGGCGAAATTCGCCGGGTTTCCAGCGATTGCCGCGCCACGATTGGTGAGGTGGGTAACCGAGCCCATGAACAGATCCAATCTGGGAAAGCCGGGCGCAGCCGGTGGCTGGGACGCCGACCCCGTGTACGGGGAGTCGCGATGAATCCGGTGGATCATCCCATGGGCGGCGGAGAAGGAAAATCATCCGGTGGACGCCACCCAGTGACACCCTGGGGGAAACCTACCAAGGGGTACAAAACCCGAAAAAAGAATAAGAAATCAAATGAGTTTATTGTGAAGAGGAGAAAATAGGATGGCCCGTTCCCTTAAGAAAGGTCCCTATGTTGATCCGAAATTGATTAAAAAAATTGAGGCGATGAATCAATCGGGGAAGAAAAAAGTGATCAAGACCTGGTCTCGCCGCTCTTTAATAACCCCAGATTTTGTGGGGCATACATTTGCGGTTCATAATGGGAATAAATTTATCCCTGTGTTTGTTTACGAGAATATGGTGGGTCATAAATTAGGTGAATTCGCCCCGACCCGCACCTTCAGGCTGCATTCTGGTGATCGAAAGAAATAGGATTATGGAAGCAAAAGCAATTACACGGTTTGTTCGTCAATCCCCTCGCAAGGTCAGGGTGGTCGTGGATGAGGTTCGTGGCCGGCAGGTTGGAGAAGCGTTGAATTATCTTCATTTCTCCCCCCTGAAAGCTGCAACCCACGTGGAAAAAACCCTTCGGTCCGCAGTGGCGAATTTGTTACAAAAGTCTGAAGATACCAGTATTAATCCGGATCAATTGCGCATCAAGAGCTGTTATGTAGATGGGGGTCCTTTTTTAAAACGATTCCGAGCGGCTTCCATGGGACGTATTTCCAAATTAAATAAACCCACCAGTCATATCACGGTCATTGTTACCGACGAGAAGAATTAGGAGGAAGACTTGGGTCAGAAAACACATCCGATAGGATTTCGTCTAGCAGTTAACAAGAATTGGCGTTCAAACTGGTTCACCAAGGATTCCTTTTCCGGTGAGCTGGAAGAGGATGTTCAGATTCGGAAATATTTGCAGGCCCGGCTTCCAAATGCAGGGATTTCCAAAATTGAAATCAGTCGTACCAGTAAGGTAGTGACGGTTACGATTCATACAGCCCGGCCGGGGATTGTCATTGGGAAGGGCGGTGAAGAGGTTGGTCGATTGAAAGAAGAAATTAACCAGCTTACGAAGAAAAGTATTCAAATCAATATTTCAGAAGTCAAGCGTCCCGAACTGGATGCAGCCCTAGTGGGAGCGAACATTGCACACCAGCTAAAGAAGAAAATATCCTATCGCCGGGTAGTGAATAAAGCGATTCAGTCCACTATCCGGATGGGAGCTGAAGGGATCCGAATTAATGTTGCAGGACGTCTGGGAGGATCGGAAATCGCCCGGAGCGAGAAATTTCATGCCGGGAGGGTGCCGCTTCATACGCTTCGCGCCGACATTGATTATGCCCTAACGGAAGCCAATACCCAATACGGTGTTATCGGAATTAAAGTATGGATTTGTAACGGAGAATCCACAAGGTAAGGGATCATGTTAGAACCTAAAAAAATCAAATTTCGTCGTCACCACCGCGGGAATCGTCGCGGGATGGCCAAAGGGGGCGATTATGTGGCCTTCGGGAGCTACGGACTGAAGGCGGTGGAAGCGGGTTGGGTGAATTCCCGTCAAATTGAAGCCTGTCGTATCTCCATTTCTAGGGTCGTTCGGAAAATCGGGAAAATGTGGATTCGCATCTTTCCGGATAAGCCGATTACCAAAAAACCGGCGGAAACACGCATGGGAAAAGGTAAAGGCGCACCGGAATATTGGGTAGCGGTAGTAAAACCGGGACGGATTCTATTTGAAATTGAGGGGGTGGATCGGGCCATGGCAGAAGAAGCCTTCCACAATGCGGCCCATAAATTACCCATTAAAACCAAAGTGGTTGGTCGAAGAGAATTTTAATGAAAAAACCAGAATTAAACGAATTGGGAATCTCCGAACTGGAAACCAGATTGAAAGATAATCTGGAAGCGCTGCAGAATCTGCGGTTTCAGAAGGCATTACAGCAGTTGGAAAATCCGATCCAGATTCGCCATATCAAGAAAGAAATTGCCCAGTTGAAAACGGTATTAAAAGAGTATGAATTAGGTCTCCGTTCTGAGAAGGATGGTAAAAAATGACAACGGTCCATCGAAGAAAAAGACAAACCCTGGTTGGGGAAGTGGTAAGCAATAAAATGGATAAAACGGTTGTGGTAAAAGTCATGCGACGAATTCCTCATCCGGTTTATCGAAAATATGTAAAGCGCTTTAAGAAATATTTTGCCCATACGGGCAGTGTTACCCCCAAAGTGGGTGATATTGTGAAAATTTCGGCAACGCGTCCTTTGAGCAAGATGAAACGCTGGCAGGTAAGTGAAATTATTCGTGAATCGGTAAAGATTGGAAACTAGTTGTGATTCAGCAAGAAACACGTCTAAAAGTGGCAGATAATTCAGGAGCCCGGGAAGTATTGTGCTTCAAAGTTCTTGGAGGGACTCGCCGTCGTTATGCCACGGTGGGTGACCTGATTGTGGTAACAGTGAAGCAGGCCATTCCCGGCGGTATGGTAAAGAAGGGCCAAGTATCACGAGCCGTTGTAGTCCGGACCAAGAAAGAGGTGCGCCGTCCTGACGGTTCTTATATCCGGTTTGATGATAATGCTGCCGTATTGTTGAACAATGCCGGCGAGCCGAGAGGGACCCGCGTTTTGGGACCGGTAGCTAGGGAATTGCGGGAAAGCGGCTATATGAAAATAATTTCAATGGCACCGGAGGTGCTGTAATGGAGATTAAAAAGGGAATGTCGGTGAGGGTCATCAATGGAAACCATAAAGGCCAGGAAGGGAAAGTATTGTTTGTATTCCCAAAACGGCAGCGGGTGATCGTAGAAGGAATCAATTTTATTAAACGCCACACCCGCCCAACACAAGATAATCCTCAGGGCGGTATTATTGAAAAAGAAGCCCCAATCCACGTCTCCAACTTAATGGTCGTCCATGGCGGTCAACCGACCCGGTTGGGTCATAAATTCTTAGAGGATGGCACAAAAGTCAGAATTTCCCGAAAAACGGGCGAAGAAATTGGTTAACCATGGCTGAAAAGAAAAATAAACAGAAAACGAATACCGGGTTTATCCCCAATCTTAAACTGAAATACGATGAAGAAGTCCTGGATCAGTTGGTTCAGGTTTTCGGTTACAAGAACAGGATACAGGCCCCAAAACTCTCTCATATTTCTATTAACATGGGAATCGGGGATGCCAAAGACAATCCTAAAAAACTGGAAAGTGCCCTTCAGGAATTGACTCTGATCTCGGGTCAGAAACCAATTGTCACCCGTTCTAAAAAGGATATTTCCAATTTCAAAATTCGGAAAGGTTTCCCCGTAGGGTGCAAAGTAACCTTAAGGGGTAAGCGGATGTACGATTTTCTTGAGCGCCTGATTAGCATTGCTATCCCCCGGACACGGGATTTCAATGGACTCTCCTTTAAATCCTTTGATGGACGCGGGAATTATTCCTTTGGTGTTCAAGAGCAGATTATCTTTACGGAAATTGATTACGACAAAATTGACAGCATCCGGGGAATGGACATTACGATTGCCACCACCGCCAAGACGGATGATGAGGCTTATGTTTTATTGAAAGGTCTCGGTCTGCCCTTGAGAGATAAACCGGTAAAAACTGAAAAAGTTGCAGAGGCAGTTTAATGGCACGTAAATCTTTGATTGTAAAAGCGAAACGGAAACCAAAATTTAAAACCCGTGGATATAACCGTTGTTTTAACTGTGGTCGTCCGGATGGATACATGCGGAAATTTGGACTTTGCCGTATCTGTTTCCGTGAAATGGCCCTGCGGGGTGAAATTCCCGGTGTAACGAAAGCGAGCTGGTAAGGAGCATATGAAATGTCAATGACTGACCCTATTGCCGATATGTTAACCCGCATCCGGAACGGCATGGCCGTGAATAAACGCTGGGTGGATGTACCCCTCTCTACACTGAAAAAACGCATCGCTTTCATTCTGAAGGAAGAACATTATATCGAAGATTTTATTTTCATTCAGGATGGGTTCAAATCCACCATGCGTATTTTCCTGAAATACGATTACCAGGGGAATACCGTTATTTCCGGGATTCAGCGTGTCAGCAAGCCGGGGAGTCGGGTGTATGTGAACCATAATGAGATTCCCCGTGTTCTGGATGGACTGGGCATATCAATCTTATCCACCTCGAAAGGGGTTATTTCCAACAAAACCGCTAAGAAACTGGGTATTGGCGGCGAAATTATTTGCAACGTCTGGTAACGCTATGTCTAGAATCGGTAAAAAAATAATTCCAATTCCTGAAAAGGTCACTGTCGAGGTGAAACAGGGTTCGGTCGCTCTAACCGGACCAAAAGGCTCAATTGAAGTGCCTTTTCATGCTGAGATGGTCGTAAAACAGGAAAACGGACATTTAGTTGTGGATCGGCCTTCTGAAAGTCGTCTTCACCGTTCCCTTCACGGCACAACGCGCCAGTTGATTGCCAACGGGGTGACCGGTGTTTCCCAAGGATTTAAAAAACAGCTGGAAATTATTGGCGTAGGCTACCAGGCAGTGATGGAGGGGAAATACCTGGTCCTTCAACTGGGGTATTCTCATCCTATTTATTTTGAACCTCCTGAGGGCGTGGATATCAAGGCAGAAAGAACTATCATTACGGTTTCGGGGATTGATAAACAACTGGTAGGGGAAGTGGCGGCCAAGATCCGTTCTTTCCGGAAACCGGAACCTTATAAAGGAAAAGGAATCCGATACATAGGAGAATATGTGCGCTCGAAACAGGGTAAAACAGTAGGGGGTGCCAGTTAATGCGGAAATTAACAGCCAAAGAAAAAAGATTTCTGAAGCGGCGCAATCGCAGTAAAAAAGCCAACGTTGCCCATCCGGAGCGTCCCCGGCTGGTTATCTTTCGTTCCAATGCCCATATTCAGGCCCAGATTATTGATGATTTTAAGGGCCATACACTGGTTTCTGCCTCTTCGCTGGACAAGAATCTTTCGGATCAGATCCGCAAAGCCGGATCCAAGGTGGAGCAGAGCAAGGTTGTGGGGTCCGTTCTGGCGGAGCGGGCTTTGAAAAAGAAATTGAAAAAAGTCGTATTTGACCGCAACGGGTATCCCTATCACGGCCGGGTAAAAGCCGTGGCTGAGGCTGCCCGGGAAGCAGGTCTGGATTTTTAAGGATCATTAAAAGGAATATTATGATCAATCCGGCAGAATTGGACTTAAAGGAAGAAACCGTAATTCGGGTGACACGTGTTGCCAAGGTAACCTCCCGGGGAAAGAATTTCCGGTTTGGGGCGTTGGTTGCGGTTGGCGATGGTAAAGGTCATATAGGCCTGGGCCAGGGGAAAGCGGGTGAAGTCATGACCGCGATCACCAAAGCCAAAGAAAATGCCAAACAGAATATTATTCGTGTCCCGGTTATTAATGGGACGATTCCCCACAAAATCATTTCCAAATTTGGAGCCAGCAAGGTCATGCTGAAACCGGCAGCTCCTGGAACTGGAATTATTGCTGGCGCTGCGGTGCGGGCTATTATGGAACAGGCGGGAATTCACAACATTCTCACCAAAAGGTTTGGTTCCAACAATGCCCTAAACGTGGCCAAGGCTACTATCTTGGCACTTCAAAACCTGAAGGACGCAGTTACTATTGCCAATAAACGGGGAATCTCGGTAAAAGAAGTATTTAGTTAAGTATTATGGCGAAGAAAAAAATATTAAAAATTACCCAGGTGAAAAGCGCCATTGGCTATCGGGAGAAGGCCAAACGGACAATTGCCGCTCTCGGGCTGCACCGGTTGCATCAAACCGTTGAACACGAAGATACACCAGCCATTCGGGGCATGCTGAAGCAGGTGGACTTCCTGGTTAAAGTAGAGGAAAAGTGATGAAACTCGGACAGTTAAAACCACCGAAGGGTTCCGTGAGGACGACGAAACGTGTTGGACGGGGACCCGGTTCAGGTTTAGGACGTTCCGCCGGACGGGGGGACAAGGGTTATCATTCCCGTTCCGGCAGCAAGCACCGTCCCTGGTTTGAAGGCGGACAAATGCCTCTACACCGGCGGCTGCCCAAACGGGGTTTCTCAAATGCCCTGTTTCGGAAATATTTCCAGATTGTAAATTTGTCCGCAATCGAAAAACTGGGTCTGGACCAGGTAGATTCGGCTGTGCTAAAGGAAAAAGGCCTTATTCGCAGCGCCTTTCAACCCGTGAAAATTCTGGGAGAGGGTGAATTAACCAAAGCTGTTACCGTAACGGCTAATGCCTTTAGTGCCAGCGCCCGTGAAAAAATTGAAGCTTCAGGTGGGAAAGTTATCAAACAGTGATCGACAAGATTAAAAATATTTTTAACATTCCAGAACTCCGAAAACGGATTCTTTTCACGCTGGGCGTGTTAATCGTGGTCCGAACGGGTGCCCATATCCCGATTCCAGGGATTGACGGGAATGCCTTGGCCCAGGCGGTGCAGAATTATCAGAACACCCTGTTTGGGTTGTACGACCTGTTTGCAGGGGGGGCGTTTAAAAAAGCTACCCTCTTCGCGCTGGGGATTATGCCTTACATTTCCGCCTCTATTATTATTCAGCTTATGGGAACGGTGGTCCCCTACTTCCAGCGTCTGCAAAAGGAAGGGGAAGCGGGACGGAAGAAAATTACTCAGATTACCCGCTATGGAACCGTACTGATTTCAGCCATGCAGGCTTACGGTGTTGCTGTCTTTTTACAGTTGATGACTGCCGGTGGACATTCGGTTGTCGTAAATCCAGGATTCGGGTTCAAATTTGTGGCCATAGTCAGTATGGTCACCGGGACGATTCTCATGATGTGGTTGGGGGAGCGAATCACAGAGCGGGGAATCGGAAACGGAATTTCCCTGATTATCATGATTGGAATTATATCGCGAATCCCTAATGTTGTAATGAGTGAAATTACCCTAATCCGGGAAGAGGTCCGGGGATTATTGAGTGAGGTCATTTTACTGGGAATCATGTTTGCTATTATTGCATTTGTGGTTCTTTTAACCCAGGGAACGCGTAAAATTCCGGTTCAATACGCCAAGCGGGTTATTGGACGAAAGGTCTACGGCGGTCAGTCCACCCACATTCCGTTACGGGTCAATACAGCCGGTGTAATGCCCATCATTTTTGCGCAATCCCTCATGTTTATTCCCAGCACCGTGGCCACTTTTTTCAGTAACAGTGAATTCATGCAACGCATCATGGGCTGGTTTTCGTTCAGTCACCCCTTTTACTGGCTGGTGTTTGGAACCATGATTGTCTTTTTCACCTATTTTTATACGGCGATTGCCTTCGATCCGGTACAGGTATCCACCCAGATGAAACAACACGGTGGGTTTATTCCCGGGATCCGGCCTGGAAAGAAAACGGCTGAATATATTGACAATATTCTTACCCGTGTTACCTTGCCGGGGTCGTTCTTTCTGGCTTTTGTAGCCATTTTTCCGTATATCCTGATGAAAGCCATGAATATCGGCTATGATCTGGCTTCCTTTTTTGGCGGTACCAGCCTGCTGATTATTGTCGGTGTCGCCCTAGATACACTCCAGCAGATTGAATCCCATCTGTTAATGCGTCATTACGATGGATTCCTCACCCGGGGGAAAATCCGTGGCCGGAGGCGAATGTAATGGTCCGTATTCGAACTCCCCGCGAAATTCAATTGGTTGCAGAAAGCTGCCAGATTGTGGCGGATACGCTGGATATGCTGGAACCCCATGTGGTTCCCGGAGTGAAAATCAGGGATCTGGATGCCATG
>CAZNUM010000052.1:0-10303 GCA_964576315.1 uncultured bacterium
CCCTCAAGACAGCGTGTCTACCAGTTCCACCACTTCGGCAAAGTTTATTTCTGTGTATCATCCTGAAGACCCTGTGGTGCCGGATTCGGAACCGACAAGCCCTGGGCCGGAGATAAGGTACGTTCCTCAGCGGCTTTTTCTACCACGGAGCTGGTTGCCACAACTCCAGCGGATCCAACCAGACTGATGAGAATAGCCAACCCCATGAACGCAACCGTAAGCCAGGTCGTTATTTTACTCAGGATGGTAGCCGCTCCCCGTCCGCCAAATATGGCATTGGTTGTTTGCCCCCCAATCGAGCCGGACAGGCCTCCCCCCTGACTGGCCTGCATGAGAACCGTTACCACCAGTAAAATACTGACCAGAGTATGAATTGTAATTAAAAATGTAACCATTTATTTCCTCAAATAATACTTTCCAACCGTTTGAATGATTTCACAAAAAGAATCCACCTTTAAACTGGCGCCACCAATCAAAAATCCGTCCACGCCGTTAGCCTGAATTAATTCCTGTGTATTTCCCGGGTTTACGGACCCGCCATATAAAACGGGGATCTTCCGACTCAACGCTGTCGAATACAAAGTTTTCAGAATAGTTCGGATGGACTGATGCGCCTCCTGCACCTGTTGAACCGACGCATTCTCGCCAGTACCAATCGCCCAGACCGGTTCATACGCTACCACCACCGATTCCATTTGTTCCGGAGAAACGTCTTTTAATCCTTTTCGAAGCTGGGAGGCTAATACCGCCGTAGTCTGTCCGGTTTGCCGTTCCTCCAGGGTCTCACCAATGCAAAACAGGGGAATCAGTGATCCCTTTAAAACGGCGTGAATCTTTTGATTAATCCAATCGTCCGGTTCACCGAAAACGTGCCGTCGCTCTGAATGACCCACAATCACGTACTTCACATAACAGGCTTTCAGCATTTCAACCGATATTTCTCCGGTAAAGGCGCCGGCCGGTTCCCAGTGCACATTTTGAGCCCCCAACCCGTAGGACGTATTCTTCAGGATGTCAACCATGGAAAAGAGCGACGTAAAAGGCGGGCAGAATATAACCTTGACCTCTTCTTTATCCAACAGCCGATTTTTCACTTCACCGACGAAGGATTGTCCTTCCAGCGGTGTTTTGTGCATCTTCCAGTTCCCGGCTACTATGGGTTTCTTCATAAGACTATTTCTCCAATGCCACAATGGCCGGCAATTGATTGCCCGCCAGTAATTCCAGGGAAGCTCCGCCACCAGTGGAAACATGCGATACAGCGTCCATGAGGTCGAACTTCTTCATGGCCGCCGCCGAATCGCCCCCACCCACGACTGTTTGAGTACCGCCCTGCGTAGCTTCCGCCAACGCTTCACCGATTGCCAGGGTTCCCGCTTCAAACGGCTCCGTTTCAAACACACCCATGGGACCGTTCCACAAAACCGTCCCGGCAGCCAGAATTTCTTTTTTAAACTGCTCCACGGTTTTAGGACCGATATCCAATCCCATCAAATCATCGGGAATCTTTTCGGGGGAACAGATTTGAATATTCTCCCGCTGGCCCGGGTCAACCGCACACTGAATATCTTCAGGAAAAAGGAGTTTAACTTTTCTTCGGGCATTGCGCAGAATGGTTTTTGCAGCAGCAATTGAATCTTCATCGACCAGAGAATTCCCCACAGATTTTCCCATAGTCTTGAAAAAAGTAAACGCCATGCCGCCCCCAATCAAAACCGTATCAGCCAGATCAATCAGTCGGAGAATTAAATTAAGTTTACCGCCAATTTTGGCCCCACCAAGAATAACCACAAAAGGACGTTTCGGTCTTTTGGTAAGGTCATTCAAAAAATGAAGTTCTTTCTCCATTAACAATCCCACTCCCTTCTGGGTGAAATTGGCTGCCACTCCCACGTTTGAAGCGTGAGCCCGATGGGCGGTACCAAAAGCGTCATTAATATATATTTCACCATGCTTAGCCAATCCGGCACTGAAACTGAGGTTATTGTCCGTCTCTTCAGAATGGAATCTTAAATTTTCAAGCAAATGAATCTCCCCCGGTTTTAATCCCAGGGAGACGTCGTGGGAATCCTCGGATACGCAGTCGTCTGAAAATTTTATGGGCATTTCCAGGAGATCCGCCAGTGTTTCCCCGACCGGGATCAGACTCAGGGCTGGAACCACTGATCCTTTAGGGCGCCCCAGGTGAGACATGAGAATGAGAGCCGCTCCCTGTCGAAGACAATGCTGAATGGTGGGAAGCGCTGCCTGGACACGAAAATCATCCTGGACCGTTTCATCTTTCATTGGAACATTGAAATCCACCCGTAGGAGCACTTTTTTATTCTTTAAATCGAACGATTTAACCGATCTTAACATGGCTCGCTTTCAGTTTGAGGCTTCCATTCTTGGCGTCGCTATTGTAATCGCCCGTACTTCCACCGCCCCGGCGGCTTTCAAAACTTGGGCACTGGCGGAGATGGTAGCCCCGGTCGTAAGAACATCATCAATAATCCCGATTTTACGGGCGTTCAATGGCTGCGAAATTACAAAAGCATTTTCCATATTCCGAAGACGTTCGTCACGATGAAGGGTGGTTTGGGAAACCGTATCTTTTCGCCTGTGAAGTATTCCTGTGGAAACCGGGATACGCCATTTGATTCCCATCCCGCGGGCAATCCAGCGGGCCTGATTGTATCCCCGGCTTCGCTTCTTAACCCGATAAAGGGGAACCGGAATTAAACAATCCAGATCCCGAAACACTTCCCGACCCAATTCAGCGGCAGCCCATTCCCCCAACAGGCGACCGAGGCGGGCCCGATCCGCATATTTAAGGCTATGGATGACGGACTGGAGAACGTCATTAAAATACCAGCAGGCATAAACCTGGTCAATGCCAGCGTTAAACGGGACCTGGCGAACCTGGTTTTTTCTCTCCACCGATTCCAGTTGGTTTTTGCACTCGACACAAAGGAGTCCGGACCGCATTAATGCCTGGCAATGGAGACAATGGTTAGGATAGACCAGATCCAGGATAAATCTCCCCAGCGATGATGCATAACCCATGGGGTGTAATCTAAAGAGAATTCTATTTAAATCCGGCAGGGATTAGGTTAATTTTTCCAGAACCTATTATGGCAAATCCAATCACTACTGAAGAGAAAAAACAGACAAATTTCCAGGATTTGATGCTGTACCGCATCCACGAAATCCTCCTGGTTGCCAGTCCCTACGATGCCTTTATTCTTCAAGAGGATGGTCGCTTAACCCAACAGATTCTCTACGAATACCTGGGAATGAATCTCAGCTATGCTCCCCGGGTCTGGCACGCCCGAAATGGGACCGAAGCCTTGGAGCGTCTCTCGGCCCGGAAATACGATCTGGTAATCGTCATGATGCGGATTGCAGACATGGATCCGATTTCCTTTGGCGCCAAGGTTAAGAAAAAGTATCCTAAAAAACCGGTCGTTCTCCTCGCTTTCGACGAATCGGAAATCAAACTCCTGCCTGAAGAACGGCTGAAAAAATACATTAATAAAGTATTTATTTGGTCCGGGAACGCAAATGTTTTTCCGGCAATCATTAAATATATCGAAGATATTCATAACCTGGGACGGGACTACCGGATTGCCGATATTCGAGCCATCCTGTTTATTGAAGATAATCCCCGTTATTACTCCATCATTCTTCCCCTTATTTACCGCATTGCCCTGAAACACGCCCGAAATCTGGTAAACAAAAGCTTGTCCGATGCAGACCGGCTGCTGGTATTCAGGGCGCGACCTAAAATTATTCTCCTGTCCACCTACGAGGAGGCCATCAAATACTACAAGAAATATCGCCATAATATATTAGGAATTATTTCGGATGTTCGATATCCCCTGAAAGGCAAACTGGATCCGGAAGCCGGAATGAAGCTCACCAAATTCGTGAAAGAAAAAGATCCAGATATGCCCATCATGATTCAGTCTACCAATAAGGAACAGGCCCGGGAAGCCAAGAAACTGGGGATCCATTTTTTGCACAAGGATTCGCGAACCCTCCTGCAGGATTTGGAAGATTTCATTGTCAACAATTTTGGCTTTGGCGATTTTGTATTCCGGGATTCGAAAGGTCGGGAGATTACCCGAGCGACCGATCTAGTTACCCTTAAAAAAGCCCTTCAAATAATCCCGATGGACACACTGGAATACCACGCTTCACGGAACCATTTTTCCAACTGGCTGGCGGCGCGGGGAGAATTTGATGTTGCCTCCCAACTCCGCCCTATTAAGGTACACCAGTTCAAACAACTGGAGGAACTGAGAGGCATTATCCTGGCTGAAATTGAGCGGGCTATTCAGGCGCAACATAAGGGACAGATCGTCCAGTTCTCTGACGACATCAAAGACATAAATACCAATTTTATTCGTATCTCCACTGGTTCCCTCGGCGGGAAAGCGCGGGGGCTGGCGTTTGCCAACTCCATGCTGGATGAATCGGGAATCCGCCAGAATTTTCCCCAGGTTCAGATCAGAATTCCCCGGGTAGCCGTGATCGGAACCGATGAATTCGACCGCTTTATGAACGATAACAACCTTTGGGAGATCGCCCTTACCAGCAAGCGAAATACCACCATTACAAAAGCCTTTCTAAAAGCAGAGCTGTCTAAGGAACTACAGAACACCCTTTCCAATTTTCTATCCGAAGTAAAATATCCGATTGCAGTCCGCTCCTCCAGTCTCCTGGAAGATTCGCAATACCAGCCCCTGGCAGGCATGTATGCCACATTCATGCTGCCTAACGGTGACCGTCAGAAAAAGGAACGATTGAAAACCCTCTGCCAGGCCATTAAGCTGATTTACGCCTCCACCTACTACCAAGAACCCAAATCCATGATTGAAAACTCCGCCCACCGGATGGATGAAGAAAAAATGGGAATTATTATTATGGAACTGGTGGGGAAAGTTCACGAGAATCGTTTCTACCCAACCGTGAGCGGATTGGCCCAAAGTTACAATTATTACCCCACTTCTTACATGAAGCGGGAAGAAGGAGTAGCCTTTATTGCCCTAGGGTTTGGTCGTACCATCGTGGACGGTGAAAAATCCCTCCGTTTCTCCCCCAAATATCCCCGAATTATTCCCCAGTATTTCTCGGTCAAGTCTACCATCGCCAATTCCCAGAATTCCTTTTACGCCCTGAAAATGGATCAAAAACTGGATCTGGTCAATAATATTGGTTCCGAAAACCTGGTGTCCTATCCTCTGGAAGTGGCGGAAGCGGATGAAGAACTCCAATGGGCTGCCAGCGTGATATGCGAGGAAGACAATAAAATTAGAGATTCCCTGCAATATAAAGGGACCCGAGTGATTACTTTTCCCTCTCTGTTAAAATGGAACCTGTTTCCTCTGCCCGAAATCGTTTCTGAACTTTTAGCCCTGGGAGAGCAATCCCTCGGATGCCCCGTAGAAATTGAATTTGCCGTAAATCTTTATAAGAATTCTGACCGTCCCTCTGAATTTTGTCTTCTGCAAATCAAACCCATGCCCCTGAGCGGAATTGATCATGTACATGATTATGCCAACCTTCAGGAGGAAGATATTTTTTGCCGAAGTGAAATTGCGCTTGGGAATGGAATAATCGATAATATTCAGAATATTCTTTTTGTTAATCCCGAAACCTTTGATCCGGCCAAGTCCACCGAAATCGCCCAGGAAATCGGGGACATTAACGCTAAAATGGATACCACTACCAGCTACCTCCTGATTGGGCCGGGGCGATGGGGTTCGGCAGACCCCTGGCTGGGCATCCCCGTAAACTGGAACCAGATTTCCAAGGCAAGGGTGATCTTGGAACTGGGCATGAAAGAGCATCCCATTGATCCCTCCTTCGGAAGCCATTTTTTCCAGAATGTCACTTCCATGCGAATCGGGTATTTCACGATAGATCCGAATAAGAAAGGAGACACGATCGACCTGCCCTGGTTACTGGAAAAAGAACCGCTGGAAGAACAGCAGTATACCAAATGGTTTCATTTAAAAGAACCCCTGTTTGTGAATATTGACGGCCATTCAGGCGTGGGAATGATTATAAAGCCACTCAAGAAGACTTTGCCTGCCATGGATGAACAGGAGTCTTCCGGAATCTAATCCATTATTAAAAGAGCCCCGCCATTTCTGGCAGAGCTCTTTTAATAAAACCGGGTAAGGTAGTTTAGACCACCCCTTGATCCAACATGGCGTCTGCCACTTTAATGAATCCGGCGATATTGGCACCTTTCACATAGTTGATGTAATCCTTTTCGGTACCGTGCTGAAGGCAAGCCAGATGAATATTCTTCATGATAGTTTGCAATTTTTCATCTACTTCCTCCCGGGACCAGGACATACGCATACTGTTCTGACTCATTTCCAATCCGGAAACAGCCACGCCTCCTGCATTGGCCGCCTTTCCGGGGCCAAACATAATCTTCTGCTCCAAGAGTAATTCCACTGCCGGCAACTCAGTGGGCATGTTGGCACCCTCCACCACACATTTACAACCATTCCCAATTAGAGTTTTTGCATCTTCCAGACTGATTTCATTCTGGGTGGCACAGGGCAGAGCAATATCACATTTCACGGACCAGGGTCGCTGGTTCTCCAAGAACTGAACGCCGTACTTTTTGGCATATTCCTTGATACGACCCCGTTTCACATTTTTTAGTTCCATGACGAAAGCCAGTTTTTCTTCATCAATCCCATCAGGATCGTAAATGCTGCCATTGGAATCGGATAAGGTCACCACTTTGGCCCCTAATTCTGTTGCTTTCTGCGTGGCAAACTGTGCCACATTCCCGGAACCGGAAATGGCGACGGTTTTCCCCTCAAAGGAATCCTTTTTCTCTGCCAGCATTTCACGGGCAAAATAGACGGCTCCGTATCCTGTAGCTTCAGGACGAATGAGACTCCCACCCCAGTTCAGGGCTTTCCCCGTAAGAACACCGGTATATTCGTTCCTCAGGCGTTTGTACTGACCAAAGAGGAAACCGATCTCCCGTCCACCCACGCCGATATCTCCGGCGGGAACATCCGTATTCGGACCGATGTGACGAAACAGTTCGGACATAAATGACTGACAGAAACTCATGACTTCATCATCGGATTTACCCTTGGGGTCAAAATCCGAGCCTCCTTTTCCTCCGCCCATCGGTAACGTTGTGAGACTGTTCTTGAAAACTTGTTCAAATCCTAAAAATTTTAAGATGCTCAGATTCACCGACGGATGGAAACGAAGACCCCCCTTGTAGGGTCCGATGGCGGAATTGAATTCCACCCGGAAACCGCGGTTGATCTCCACCCCGCCCCGGTCGTTTCGCCAAGGAACACGGAAAATGATCATGCGCTCCGGTTCCGCAATCCGTTCCAGGATTCGACTGTGGATGTATTCCGGATGGTCCTGAAGGAAATCCCAAAGCGTCTCCACCACTTCATGGACCGCCTGAAGGAATTCCTTTTCACCTGGATTCTTGGTTTCCATGTGATTCATAAATTCTTCAACTGAATTGTACATGTAAGTACACTCCTTTAATTAACAGGTAATGAATAATTTCATCTTCGTTCAGACGAATGAACCGCCGAAATTAGGGGAGAATACCCATACCAATCCGCTTCTTTCTCACCGCTTTCCAAAATTCGTTATCGTGAATTTTCATTTGAAAATAGTGCTGGAATTGGAATACTTTCAGTGCCTTTTTTCAGGGCGGAGTAGCTCAGTTGGTTAGAGCAGCGGAATCATAATCCGCGTGTCGGGGGTTCGAGTCCCTCCTCCGCTACCAGGTTGCTGTTGAGCGCAGTTCCCCGACCTTCTACACCCCCTGAGTGACTCCTCTCCATTTGTTATTCTGATTTCAGTCATTTGTCACCCCACAGTATTGTAATTTTAACCACGGATTAAAGAATGAATAAACACGACCGTTACGAAAAAGTGCTGGAAAGCGTTAAAGCTGTTCTGCTGGGAAACGGCCGGAGCCTTTCCCTGGTTGCTCGTATGGCGCTTGTGGCCTCCATTTTGAAGGCAGAATTTATAGAATGGGTTTTCTGCGGATTCTATCAGGTCGTTGATCATCACCTAGAGATCGGCCCTTACCAGGGAGAAGTACTAGCCTGCTCTACGATTGAATTTGGTCGAGGAGTATGTGGAACGGCGGCCGAAAACCAAAAAACCGTCATCGTGAAGGATGTGAACCAATTCTCAGGTTACATCGCCTGTGATAGTGAAACGGTTTCGGAAATCGTCGTCCCCGTTTTTACCGATCACCGCCTGGTCGGTGTTTTGGATGTGGACAGCCCCCAATCAGCCGCCTTTGACGAATCCGACCAGAAATATCTGGAGCAAATCGTGAAAATTATGACCCTTTGATGGGGGTTCATGGGTCTGTAATAAAAAAGGCTCCCGCAGGAGCCTTTTTTTAGATAAGACGAAAAGGTCTAAATTACCTTGTAAACCAGCAGACCCACCATGATGATCAGGGAAATAAAGATCAGGGATACGCCCATATTTCCTTTTTTAATTTCTTCCCATTCATCAATATCTGTGGAAAGCCAGTCAAAGACTTTCAGAGCGATCCCCACTCCAAAAGCGAACCCCACCGCTGCCACAATGGACCACCCCAGGGCTCTCAGATAAGTAGATAATACTCCACTCCAACTTGTCGGATCTAACATTGAACCTCCTTATAGCGTTTGAATTGAATCTTTAATCCGGCGCATGAATTCAGCTGTATCAATTTTCCCCTCGGCCAGATCCATAATGACGTCGGCTCGGGCGCTGGCAGTAATAACCATATTTTCCCGGGAAATGGGCACTGTGATAGTTACCTCCGTATTTTCGGGTACAATTGGCGTATAGTCAGGATTATTGGTGGCCAGTCGGCGCTGATGCTGAATTGCCTGACCCACTGAAATAAACCCTACCAGCATTACCATTTCAAAATTATTGCGCATACTGTGCAGAGAAATGGAAAAAGTGTATTGCCCTTCCCCCGTCTTGGTCAAGGTCATATCCGATGGATCCACCTTCACCCGGTAGTATTTACAGGTATTGGTCACCTGACGATAAAAAGCATAATTGGCATAAAGGGCTTGAGTCCCGAAAAGCAACAGTCCCAATACAAGCAGATATCTCTTAATTCGCATCATTCTTCCAATAGTTACTTTAAAATGTGGGGGATATTACAAGGGGAGATTCTCGTTAGTCAAGGTTAAATCAAACCTTTCGAGTCTGTGGATTTGGATCGGAAGATTGTTTGAAAACGAACTGTCCATCTTTCAAGACACTTTGGATGGGATGATCAGTAACGTAATAGGGGATTTCTACCAACCGCTCCAGATCCCAGATAATAATATCGGCCTGCTTTCCTATTTCCAGCGACCCCACCTGGTCTGCCAGTGCTAGGGATCGAGCCGAACAGATTGTGGCAGCGGCAAAGGCTTCTTCAACCTTCATTCCGAGGTGCGCACATGCCAAATGGATGATGAAGGGCATGGATTGAAGATGAGAACTGCCCGGGTTGAAATCGGTGGCCAGAGCAATGCTAATTCCTTTATCCAATAGTTGCCGGGCAGGTGCATAGGTCCTTTTCCCCAGAAAAAAGGTAGTTCCCGGCAAGAGGGTGGCAATGACTCCGGCGTCTGCCAGCGCTCGAATGCCTTCCGGACTCACCGCCATGAGGTGATCGGCAGAAAGGGCACCCACTTCCGCTGCCAAGGCAGCGGCACCGGAATCCACAAATTCGTCAGCGTGAAGCCGGGGAATTAAACCGAATCGTTTCCCCGTTTCCAGAATTTTCTTCGCCTGTACGGATGAAAAATATCCTTTTTCACAAAATACATCACAAAACCGGGCTAGTCTTTGTTCGGCAACGGTTGGAATGATCTCCCCACAAATCAGATCCACATATCCCTCGGAATCGTCGTCATATTCCGGAGGGACGGCGTGAGCGGCAAGCAAGGTGGAAATAATGTCAACTACATGTTTCCGGTTTACCGTTTTTAACACCCGTAAAGATTTCACCTCCGATTCCAGATCCAGACCATAGCCTGATTTTGCCTCCACCGTCGTTGTCCCCAATCGGAGAAACCGATCCATGCGTTTCGTTACTTGAAACGTCAATTCCTCCTCTAAAGCAGTGCGTACATCCTGAATACTGGCTTTTATTCCTCCTCCCCTCCTGGCAATCGCTTCATAAGAAAAGCCCGCCAGACGTTGGAGATATTCTTCTTCCCGGCCGTGAAGGAATACCGCGTGAGTGTGAGTGTGCACAGATCCAGGAGTCAGCCGTCGTGCCGCACAGTCGTTGTCA
>CAZNUM010000053.1:0-10063 GCA_964576315.1 uncultured bacterium
AGGGCGCTGTGAACGGTGTGGCGGGAAAGTGGAAAAGCGGAATATTGAACAATGGATGCTGAAAATCACCGCCTATGCCGACCGGCTGATTGACGATCTGAAACAGGTGGATTTCCTGGAAAAGATCAAGACCCAGCAGATTAACTGGATCGGCCGTTCCGAAGGGGCGGAGGTGGCGTTCCCCCTTCAGGGACTTGAGGAAGCCATTCATGTCTTCACCACCCGCCCCGACACCCTGTTTGGTGCCACCTACATGGTCCTGGCACCGGAACATTCCCTGGTGGCAAAAATCACCACCAATGACCGGAAAAGGGAGGTGGAAGCCTACATTCAGCAGTCGGCACGGAAAAGCGACCTGGAACGGACCGAATTGAGTACGGAAAAAACGGGCGTTTTTACCGGTGCCTACGCCATCAATCCCGTCAATCAGGAACCGATCCCAGTGTGGATCGCCGATTACGTCCTCAGTACGTACGGCACCGGCGCCATCATGGCCGTTCCCGCCCACGACACCCGCGATTTTGATTTCGCCCGGAAATTCGGCTTGACGATCCGGTGCATCAACCGTCCTGATGAAACTCTGGCCCGGGAAGAAGGTGTGAATGTAGAGGACGTTCTGGCAGGAGAAGCCTGCTGGACGCTGGAGGGAACCGCTTTTAACTCTGCCAACGAACAGGGGCTGGACCTTAATGGACTGCCCGTAGCCCAGGCTAAGGAAAAAACCATCCAGTGGCTGGAAAAACAGGGCATTGGGAAACGGGCAGTGAATTACAAACTCCGGGACTGGGTTTTTTCACGTCAGCGCTACTGGGGCGAACCGATTCCCATGATTCATTGCCACGAATGCGGCTGGGTGCCTGTTCCCGATGAAGCATTACCCGTATTACTGCCCGACGTGGAAAAATATGAACCCACCGACACGGGGGAATCGCCTCTGGCAGCCATGACGGACTGGGTCCACACCCCATGTCCCAAATGCGGTAATGAAGCACACCGGGAAACGGATACCATGCCTAACTGGGCCGGTTCTTCCTGGTATTTTCTCCGATATACGGACCCCAGAAATACGGAAAAATTCGCGGACCGGAAAAAACTGGAATACTGGATGCCGGTGGACTGGTACAACGGCGGCATGGAACATACGACTCTTCATTTACTGTACTCCCGGTTCTGGAACAAATTTCTATACGATTGCGGATTAGTTCCCACACCGGAACCATACCAGAAGCGCACCTCACACGGTATGGTGCTGGGGGAAGGGGGCGAAAAAATGTCCAAATCCAGGGGGAATGTGATTAACCCTGACGATGTAGTGGCAAAATACGGGGCGGACGTCTTCCGGGTGTATGAAATGTTTATCGGTCCATTCGATCAGGCTGCCGCCTGGGATACGAAAGGAATCGCCGGAATCGACCGTTTTCTAAAAAAAGTATGGCGTTTAATCACTCAATCAACCATCACCGAGGGGAAATTATCTACCGAAACCGCCCATATTCTTCACACCACTATTAAGAAAGTCACGGAAGATATTGAAACCTTGGACTTGAATACAGCCATCAGTCAGCTCATGATCTGCAGCAACGCCCTGGCTAAACGAGAAAAACTGCCTCGAACCGCTGCAGAAGGATTGTTAAAGCTTTTGGCGCCATTCGCGCCCCATTTATGCGAAGAATTGTGGTCTTATTTGGGACATGCTGAAACTATTGCATTTGAAGACTGGCCCGCATACGAAGCCCAATTTCTGGTTACGGATGAAGTGACTATCGCCATCCAGGTGAATGGAAAGCTCCGATCCCAGATCAGCGTACTGAAAGACAGCAGTAAAGAACATATCCTGAATCAAGCCAAAGCCAACGCCAAAATCCAGAAATATTTGGAAGGGAAGGAGCTGGTAAAAGAAATCTACGTCCCCGGGAGACTGGTGAACCTGGTGATCCGCTGATTCTCGATAATTATCTATAATTATACATAATATATATTATACGGCAATTTTCAATTGGCTCTTGAAGGCGTCCAGCTTCTCCTTAGAGCCGATTACAATGATTCTTTGCTCTTCCTCTAGCATCACATCTGAACTGGGATTCAGAATAGTGCTCCCATCTGGTTTTACGATTCCCACAATTAAGATTTCATATTTTTCCCGGAGCTGGCAATCTCGAATCGGTTTTCCCGTTAAGGATGCCAGATGGGCAAGATTGAATTCCTCCAGAACCATATCCAGTTGCGGTTCCGCCGGTGTATCGATGCTGACGGCGTCTTCCACAAAAGGACTGGTGAGCAGTTCCGCCATTTTATGGCCGCCGGTAATGTAGGGATTGACCACTTTATTGGCGCCGGCCCGGAGCAGTTTTTCACCTGTGTCACTTTTGGAACAGCGGCTGATGATGTAGGCGTTGTGGTTTAGATTACGGGCGGACATGGTGACAAACAGGTTATCCTGATCACTGTCCAGCACCACCACAATGCCTTCCGCCATGGAAATATTCGCAGCCTGCAGGGTGGAATCCAGGCTCGCATCACCGTGAATGACGTAATACCCGCGATTCTGAATGGTACTCACTTTATGTTCATTGATTTCAATGATGACAAAGGGGATCTTTTTCTGGTCCAGTTCTTCGGCAATAACCGATCCCATGCGGCCGAAACCACAGATAATGTAATGGTTTTGTAACTTTGATATTTTTTTACGCATTTTGCGTCTCCCGTATTCTTTGAATTCCAGCAGCTCCACGCCGATTTCCGAAACCATGACGGCAAAGCCGCTCACCCCGAAGATAATCACCAAGACAGCCCATAATTTTCCAATTTCATTCAGGGGGTGTACTTCCGTAAAACCGACCGTCGAAAGGGTAATAATGGTCATATAGATGCTGTCCATCAGGCTCCATTCCTCTCCGCCGATAATATGGAATCCCGCCGAGCCCACCGTGATTAAGACCAGGAAATAGTAAAGAAATTTTAAGCGTTTATCCATGAACGCTGTCTTTCATCCACTGGAAATAACGTTTTTCAACCCCCAATTCGGTAATGGTGATTAATTCCGGCAATTCATAGGAATGTAATTCACCCACCCGGTTATAGACCTGTTTCTCATTCTGATCGGTGGTCTTTATTAACAGGAGCCACTCCCCTTCCTGAACGACAGTCCCCTTCCAGCGGTAGATTGACTGGACCTGGGGAATCACATTTACGCAGGCAGCCAGACCCTCCTGAACCAGCGTCTCAGCGATGGATTTACCCTGGGCGGAGTCCCCCACAGTTGTCAAAATGAGAACCGGTTTCATGGAAATAATTTAAAACCGGTGATTTCCCGCACCAATAGAAACTGTCTCAAGAAAACCGTGATTAGACGCTTCTGGAATAAACCTGACCGTTGTAATTTCCACCCCCGCTCGCGCCCGTAGCTCAGCTGGATAGAGCGCATGCCTCCGGAGCATGAGGTCACAGGTTCGAATCCTGTCGGGCGTACCAAGAAAAAAAGGCCTGACCAGGCCTTTTTTATTCCATAGATGGTGATTAAAGGAGGCCCGCCTGTCGTTCAGCTGCTTCCACCGTATTTTCTACTAGCATGGCAATGGTCATGGGACCCACGCCGCCGGGGACCGGCGTCAGGGCACCTGCACGTCCCATGAGGCTGGAAAAGTGACCATCTCCCACCAGCTGATAACCCTTTTCCGAATCGTCCTCTACCCTGTTAATTCCCACGTCAATCACGACCGCCCCCGGCTTAATATGGGAACCGGTTAAAAATTCAGGGGATCCCATGGCTAAAATGAGGAAATCTGCGGTCCGCGTTATTGCTTGTAAATCCTGGGTGCCCGAGTGGCAGATGGTGGTGGTGGCGTTTGACCAGCTCTTTTTCATACTGGTTAGGATGGACAGGGGTCGCCCCACCAGTTTGCTACGTCCGACGATGACGACCTGCTTTCCCGCCAGAGAGAAACCGTAGTGTTCCAGAATCCGCAGAATCCCCTTGGGCGTACAGGGAATAAACCGGGGGCGTTCTGAGACCAGCAGCCCGAGGTTGTAGGGATGAAGCCCGTCCACATCCTTTTGCGGAGCAATGGCCTCCAGGACACGATCCTGATCTAAATGGCTCGGTAACGGAAATTGGACCAGAATCCCATGAAAACGATCATCCCTATTAAAGGCTTCGATTTGATCCAGTAACGATTCTTGAGAACAATCAGAACTTAATACGATTGTTTCAGAAACAAGGTTTAACTGCTTGAATTTACGGGTCTTAGAGCGTACATAAACGGCAGAAGCGGGATCATCCCCCACCAGAATTACCGCCAGTCCGGGAACCACATGCCGTTGCTTCAGGGTTTCAATCCGGGAGGCAAGTTCCTGGTAAACGCTGACGGAGACTTCCCGTCCTGAAAGAATTCTGGTTTTCATGGCAGTCCCCTCCGGGACGGGTTCAGTCTTCCAGAGCCTCGTCTACCAATTCGATCAGGGAAGAGAGTTTTTGTCCCACGTGGTCCGTCAAGGATTCATTCTTCTGTCGAATGGAAAACAGTTCGTCGGAAATATTCATGGCTGCCAGGATGGCGACTTTTGCGGGTACCTGGGGGGTGGCCAGTTCCTCCTGTACTTCCCGCATTTTCTGATCCACAAATTCAGCAATATTCTTGATATAACTGGCGTCCGCCGGCGCCTTGACAGTGTATTCCTGACCATAGATGGTGACCCGCACCAGATTTCCTTGATCTTCCATGTTCATACCTCAAACAATGTTTAGCGTAATTTAGCCTTAAAATTCTTTTCCACCACCCGCACAATGTCCTCAACAATTGGATTCACGTCCCGGTCTTCTAATGTTTTATTCGGACTTTGAAATACCAGGTGAAAAGTAATACTCTTTTTCCCTGCGCCCAGACTTTCATGCCGGAAAAGGTTCACCGGTTCCACGGAACGGAGCACTTCCCGACCATTCTTCCGTATTTTTTCCACCACTTCCCCTGCCGAGGTGGATTCATCCAGCACAAAATTCAAGTCCCGTTCAATAACCGGATAGGGAATAATGGGCTGATAGCGTAATGATTTTTCCAGCCGTTGAAGGAGCGGGTCCACCATCAATTCAAAGGCAAACACAGGTCCACACTTGAGTTTTAAGGTTGTCACGTAGTTCGGATCCACTTCTCCCATCCATCCCAGCGATTCAGATCCAACTCTCAATTCATTCATTACCCGGTAACCGGGTTGTAATTCAGAACCGTGTTGAAACGTTACTTTTCCAAGATGAAGCGCATCAAACAAGCCCTGAATTACCCCTTTTAGGGCGAAGAAAGAAACGGGTGTTTTCTCCGGCTGGTGAAGGTTGGGACGGCCCAGGTTTCCGTGCAGTACTCCCGCTAGAACCAGGATTTCCCGGATACCTTTAAATCCGGGACTTTCCTGAACAAAGACGTTTCCCCACTCAAACAAGCGCAGGTCCGGAGAACCGTTTTTAACATTGAAATCCACCGTCTGAAGAAGTCCCGGCAGTAAACTGTTCCGGACATGGGTCATATCCTCCGTCAGTGGATTCATGATTTTTACCGCCTTCTGGCGGTGTAGATGAACAACCGATTTCGGGTGCAGGGAGTTGTTGAAACACTGAAAGAAACCCATCCCCGTCAGACAGGTTACCATTCGATCCAGCGGATCCAGCGGATCGGGATTCTCCGTTAGCATGACACTGGTGTAGGTTTGGGCTGCAGGAACCTGATCGTACCCAAAGAGGCGGACCACCTCCTCTACCAGATCTACTTCCCGTTCCAGATCCGGTCGATAGGTCGGTGGTGTACACTCCCAGCGACCGTCTTCAACCTGCCGGACGGTACAGCCAATTCCCTGAAGGGACCTCACAATAAAAGGGTCATCGATCTCGCATCCGGAGAGGGCATTCAGTTCGCTCCGGTGCAGGAGGATGGTTTCAGGGGTGATTTTCCTGGGATATTCATCAATAATCCCTCGTACCCATTCCCCACCGGCATATTTTTCCAGCAATTCAATCACCCGCCACAGGGCTGCAACCGTTCCCTCAGGATCGGCGCCCCGTTCAAACCGTTTCGAGGCTTCCGTGGCGAAGCCCAGTTGTTTCGCCCCCCGCCGAATGACCGAGGGATCAAAATAGGCGCTTTCGATGAGGACGGTGTGAGTGTTCTCCTGAACGGCCGAATCGAGACCACCCATGATCCCCGCCAGCGCCAGCGGATCCGGACCATTGGTAATCAGTAACTGCTCTGGCGTCAGGGTACACGGTATTTCGTCCAGGGTAGTAAGCTTTTCCCCCTTTTTTGCCCGTCGGATGACCAGTTCGCCCGTGACGATTTTGTCAAAATCAAAAATATGGGTGGGATGACCCATTTCCTGCAGGATGTAATTAGAAATATCCACAATATTATTAATACTGCGCTGCCCTACCGCTTCCAGCCGTTTGACCATCCAATCGGGAGATGGTCCGATGTGTACATTCTTTACAACGGCGGCGATGTAACGGGGACAGGCTTCCGGGTCGTCAATGGTGACGGTGAGGATCTTGTTCAGGGCGTCTTTAATTACTGCATCCCTCGGTTGGTATTTCAAAGGTCGGAATTCCCGGTTGAGTTTGGCGGCTAAATCCCGGGCGACGCCCATGTGACTGAAACAATCGGGGCGGTTGGGGGTAATGTCCAGTTCCAGGACCGCCTGGGACTGCATTAAAAAGGATTTAAAGCGGGTTCCAGGTTCGGCTTCGGTTGGCAGAACCAGGATGCCGTCGTGCCGTTCGGACAGACCCAGCTCCCGCTTGGAACAGATCATGCCTTCACTCACTTCTCCCCGGATTTTCGCTTTCCCGATTTTAAAACCGCCCGGTAACACCGCTCCCACCGGCGCAAAAGCCACCTTCTGCCCGACGGCAACATTGGGAGCACCGCAAACCACCGGCACGGTCCGGTTCCCGTCAAACACCTGGCAAAGGCTTAATTGATCGGCGTTAGGATGTTTCGTCTTTTCCCGCACCTCCGCCACGACTATGGCCTCCAGCATATCGTAGTCAATTCCCTGTTCCGCCTCCAGACCGATCATGGTGAGAAGGGCCTCCAGCTCGCCCGGATCTTCCTGAAGGTCGACAAAATCTTTCAGCCAGTCAATCAGGATACGCATCAGAACTGCCTCAGAAAACGGACATCCCCCTGATAGAACATGCGGATATCATCAATGCCATATTTTAACATGGCAATTCGTTCAATTCCCATTCCAAAGGCGTAGCCATGCCACTTTTTCGGGTCATAACCCACCGCTTCAAAAACCGCCGGATCCACCATACCGCAACCCAGAATTTCTAGCCATTGACCCCGTTTTTCATTCCAGATGTCCACTTCCGCACTCGGTTCCGTGAACGGAAAGAAACTGGGACGAAAACGGGTTTTCGTTTCAGGACCGAACATTCGCTTTACAAAATATTCCAGGGTGCCCTTTAATTCGGCGAAGGAAACCTGTTCTGCCACAAACAGTCCCTCGACCTGATGAAAAAGACAGTAACTCTTGAAACTGATGGCTTCGTTCCGGTACACCCGTCCGGGGATGATGTATCGGAGTGGCGGTACCTGTTCCTGCATTAAATGAATCTGAACGTTGGAAGTATGGGTTCGAAGAACCACCTCCGGTTGGATAAAGAAGGTGTCCTGCATGTCCCGCGCCGGATGGTCCGGGGGAAAATTCAGGGCAGAAAAATTATGAAAATCATCGTCAATTTCAGGACCGTAGGCGACCCCGAAACCGATATTCTTAAAAATGGTTTTAATTTCCTTCAGGGTCTGTTGCAAAGGGTGAATCCGACCAGGATAAAAGGGAATTCCCGGTAAAGTGTAATCCACCGCTTCGCGACGAGGGGTTTTGGTGGCAGTCTGGGCTGCCAGTGTTTCAAACTGGGTGTTCAGTTCCCGTTTCAGGTCGTTCAGCTCTTTCCCCATGGCGGGTCGTTCTTCCGGAGATAATTCTTTCAACTGAACGAACAGGCGTGTCACCAGGCCCTTGCGGCCAAAATATTTTATACGGAGGGCTTCTGCTTCTTGGGCAGAAGTTGGGAAGGGATCAGTATCGGCCCGGAATTGCTTCCGGACCGATGTTACCGATTCCTTGAGTTGCATCAGCTTTTCACAGCCTTTGCAAGTTTGCCAAAGGCACTGGGATCGTTCATGGCCAGGTCCGCCAGTACTTTCCGATCCAGTTCGATGCCTTTGTTTTTCAGACCTGCGATAAAAGCAGAATAGGACAATCCATGTTGCCGGGCAGCCGCATTGATTCGCACGATCCAGAGCCGTCGGAATTGACGTTTTCGTTGTCGGCGGTCGCGGTAAGCATAAAGCCCCGCTTTAGTGACTGCATCTTTGGCAGCCTTGAAGTTGCGGCTCCGGGCACCATAGTAGCCCTTGGCCTGCTTTACGATCTTTCGATGTCGTCTGTGCCGGGGCACAGAACTATTCGCTCGTGGCATGCTGTCTTCCTTTTAGTGTGCTATCATCCGTCGCACGCGTTTCTCTTCGGTACTGTCCACCAGTCCCGCCCGACGCATCTTGCGTTTGGCGCTGTTCGAACGGCGAATGAGCATGTGACTATGGTTTGCTTTATTCCGTCTTATTTTTCCAGTGCCGGTCAGGCGAAACCGCTTGGCCGCACTGCGTCTTGTTTTCTGCTTCGGCATTGACTAACTACTCCTTTTAGCCGTTAAAATGATCGATTGGGATCGACCTTCTAATTCATTTTCTTTTTCCACTTCAGCCACGTCGCTGAGCATTTCAATAATGCGATCCAGAACCAGGATTCCCAGATCCTGCCGGGCCAGTTCCCGCCCCCGGAACATGAGTGTGACTTTCAATTTACAACCATCCTGTAAAAATTTCTTTCCCAGGTTTACTTTCGTCAGCAGATCATTATCGTCAATCCGCGGCCGAACCCGGATTTCTTTCACTTTAATGACGTGTTGCTTCTTCTTGCTGGCTTGGGCCTTCTTTTTTTCCTCGTACTTTAATTTTCCATAATTCAGTATTTTGACCACCGGCGGTTTGGCGTTGGGCGCCACCTCCACCAGATCCAGGTTTACTTCTGCCGCCCGCTCCAGGGCATCGTTAATGGGAACGATTCCGAGCTGTTCCCCGGTCTCCGATATTAGTCGGACTTCCTCCGCCGTAATATCCTCGTTAATTCGGGTATTATCCTTTTTTGCGATCGGTTCTTCTCCTGTCTTTTATTTCTGATTGCAGTTCCTCCAGCAGGGTATGTGCCGGGGTAGACCCCAGATCCCCCACCAGCCGCCGACGTAGGGAAATCGATCCGGACTGTGCCTCCCGCTCCCCGATGATGGCCATGACTGGAATTTTCTTCAATTCTGCCTGACGTATCTTAGCCCCGATTTTATCGGGACGATCATCCAACTGAACGCGGATTCCTCCAGCTCTGAAAGTCTTTTCAAGCTCCTGACCGTAGCCTAAAACTTTTTCCGATATGGGTAGTATGATCATTTGCACGGGAGCCAGCCATAGGGGAAAATCACCTCCAAAATGCTCGATTAAAAAACCAATAAAACGTTCATGGGTACTCAAAGGAGCCCGATGGATGCATAAAGGCGTCTCTTCCTTTCCGTCCTGAGTAGTGTAGGTCAGGTTGAACCGTTTTGGAATGGCGAAATCCACCTGATTGGTGGCCAGAGTGAATTCTTTTCCAATAGCACTCCAGACCTGGACATCGATCTTCGGTCCGTAAAAAGCCGCTTCCCCGGGGATTTCGGTATAATGAATGCCCCCCTTGTCCAGAGCTTTCCGAACGGCCTTCTCCGTTTCCGGCCAGAGTTCCGGTTCATTAATGTATTTCTTTCCCAGACCTTCCTGATCGTGAAGACTAAGGCGCATCTCATACTTGTCAATGCCGAAAATATCAAAATATTTCAAATACATCTGGCAGACCGCAAGGAATTCGTCTTCAAATTGATCTTTTGTGCAGTAAATATGGGCATCATTCATCTGCATACTGCGGACGCGCATGCGTCCAGATAAATGTACGGATTTTTCATAGCCGCACAACGGAGCGCCCAGCC
>CAZNUM010000054.1:0-9893 GCA_964576315.1 uncultured bacterium
TAGTTTAAGGCAGAATTTACACTAACCAACTGTCCAGTTTTTGGGGTCCACTTCTTCCAGTTGTTGATTCTGATGGGAACATTTATATTTATTGTGATAAAAAATTATTTTCTGTTTCAAGTACTGGCTATATAAGATGGCAGACTGATGAAAAATGGGATGGCTTTTTTTTCAACGGCATTTCAATCGGTCCAAACGGGACTATTCATTTAACGTTAAGTTATGCTTACTTGATATATCATTACGATGGAAGCTTATTACTTAACTTTGATTTGTGGAATATTAGTTCTGGGATAGATGACGCAGTCGTAACCGATAAAACTGGAAATAGCTACTTGGGTATCGATTTTGCAAAACCGGATAACAGTAATAATCCCTGGGATTTGGTAAACTTTGTATCATTTGATCCATTTGGAAATCTAAGATTCAAAATGAAAATCGGAAATGAAAAAGGGTTTCATGACATCGATGCAACCCCGTGTCTATTATCTAATTACTTAATAACAGGTACAAGCGCGTGGTTGCCTGGGCCTTTTTTAGTAAAAGTAAGATAATGGAAATTGGAACCTCAGAAAAATAGTTTCTCATCCTATCACTTCCTATACTGACATTTGGATTGAAATATAACCCGGTCGGAATTATTATCGGGTTTATTATAAAATAAATGCTAAAGATTGGGGCAACAAGACATCTGTTTATACATCTGTAAAATCAATTAGGTATAGAGGCTGTTTTGGTCTGGGTTCAAAAGAATTAGTTGCTGGCGATGAATATTTACCAGAATCCTTTTCTTTATATGATAATTACCTGAATCCATTCAACCCTACTACCATCATTAAATATGAATTACCGGAGCCTAGCTATGTGTCAATGGTTGTCTATGACTTAATGGGGCATGAAGTCATTAAATGGGAAAATAACTATGAAGATGCCGGGGATAAACAAGTAATTTGGAATGGCACTGATGCTAATGAAATGCCTGTATCCTCCGGGATATACCTCTACAGGTTAACGGCTCGGTCAATGGAAAGTGATCGGGTGTTCATTCAGAACCGCAAGATGTTGTTGTTGAAAATGAGGGGTAAAGCCTTGCATTATATTGAAGGGCGTTTCTTTTTGTTTTTATTTTAGGAAAAGGATTTGATTATTTTTCAAAAAACAGGTACTTTTTTATTGCTGAAGGAGTTAAGGAGTATGAAACAGTATTTCCTTTTATTTTTCTTTCTGATTTTCACACTCTCCTGTGAAAATCCCACTGGTCCAGATAAAGTAACCAAAGAGATCCCGATCGCCAGAAATCAGACGACCATTCCCTGGCCTATGGGGAAGCACGACCCCCAGCTTACAGGCAGAAGTCCCTATTCCGGTCCCGCCAACGGAACAGTGAAATGGTCCTTTCTGGATTCAATCGTATGGTTTGACACCGGTATTATTTTAGGATACAATATCACCTTGTTTTATACCAGTGGTGAAGGGGGACCTCAAGGTTCCGGTTTTGTCACCTGCCTGAACACAGTGACCGGTACCGTGAACTGGAAATTTGAGACCAATCCCTTATGGAATACGATCACGCCGCTGATGCTGAGTGATGGAACGATCATCTTTGGTGTTAACAAGAATTACTCCGATCGTCCTCCAAAAGTATTTGCCTTAAATCAGAATGGGGAGCAACAGTGGGAGTATGTAATTGACAGCGATATGGGAATAATCACTTTTAATGTAGATCAGGAAGGAAATATTTATTTTACCACCAGAGACCCGGCGGTTTTGTACTCCCTTGATTCAAATGGAAATTTGCGTTTTAAAAAGTCATTATCCGACGGGAAATTTAATAATGGGATTGCCTTTTCACCCAATGGCAGCACCTTGTATTTAGCTGAAGAAAATGCCTTACTTGCCTATTCAACGGATGGAAGTATGGTTTGGAGGTTTTCGGTTGGGGGTGAAAAAATAAGTTCGCCGCCACTGGTGGATAATCAGGGAAATATTTATTTCGCTGCTTTTGACTCTAACTCGAAAATGGCTACGGTTTATTCCCTAAGCTCTGAAAAAGAACAGCGATGGATTTACCCGTTTGAATTTGGAACACAGTACGGAATTAAAGACCTGACCATGGATAAAAATGGTTATTTGTACTTAAACAATTTGAGGAATAAGGTTTATTCCCTTTTCTACAATGGAGAATTGCGGCTGCAAAAAGAGTTGGATCTTGTCAAGTATCCCTATATTGACAGTGGCGTCATGTGCGATGCGGATGGCAACTTGTATATGGGCGTGTCCTGGTCGGATTACCTTAGTTTAACCTCCGATCTGGAAATCCGCTGGTCTATTCCCTGGAGTGAGTTCAGCCCCTTTGGCTGGGTTTTCTGGAATAACCCTTCTGCTTTGGGCGACGGTATTTTATATGGAACTACCATTAAATCCCCCGGGATCATCTTTGCCATCGAATAGGGATTTCATTTTACAGACCAACAGTAATTAAGAATAATATCACGGTTACTCTGGGTCAACACCTCTGTGATTTCGTTTTAAACGGTTTAATAAAAAGGGAAAACGTTTACCACCGCAAATTTTTTTTACCAACTGTATGTGGGCTGTTTCCTTCAGGTCAGGAAAATGATTCTGATGAAATAACCAATTAAGTACCACCACGATATTGGGATGTTTTTCTTTTTGTTTTTATTTTAGGAAAAGGGTTTGATTTTTTTCAAAAAACAAGTACTTTCCAGTTGTTAAGGGAGTGCAGGGGTATGAAACCGGTTTTTATGATTCTATTTATTCAATTCCTGGGGTTCACCGTTTCCTGTGAAAATCCAACAGGATCAGAGAAAAAGTCTAAAGAAATCCCTAATGAGATGCTTCAGGTCAAACTTGATTGGCCCTCTTTGGCCGATACCCCCTGGCCCATGAATCGCCACGATGCTCAAGGAACGGGCCGAACAAATTACGCCGGGCCGACTTCAGGGCAAATCAATTGGAAACTCCATTTCAACGGCATCTTTTCCCATGCTGGTTTTACCTCGTTTGTAATCGGACCCGATTCTACAATTTATTTTGGTTCTTCTTATGAAAGTGTCGAAGGAATTGGTCAATCCTGGGTTTTCTACGCTATCAGCAAAACAGGCGAATTGAGATGGTCGTTTGCTGATAAGACCTATTCCCACCAGGAAATCGAAAGAAATCCCCTGATTACTGCTGATGGAACGATTGTGTTTCAAACAACGCACTACGTTTACGGTGGGAATGTATGGGCTCTCAACCCTGATGGTACTCTTCGCTGGCACTATATACATAAGTTATCAATGGGCATGGGCGAACTTACTCTAGGGAAAGACGGGACGATTTATTTCATCGACTGGGACGGTAACCTGAATGCCCTTTCTTCCGAAGGAACCTTGCTCTGGACCTTACCTGCCACGGAAGAATTTAAGGGCAAGGGGAATACAGGTATTGCTATCAGCCCCGATGGAAAAACCCTGTACATGCCCGGTTTGAAAAATTATCATCAACTGTATGCTGTAAGTGCGTCCGGGGAGTTATTATGGTATTTTGACAGCGGCGATTCAAGCGCTGTCACCGGCGATATGCCATTGGTGGATAACCAGGGGAATATTTATATCCAGGCCGGTCAAAGTGGCGATGCAAAATACATGGCAAATCCTGAATTGGAAACGTATGGTTTGTTTGCCTTAAATCCTGACGGTACGGTCCGCTGGAGAGTACCTGAATTATTGTTCTACGGGTACTACACCATGGATCAGAGTGGATATATATATTTTTTAAGTATTGATCACTTAATCGCTGTAGATTATGCCGGTGATGAATTATGGCGCGTTGAATTGCCAACTCAAGCGTTGTCGCCGATTATAATCGATAAAAACGGGATTCTTTTTACTGCCTGTGCACATGACCTTTTAGCAATCAATAGCTCGGATGGTATAATTCTATGGAAAACGCCACTACCTGCAAACGTATTTCGAAGCCCCGTTATTGGATACGATAAAACGCTTTATTTCGGTTATTCAGGTTACGATGGGGAAAAGTACCTGAACGAAGTGAAATAATTTAACATGGATTTTATGTAGGAGGGCATCCTAGCTATCAGAATTCAATATTTATTTATTTTACTGACAATTGTGATGGCTCAACATCGCTCCACTGATTACGAATATTTTATGCAAACAAAAAATGTTCCAAGCGGTACAACTGTAGTGTTTGCTGCCGTTTCCAATGAGTTACTACGATGGGATGAGTTTAAGTATTTAGATAGTGGATCAGATTCTGTGGTTGTTTCAATTTATGAAAATTCTAATGCGTGTGGACAAGGTCATGATTATGATCAAGGTGGGACTATAGAAGAACCATCCATTGGTTATCTCAATTATAGAATTAAAATTGTCAATCCAGGTAAGAATGCTTATGTTAACCTTACAGCAGAAGGAGATAGTTTTATAACTGATATTTATTTTACCTACGACTGGAATATAGATAAATTCTTTATTGGCGGAAATTGTAATGAATATGGAACTACAGGTATTGAGGACAATAAGATTATTACTCATGTTGATAACGGAAAAGGCAATCTACTTTTTCAGCCAACAGACCCTTTAAACCTATCACTTACCGTAGTTAATTATCACCCGGTATTAATTTGGAATGCGAGTCTCCCAACTTTTTCTAAGATAAAATATAGAGTACAAAGAAAACCATTTGGAGGATCATGGTTCACAATTGCTGATATCACGGATACAACATATACTGATTCTGAATTATCAACCACAGGACGTAATCGTATATGGTATGATTATCGTATTCAAGCTCATACAAATAAAAATTCCCCAGGATACTCAAATGTAGTTGGAATAAGGGGATCATTAAACTCTAAACAATTAAATAACAACGGAGAAAATGATGAATTTCTAAGTGATTATCAACTATTGCAAAACCATCCCAACCCTTTTAATCCTTCAACTATAATTCAATACGCTCTTCCTGAGGAAAGTTCCGTATCGTTAGTCATTTATGATTTGATGGGAAAGGAGATTTCTAACTGGACATACCAGAACGAGCCTGCAGGGTATCAGCAAATCACCTGGAATGGAACAGACAGGAATGGAAAGCGTGTTCCGGCTGGTATCTACATCTATAAATTAACAGCACGATCAAACAAAACTTACCGAACTTTTTCTCAAAACCGCAAATTGGTGTTATTGAAATGATTTAATATTTTAAAAAGAGTTTACTCGAATAATAGTTTACAAATATACACCGCTGTAAGGATTCCCGCCGCATCGGCTAGGAGTCCTGCCACCAGGGCATGGCGGGAGCGGCGGACGCCCACGGACCCGAAATAGACCGCCAGGACATAAAAGGTCGTCTCGGTGGACCCGAACATGGTGGCGCCGATTTTGGCAAACAGGGAATTTGGACCGTACTGGTTAACCAGGTCGGTGAGGAGTCCCAGGGAACCGCTGCCGGAAAGGGGTCGCATGAGGGCCAGCGGAAGATTTTCCGGTGGAAAACCAATGGCTGTTAATACCGGCGCTAAAAGCTGCAAGAGCAGATCCAGGGCCCCGGAAGCCCGGAACATGCCAATTGCCACTAGGATGGCCACCAGGTAGGGAATAATCCGCACCGCAATGGTGAAACCGTCCTTGGCTCCATCCACAAACGATTCATATACTTTCACTTTTTTCACCACCAGGCCGTAAAAGGGGATCCCGATCAGCAGGAGAGGTATAATGTACCGGGAGACTTCGTTAATGCCGTTTAAAATAGATTCAATCATGATCCCGGTCCCCCACATCGAAACGTTTCATTTTTTCCAGGGTTTTTACAGCGACGATGGCCACCAGGGTGGAAACGCCGGTGGCTATGATGGTGGTAATGAAAATCTGATTGGAAACTGTCCCCATGAGGGCCACCACCATGGCCGGAAGGATCAACTGAACACTGGAAGTGTTAATGGCCAGGAAGGTGCACATGGCATTGGTGGCTGTGTCCTTCCGCGGATTCAGTTCCTGAAGTTCTTCCATGGCTTTCAAACCCAGGGGGGTAGCGGCGTTTCCCAGACCCAGGATATTGGCCGCCATGTTCAGGACGATGGAACCGATGGCGGGATGGTCCGGCGGTACGTCGGGAAACAACCGTATGGTAATCGGTCGCAGCAGCCGGGCAATCACCCGGATCAGACCTGATTCCTCGGCGATTTTCATTACCCCCAGCCAGAGGGCCATGATTCCGATAAGACCGATGGAGATTTCCACCGCTGTCTTGGCCATGGAAATGGCCGCTTCTGTCACCTCATCGATGCGGCCCGTAAAAGCACCTACAATCACTCCCACGGTCATCATTCCAAACCAGATGTAGTTTAACATGCTTTTTCTTGTTTTACCGGAGATTCGAGTAATGTCAGGGTTGGAATTTCCTTCGTGGCTTCCAGCCGAGCGGAGATTCCTAGGGGCAGGGTCGCCTGATGGGCCCCGTGCCCGCAGGGATAGTTGGAAATAATCGGGATTTCCAGGTCTCCGCAGATGTCCAGGACGATTTCATCGGTTGTTTTTCCGAAGGCCAGATCCCGGTCTTTGACGTTCCTCAATTCTCCAATAATAAGCCCCTGGAGTTGTTCCAGGACTCCGGCGGAACGCAGGTGATGGAGAAGACGATCGAAGGCATAGAGGTATTCATCCACCTCTTCTAAGAATAAGATTCCCCCTTCCGGGATCAACTGATTCGCGGTGCCTAACCGTTCCACAATCAAAGTCAGGTTTCCACCCCACAGGACTCCCGTCCCTCTTCCTTGTTTTAGGATTATTGACCGGAGGTCCCTTGGCACGGGTATGGATACCGGACCCGTGGCGCCCAGGACGGATTCCATTGTATTCAAGCTGTAAGCCTCCTGCCCATCTTTGAACGTAATCAACATGGGACCGTGGAAAGTTACCAGGCCCGTGTGCTGGGTGATGGAAATGAGCAGGGCAGTAATATCGCTGTACCCCATGAATATTTTAGGGTGTGACTTGATCAAATCGTAATCAAGGTGTTCCAGAACCCGGTTGGCGCCATAACCTCCCCGGGCGCAGAAGACTGCCCCGACTTCGGGATCAACAAACATGTCATGAATATCGGCGGCCCGTTCCTGGGGCGTTCCGGCGAAAGGTCCGTATTGACCCTGAGTGCTCGCACCCCGTTTAATACCGTATCCCCGGCAGGCGAACAGGGAGGTTGTTTTTTCCAGGATTGCCTCCTCCAGTGGGTAAGAAGGGCATACAATGCCCAGGGTAGTACCGGGAATGAGGGCAGGTGGTTTCAGCAGGTTCACTGGAAATTCACTAATACTGTGCAGATTTGGTCTTGCAACTGTTGATAGGGTTTTGCTTCCCCCACGTACCCGTTCATGAGGATGGAAAAAGCCAGGGGTCCCTGATATTTGGAAAAGATGTAGCCGGAAAGGCAACTTACACCGGAAAGGGTTCCTGTTTTAGCCCGGATCCGACGATTCACATCTTGGTTTCGCAGTCGTTTTCGTAAGGTTCCATCCCACCCCCCGGTAGGCAGCGCCGCCAGAAATTCTGCATTGATGGAATAGTCCCGGTAAGCGTAGGTGAGGAGCTGAACCAGGTGATCCGGACTGGAGTAATTGTAGCGGGATACTCCGGAGCCATCCGCCAGGAATAAAGAGGTTGTATCGATCCCAACAGAATCGGCTAAAAAAGTTTTCACCACAGTGAGGCCGGCGGGCCAGGACCCGGTCTGGCTGGTGGCGATATGGCCAATCATCTTGACAAATACCTCCGCCGTCAGATTATCGCTGGTTTTCATCAGGTTCAGGTTGGATTCGGTCAAGAAGGGGGATAAATGCTCCAGGACTTTCACATCGGTTGGAGGGACGGGACCTTTTAAAACGGGACCGCCCACCTTAACGCCTGCCTGTTCCAGCAGTTCTTTGAAAACGATCCCTGCATATCTAGCCGGATCTTCAATGTTCCGGATTCGGGTTACTTCCGGCGAGGTGGTTAAGAGGGCGCCTTTAATATCAATAATGTTTGAATGTGTTTCCCAGCGCCGTGCCACCGTCAGACGCGGATAACCAGTGGTGTCTGTCAGGGTGAACGCTTCATTATTAATGGTAACATAACCCGTGTGGGGATACAGGTTTAATAGAGGATGACTGCCGGCGGCTCCCGGTCTTAAACTTATTTCAACACAATTGTCATTCAGATTGAGACCGCTCACCGATGCTGCATACCAGCCATCCCCTTCATCCCACATCCAGCCGTTTCCCTGAGGGATGGTGTCAAAGATAAACGGATCTACAAACAGAGTGTCAACCCCCTTGATTTCGAGGGCTGTTCTCCGGACCAGTTCCCGTAAATCCGGGAGAGAAAAATCCGGGTCGCCGCTCCCTTTTAACGTGAGATGTGAAAGTTGACCCTTCAGCCATTCCAGACTGTCTGCCCAGAGCGCCGTCTCAAACCGGAACTGGGGCGTCAGTAGTTTCAATGCAGCCAGAGAGGTGTACAGTTTATTGTTGCTGGCCGGATTAAACCGGCTTCTTGCGTTATGGCTGTAAATCGTCTCCCCGGACTTCAAAGTAACCACTTTAATACCCAGATTGGAGTCCAGACCTGATTCCCGGATGACTGTATTTAATTCCCGGATTAATCGGCGGTTACCCCCTTCCTGAAGAAGGGAGGGGTGTAGAGTGCACCCTGCCACGATCAACAATGAGAGCAATAGAACCTTTACGGCGTTTGAACTAAAGGGGTGTTTTACGTTCGTCATGGGAAAATCCGGTAACATCCTGATTAATACAGGTAATAATGCCTGGAAAAGTTCTGAAACGCCTTTGCTTCCGTTTTACTTTTTTTCAGCAGTGCTTCAACGCCGGCTCCCTTCTGGAGCAGGTTGTACAGTTCTTCACTGCCCCAGAGACGCTTCAAACTGGGTTCCCGAAATTGAATCTGGTTCGGGTAAAGTCGTTTCATTACAGAGAGAATCCTGACGCCGGTGGCAACGCTGTTATACCGGTTCCGGTCCAAAACAATAATTTCAACTCCTTCACAGACCTGATTCTCGAATTTGGGATGGAGCGCAGCCCCCGGAATGACAACCGGGGTGAAGGTAATGGGTTTAAAAACCACACCGGGAAGACTCAGATTATTGAGGGCAACCGCCAGTTCCTGTCGTTTAATCCAGGGCGCTCCGAACCAGCGGAAAGGATAGGGCGTGCCCCGTCCTTCACTGACGTTGGTCGCCTCCAGATAACAGGTGCCTGGATAAACGATGGCGCTGGCCAGATCAGGAATATTCGGCGATGGTTTTACCCAGGGGAGATTTGTTTCATCCAGCCAGAGAGACCGTTGCCAGCCGTTCATGGGGATTACTGTTAAAGCGGGGGACGTTTCAATCCAGCCTTCTCCCACAATCATTCCTGCCAGTTCTCCCACTGTCAGACCGTACCTGGCAGGGATTGGATAATACCCCACAAAAGAACGGAATTCCATTTGAAGACGGGGACCTTCTACTGCTATACCGGTGATGGGGTTAGGACGGTCGAGAACCATGATGGGGATCCCCGCTTCACCGGCTGCCTCCATCATTAGACCGAGCGTTGAAATATAAGTGTAATAACGGGCACCCACATCCTGGATATCGTACAGGATCAGATCCAGACCTTTCAACTGCTCCGGGCGTGGTTTTCTGTTTTTCCCGTAGAGGCTCACCAGTTCTGGCAGGGTGCTTTGCTGCTCTTTGTACTCGACTTTTTCTCCAGCAGCCGCCTCTCCGAATAACCCGGGTTACGGCGTAAAGACCACTTTTAACTTCACCCCCGCCGTTTCCATCAACAGTAGGTAATATGCCTGCCCGGGGCGGTCAATCCCTGACGGCGT
>CAZNUM010000055.1:0-9671 GCA_964576315.1 uncultured bacterium
GAGAGGGCTCCTTACCAGGCAGTGAGATGGTGCTCCTAAAGGAAGACCGCCTCCGGGAACTGGAAGAAGAAATTAACCGTTTGAATAAATCACTGCCTCCTTTGAAGGAGTTTATTTTGCCGGCCGGGGACGAATTTACTGCTCGGCTCCACCTGGCCCGAACGGTCTGCCGCCGTGCCGAACGGATGGCCGTCGCCCTGAAAGATGCGGGGGAGGAAACCAAAAGCTGGATTCCTTATTTAAATCGACTATCGGATTTTCTATTCATATTGGCCCGGTACCACCAGCGAACATTGGGTACCCATGAAACCCAATGGAAAAAGAATTCTTCATAGTCCCTGCTGCGGCGATAGTGTAGAATAAATTCGAAGAATAGACCTAAATTTATAGTCTTGAGAATCTTATGATTGATTGGAAACCCATCCACAACAAAATTTTGCAAGCAGGTTCTATTCTGCTTTCTACCCACGAAAATCCCGATGGCGATGGTCTTGGATGTTCGGCAGCCATGTTTCATTATTTTAAATCCCTGGGAAAGGATGTCCGGATTATTCAGGTTTCAGCATTGCCGGAAGAGTATCAATTCCTGGACAAGGGGAATATGTTTGAACAGTATAATCCTGAGGGTCACGACCCCTGGTTAAAGAGGGTTGACCTGGCTCTTATTTTTGACGTGGGTGATTTCAGGCGGTTGCGATTAATTGGCAATACCCTGGTCAAATCAAAAGTTCCGATTATCAATATTGACCACCATCCGGACTTGGGGGATATTCGTTTTATCGAAAACGTTATTGATACCCAGGCAGCAGCCACCGGCGAAATGCTTTACGATTATATTCAATCCATCGGTGTTACACCTACCAAGGATATGTTTGAAGGTATTTACACCGCTGTACTCACTGATACGGGCTCCTTCCGTTACAATAATACGAATGTAAAATGTCATGAGATTGCCATTGCCTGTATTGAGGCCGGTGTCAATACGTCAAAAGTATATCAACATGTGTACGAGACCCGATCCCGGAGTCGGGTACGTCTGTTGGGAAAAGTACTGGACAACCTTCATTTTGAGCATGGTGGGGAGCTGGCCTGGTTCATTATTGATCAGAATTTATTGAAGGAGGCTGGTGCCAGTCGGGAGGATGTAAACGGTTTTACAGACTTTGTCCGCACCATCCGCGGCGTCGAGGTGGCCCTGATGCTGTTTGAACGGGATCCGGTTTCATGCCGGATCAATTTGCGTTCGAAAGGGAAATATGTAATTAACGATACGGCTAAAGCTTTTGGCGGCGGCGGTCATAAATTTGCTGCTGGAGCTGTGGTTGATAAAAAATTGAAAGATGTTTTGCCCGATGTGCTTAAACAAATCAACCGCTCCATGGCCAAACAGAACGGGCAGATCCAGTGAAAATAATTTTAGCCAAAGATGCGGGATATTGTTTTGGTGTTCGGGATGCCGTAAATCTGGCCTACGAAACGGCGGATCAATATGGACAGGTCTACATGCTGGGTCATATAGTACACAATGAAAAAGTGGTGGATGATCTGGAGAAAGCTGGAGCCAAGGTCGTCAAGGATCTGGATGATGTGCCGGAAGGGAAACCCATCCTATTCCGGGCGCACGGTACTAGTAATCCTGTTTGGGCGCAAGCGAAAGCCAAAGGGTTGAATATTGTAGATGCCACCTGTCCGCTGGTTCTAGAAATCCATGCGGAAGTGAAAAAGCTGGAAGAAGAGGGACGTTCGATTATCATTATTGGGGACCACGGCCATGATGAAGTGGTGGGCATCGCCAGCCAGGTGAAGAAACCGATTGTGGTGGCCACGGAAGCGGAAGCCCAGGCATTAAGGAAGATGAAGCGTGCGGGGGTTGTGAGTCAGTCCACCCAGACTATCGAAAATGTTCAGAAGATTATTTCCATTTTAATGGCAAAGGTTTTTGATCTGCACTTTGTCAATACGATTTGTTTCCCCACCAAGCGGAATCAGGAACAGTTGAAGGATTTAGCTGCCCGTTGTGACGTCATGATTATTATCGGTTCTTTTACCAGTGCCAATTCCAAGCGGTTGACGGCTCTGGCGAAAGCCCGCAACCCGAATTCGTACCAGGTTACAGGAGCCGACGACATTGATCCCGCTTGGTTAAAACGGGCTGAATTAGTTGGCGTATCGGCTGGCGCTTCGACTCCCGATGGTGTAATTGAAGAGGTGCTGGAGAAAATCAAATCAATCGGGAAAATTCAAGAGGAGGAAGTGGTCTATGGCTGAGAAAGGATCCATAGAAGTAAAAGTAGGTTTGGCAGAAATGTTGAAGGGCGGCGTCATCATGGATGTGATGACGGCGGACCAGGCCAAGATTGCGGAGGATGCCGGTGCCGTGGCGGTGATGGCGCTGGAACGAATTCCGGCACTCATCCGTGAAGAAGGGGGAATTGCGCGCATGAGCGATCCTAAAATGATTCGCGAAATTCAGGAGCGGGTTTCCATTCCTGTTATGGCAAAGGTACGGATAGGTCATTTTGCTGAAGCCCAGATTCTGGAGGCACTGGAAGTGGATTTTATCGACGAAAGCGAAGTCTTAACACCGGCGGATGAGTATAATCATATCTGGAAGCATGATTTTAAAGTCCCCTTTGTATGTGGAGCGCGCGATTTAGGTGAAGCACTGCGGCGAATCCGGGAAGGGGCAGCCATGATCCGCACCAAGGGGGAAGCGGGCAGTGGAAATATTGTGGAAGCGGTTCGTCATATGCGCACGGTGCAGCAGCAGATTAAAGAATTGACCATTTTGGATCAGGAAGAATTGATGGCCCGAGCCAAAGAACTGGGGGCTCCTTTCTCTCTGGTTCAGCAGGTAGCCAAGCTGGGAAAACTGCCGGTTCCTAATTTTGCAGCGGGAGGCATCGCCACCCCTGCAGATGCCGCTCTAATGATGCAGCTCGGTGCCGAATCGGTATTTGTCGGTTCAGGGATTTTCATGAGCGAGGATCCTGCCAGCCGTGGCAAAGCCATCGTTGAAGCAGTAACCTATTATAATGATCCTGAAAAACTGGTAGAAATCTCCACCGGCTTAAAAGCAGCCATGAAAGGAATTGACATTGCCCAGATTCCAGAAGAGGAACGACTCCAGGAACGGGGTTGGTAACCGGAATTGAACCCAAACTTACTTTAATTCTTGATATCCCTTGAAAGTTGGAATTTTAGCCCTCCAGGGAAACTTCTCTAAACATGCGGAACTATGCGCTCGGTTGGATCTGAATCCGGTCAATATCCGCTACCCCAGGCAACTGGAGATGGTGGAAGGATTAATTTTACCGGGAGGAGAGTCAACTACCATGTCCAAATTGATGAAACAGCAGGATTTTTATCCGACAATCCAGGAGTTTGGGAAATCTTATCCTCTATTAGGGACCTGCGCCGGTTTAATTTTGATGGCGAAAGAAGTACAGGATGAACGCGTCCAATGTTTAGATCTGCTGAATATTACTGCCAGTCGGAACGCTTTTGGTCGACAGATTCATTCTTTCGTAGATAAATTGACGGTAAGAACGGCTGATCAGAAGGCGAAAATCGTGGCGACATTTATCCGGGCTCCCCGGATTCTCTCGGTAGGTGAGGGTGTGGAAATTTTGAGCACCTATGGAGGGGAAGCAGTGGCGGTAAAACAGGGGCGGCATGTGGCCTTATCGTTCCACCCGGAATTGAATGGTGAACCGCTTTTCCATGAACTTGCTTTTAGGACCAGGGGGGTAAAGGCCCTAGAAAAACAACCGTCCTATGCCGCTTAAATATCTTCCTACAATTCACTCTCCGGAGGATATTAAGTCCTATTCCCTGACCGAGCTGCTGGAATTGTGCCAGGAGATTCGTCAATACACGATTGAAGTGGTCAGCAGTGTGGGAGGTCATTTGGCGTCGACCCTTGGTGCAGTGGAATTAACCGTCGCCCTTCATAAAGTATTTCAAGCTCCAGTGGATAAAATTATCTGGGATGTGGGACATCAGGCATACGCCCATAAATTGTTGACGGGTCGATTTGAACAGTTTCCCACAATCCGGCAACTGGGAGGGCTCAGTGGATTTTTAAAACGATCTGAAAGTGAATACGATGTTTTTGGTGCCGGTCATGCCTCCACATCCATCTCAGCCGCCACCGGTGTCGCAGTTGCCCGGGACCGGAAGGGGGAAGATTTCCACGTGGTGGCGGTTATTGGCGATGGAGCAATGACCGGGGGTCTGGCTTTTGAAGGGCTGAACAACGCTGGAAATCTGAAATGCCCCATGCTGGTCATTCTGAATGACAATGAAATGTCCATCAGTCCCAATGTGGGCGCCATCAATACTTACTTGACGAAACTGGTTTCAAATCCGCTGTACAACCGGTTACGGGATGAAATCTGGCATTTGACAGGGAAATTACCACTGGGGAAAGAAAAAACACGATCCTTACTCCACCGGATAGAAGAAAGTATGAAATCTTTTCTGGTACCGGGGATGCTGTTTGAGGAACTGGGATTTCGTTATTTCGGGCCGATCGACGGTCATAATCTGGAAGAATTGATCAAAACCCTGGAAAACCTGAAAAACTTAAAACTGCCGGTACTGCTACATATTATCACAAAAAAAGGGAAAGGGATGGAGGTGGCGGAAAAAGATCCGATCCGTTACCACGGTATTAGTCCCAGTACTACGAATGGCAAACTCTCCAAACCAGAACCGACGGCTCCCACCTTCCAGGTAGTATTTGGAACTCTGGCCTGCGAAATCGGTCGGAACCGGGAGGATACGGTTTGTATTACAGCCGCCATGGGGGAGGGTACCGGTCTGGTCCCATTTGCCAAAGAATTCCCCGACCGGTTTTTTGATGTAGGAATCGCTGAGGGACACGCGGTCACCTTTGCGGCAGGGTTGGCCTCCCAGGGGATTCGACCAATTGCCGCCATTTATTCCACTTTCCTTCAGAGAGCTTACGACCATTTAATTCATGATGTGGCCATTCAGCATTTACCCGTGGTGTTTTGTCTGGACCGAGCCGGAATTGCCGGTGAGGATGGTCCTACCCATCACGGTGCCTTGGATATGGCTTACTTGCGGTGCGTGCAGGACATGATTGTTACCGCTCCCAAGAATGGTAATGAGTTGCGCCACCTCCTGTATACTGCCCTGAATCAACAAGCTCATCCTTTCTCGATTCGTTACCCAAAGGGAGACTCGGTAGAATTTAACCGGGAGGAACAGAGCGTTCTTCTACCCATTGGAAGCTGGGTTGTGGAACGTAATGGGTCGGATGTGGCAATATTGGCCGTTGGTCCCCTGGTTTATGAGGCGTTGAAAGCGGCGGATCAACTGGAAGCGAAAGGTCTTTCCGCCGAAGTAGTGAATTGCCGGTTCATCAAACCGGTGGATGAACCTTACTTGGAACATATCCTTGACCGTTTTAATACGGTGGTGACACTGGAAGAGGGGATTATTACTGGTGGGTTTGGAGAAGGGGTTGTATCCTGGCTGGGAACCCATGGCTTTCAGGGGAAAACTAAAATGCTGGCATTGCCGGATACCTTTATTCAACAGGGTCCCCGTCCCGTACTCCTTCAACAACTGGGTCTTACTTCTGAAGGTGTGATTGAAGCGGTCCAAACCCTAATTCAAGGAATAAAACAAGTCGCTTAAATGAGCTCTGTTACCCTGGCGTTAATCAGTATTGCACTGTTTTTTCTAGGGTACCGTTTTTACTCCCGCTGGATTGGAAATATAATTTACGCTCTGCAGGAAGCGCCCGCCATCCTTCCCGCCCATGAGTTTGAAGATGGAATGGATTTTGTACCGACTAAAAAACATATTTTATTCGGTCATCATTATACCTCCATTGCCGGCGCGGCGCCTATTATAGGCCCCTGCGTTGCCGCTTTCTGGGGCTGGTTGCCGGCCCTGTTGTGGGTGGTTTTGGGCACGATTTTCATGGGTGCCGTTCATGACTTTGGTGCTTTGGTAACCAGTGTCCGTGAAAAGGGAAACAGTATCGCCGATATTTCTTCCTCCGTTTTGAACGGACGGGTCCGGTTCATGTTCCTCTCATTTGTCATATTACTGATCTGGCTGGTGCTGGCAGTGTTTGCCATGGCCATTGCTGATTTATTCGTAGGGGTCCCCTCCTCCGTAATCCCCATCAATATCGGGATTGTGGTGGCTTTGGTGGTGGGCTGGTTGATCTATAAGCGGCATTTCAGCAGTCTTATTCCTTCCCTGGCTGCCCTGCTGATCCTGTACTTTTTCGTCTGGGTTGGTTCAAAAGTCCCGGTGGATTTCACAGTCACAGAATCTGCAGGCGGATTAGGAATGGGTGTCCAGGAAGCTAAAAATTTATGGATCATCCTACTGCTGGTTTATTCTGCCGTAGCCAGCCTGCTGCCCGTGTGGACCTTGCTGCAGCCGCGGGATTATATCAATAGTCATCAGCTATTGGTGGGACTAGGACTGTTATTTCTGGGAATATTCATAGCCCAACCGGTGGTAGATGCCCCTGCGATTCGTTCCGTTACCGATCCCACTGCACCACCTATCTTCCCTCTGTTGTTCGTAACGATTGCCTGTGGTGCCATCAGCGGATTCCATGGTTTAGTTGCCTCCGGAACGACTTCAAAGCAATTAAACCACTTTCAGGATTCCCGCCTCATTGGTTACGGGGGCATGATTGGGGAGGGGACCTTGGCGCTGGCTTCCACACTGGCGGCGGTGGCGGGGATTGCTCTTGTATCCTCGTGTACCCTTCCGGCGGTGGGATCCGTAAAAAACCTTTCCTGGGGTGTTTATTATGACACTTGGGCCCATGCCAGCAGCAATAAAGCAGCAGCATTCGTGCTGGGTGGCGGCGCCTTGCTGGAATCGGTGGGATTATCCCATGAACTGGCAAAAACCCTTATGGCGGTTCTGGTGATTTCTTTTGCCGCCACTACCTTGGATACGGCTACCCGGATTCAGCGGTTCATCTTGGGGGAATTCGGAAAAGTGATGAAAATTCGCCTTTTGACTAACCGATATTTTGCCACCCTGCTGGCAATTCTACCCGCCTATCTCCTGGCTTTCTGGAATGTGCCGGACCCGGGGACCGGAGTTGTTAAGCAGGCTGGTTGGGTGCTCTGGCCCATTTTTGGTGCCAGCAATCAAATGCTGGCAGCCCTGACGCTGATGATTCTGACCTTGTATTACTGGCAGCGTAAAAAGCCGATCCTGCCCCTTTTATTACCAATGGTTTTTATTACGCTGGTAACCTGTACTGCCCTAGTGGGAAATGCCCTGCGGTTTTATAGCAGGAACGGGGTGCTGTTTATCCTGACGCTCATCTTGACAAGTATGATTGCCTGGATGCTCGTGGAAGGCGTGTCCAAAGTCATCGTCATTTTGAAAGGACGAAAATCCTCTTAAAACTCGCTCCGGGATACGAAGCGGTTGAACTGCACCTGTCCGCTGTTCAGCTGGCTGTAAAACATGCCTTAAAACGAACACAACGGATACGCCGGCAATTCCGACCGGAAAACGCCCCTCTCACTTATCTCGAAAGTAATTATGTGGGTGCTCTGGGGGAACTGGCAGTCCTCAGCTTCCTCGGGTTAAACCTTGACTTAAAGGATGAATATGATCATCGGACAGTGGATCGGGGGGATGTTACCTACAACGGGCAGGTGTACGACGTAAAAACCGATGCTATCCCTCAGTCCTACTTCAGTGCAGTGGCTCAGGGGACAGCCCATCGTTATGAACCCTATGCTTGCCGGGTTTACACTACCCGACATATCCAGCACCTCCCAAAATATACGGGAGGTGTAATTTTTTGTATTTACCGGATTCCGGACGAGGAGGATGGTGAAACAGAATTTGTTCGGGAATCATTGCTGGAAAACAGGACGGTTATTCTCACCGGTTTTGTACCGCAAAATAAGATCACTCACCGTAAGCCGACTTGGTACTCCCCGCCTGACCCGAAAGGCCAGCGCCATAAATATAATTCAAAAAATTACATTTTTTTCCGTTCGGATCTACAGCCGGTCAGCCGTCTCATCACTTGATTGCTGATTTAAACGATGGTAGGCCAGAGTGATGTAAGCCTGATTCACTTCGTACCCGATGAAACGACGATTCAACTGCTTTGCCACCAGAGCCGTAGTTCCGGAACCCATAAAGGGGTCCACGATTACATCGCCTACAAAGGAATACAATTTTATTAAACGGCAGGGTAATTCTGGAGGGAAAGGAGCCGGGTGGGAGCGATCCCGTTCCGGAGGAAATTTCCAGATACTGGAAATATATTCCCGCCATTCCTTTTTGGATAGTCGGCTTTTCTCCTTCACCTGGGATGATATTTTTTCGGGTGGACCGTCCTTGACAAAGATATTAATAAATTCCACTGTATTCAGCCCGTAAAAATTGGGTGGGTAGGGATAAGAGCCCATCATGAGCTGGTCCGTACTCCCCTTATCCCAGATGATTAAGTCGTACCGGAACAGGGGGGTGTGCTTGAGAATGGTCTGCTCAATATCGTTATTAATATTTAAATAATCTCGATTGTAATGGGTATGAAGTACTTTTTTATTCATGGGGAGGATGGGGGCGTTAATACAAAGTTTCCCATTTGGCTTCAAGATCCTTGAGCACTCCCGCCATATGGGAATCATCGTCTCAAGATAGTGATCGTAATTTTTGCTGGTAACACCGATCTGATCCGGGCTTTGGTAATCCTTAGCATTAAAATAGGGAGGGCTGGTAATAATTAAGCGAATGGAAGCATCTGGAATTTCCTCCATCTTCTGGGCAGACTTCTGGTAAATGATATCGGTTTTCACTGCGGTGGAATGTAAAATAGAACGGAGGTTTGATTCGCTCCTTATCCATTCAATTCCAGGCTGGTTTTCTTTGGTTTCCGAAAATAGAAGTTTTATAAGGAAATGTCCTTAAATTCACGTCTGTTTAAAACCACATTTCACTATATTTCATGAACAAAGATTCAGACGCTTTCAGGAAAGCGGAAACGCGATGGCAGGATGATCTGAAATCCTCTCCAGAACGCTCCTATTCCTTTGAGACGGTTAGTGGGGAGCCTGTGGATTGTCTTTATTATCCCCAGGAATCCGTTGGTGATTATTTATCAAAACTTGGTTTTCCGGGTCGATATCCCTTTACCCGTGGAATTCACCCCAATATGTATCGTGGAAAGCTCTGGACCATGCGCCAGTTTTCTGGATTTGGCACCCCGAAGCAGACCAATGAGCGTTACCACTATCTGCTTTCCAAAGGGCAGACCGGTTTATCGGTGGCTTACGATATGCCGACCCTGATGGGATATGATCCGGACCATTCCTTTGCAGCGGGAGAAGTGGGAAAATGTGGCGTCAGCATTGCCTCCTTAAAAGATATGGAACAATTATTTGACGGGATTGATCTGGGTACCATATCTGTCTCCCAGACGATTAATGGTCCGGCTGTGATTTTGCTGGCTTTTTACATCGCCACGGCCGAAAACCAAGGGGTTAAGATTTCAAAGTTGAGGGGGACGCTTCAGAACGATATTTTAAAGGAGTTTATTGCCCAGAAGGAATGGATTTTCCCGCCGGAACCGTCCATGCGTCTGATTACGGACATGATGGCATTTTGTACCGAATCACTGCCCAAGTATAATA
>CAZNUM010000056.1:0-9111 GCA_964576315.1 uncultured bacterium
GAACCGCAAAATCGGGGGTTCCCATAAAAACGATTTTTAATTTCATGCTTAATTGCTAACTTGGCGTAAATATATAAAATCCATGCCAGCACCGCGTACCCTTTACCTCACCACTACAGATAGTATTAATTTACGTTGTTTAGCCTGGGATCATGTAGAGCCGAAGGCCGTTGTAGCGCTAGTCCACGGCATGGGCGAACATTGTGGGCGCTACGGGCATTGTAACCGATGGCGACTCAGGATGGGAGAGCGTCCGGGTGGATACGACTCAGCCCTTTGAGGAATGGCTTAAAAATTTTAAAAAGCAGTCCACACCGCCCGATTCAACCGTCAGACGGAGGGTTTCCTTCCACGCAGAAAATGTCCACGACTTTGCCTGGATTGCCTCCCCCGATTTTCTCTATGAAGAAGGGGAGTGGAACGGCATCAAAGTTCACGTCCTGTTCAACCGGAAAAACGGGAAAAAATGGACCAAAAAGGTGGTGGACCGAACCGAGTGGACTCTGGAATGGCTGAGTAGCCAGTTCGGTCCCTACCCCTATCCCCAGGTGACTACTACGGACCGGCTGAAGGGCGGCGGCATGGAATATCCCATGCTGGTCATGAATGGCAGCGAATCGGAAGGTTTAATCGTCCATGAAGTGGGGCACATCTGGTTTTACGGCATTCTGGGGAATAATGAAGTGCGGGAAGCGTGGCTGGATGAAGGATTTACCACTTTCCAGACCCGCTGGTACCTGATGAGGAAATACGGTCCCCAGGGCTACGATCTGGAGACCGCCCATTTAAAACCGTGGCAGAAAAAGTACTGGAAATTCGGCAGCAGCCTGGGTCGGAGCCAGTGGTATGCCATTCGCTATCTTACCAGCGGACGGGATGAACCCATAAGCCGTTCCTCTTACATGTTCCGGGACGGGTGGGGTTACAGCATGAATGCCTACACCAAACCCTCCCTGATGCTGGATGAATTGAGATACGTTCTGGGGGATTCCCTTTTTCTGGCCGGGATGAGAGAATATTACCGCCGCTGGCAGTTGAAACATCCCAACGAACAGCGTTTTATCCAAGCGATGGAGGCAGTGAGCGGGGAGGACCTGGACTGGTTTTTCCGACCCTGGCTCCATAACACCCGGCTTCTGGATTACGGAATTGAACGGTGGAAAAAATCCCGCCAGCCGGATGGTTCCTGGAAAGTAACCCTTCAGATTCGGCGCTACGGGAAACGGGAATTACCCCAGCAGGTGGAAGTCACCTTGGAGGACGGCACCACCTACCGAACCTGGTGGCAGAACCATCAGTGGCGGCAGGAGGATGAATTTGTTTTCACCGTACCCATCGAGCCGGTGAAGGCGGTGCTGGACCCGGAAGCCAGGACATTGGATCTGGATTACCGCAACAATGGAACGGGGCGTATGCCCACCGAATTTTTCTTCTACCGCCCGGGCATGAATTACGCCCCCCGGAACCGGTACATTCTCCAGTGGTTTCCTTCGGTGCAGTACCACCAGAGGGACGGTTTTTTACCGGGGGTCTGGCTCACCCGCGATTACGGTCCATGGGAACACCTGAAGGGCGGTGTGAATGTAGGTTCCGGTAAAGTTTTCTGGTTCGCAGAGGGCTGGCGGCGGAATCCCCTGGGCGATTCCGCCACCACTATTGCCTATCAGGTCGCTTCCCTGGGGGCATTGGAGACGGCGGGATTCCAGATCAGTCGCACCCTGGATCAGTCCTTCCACTTCCTGAATCTGGACCGGCTGACGTGGAGTGTTTTCTATGTGAATGTGGTGGACACGAACAGAACCGATCTGTTTGAAGGGGGGCGGACGACAGTCTTTTCTTCCCGCCTCAATACCCACACCGGTCCTCTCCGGTCTGAAATGCAGGTGGACCTGGCGCCGGGGGGATGGTCGGACTGGAGTTTTGCCCGGATCACTTTAATCGACCGGGCTGAATTCCGCCACGGAAAATTCGGCCTGCGGGGACGGGGCATGGCCGGCGTTATCTGGGCCGGATCCGACGGCGTACCTGTTCAGGAACGGTACACCGTGGAAGGGGCCGGCTCCGGGGGCACGTACCGGAAATCCTATTTGAGAGATCGGTCCAGTTTCTACGGTCAAACCCGCCTCCGGGACCAGTACCACCTGCCGGGGGACGTGAATCTGCGCGGTTTTGCGGGGAAAGGGTACCCGGGCGTAAAGCAGGCCGCCTCCGTCTCGCTGGAAGGTTTCTTCAACCACCGTCTGGCAGGTCTCCGCACGGAACTGGCTCTGTTCGGAGATGCAGGCGTGTTGAACGACTCCGCCCCGTTCGGGAAGGACCGGACCTTTGCCAACGATGTGTTAATGGATTTCGGCTTTGGATTGCGGTTGAAGACTTCTGTTTTCGGGCAGGAGTTGTACCTCCGCCTGGACCTGCCCTGGTATCTGGTGGAGGCGGGGAGGGGAACCACCGATTTTTCCAACCTTATCTTCAGTTTCCAGCAGGGTTTGTGACGACGATTTTATTTCCGGCAAACTAGGAACAAATCCGGTGCAGTTGCATTCAACCAGGCAAACGGAATCACCAGCGAGGATAACCATGAAAAAATTATTTATTCTGATCACCATTTTAACCGGCCTCCAGGCCCAGACCAGCAGTCTGAAACAGTTCAGCAGCCAGATCGCGGATGTGGCGGAGCGGACCAATCCGGCGGTGGTCACCATTCTGACGGAGAAGAAGGTCAAACTGGGCGACCTGCACGGGGATATGCCCTTTGACAATGATTTTTTCCGTTTTTTCTATCCCCCCCAGAACCCGGAGAAGGAATACCACACCAGCGCCCTGGGCTCGGGCGTCATTGTGAACGCCCGGAAAGGGTACATTGTCACCAACAATCACGTGGTGGAGGATATGGACGAAATTACGATCCGGCTGATTGACAAGCGGGAATACGACGCGGAGATCGTGGGTCGGGACCCTAAAACCGATATTGCGGTCCTGAAGATTGACGCCGATGACCTGACGGACCTGGAATTCGGCGATTCGGACCAGCTGCGGGTAGGGGAGTGGGTGATTGCCGTCGGGAGCCCCTTTACGGTTAATCTGAGTCACACCGTCACCCTGGGGATTGTGAGCGCCAAAGGTCGTGGGAATATCCTGGGTCGCAGTGATTTTTATGAAGATTTCATTCAGACCGACGCCGCCATCAATCCGGGGAACAGCGGCGGCGCCCTGTTAAATCTGGACGGGAAACTGGTGGGCATCAACACCGCCATTTACACCGGCGGGTTTGACCGTTCCAACAAGGGTGTGGGCTTCGCCATCCCCTCCAATATGGTGAAGAAGGTGATGAAGGACCTGGTTGAGAAGGGTCGGGTGATCCGGGCCTGGATCGGGGTTCAGATCCAGCCCCTGGATAATGCCAACGCCAAAGCCCTGGGTCTCAATACGCGGGACGGCGCCCTGATTGCGGATGTGGTGGAGAACAGTCCGGCGGAAAAGGCAGGGCTTCAAACCGGGGACGTGATCCTGAAATTCGACGGGAAAAAGGTTCACAGCGTTGATCATTTGAGAAATATTGTCTCCACCTCCACGCCCAACAAGCGCTACGACCTGAAAATCGTCCGGGACGGGCGAGAAAAAACTATCTCCGTCCGGTTGGAGGAAATGCCGGGTGATGATGTAGTGCTGGCTTCCACCAAGCATAAAGTAATCGATTCCAGCATCGGGATCAAGGTGAAGGATATTTCCCGGTCGCTCTTGAATGAGTACGGTATTTCCGGTCATCATCCCAAGGGAGTGATTGTTACCGATGTACGTCCCGATTCCCCTGCCGCCCGGGTGGGCATCCGGCCGGGGGACATTATTACCCGCGTGGGAACCAAACCGGTCTCCGGCGCTAAAGAATTCAAGTCCATGGTTAAAAAAGCGGAAAAGAATGACGTAGTTCTTCTGCACGTGAAGCGGGACGACGTGGCCCGCTACGTCACCATCGACCTGGATGATTGACCGGTCAGAAACCGGTTACCAAAAAATCCGGTAGTCGGACCGGAGGGGGATTATTTCAAACAGTTCCGGTATTGCTTCCGGTTCGAACTCCGGAATGAACCGCAGCGGGTCTGCCAGTACCCAGATCTGCTTCTCCTGAGCCGCAGCCGCTTCCACGAGTTTTTTCGTATCCCGCTTATTGATGAAAAAGCGGTCACTAAGCAGATCGCAGCCCACAACGACCAGATCCACGTTAGAAATAAAGTTGCCCATCTGTTCATCCTTCACCACTTCAACCCGGATATTTTCGCGTTTCAACCGTTCCGCCAGGTCTATCCCTTCATTCCCTGGTCCCGACCGGAGGCAGTAAACGGTTATATCCTGTTCCCGACTTATTAAAATCAATTCCCGGACGTAACTGGAATGGGAAATGGTCATGAGGCGGGTTTGGGGTTTGAGTTGGTCAGTCGCCTTTTCTAACACCCGGTCAAAATCCTGCTCCAGTTGTGTTTGAAAATAAGTAATCCGTTCCCGGATCGCCTCCAGTGTATTCAGGTTTTTAATCTGGCGGTGGAAATTCTGGAAAACGCCCATGACCGGGAACCGCTCTTTAAGCTGCTCCGCTTCTGCCTGGATTTGCGCCACCGACGCGTAACAGGCAAACAGGTCCAGGGCCTCCCTGAATATGGCGGTGGCGCCGCGGCGGTCGTCGATTAAAAGATTGTGTATTAAAGCCATGGCAGTGACATTAAAAACCTGAAAAATTTGTGTTACAAAACGCTGCGAAAATCGCTGCCAGCGGGTTATTTGTTGGGGTCTGAGGACCAGTCCTTTAGGGCCGTATTCCGTTTGAATACCAGCCCCTTTTCCTTCACCAGGAGCACGTCTTCATCGGGATATTCAATCACGTCAAGCTTGTCTTTGGTTCCACAGTCCAGAATTTCAAGTACCTCCGGGCCGTCATTGATGAATTGGTGGGCGATGCCCTTGCCCGCCGGTTTGGCAAAAAAGTCTCCCTGTTTAAACGAGAGGATTTGATCTTGAATCCGGACACTGCCGCTACCCTGGAGGATGAGAAAAAACTCCTCCTGGTTCGAGTGGGAATGGTATTTCACACTCCTGGCCCCCGGTTTCACGTAGTCAATATTCACGTAAATTCTTTCACTCCCCGCCACGGCACCCAGATATTTTGTTTTTAAACCGGACTTGAAATCAGGGTCATCTGTAAAGGATTCGGGAACCGTTTCAAGATTGTAGATTTTCTGGTTTTCAGTCATGTCATTTCCTTTTTCAATATCGTTCAAGCTCACACACTGTTTTCCAGTATTATGGAACTGCAGTCAGGTATTTCTGGAAAACCGTCCACCTCCCGACAGTTAGTTGGTACGATTATAAACCTTTACTTCTGACTCCAGTTTTTTCCCCAGTTTATCTGTTTGGACTTCCAGATCATAGTGGGCCTGCAGGTTGATCCAGAACTGGGGAGACAACCCAAAATACCGTCCGAGTCTGAGGGCCGTATCGGCCGTAATTGAACGGGCGCCGTGGACAATTTCATTAATTCTGCGGGCCGGAACATGAATGTCTTTGGCTAATTTATACTGTGTAATTCCCATTGCATCCAGGAATTCTTCTTTCAGGATTTCTCCCGGATGGATGGGTGAGATTTTGTTTGCAGGCATTTTATTTTTTTCTCCCTAATGGTAGTCTACGATTTCTACATCAAATGCATTTCCTGTTTGCCAGTGGAAACAGATTCTCCATTGTTTATTTATGCGAATACTGTACTCTCCCTTACGATTACCTTTTAGTCTTTCTAAACGATTAGATGGTGGCACCATTAGTGCAATGAGATCAGGGGCCGCATTTAACATCCACAATTTTTTCATTGCTTTTCTTTGAATATCTCTGGGTAATTTTTTTGAGTATTCTCGGTAAAATATTTTTTCTGTTTCTTTGCATTTGAAGGACTTTATCACAGCTAATAGTAACGTCCTGCGTTAATAATGTCAAGCGTTAATAAATGAAATACATAGTTAAAATCCAGATCTAACGGACTTTAACGGTAAGTGACGCGTTCCTGGACGACATCCGGTATATTTAAATTTTCTCTTTGCCGGTGAAAATTATGGAACATACCCATCATTAGTAACCGCCAAACAGGGTTAGAGCATCCTTGAAGATGGTGGTTGCGTCCCGGTCGTCGTTCACCAGTGTGTAAATTGTAATCATCGAACTGGAAACGTTAATTTTATTAGAAAAACTGAAAGTGCTAACGTAATGATTCATTGGCTGGCATGGAGCGCAGCGGAATAGAGTTCAGGTGGAGCGAATTGTTAGCTTTTAATTACTTTTTCAATATATTTATCTGGGTCTTCAAGGATTTCATCATATTCAGATTTATGAATCCGCTTAGATTCAAAATCAATTTTCACATCTTGGACAAACTTTTTAAAACCATTATTTTGTGCACATATTGTATTCATTGTTTCCCAATCCATGTTTGTTCGTGGAATTGCAGGGAATAAAATGGAGGATGCATCAAAATCTTTAAGATTCAGATGAATAATGCCAATTCGAAATGATATTGTTAATCTTTCCAGCTCTGAAAGAAAATCATCATCCTGCTTTATTTCAGCAGCAACTAAATAACCTTCATGTGCCCAAGAAGAATTGGAAACGGCCTGAAAGAATGCTTCTCTATAATTCCCTTTATTAAGAGATTTCTTTAACTCAAAGGAATACAATCTTATCAAGTTATTATCGGACAATTTGCCTAATTCTATGAGTTCGGTTTCCCAATCTTCCAGCGGCAAATAAAATCCCACTAAATCAGGGTATAGCCATTCACTATATCCTTTCTTCTTTGATATTTCATGGAAAATTGTCTTTGTCAAAATTCCTTTGCCCCGCCCAAATGAAGGGTTTGCATATACAAAATATGTTAGCAAAGGATGGAGGTCTCTTTCATTCCATTTACTTTTCTCTATTTCCTGTTTTATTTCTGCAATCTCAATTTTCTTTATAATGTCATCCGATAATCCTGATTCTTTAACTTTCAAGAAGAAACGTGTGGGTCGTTTGCCGACTTTTATGAACTTTGAATTTGGATTATCTCGAACATCGACGAATAGTCTTGCTCCCAAAGTTTGCCAAGGCGTTTTCCCTGATGATTTTATTTTTTTTGTTAAACCTATTTCTACTGCTTTTTCCCATATTTCTTGATACGTTAGTGGTTTTTCAGCTTGCCGAAGAACATCAAAAGCTAAATCATGAAAAGTATATGCCATTTTCTTCTCACTTTCTTAACGTTTGAGCTCACCTGCATTTTTTAGCGTAGCGAAAAAATGCAGGTGAAACGATTGGTCAGCCCCTTTTACAGTTTTACCAGTTTCAAACAAAAGGCTCATTATTTTTTGATATTCAAATTGCTAATTTTATTTTTTTTCCCGATATAATAAAAGTTGCAGGCATTAACCACAGCCCACTGGGAATTTTCAGAAAATCTATCGAGATATTTTATTGGATGGAGTATTATTGAAAGGATCAATACAACAATTGCCTTTATATATTCGTTAAATGAAGCCAAACTCCCGCAAAAATCTATCAGGAATAAAACTGACGCTGTAAAAGGCCCAGAGCATATCCCTTTACTGATTAATGTAAACCCTCGACGTTTAAACAATTCTTCAATACCAGAAATTGTATACCGTTGATAATCTACCGGAATCATATGATATGCCCGCATAAATGGAATTTCTGCGTAAACATAACCTCCTGGTTTCACTACTCTAAACATCTCTTTAACTGCTTGTTCCGGATTATTTACATGTTCCAATACAGAAGAGGATAATATTAAATCAAGACTATCCTTGCGTAATGGAATATTACAAATATCACAGAACAGATCAACATCTCCTCGGCTCGCAAGTCCCATACGGATAACGTTTCTATAAGGTTTTAGAATACGTCTATAAACTGACTCAAATCCCGCACCAATTAAAACAACATTTTTATCGTCAGCATCAGGATTGATTTTTTCTATTAACCCTTGTATTGCCTTTTGTGAGTTAACTGTCCATATTCTATCAGCAGGACTTAACCATCTATAAAGAGTCCTTAATACTTTTTTAAAATCTCTGTTTGTCGATGGTATTGAATCCTTCTTAGGTTCATACCATTCAAGAATTGGTGAGTCATTTTTTATCAAGACTGGTGTATCAAAAAATGTGTTGTATGATTCGCCACATTCTTTACACTTAATAATTTTATTTTGATCCATTTTGAGTGTTGGTGACTTACAATTTGGGCAAGATAACAATTTTTCTAACTTCTTGTTTTGTAAATTTATCTTTTCACCTTATGGGTTTATTAGGGCTAACAAGTGAGCTCACAGGCGTGTGCGATTATCATTTTCATTGAATTGAAGCTTTTACACGTGTTCCGAACTTCGGAACCACGCCGCACGCTTTTGACGTTTGGTGTAGTGGGGGTTAGAAAGCCTACGTGGATCACAATATAAATAGATTCCAATTCTTAATGAAATAATAAATGAAGTCATAGGTTAACGCAGATATTTTATTAGCCAATCTTAATATTCTTTAGCAAATTAAGAGTTTTATCAAAATTGTCTAATTCTTTTTGGATTCCACTTAAATCATCTCCAGAAAGTTTAATGTTGGAATTACAATGTGGGCAAATAATAGTATTTCCCGGTTTAAGGTTTATTACTTTTTCTTCAAACTTTTTATCACATTTAGGACAATCGATTGGTATGGTTAGTTTCATTTTATTTCCTTTCCTTTCACTTTTGTTTAAAGACGTGAGGCATTGGAACACTACACGCTAATTGGGTGTAGAACGGTAGAGTTCTCTTACTTTTTCAGTTTTTCGAACATAGCCACGTTTTCTCCTTTTATAGGAAAGAACGTTTACATTCATTTTACCTTTTTGTGTTTTTGCCATATTAAACATCACCTTTCTAAAGCTGGCTGCCGTTGTCGTCCCAGCAACCAAACCACACGGGTCGTGAAATGGCTTCCCAATTACCCCACGTTTTCATTTGCAATATTATTATATTAGTAGGCATTCTAACGGGCCCGCGATTAACCGGAATCGCGGAGCGAACTCGTTCGTGGAGCAATT
>CAZNUM010000057.1:0-8968 GCA_964576315.1 uncultured bacterium
AATTTGATCGTAGTGGAGAGATTCTGGAGTGTGCTCACCGTCTCCGCAGCATAGTGGAGCTGGATGGGAAAACGGTTTCCAGTCATCTGCCGGATCCGGGTCGCTTACAGGAATTGCTGATCCCGGGCGCAGAGGTATATTTACGAAAAGCGCCTCCTGGTTCAGGACGGAAAACACCCTACACAACGGTCATGGTGAAAAAGGAAGTGGTGCTGGTTTCCCTTGTTTCGGCCCTCCCGAACCAGTTTGTTCAAGAGTGTCTGGAGCAGGGTCGATTTTTATTCCTGAAAAATTACCGGATTATCCACCGGGAAGTCCCATTCAAACACCACCGGTTTGATTTTCTGTTGCAGGATGAAAAAGGGCATCCGTTTTATCTGGAAGTAAAGTCAGTCACTTTCGTTCAAAACGGTGTGGCTCAGTTTCCGGATGCAGTCACCGATCGCGGTGCCCGCCATGCTCAAGCGTTGGGAACGTTGGCTCAACAGGGAGTGGGGGCGGGAATTGTATTTGTGTGTCAGCGCCCCGATGCCCACATCTTTCGACCCATGTGGGAACGGGATCCCAAATTCGGACATACCCTGTGGAAAGCGAGCCGGCAGGGGGTCCAGGTTTGGTGCGTTACAGCCCGGGTTACGGAAATGGAAATGACATATTCGCGTGAAATACCCGTAAATTTGGCTCCTGTGAAGCAGAAACAGAGCATCCATGTTCCGAGTTGACTTCCGTTCGGGGTTTCTTTTTTTCCTCTTGGCATTTCTCGGCTGGAAGTGTGCCGCTGTAGCGCCCCCGGGAGGGGGACCGATTGATACCACGCCGCCGGAGCTGCTTGGAGTGACGCCTGTATCGGGTACGTTGGGATTTGAAGGGGGGACCATTCAGCTTGAATTTTCTGAATATATGGATGAAAAATCGGTGGCCAGGGCTCTTCGGGTTAGTCCGAGAATGAAAGAACCTGTACCCGTCACCTATAAAGGTAAGTTACTGGAATTGACCTTCCCGAAGGAGTTGACCCCGAATCAGACCTATGTGTTGACCCTGAGCAGGGAATTAAAAGATGAACACGGTGTTCCGGTCAAACAGCCGATTCAGATTGCCTACAGTACGGGGAACTCGATCGATGGCGGTACCATCGGAGGTAGAGTATATGGTTCTGGTGCTTATACGGTCCATCTGTGGAGAACCGTTCCGGATGACAGCCTGTTTGCCCGTCCGCCGTTGTATTTAACCGATACGAATGATCAGGGGGTATTTCAGTTTCAATATTTACCGGCAGGTAATTTTTCCCTGGTGGTTGTGGAGCGCCCTTTTGCAGGATTGGCCTTGAATACGGAACGGACAGTTTACGGCGTTCCTCAACAATGGCGTTATCACCTGGAACGGGACGGGACCGTTAATCATTTGCGAATCCGCCCTTGGAATGAACCGCCGCCCCTGCGACTGGACCGGGGTGAATGGGCAGGAAATCGCTGGGGTTGGATCTATTTTAACCGTGCCCTGAGTGATTCCGAAAAATGGGATTCATTATCGCTCACTTTAAAGGACGGGACGCTCAGGAGACCCCGATTTTTTGCGGATCAGACGAAAGAATCGCAATACCTGATCCTTTCAGAAGACAGTCTCCCCCCAGGGAAAATGACGGTGTCAGTAGGTCCGGTATATTCGGGAGATCACTTGGTGATGGAGGCGTCCGTGTTGGATATCCGGGTTTCGGAAGAGCCGGATACCAGTTTTTTAGTGTTATCCCGCCCGGACAGTGTCTTCTCCCTCCAGCCGGATGGAAAGGGCGGTCCTCCACTGACGATGGTATTTTCAAAACCGGTAATCGGCGTGGAGCCAACCGCATTTTCCCTGATCGTGGGCGATTCAGATCTGGTAGAAGTACTGTGGAGCCAGCCCACACCAATGGGGTTGGAAATCCGGCCAGAAAAGGGTTGGAAACCCAAAACCGAATATAAACTCACGGTTCGATCTGATTTAATTCAACCGGTGGAAGGGCGCTCTTTCCGGGATTCCCTGGTGACAATTCTGATTCATAGTGGAAAGAGAATCGGGTATGGGGGTCTCGAAGGAACGGTTGTGGATTCAACCCGCCGTCATCTGGTGGCGGTATTGACGTCGTTGAAAAAACCGCCACGCCAATACACAGCTTTTGTAAATTTAGGTTTGCAATTTCAGTATAAGGAAATACCTGAAGGACTCTACCAATTCATGTTGTTTGATGATACGGATCAGAACGGGACCTATACCTATGGCAGGGCCTATCCGTTTCAACCCAGTGAATGGTTTTATATGCTTCCGGATACCATTTCCATTCGGGCGAACTGGGATATTGAAATGAGTCCCATTCAAATTCAGGAACCCACTTTCTAAATGTATTGTGTCATCATGGCCGGGGGACGAGGAACCCGGTTCTGGCCTTCCAGCCGGCGGCAACGCCCCAAACAAATGCTGGATATTATCGGTTCTAAACCGATGCTTCAGGTCACAGTTGACCGGCTAAAAAAAATCAAGTGTGTCGAAGATATTTTTATTATTGCATGTCCGGAATTGACCCAGGTGATCCGGGAGGAAATTGAAGGGATTCACCCGGATAATGTACTGACCGAACCCAGCGGAAAAAATACGGCTCCCTGCATTGGATTGGCAGCTCTTCACCTTCAAAAGCTGAAACCGGATGCGGTAATGGGGGTTTTCCCAGCCGATCATATGATTGTAGGCCACCGGAAATTTGAGAAAGCGCTTCATACCGCCAAACACCTGGCACGGAAGAATCCTTTCCTGGTGACCATCGGTATTGAACCGACTTACCCGGCCACCGGCTACGGCTATATTCAATTCGATCCAAATAGCGCTGAGGATTATCTGAATGCTTTTAAAGTGAAAACCTTCGCCGAGAAACCCCATCTTGAACTGGCTAAACGATTTTTAAAGAGTAAAGACTTCCTTTGGAACGGCGGCATATTCGTCTGGAATGTGGAGACGTTTTTTGACCAGATTCATCTCCACATGCCTGACCTTGCGGATCAATTAAAACGAATCGGTAAACGGTTGGCAAAGGGTCAGGCCATTGATACCATCTGGAACCAGGTCAACCCTGAATCCATTGATTATGGACTGATGGAGAAAAGTGACCGCATTTATGTTGTGCAGGCGGAATTCCGGTGGAGTGATTTGGGCTCCTGGGACGCGGTTTACGATATTTCGCCCAAATCGAAGGGAAACAATGTTGTCAGGGGTTCGGGGTTAGTCCTGGATGGGGAAAATAATTTTATTCAGTCCAATGGCCGGTTTACAGCGATTCTCGGTGCTAATAATCTGGTGGTGGTTAATACGGAAGATGCCACCCTGGTAGTACCGCGAGACCAGGTAGAGAATGTGAAAAAATTGGTGGAGTATCTGGAAAAACATAATCGAAAGGATTTGTTATAACCTGATGACAGGACCGACCGACGGGTTGTACGAATTGTTTGAAGAACTGGCGGAACGACTGGATGTAAATCTGGTTCAGGGTAAAGGCGATTTCACCGGTGGGCTCTGCTCCGTGAACAATGAAACCTATATTGTCCTGAATAAAGTCCGCCCCCTGGGTCAGCGGTTGCGTATTCTGGCCCGGGAATTTGCAGGAATGGACCTGTCGGATGTGTATCTGGTCCCAAAACTGCGAACCTATATTGAAGAAGTTGGGATAGCCTTGCGACAGGGAAAAGTAGTTTAATTCGCTTGTTTCAAATCCCGCCCTGGGGTTACAATTGAACTCTTTATCCTGTCCCTGACAGAAAAAACTAAGCATAGAACTACTGAACTAAAGGGGAACAATAATGAAAGAATTTCTCTCTGCTGATATTCGGAATTTTGCGATTGTGGGACATGGAGCTTCCGGGAAAACAATCCTCAGCGAAGCCATGCTGGCCTGTGGTGGTGAGGTGAATCGGATTGGTTCGGTGGAGGCGGGCACGACCGTTTCGGATTATCACCATGATGAACACGATCGTCAAATTTCTATTCATTCCACGCCCCTTCATGTGGAGTGGCTGGAAAAGAAGTTTAATTTTATTGACACTCCCGGCTACGCCGACTTCACCGGTGAAGCCCTTTCCTCCATCTCTGTCTCCGATATGGTTGTGGTTGTGGTCCATGCCGTTAATGGAATTGAAGTGGGAACCGAAAGGGTCTGGCGATTTGCCGATCAATTTAACCTGCCACGGGTCCTGGTGGTCAATGGAATGGACCGGGAACACACCCGATTCGATGAAATTCTGGAAAACGCTAAAAATCATTTTGGGAATAATGTACTTCCCATGCAGTTGCCGGTCAATGCTGGTCCGGGATTTAACCAGGTGATTGATGTCTTACGTCAAAAACTCATGACCTACTCCACTGACGGTAGTGGAAAGTACACCGAATCTGACCTTCCGGAAGAGTGGACGGAGAAGGTGAACCAGCTCCATGAGGCCCTGATTGAATATGTGGCTGAATCGGATGATACCCTGTTAGAGAAATTTTTTGACCAGGGGAATTTATCGGAAGAAGAGATGCGGGGTGGACTGCACCACGCGCTCCAGAATCAAAGTTTTATCCCTGTATTTTGTACAGCGGCGATCCAAAATGTGGGCGTTTCCCGGTTAATGGATTTTATTGCTAAATACGGTGCTTCACCCGTGGACCGCAAAGCGGTCAAGGCCCGGGCGATTCCCTCCGGCGAAGAAGTGGAACTCGCCCTGGATAATAAAGAGCCAGTCGTCTATATCTTTAAAACCATCAGTGAACCCCATGTGGGTGATCTCTCCTTTTTCCGGATCTACTCCGGCAAGGTTACGGCAGGGGTGGACCTGTACAACAGTTCCCGGGGGAAAAGTGAGCGGTTTGGTCAGATGTTCCTTATGAACGGCAAGAACCGGATCAGTATTAATTCCATGAATGCCGGGGATATCGGAGCCGTGGTGAAGCTGAAAGACACCCATACGGGAAATACCCTTTGTTCCCAGAGCAACCAGGTGGAAATCCCGGGAGTGCAATACCCCAATTCCAATATTCATATCGGTATCCGTTCCAAAGCCAAAGGGGATGAAGAAAAAATTGCCACTGGTCTGGCCACGCTGCACGAAGAAGATCCGACTTTTGTTTATCATGTGGATCCGGAATTGAAACAGACCGTTATTTCCGGCCAGGGGGAATTACATCTTCAGGTGAGCCTGTCCCGTTTAAAGCGCCGCTTTAACGTGGATGTGGAAACTTTTCGGCCCCGAATACCCTATCGCGAAACCATCAAGAAAAAGGGTTCCACCAAATATCGTCATAAAAAACAATCCGGCGGCGCTGGCCAGTTTGCAGAAGTGTGGATGCGGGTAGAACCTAAAAAACGGGGAGAAGGGGTAGAATTTACTGAATCCCTCGTGGGGCAGAATGTGGATCGGGTTTTCGTCCCTTCAGTGGAAAAAGGTGTCAATGCTGCCTGTGAGGAAGGTATTCTGGCGGGCTACCGCGTAGTAGATCTGAAAGTGGAATTTTACGATGGGAAACAGCATCCGGTGGATTCCAAGGACATCGCCTTTCAAATTGCGGGTAAAGAGGCGTTCAAGGAAGCTTTTCTCTCCGCCCAACCCTGTTTGCTGGAACCGATCCTGAATGTGGAGGTCCGGGTTCCGGAGGAATACATGGGGGATGTCATGGGAGATATTTCCAGCCGGCGGGGAAAAATTATGGGCATGAGTACCGAAGGCGCTTTCCAGGTCATCCGGGCCCAATTACCCCAGAGCGAACTGTACCAGTATTCCACAACTATCCGGTCACTTACGGGAGGCCGGGGTATTCATTCCGAATCATTCAGCCACTATGAGGAAGTACCCAGGGATATGGAACAAAAAATTATTGCGGAAAGTAAAGCAGCCAAGGAAGAAGATTAAGGGCGGATTTTCACATGGGTGAACTATCCAAACTCTGGGCCCCCTGGCGGATCGAGTACATCCGGACCGATAAGGAAAAGGCGTGTATCTTCTGCGATAAAAGTCAGGATACGAAAGACCGGGAGAATCTTGTCCTTTACCGTGGCACGCAGGCTTTTGTACTCATGAATCTCTTCCCTTACAACAATGGTCATCTCATGATTGCACCGTATGAACATGTGGATCGGACGCGGGATTTGAAAGCGAAGTGCCTTCAGGAGATTATGGTACTGGCCGATTTCAGTATGACGGTGATTGAGAAGGAAATGCGGGCTCAGGGGTTTAACTTCGGAGCCAACATCGGTAGTGTTGCCGGGGCGGGAATTGAAGAACATATTCACTTCCATTTGGTCCCCCGGTGGACCGGGGACACGAATTTCATGCCCGTCATTGGTCATGCAAAAGTACAGGTGGAAGGCTTGCAGGAATGTTACGATAGCCTGAAACCACACTTCGATAAATTTCAACTAGGAGACAAATCGTAATGTTACCCTTTAAACATGCCTGGCTCCCGTTTATTTATCTTTATGGTCTGGGAGGTATTCTCTTCCTGCTGGGAATCCTGATTACCCGTCGGGCGAATGCCCTGGACCTTTCCCGTCCCAAACATCGCATGTGGATGGTAATTCTGGTGTTCGGTTTCATCTGGTATTTTTCCATTCATGGACTCCTGAATCTGGCCGCCATGGATTATATCCAGCCCCGAACTGTTTTATTCATCCTGATGGTTATTGCCGGTAGTTTCGCCGTTTATCTGAAAGTGGTTCTGGCAAGACTGCGGAAGGGAGCATAATGGAAGGCACTGCACTGCATCAAACGTTCCATTCCATTGGATCCTCAACCGACTGGATGGTCATGGTGGTCTATTTCATTGCCATCATGCTGTTCGGTAGTTATTTCGGCCGCTATACCCGAACCACCTCCGATTTCTTCTTTGGAGGACGGCGATTCGCCTGGTGGTTGATCACCATGTCGATCGTGGCCACTGGTGTGGGAAGTCACAGTTTCGTCAAATATTCAGCCAAAGGGTTTGAACACGGTATCTCTTCCACCATGACGTATATGAATGACTGGTTTTTTGTGCCGTTCTTTATATTTGGATGGCTGCCGATTGTGGTGTATTCCCGGGTGCGGTCGATTCCGGAATATTTTGAAAAACGGTTCAGCCCCTCTGCCCGGTTTTTGGCAACCATATTACTCCTGCTTTACATGATCGGATACATTGGCATCGGATTCCTTACTCTTGGAAAGGCGTTAATTCCCATGCTGCCGGAATCGTTCCAATTCTGGGGATCCACCATCGATATTACCCTCATGCGTGCCATTATTGTTATTGCCATCATTACCGGTATTTATATTACTTTTGGCGGACAGACAGCCGTGATTTTTACGGACCTGTTACAGGGCTTTATTTTGTTATTTGCCGGTTTAATGTTATTTGCCCTGGGGCTGGCCTATCTGGGAGGGTTTGATACCTTCTGGAACCTCCTGCCTACGGCCTGGAAACTCCCATTAGCGGATTTCAATAAACCGCCCGATTTTAATTTTGTGGGTATTTTCTGGCAGGATGCCATCGCTGGTTCCATCGGCTTTTTATTCATGAATCAGGGGTTATTGATGCGTTTCATGGCCTGCCGGAGCGTCAATGAGGGGCGGAAGGCCGCCGCCGTTAATATTCTGGTCGTGCTACCGATCTCTGCCATTGTAGTGGGAAATGCCGGCTGGCTGGGGAAGGCTATTTCCATGGCCAGTCCTTCGATTATTCCCCCCAATACTTCCCCCGATCAGATTTTTGTGGTAGTGGCGAACGTTGTGGCACTCCCGGGGGTCTTCGGTTTTATCATGGCTGCCCTGACGGCTGCCCTTATGAGTACAGTGGATACGCTCATAAATGCTACCGCCGCCATTTTCATCAATGACGTCTATCGTCCCATTAAGTTATTCTTGAAGCGCACTGCCGGGAAACCGGAAGAGGTGGACCACCGGGAGCTGGTTATGGCGCGGTTCAGTTCCGTGGCGATTACGGCATTGGGAGTGTTGGCTGTTCTAGCGTTTAAAAATTTCCCCACGGTGTACGAAGCACATGGTTATTTCCATTCCACTTTGACCCCACCGTTAGTAGTAGCCATCTTCCTGGGGATTTTCTGGAAACGGTTTACGCCCGCCGCTGTAATTACCACCTTTTTAGGGGGGGTGGGACTCATGGTCCTGGGGGCCCGGTATCCGGGGGTTCTGATTGCTCCTTTCGATCATGGTATTACCATGAACCCTGTTCATCCCTACTCCTATATCCGAGCTCTTTATAATATGCTGGTGTGCAGCGGCGTCGGTGTTTTTGTGGGTCTGACCACCTCCTGGCAGCGATCGTTGGTCAGTCGTTTTGAGCGGTCATCCTCATCTTATTCGATTTTTTTTATCCTCTCAACGGTAGCGGGACTATTATTTCTTCTGCCCCTGTTTAATGTGGCGGGGCTCCCGACTCAGATGATTATGATTCTTGGTTTGATTCTGATTCTGCCCCTGGTGGTGACCCACTATGTGGAGTACGATGAGGAGAAGGCCACTGATGGTTTGATTACAGCCACCATCACCAATGCGCGCCGGGCGTTTAAGGGCGGCGAACCCAATGATGAAGTGGGCGAAAAAGTACCGGTGGAATGGAAACTGCGGGAAGGGGAGGAGGATGTCATTTATTTAGCCTCCGAAGATTTAAAGCGGATGAAAGCAAACCCGGGTGATCTGGTCTATTTATGCGATAAACGCAGTTGGTTAGGGGGACTCAAATCCATCCATTCGCGGATCGGAGAACCCCATGAGGAACCGGGCGTTGTATACATTACCCAGAATCATGTTCTAAGCGGAATGTTTGTAAAAAGCCGTCTGTTGTTGGCCGAAAAAGAATTGTAGCTTTTTGAATCGAGCCTTTTGTACTAAATTCGCCGCGCTTTTCAGAGCGTTATTCACATCATCCGGAGTAGCTCAATGGTAGAGCGGGTGGCTGTTAACCACTAGGTTGGGGGTTC
>CAZNUM010000058.1:0-8905 GCA_964576315.1 uncultured bacterium
GATACGGGCGGGCGGTGGCTCAGGCTCAACATGCAGCCCGGGAAGTGGCCGACTATCTGGAAAGTATGGGTAAAACAGTCCTCTATGCGATCCACCCCGTCGCCGGTAGAATGCCCGGGCATATGAATGTTTTGTTGGCAGAAGCCAATGTATCCTACGATAAGTTACTGGATTTGGACCAGGCCAACCCGGAATTCGAAGATTGCGATGTGGCTATCGTTCTGGGCGCCAATGATGTGGTCAATCCGGCAGCCCGGCATGATAAATCCAGCCCAATCTATGGCATGCCTATTCTGGATGTGGACAAAGCCCGGACTGTAATTGTAAATAAGCGAACCATGAATCCGGGGTTTGCGGGAATTCAAAACGAACTGTTCGGCTATGACAATACCATTATGGTTTTCGGTGACGCTAAACAGATGCTCACTGATTTGCTGAAAGAATTAAAAGAACTGTAAAAGGATTGTCCGTTTCAGGCGCAGGATGCTGGGTTCGGGCTATCCCTAAAACGGTTATAGCAATCCTTTCCAGTTCATGATAACTTCCTGCCAGAATCATGCGAAATGGATCCTATCATACGCTGGCTTTCATCCTCCTGTTTTCTTTATGTACAAGCCGAATCCAATCCAACGAGGTGGCAACTATGAATGATCAACCGACTTTGGAAACCGCTACTCTGGCAGGGGGTTGTTTCTGGTGCATTGAAGCAGTTTTTGAGCGGGTAGAAGGGGTTTATGACGTTATTTCCGGATATGCCGGTGGTCACGTGGAAAATCCAACCTATCAGGAAGTGAGTGCCGGCAATACGGGTCATGCAGAAGTCTGCCAGATCCAATTCGACCCCAAGGTGATTTCTTACCAGCAAATTCTGGGTATTTTCTGGCAGGCACACGATCCAACCACTTCCAATCGGCAGGGGGCAGATATCGGGTCCCAATACCGCTCCATGATTTTCTACCACAATAAGGAGCAGCAGGAACAGGCGGAACTGTCAAAAGCGGTGGCAGCCAAAAGTTTTAACAAACCTATTGTCACAGAAATCGTTCCCTTTACCAAGTTCTATCGGGCAGAGAATTACCACCAGGATTATTACCAGAATAATCCCAACGTTCCCTACTGTACTTTCGTTATCCGTCCCAAGCTGGAAAAGCTGAAAAAGCACGGTGGAATTTTTGAATAAACGTTAAACATCCAAATTTTGGATCAATGAGATCATTAAGAAAGCCCCGGTATCCGGGGCTTTTTTAATTCCGTTAGCTACCAATTAGAAGGGGCGCCTCCCCATTCTTTTCCGATTTTTAGGATGGTCCGGTCCCCGCTGAGACTCCCGCATCCGATCCATAATCGCTTTTTTCATCCGCCCTTCAAATAAGATAAGTTTCACCTGTTGGGTCGGGGTTAATATATCGCCCATACTCCGAACAAATTTATTTTTCTGTTTGGTCCTCTTTTCCTCCAGTTTTTCTACTTTGTCCAGAACCGTTTTTAATTCGGACTTGCTGATTTCCTTCCCATCCTTGATTTTATCTGCCAAGGGTTTGAATAATTCCTTTTCCTGTTTATTGAGATCTTCCATACTCTGGCGATGATCCTTTAACCGTGGAAAGAATTTTTCCGCCTGATCTTCAGAAAGATCCAGATATTCGGTCATTTTCCAGATGGCCATCATTTCCATCTTTTGGCCATATTGACCTCCCGGGCCTTCCGGATGACCGGGCTGAGCCGACAGCACCGTTCCGAATAAAACGACGGTAAAAATTAATTGTGCTTGTTTCATAGATTATCCTCCATGACTCTTTTTACTGGTTCAAAATTCACTGCTTCCAGGAATGCGAGTGTTTCGATGATGTCATCCGACTGATCCACCAGATAACCCGCCATTTCATAGATAAACTCCTGGGATTCCGGTTCTACGGCTTCGATAGGAAACCGATCAACCACCAGCATATCCTGCGGACTGTCCTGAAGTTGCTGAACCGTAAAAATTCCCAAAATGATAACGAGTAAAGCAGCAGACACGGTCTGAAGAAATTGTTTCTGTCGCTCCTCCCGTTGCAGGATTGATCCTCTGAGGTTATTTAAAAATTCATCCGGATCCGGTGTAGGAACCTCCAGATCGCGGACCGCTTTTATTCTTTGTTTAATATCCATCATTAATTCAGGCGCTTTTTTAGGGTTTGAACAGCATGGTGATAATTCACCTTGGCTGTGTTTTCAGAAATATCCAGTATGCGGGCAATTTCTTTGTACGGCGTTTCCTGAGCAATTCGCATGGTGACGATTTTTCGTTGCTGAGCCGGGAGTGTTGCAATGGCATCCCAGAGTTCTTTTTTGCGCCATTCATTCTCCCGATCCATATCCTGAACCCCCGGTTCCGGGATCTCATCCAGGTGGAGAAGATTCCGCCAGCGATTGCGTCGCAGATAGGAATTAGCTTGATTTACATTAGCCCGGTACAAATACGTCTGGAACTCCGATTCAAACTTGAAATTTTTCAGGGCTTTAAACATTTTCAAAAAGATTGTCTGGGATAAATCTTCCGCTTCTGATTCACTCCCGGTGACCCGAAGAAAAAATTTGAATGTTTTCTGTAAATGTTTCGTAACCAGTTCATCAAAGGCCTTATAATTTCCCTTTTGAAACTGTCTGATAAGTTCTTGATCGGTTTTCATCCATTTGTCCTTTTAGACCGCTGCATGTTCCTGAAGTTAAATGATCTGGTTCTGTAATGAAAAGGATGAAAGCGGGGCTGCCCTGTGACAGCCCCTACACACAATCAGAGACTCATCAAACCATTTCGATTTTCAATTCATTCAATTGTGGAAAAGCATGGTATCCAAAATTCTGTAGAGGCTGAAGCATCCGTTGACGCCAGAGCATGAGCCGAATCTCCAGGAATAGATGGATCTTCACAATTTCCAGCTGCTTTACAGTCAGCATAGCTTCAATTTTGGTATTCCGATCTGAAATGAGGACCTGCAAGGAATCACGAAAATCGGAGAATCCAATACCACCACTTTTCAGCTGATCTCTCAAATTTTGAATTGCGACCTTGGTATCGGCCTGGATTTGTTCATAATTGGTAATCTGACTTTCGGTGAATTCCAGGGCCTCATACATGGTTTGTTTTATCTTTTCCCGTTGTTCCTGACGATGTTGGCGCCAACGATCGCGATTGGCTTCAAACTGGGCTTTTTTATCCTCCAGTTCCGCTTTCTGATCTTCCGTCAACAAGGCATCTATTTCAGCCAGCATGGCGTCTCTCAATACTCCAATCTCGGAATGAAATGTTTCGCGGGTGATACTGCCCGATTGTAAGGAATCCCGCAAGGCAGTAAACTTTTCTCGATAAGATTCCAGGATGGCATTAAATGCCTCCTGCTGATCATCCGTTAATACGGACCGAATGACCTGCAATTCATGTTGAAGCATTCCGCGCGGATCCCGGTTGAAATTTTGAGCACGGAAACGGTAAAGAAACAAATCATGGTTATGCTGGTCCAGACGATCGAATATTGCTGCTTTCTCTTCCTCCGAAAGAGATTGCTGTAAATCGGCAGCCACGTTCCAGAGAAAACCCGGGGGGTGATGCTTCCCTTTGCCATAGTGACGCTGGAGCGACTGTTTCAGCCCATCTGCACTCCTTTTACTCAGGTTTAAATCAGTAATTAAATCCGAAGATAAGTTCTGCAGATCTGGATCCGTCAATTCATTGGAACTGTTTTGAACCGATTTTTCACAACCGGCAAAAAGGGTGAGTCCGAGAAATAAGATTAAAATCTGCTGTTTCATTTGTATTTCCTTTAGCAATTTTGGTTCGGTTTGCCTGTTTTGACCCACCTACCGAGGTAAAGTTAAAACAGGATGTTCATTTTTTCCCCTCCCAGTCTAGAATTCTGTCGAAAAATCATCTCCTCCCTTTCTAATTTAGACCATGACTTATACTTCTGGAAAATTCACGGCCACTCCGGAGCAGGAATCTGCAATCGTTTTTCCGCCGAAACCGCTCATGATTCTGGCCGGTGCTGGGACCGGAAAAACCTCAACCCTGATTCACCGGATCCGGTATCAGATTCAACGAAAAGCCATGAAACCGGATCAAATCGTGATTCTTACTTTTACTGAAAAAGCGACCACAGAATTGAGAAATCGGTTTTCCGCTTTCCAGGATATCCCCGTTGAAGCTCTTACCATTACCACTTTCCATGCTTTCTGCAATTTCCTGGTCAGGAACTACAGCGATTCTCCCGATGCTGAAAAGATGCTTATCCAGGAAAATGATACCGCTTTTTTGCTGTTAAAACGTTTTGATGAACTTACTTTCCTCACTTCGGAGCAGTATAGACTGAATCCCGCCAAGGTAGTGCATACCAGTTTCCTGCCCTTTTTTAACCGCATCAGGGATGAATTAATCGCACCGGAAGATATCGATACAAAATTCCAGACATTGAAAGAGGAGAATCAGGGAATTAGGGAACTCTTCCCAGGGCTTCAGGAACGATTTGAACCGGAGGAATACGATCGGCAATTGACGGATTTAATCGCCGTATATAAAAAATACCAGGAATGGAAACAGGCTGCCGGATTTGTGGATTATGGGGACATGGTCCTGGATTGCTGGAACATGTTAACAACGGCCCCGACCATTTTAACCCAGATCCAGGAAAAATACCGCCATTTCATTATTGATGAATATCAGGACAATAATTATGCCCTCAATCGAATCGTGCACCTGCTGTCGAACCGTTATAAAAGTATCACGGTGGTGGGCGATGAAGATCAGTGTATTTACAGCTTCCGGGGTGCCAATTATTATAATATCCAGGATTTTAGAGAACGGTATCATACACGCGCCGGAGCCGGTGAAATCAAATTAACGACAAATTTCAGATCTACAGCCGAGATCCTTGATCTGGCCAATACTTCCATCCGGATGGACACCAACCGGACTCCCAAGGATCTTTCACCCTTTAAAAACCGCCACGGTGAAAAACCAATCTGGCATATTGGGGAAAAAGATCAAACTTTATCGGAGATCATTTCTTTGATAAAACATTATGTTTTAAAAGAGAATCGCTTGTTCGGGGAGATGGCCATCCTTTGCCGGTCCGTATCCCAGGTCAAAACAGTGGCCGATACACTGGAGGCTGCCACAATCCCCACCGATGTTTTTGTGGAACGTTTTTTCAGCCTACCCATTATTCGGGATCTCCTGGCTTGGTTTTACCTCTGCTATGAAAATCCCCATTCTGAAGCAGCATTCCTCCGGTTAATTCGAGTCCATCTTCCTCCGGGAGTTTCCGCCCTCATTTCCCGCACCCTGAATATGGCAGGTTTTGAATCTTTTTATGCCGGCTTTCCCGAAAAAGATGATCATAATCCGGACCTGTCCCAACGCTCGGAAAAGCTGGTCTGGCTCATGGAGAAAATTCGCTTTTTCCGTCACCGTGTATCCCAGAAAGTACGACCAGATGAATTATTGTGGGATATCCTCCAGCAGACCGGACTGCTGGATACGACCCGTATTTTTTATCGATATCGTGAGCGGGTGGATTTGGCTAATGTGGGACATTTATTGGAATTGGCGGAGATCTTCTCCACCCAGGATGAACAACGGACCATTCAGGATTGGGTACAGTACCTGGAAATCCTTAATTACGACGGTAAGTATCCCGCTCTCAAACCAGCCCTTCAAACTGCAGGCGGCGCCGTCAAGGTCATGACCATTCACCAGAGCAAAGGTCTGGAATTCCCCATCGTCATGATTCCATTCCTCCGCTCCGGAAGCTTCCCCAGTCCCTATCGAAAACAAACCCTGATTTCCATCCTTCCTGAACCCTGGTACCAATGGAAAGCACCGGAAACAACTACACCGGAACAGGAGCATTTAAATGAAGAAAGACGTATTTTTTACGTTGCCATAACCAGAGCCAAGGAAAAACTACACCTGTTTGGTCCTGAGAAATATCAGTCAAAATTATTAAAAGAAATAACAGAACCCTTAAAAACCTTGGTCAGGAGGCAGATCATGCCGGATCATTCAAAAGCGACAAGCACCACGGTTGATGAACAGCTTCAACGGCTGATGGTGGAGTTAAATCGTGAATTAGCTGCCGGTCAGTGGGAAAATGCCCGCACGGCCATTGATGCAATCGAAAAACTAAAGCAGGGTGCACCCCTGGGCGAAGATCATCCTTATGCTTTTGTATCGAGCGAAAATGAAACGGAATCTCCCCAACCAAGTACTCAGCTACTAACTCTATCAGCCAGCGCAGTGGAGGAATATTCTAAATGTCCCTATAAATATCGCCTAGCCAAAATCGATAAAATACCAGAGCGGAAAAGTCTGGCTGAGATGGAGTTCGGAAATATCATTCATAAAGTATTACAACAATTCCATTCTTCTTCCGATCAGACGTTGGAAAGGCTGCTCAACTTGCTGGAGAGCAACTGGAAATCCCAGGCTTTTGAATATTTGATTCGGGAGGAGGAATTCCACCGCCAAGGGAAAGAGTTATTAACCCGTTATTACGACTTTATTCAGGCAAACCCGCCTCAAGTCGTGGGGTGTGAGCTTCCATTTGAGTTCATTATTCCTGAGATTGATGTCCGTTTAAAAGGCCAGATTGACCGTATTGATGAAAAGGATGGAAAACTGGACGTGGTTGACTATAAAACAGGGAACGTACCTTCTAACTCCAAAACCAAACACAGCCTGCAACTGGCTCTTTACGTGGAAGCTTTAAACCGTAAAGCGGTTCTGGGAGTAAATGGAGAACCGGGGAAGGCCATTCTTCTGTATTTGAAGAACCTGGATGAACCCTTAGAGCCACACGAATTTTCTACTGAGGACCTGGAGCGGCACCTGAATAAAGTGAAAGAAGCAGCCGCTGGCATCCGGGCACACCAGTTTGAACCGAACCCAAACGATTTCCGATGCCAGTATTGCGACTACCGGCATTTTCTCTGCCCTGCCTGGGAATCCGATTGACGGGAGGGACCAACTGATTTCCCCTCGAATCTTCTAATTGGCAGGTGACACCTCAAACTGGTCTCCCGTCCAACGAATGGACAGGATCCGATCTCCCGGATGCTCCAGCATATACCGGGATAAATCTCCCATAATAACGCCTTTGATTAACCGTTGGATCGGCCGGGCGCCGTATTCCGGCTGATAGCCATTTTTCACCAGATAATCCTTGACGGAGGGATCGAAATGCAGTTGAATATCCTGTTGGTCCAGGATCGTTTTTAATTCATTTAAACGCAGGTCAACAATCTGACCAATTACCTCCGTACTCAAATCGTTGAAGGTTAAAATTTCATCAATCCGGTTAATGAATTCAGGTCGGAGAAATTTCCTCAATTCTTCTCGTTTCAGATTTGAAGTCATGACAATTATGGTGTTTTTAAAGTTCACCGTCCGACCTTTGCTATCCGTTAACTGTCCATCGTCCAGAACCTGAAGCAGAATATTCAGGACCGAAAAATGGGCTTTTTCAATCTCGTCAAACAGAACCACCGAATAGGGCCGGCGGCGTATTTTCTCCGTTAATTGTCCCCCTTCATCATAGCCCACATAACCGGGAGGACTTCCGATCAATTTGGCCACCGAATGTTGCTCCATAAATTCACTCATGTCAATCCGGACCATGGCTTTTTCATTATCGAACAGAGTGGCTGCCAGGGCCTTTGCCAATTCTGTCTTACCAACCCCCGTATTCCCCAAGAACAGGAAAGAACCCAGGGGTCGCTGCGGATCCGTAATCCCCAGTTTGGAGATACGAATGACATCCGAGACTTTTTTCAGCGCCTCATCCTGCCCCACGACCCGGCGGCGCAAAAAATCTTCAAGCGATAGTAATTTTTCTTTTTCACCCGCCAGCATTTTCTGAACCGGAATCCCCGTCCATTTCGAAACGATCTCGGCAATATCTTCCGGACCTACTTCCAGCTTCAGGAATTTATTATTCTGTAATTCAGCCATTAAGGTTTCAATCTTTTTCTCCAGGTCGGGAATATCGCTGTACTGCAATCTGGCTGCCCGTTCCAGATCCTGTTCCCGCTCGGCGGCACTGGCTTCGGTACGTAAACTATCCAATTTCTCCTTCAATTCCTGAATCTGGTTAACTTTTTTCTTTTCCGCCTCCCAGATTTCAGTATCCGTTTTTAGCAGCCGTTTCAGCTCCGCAATTTCCTGTTCATTTTCTTTAAGCCGTTTTTTGGAAGCCTGGTCTTTCTCCCGTCTCAACGCTTCCCGTTCCACTTCCAGTTGGAGCAATTTCCGACGGGTGTTATCAATCACCTCCGGTGCTGAATTCATTTCCATCCGGATTTTGGCAGCAGCTTCATCCACCAGGTCCACAGCCTTGTCCGGGAGAAAACGACCACTAATATAACGGTCCGAAAGAGTAGCCGCCGATATCAGAGCTGAATCCCGAATCCGTAATCCGTGGTGTAATTCGTATTTATCCTTAATCCCCCGAAGGATGGTAATGGTATCTTCAACATTGGGTTCTTCAATATAAACTTGCTGAAAACGCCGCTCCAGAGCCGCATCTTTTTCGATATATTTCTGATACTCATTCAGGGTGGTAGCTCCCACTACTTTCATCCGTCCCCGGGCCAGTTCTGGCTTAATCATGTTGGAAACATCCATCTGGCCCTCTACGGCGCCGGCACCAACAATCGTATGAAGCTCATCAATGAAAACAATAATTTTTCCGTCTTCTTTAATGACTCCCTTAATAAAATTTTTCAATCGTTCTTCAAACTGTCCCCGATACATGGCTCCAGCCACCATGGCGCTCAAATCAAGAGTAACCAGCCGGACCCCCTTTAAATTTTCTGGTACATCGTTTTCAATAATTCGTTTCGCCAGACCTTCCACGACGGTGGTTTTACC
>CAZNUM010000059.1:0-8849 GCA_964576315.1 uncultured bacterium
AACAGGGCAAAGCACTGGTGGAATTATTGCGTCTGCACATTTTCCGGGAGGATAAGGTTGTTTTTCCCCTGGCTATAAAACACATCTCTGAGAAAGAACTCCAAGCCATGGAGGCTGCATTGGTGAAATATGATCAGCTTTAAGACGTGATAATTCTGGGCTGATTTCTCAAAACCCCTTTAAAGTATTTCTCAACGAATGCATATTGGTTTATTTAAAATAGGATTTTAGTTTACGGCTATTGGAAAAAAACGGAATCTTTTTATTCTATTTTTAATAAAATGAAACTGTAATGTCATCGCCAGAGAAGCCGACTGAAACCCCGTCCTGGGGAGAAGAACTGGCAAACAGCATCAGCCACGGGGTGGCTTTGGGAGGGGCGATTGCCGTTACCCCCATTTTAATACTGGTGGCTGTCCGACATGGCAGCATCATTGGAATTGTGGCTGCCAGTGTTTTTGGTGCTTCCATGATTCTCATGTACCTCATGTCCACCTTGTATCACTCCTTACCTGAGAGCAGGGCAAAATATATTTTCAATCTTTTGGATCATTGTGCCATCTACGTTTTAATTGCCGGGACTTACACCCCCTTTACCTTATTAGTCCTGAAAGGTGGCTGGGGCTGGACCATGTTTGGGGTTATCTGGGGTCTGGCAATTGCCGGGATTGTTTTTAAACTGATCGCCCGCTTGAAATTTCCTGTCCTTTCTACGGTCATTTATGTCCTCATGGGCTGGGTCGTGGTTGTTGCCATAAAACCTCTTTGGGAACAATTACCATTAGGGGGGTTAATTTGGCTGGGGGCCGGTGGCCTTTCCTACATGACCGGTGTCATTTTCTTTGCCACAGAAAAACTGCCTTATAATCATTTGATCTGGCATATATTGGTCTTGGCAGGAACTGCGTTTCATTTTGTTGCTGTCATTAAATATGCAATCTGAATACGGGTTTTCCCATACCCGTAAAAAGGGAATCGTGGAACTAAAATGGGAATGTTTTTTAGAAAAGGGTATAAGTAGCAGAATAAGATTAAGGATGTGAGATTAAGAGCGGTCTATTGAAAAATTCCTTTTCCTGGAACGAAACTTTAGAGTTAAGACAGAAGATACCACAGAGGAATGCCTGTTGAACCGTCCCGAATGCATTTAAACTCCCGGTTCTGATTTAAGCCTCCTTTCAGGAGGCCGAAATATTTTCAAGTTATTCTTCTTTCCCCCTTTCTTTAGCAGATTTCGATTTCTAAGCCCGTATATATAAGGATTCAGCCGTAATTTCGGCCCTTGTTTTTACTCTAATTTTCATGCGTGTCGTCACAAAAAAGCTGGTAAATCGTATTCTGGATCACCCCCGCCTGGTCTTAGGAATTCTGGCATTCATCACAGTCATTATGGGAGCCTTTGCGACCCAGATTAAATTTAATTTTACCATTGAACAACTGTTTTCCCATCATGATCCCCTGGTGGACCGGTTTCTGCGTTTCCGGGAGGAATTCTCCGGGATCGACAATGTGATTATGCTGATCTATGACTGCGATGATCCTTTCAGCCACGAGAATCTGGTTCGGAATCGCGACATGGTGGACGCATTTTCAGAAATTGATGGAGTCACCTCCGTTAAAAGTATCAGCAATCTGGAATTATTCACAGCGGGAGGGGAGTATTTACTGAAACCGGTTTTTGATGATATTCCCTGTTCGCCTGATTCACTGGCAATGGCCAGGAAGCAGATCATGAGTTCCCCGCTGGTGCGTAATTATCTCATATCGGATGATGGGAAAACAGCGGCTATTATTGTGGAGATCGACCGGGATCGCAATTATCATAAAGAGCGGAAACGGATTCTGAAGGAAATCGACGATAAACAGCAGCAGGTTCCCTGGACGTGGCACCAGGCGGGATTACCTGTAATTCGCACCCGGTATGTGGAGTACATGGTTTCGGACAATATTCGTTTCATTCTGCCGGTGGTGGGGATAATCATTTTATTTTTGGTGTTGCTGTTTCGTTCCTGGGTCGGTGTTCTATTACCGATTATTACCGTTACAATGGCGGATATTTGGACCCTTGGTTTTATGGCTGCCCTGGGAATAAACATCAATATTGTCTCTTACTTAATTCCCACACTTCTGTTTATTGTAGGAATTGGTGATTCAATTCATTTCCTGGTGAAATATTATGGGTCCCTACAGAAAATCGGTCGGCGCCGGGAAGCCCTGTTTCAATCGATTAAGAAAATCGGTACAGCAATCTTTCTCACCAGTTTAACCACCGCGGCAGGTTTTGGAGCCCTGGGTTCCGTAAATATTCAAATTGTTCAGGAGTTTGGATGGGTAACTGCTGTAGGTGTCTTTTTTGCCTTTATTATTTCTGTTCTTTTCATTCCAACGATCCTGCTGGTTTTAAAACCGACTCCCCGAAGCAAGCTGGAATCCTACTCCAGAGGATTCAGGATTCGGGTGGTGAAAAAAATCATTCAATTGGTGCGAAACCATCCCAAAGGAATTATTGTGAGCGGGGTTTTAATTACCCTGGTCAGTATTGTGGGTGCGCTGCAGATGAATCCCCATTCCAAATTGTTGGAGGACCTGCGTCCCGGGGATAAGCTCTTGGATGACATGCGGGTAGCGGAACGACGGATGGGAGCAGTTCTGCCCATTGAAATCATTGTTAATGTGGAGGACAGTCCTGTTTTCCCAGATATTCAGGACCCCGTTGTTTTGAAATTTGTAGACTCCCTGGAAACATTTCTTCAATCCATTCCTGAGGTTGGAAAGACGGCCTCGGTGGTGGATTATTTAAAAGAGATTCATCAGGCCATGAATGATGGGGACCCTTCTTTTTACCGCTTACCGGAGCGTCGGGAATTGATTGCCCAGTATATGCTTTTATACGAGGGAGAATTTGAGACGCTGATTAATGTGGACTACAGCAAGGTGAGAATTGCAGCCCAGATCCAGGATGTGGATTCCCAGCGCAGTACGGAGATGGAAAATGAAATTTCTGCTTTTATTAATCGGCATGCGCCCCCGGGGATGAAAGTGGAGGTGACCGGAACCGCCTTTTTAGCTCTTAGGACCAATAATTATTTAATCCGTAACCTTTTTAATAGTTTTATTATTGCCTTTATTGTGATTACAGTGGTGATGATTATCCTGTTTCGCTCGATTAAGATTGCCATGCTGTCGATCCTGCCAAACGTTATACCCATGGTTATTATGGCGGCGGTTGTGGGGTATTTCAAAATTCCGCTACGGGCTTCTACCGCCATGACCTTTGCCATTGCTTTCGGTATTGCTGTGGATGATACACTCCATTACTTGACCCGTTACCGGATGGAACTGTCGGAAGCGCACCAGCATTATCGGCAGGCAAATGATGCCACCCTCCTCAGTACCGGCGTGGCGATCATGTCCACCACCGGTATTTTAGTTGCAGGTTATCTGGTTATGACATTTTCAAAATTCGTTCCCACCATACAGTTTGGACTTCTTTCCGCCATTACGATCCTCACGGCCCTGATTGCTGATCTGATTTTTCTCCCAGCCCTGTTAAGTTTGATCCGTCCCAATATTAAATACGGGAATGAATGACAACTTTTATGGCTAATCCTTTGTCTAAACAGAATATATTTTGCAATAAATTAATTGGTGAAACCTCATGATGAAAAAAGCCCTTTTACTCGTTAGCCTGATTTCAGCACCAGGACTCTTGGCTCAACAGGATTATTTCCAACAGTATGTAGCCTATGAGATCCATGTGACACTCAACGATTCGGCTCATACGCTTAGCGCGCAGGAAAAGATTTTGTACGTTAACCATTCGCCTGAGACTCTGAATTTTCTCATGTTTCATCTCTGGCCCAACGCCTATAAAAATGATTCAACTGCATTTGCAAAGCAGCAATTGAGACATCGCCGTACCCGTTTCCACTATGCCAAACCAAAAGACCGGGGCTACATCGACAGTCTTGATTTCACTGTGGACGGGAAACCGATCAAATGGGAGTACCAACCGTCTTACATTGATGTGGCTAAACTTTATCTTCCTGAGCCGTTAAATCCCGGTGATTCAATTACGATCGAAACGCCTTTTTTTGTAAAACTTCCACAGGTTTTTTCCCGTCTTGGACACACGGGGAAACATTATGAAGTCACCCAATGGTATCCCAAACCAGCCGTGTATGATCGGGACGGGTGGCATGCCATGCCGTATCTGGATATGGGAGAATTCTACAGCGAATTCGGACAATTTGATGTCTATATCACCTTGCCCGAAGATTACCGGATCATGGCTACCGGTGATTTGGTGGATGGCGAAAATGAGTATGCCTGGCTGGATTCTTTAGCGCAGGAAGGGGATTCACTTTATACACTGTCCAAGAAACAATTCAAGGCCAGGTTGAAGGAACTTCGTAAGAAGGAGAAGAAAAAACATCAAGGCCGAAAAGGGAAGAAAATTCAATCAGCTTCTTCAAAGCCTCCCGTGTTAAAAACACTCCATTTTCACCAGGAAAACGTCCACGATTTCGCCTGGTTTGCCGATAAGCGCTGGATCGTTAGGAAAGGTAGCCTTCTTCTGGCCGATTCCACCCATGAAGTGACGATGTGGAGTTTCTACTTACCGAAAAATGCGAAACTGTGGGAAAACTCCATTGAGTATATCCATGATGCCGGTTACTGGTACAGTCGTTTCTACGGGGACTACCCCTATAATCATATTACGGCGGTGGATGGGGACCTTTCTGCTGGAGGCGGAATGGAATACCCCAATATTACTGTTATTTCATCCGGCGGATCCAAGAATTTGCTGGAAATGGTCATCATGCATGAAGTGGGTCATAACTGGTTTTACGGTATTTTGGGCTTCAACGAGCGGGACCATACCTGGATGGACGAGGGACTGAATGAATATTCCAATCTCCGTTACTGGGAGCAGAAGTACGCATCAGTGGGGGGGCAGTTTGTTTTACAGGATTTTATTCAAAACAAATTGAAAATCGGAGAACACGCATCATTCCATTGGATCAACTACATTCAATATCTTCCTTCTGCCAGAAGTCTTGATGCCCAGCCTCTGAATCTAACGGCCGACAAATATGAGCGGGGTAACTATGGACAGCACTACAGTAAAACGGCCGTATTTACCCGATTTTTACAACATTATCTGGGGGAAGAGAAAATTAACGAAATTTTTCGTGATTTTTTCGAAACGTGGAAATTTAAACATCCCCAGCCGGAAGATTTTAAAGCAGTCTTTAAAAAACATGTAAAAGAAGATTTGAGTTGGTATCTGGAGGATGTTTTTACGAAGACCAATTACATCGATTACGGCATCCAGAGTGACAGAAATCAATTCAGAGTCACCAATCATGGGACCATGAACGCTCCGGTTGAAATTGCTTTCTACGACCGAAACGGTAATGAAATCGGTCGTCGGTGGTTGAAAGGGTTCTCTGGTACGGTAATGCTGGAGGGTTCTGAAAACGCAACCAAGGCCGTCATTGACCCGGATGGATTTATGCCGGATGCGGACCGGACCAACCACACCACAAAACGGAAATTGGACGTGAATTTTGTTTGGGATCGACCGAATTACTATGATCTCGACGTCAATCTCCTGCCTTGGTTATTCAGTTACAATGTTTATAACGGATTTACACCGGGCCTCATGCTGTATTCCGGGTTTACGCCTGGCTTTTTTGGAAGGGGGCTGGCGGTGCGACCCATGTGGGACTTTAAGCATAACCGGCTTGTGGGGGGGATTACACTTCGCCGGGGTCTTGTTCCCAATCAGTGGCTGAATAGCGGCACGGTTAGTATTTCCGTTGGAGATTACAGCGGACGCTCCGGTGCCAATATTACTTTTATGGGCACCGTAAAGGCTCCGATTGTTCCCTATCCGCGAAACCGAATCAAGGCTCAACTGTTTTACCATAATATTGATTCCAGTGCGGTAGATTATTCCCTATATGAAGGGGGTCACTTCACGGTGGGAAACTTTTCATGGGCACGTGAATGGTCACCCAATGCCTTCTATAATGCCAGTGTGACGGGTGAATTGAAGGGCAGCGGTGATTTTCTGCGGGCTGCTTTTGTGGCCCATTCCAGTTACCGTTATTCCAAAAAGGGAACCGTCCAGGTCCGGCTCTGGACCGGCACCTTCCTGAATCAGAAAAAAGTTCCAATCCAGTACCGTACTTTTTATAGTGGTGGTGTCGATCCCGATTTCAGTAAAAATATCCTGGATCGAACCGGGAGTGACAGTGGTCTTAACATTTATAAGGATCAATACCTGTTGGATGGACCAGGTCTCCACGGTCTTGCCCTGGATTCATCCCAGAATCCGCTCTCAACTACAGGGTTTGCCTGGGGATTAAACCTCTCCAATAAGACGGGGGGACCATTAACCCTGTTTGTGGACGCTGCCGGTGGGGACGAACTTTCGAATACTTACGTGGATGCGGGTGTCCAAATCGGGTTTCTGATTGTGCCCCTGTATCAGAGCTGGGAACAAAAAAATAAATATCCCAACAATAAAAAATGGTTACTGGATCGGCTCCGGTTTGAATTGGATTTGTCTGGTTTGACGCGGATCCGTTTTTAGGGTCTCCGCCGGCTTCTACCGAAAGGGAATCTTTCCTTTCCTCGGGGAAGTTCGTAAATTCTCCCTAAGTTTTAACTTAAAATTTCACTGTTTCCCGGAGGAGTCCACAACATGTCTAAATGGAATAAAGAAACGTTTATAGAGGATTTGCGTGCTAAATGCAGCCGCGAGACGGCTAAGATTGCAGAACGGATTATTGAATTTTCAGAACAGCACGCAGATGAAATTACGTGGGGAAGGGGACACGATCACGGGACAATGACCTTTCGCTGTGAATCCGATTTTGGTGTTCTATCTTTGTTTCATTTAACCTCCGAGGGGCAGTTAAATCTTCAGGTCAATTATTTACGCAGCAAAGAACTCCCTAAACAGGTAATGCGGGACATGATCGTCAAGCTGGAAGCCAATTTTTTACGGGATTATGATGAAATGAATTACCCGGTGGACTCTTATGTGCCTATTGAAGAACTGTTTCATACTTACTCCCAGGTGGAAAAATTTCTCAGTACAATCGAGGGATGTGTCTATCGTTTGAAACAGTAAGGCCGGGTTTAGTTTTTATATTTTCACCCGCCCGGTTTGATATTGGTTTCCTATTCAGCAGCTGAAATTGCCGTTTTCTTCTTTATGTGGTTTCTTTAGCAGCGCCAGGTCAAGCGGAAAAAATGCCTTGCGCTCCGTCCTGACGTATTTCCCCTGGATTCTGGTGGTTTCCACCTCATTAGGTACTTCGACGGGTTCCATCGGGGGAGAAATTTATGACCGTTTTACACACCAGCCGCTGGAGGGCGCCAATATTGTCCTTCTGGGAACGGAATGGGGAGCAGCGGCGGACAGTACGGGTCATTTTCAGATAGAAGGACTTCCTGCCGGTTCGTACCACGTCCAGGCCAGTATGATTGGCTACGAAAAGATAGTGAAATTAAACGTCCATGTTGCTCCGGACAGGCACACAACCCTTATTTTTGAGTTGGCAATTTCAGCGGTTCCAATGGAAGCGGTCCACGTCGGTCCCACCTATTTTAAAGAAAATTCAGAAGTATTCACCAGTAGCCGGACGGTGGATCTGGAGGAAATCCGTAGTGATCCTGGCGGTGTTTACGATGTCCAGAAAATGATGCAGAGTCTTCCGGCGGTTGTTTCCGGTTCGGATCAGGAAAACGAGATTATTGTCCGCGGTGGTGCCCCGGGTGAAAATTTGTTAATCATGGACGAAATTGAGATCCCTAATCCAAACCATTTTGGTTTTCAGGGAACAGGCGGTGGTCCAATTAATCTCATTAATACGGAATTCATTAATAATGTGGAACTGGTCGCCGGCGCTTTTCCCGCCCAGTATGGGGGTAAGGCATCGTCGGTCATGGATATTTCCCTCCGGGAGGGGAATCGGGATCACCACGAATTGTCCCTGAACATGGGAATGGCTGGCGCCGGATTTTTAGCAGAGGGTCCCCTGTCAGTGGGAGACGGATCTTATTTAGCCAGTATCCGGAAAAGTTATCTGGATCTGGTAATTAAGAATATCGGTCTTTCCGCCGTACCCAAGTATTGGAACAGCCAGATAAAACTTGCCACCGCTTTATCTCCAAAGCACAAACTGCTGGTGAACGGGTTATTGGGGGAAGACGCCATCCGTATTCATGGCGGCAGTACGCCCAATGCCCGAAATGTTGAGAATGTCGATACTTACAGCCAGCAGTATTCCTTGGGGTTGACGTTAAAATCACTGTGGAATCGGCAGTTGGTTACCTTGTTTACCGTATATACAAACTTTAATCGCTGGCACACAAATGTCTTCAACCTCCGGTACGACGGGACAAGGGATTATTTTTACCATAATTATGATCGGGAGCGGGAGTGGGCAGTCAAAGGTTCACTACTGAGGCGCTTTTCCAGACGACTGGAAGTCAGAGGGGGCTTTCAAATCAAAACGGGGATGGTTAATTACGATACCCATGCAGATGGGTGGGATCTGAACCTGTATTATTATTCCACTCCAGACCAACCTGCTTCTCCCCAGTTTATTTCGTCTTCGGATTTCTTTTATTCCCGCATTTTCCCGACGATTTCAAACCGAGATACTGCCTGGCAGGAAAGCGATTCCATCTGGGTTGATGTCCATGGGCAGGACACAGTTCGGACTTATTTAGTCGGCCATGAAAAGAAATATCCTGCCTGGGATCGGAACCAGGGAGGGAATTTCAGGATTTCACAGGCTTATGTTTCGGCTCGATGGCTACTCGAT
>CAZNUM010000060.1:0-8480 GCA_964576315.1 uncultured bacterium
GGACGATTCTAATTGCGATTGTTGTGGATTTGATATACCGGCGGAATCGATCTTACAAAGTGGCTTATTGGGTCTTGGCAGGGGCCGTAATTACCGGGTTGGTGATATTAACCGGCCACAGCAATCAGGTTCAATCCCTGTTTATGAATACAGTTGCGCTGGATCCCTTTGCCCAGTTTTTCAAGGTTCTGATTTTGCTGGCCACCATTCTGGTAATACTGGTAAGCTTGAATAGTAAAGAACTTAAATTGTACCGTATTGGCGAATATTATTCCATATTAGCCATCCTGGCTTTTGGTTTATTCCTGATGGTCTCCGCCACGGACCTGTTAATGGTTTATCTGGCTTTGGAAGTGGCTTCACTCATGTCCTTTTTCCTGGCCGGATATTTGAAATCGGCTCGTTCCAGCAGCGAAGCTTCTTTGAAGTATGTGATTTATGGTGCTTTTTCATCCGGTATTATGTTGTTCGGCTTGAGCATTTTGTTCGGGTTAACTGGATCAACCCAGTTTGGAGCCATTCGAGTTGCTATCGCCGGGCTGGAGGGGAGTGCCAACCTGGCCCTGATCCTGGCGTCTGTTTTTATCTTAGCAGGGTTTGGATATAAAATATCAGCGGTTCCGTTTCACTTCTGGACTCCGGACGTTTATGAAGGATCCCCTACTTCCATTACAGCTTATCTTTCCGTGGCGCCCAAAGCAGCCGGCTTTGCACTGCTGATTCGATTCTTCAATCAGGTTTTCACCGACAACACCTCCTTGACAGCTCTCAACTGGACTTCCTTAAGCGGCGTCCAGTGGCCCCAATTGATTGCCGTTCTTTCCGTGGCTACCATGACCCTGGGGAATATTGTGGCAATTCAACAAAGTAGTGTCAAGCGGATGTTGGCCTATTCTAGTATAGCCCATGCCGGTTATATGATGATGGGATTAACGGTCCTGTCTTCTCAGGGGATTTTCGGAATCATGATTTATCTGGTCATGTATCTCTTCATGAATTTGGGAGCATTTTTTATTGTTATTTTTGTGGAATCGGAACTGGGGGATGCCAGTTACGGCACTTTTAAGGGATTGGGGTGGAAAATGCCCTTTGTGGGAGTAGCCATGACCCTCTTCATGGTTTCGCTCACAGGATTACCCCCAACAGCCGGGTTTATTGGAAAATTTTACCTGTTTGCAGCGCTCATTAAAGCGGGGCCCGGATTCTACTGGCTGGCTGTGGTGGGTGTCATTAACAGTGTGGTCTCCCTGTATTACTATTTTCGCGTGGTAAAAAGTATGTATCTGGAAGGAAAACCCAGTAAAATTCAGACGACACCCGGCTGGTCAATGTCCATGATTTTACTGGTGTTGGCCGTTCCCTCCCTGCTATTTGGGATTTATTGGGAACCGATTGCCAATTGGGTTACGAACTCAATGACATTATTAAGTCAGGTAATGTAATTTCACACTCAATTTTAATCAGCGGGAAGTTATTTTAATGGCACAGATTGAAATAAAGAAGGGACATGATATCCGCATGGCTGGTGTACCTTCGCTAGATTTGGTCCGTGCCCCCCAGCCTCCAACCGTTGCCATTAAGCCGATTGAATTTAGGGGTTGTAAACCAAAACTTCTGGTGAATACCGGTGATATGGTTAAAATCGGAACGCCCCTTTTCCACAATAAACGCCAACCCGATGTTCAGTGGGTCTCCCCAGCGGCCGGAACCATCAAGTATATTCAAATCGGTCCGCGAAGAACGGTAGAACGGATTATAATTACTGTAGCCCCCCAGGAGGAACGAATTTCGCACCCGCCGATTAAAGCGGCAGAAATCAAAACCCAGGGACGGGCTAAAGTTAAAGAAATCCTCTTGGCGGGCGGTGTGTGGCCCATGATTCGACAACGTCCCTATAACAAGGTTGCCAATCCTGAAGATACCCCCCGGGATATATTTATTTCCGGTTGGAATACGGCTCCCTGCAGTGTCAATCTGGAATTGGCCCTGGACGGAAAGCAATCCGCTTTTCAGGCTGGGTTGGACGCCTTATCGATACTTACAGACGGCCAGATTCACCTGTCAATCAAAGAAGGGACCCAATCAGATGTATTCCTGAAAGCGCAGGGAGTGAAACTTCATACTTTCAGTGGTCCTCACCCTGCAGGGAATGTGGGAATCCAGATCCATCATATCCAGCCCATTAAACCCCGGGATATCGTTTGGGTTATCCAGGCTCAGCAGGTTGCAAGTATCGGCCAATTTCTATTGACGGGAGTTTTTGATCCTGCCATTGTAGCCACGGTTGGCGGCCCGGGCGTGAAAAATCCGGTTCATGTCCAGACCCGAATGGGGGTTAATCTGGGTGCGGTATTAAAGGATCGACTCCAGCCCGGGGACCAGCGAGTTATTTCAGGCGATGTGCTCACGGGTAAAAAAACTTCGCTGGAAGGATTTCTGGGATTTTACGATACAACTATTTCCGTGATTCCGGAAGGGGGGAAACGGGAGTTTATGGGAATGCTTAGACCGGGTTCAAGCCGTACCCGTTACAGCTTGACCCGTGCCTTTCTCGGGCTTAAAAAGAACCCTTATCCTTTCAATACACTCCAGAATGGAAGCGAACGCGCCATGATCCCCCTGAATGCTTGGGAAGATGTTCTGCCTATGGATATTCTGCCCAACGCCCTGTTCCGGTCCATTCTGGCCAAAGATATTGAAGAAATGGAGCAGTTGGGGATTTACGAATGTGATGAAGAGGATTTTGCACTTTGTTCCTTTGCCTGTCCCAGCAAGATTGATGTGGGAGCGGTTATTCGTCAAGGTTTAGAATTAATGGAACAGGAATCCTAGTGGCATGAGTTTCTTAAGAAAAATGCTGGATGCGGCCCGCCCAAAATTTGAACCGGGAGGCCCCTTTTCCCGTTTCTATGCTCTGTTTGAAGCCACGGATACAATTCTCTACAGCACCGATAAAAAAACAGATCACGGACCCCATATTCGGGACAGTATTGATATTAAACGGGTTATGATCCTGGTGGTGATTGCCCTGATACCACTCTATATATTTGGCGCGATGAATGTGGGGTACCAATCGGCGCAGGCGAGTGGAGTGACACGAACCGATTTGCAAAACCTTTGGTTCGGATTCGGTAAAATTATTCCCATAATTCTGGTGACCTTTATTACGGGTGCTTTCTGGGAGGTGTTATTTGCCATTGTTCGGAAACATGAGATTAGTGAAGGATTTCTAGTCACCTGTGCGCTGATTCCCTTAATTGTACCCCCAACCATTCCTTTGTGGCAGATTGCCGTTGCCACCACTTTCGGCATTGTGATTGGAAAGGAAATTTTTGGCGGGGTTGGAATGAATATTTTTAACCCGGCCCTGGTAGCCCGGGCGTTGATCTTTTTTGCCTACCCTTCCCACATTTCCGGTGAAAAAGTCTGGGTTGTGGCTCCTGACGGATTTTCCGGCGCCACCTCGTTGGCAGTACCGGCAGCGGAAGTGGGGCAAAATGCGGTTCACCTTCTAAATCAGGTATCCCAATTTGACTATTCCTGGTGGAATCTTTTTATGGGCTGGATTCCTGGCTCCATCGGGGAAACCAGTAAATGGCTAATCCTGATTGGGGGGGCTTTCCTGGTTGTCACCAAAATTGTTAATTGGCGTGTGATCGTGGCAGCAGTACTGGGGCTCATTTCGACTGCCTTATTAACCAATATCCTGGCTCCCCTGTCTACGAATACGATGCTTACGTTACCGCCTCACTACCATCTGGTGATGGGGGGATTTCTTTTTGGAATTATGTTCATGGCAACCGAGCCGGTCACGGGAGCCCATACAAATCAGGGGCGCTGGGTGTACGGCTTTTTAATCGGAATGCTTACGGTGATCATACGGGCAATTAACCCTGCCTACCCGGAAGGGACCATGCTGGCAATCCTCTTAATGAATGCCTTTGCTCCGTTGATCGACTGGTTTGTTATTCGGAGCAATATTAAAAAACGGATGGCCCGCTATGCGCAGTAATACCTATACGCTGGTATTTACGTCAGTGGTTACCATCGTATTAGGAATATTGTTAGCCCTGGCTTCCACCGCATTAAAGGACCGCCAGGATTTGAATGAAGAAATGGATATTAAAAAACATATTCTTCACGCCCTTGGAATTGCACCGCAGCCTGAATGGAGCAGTGCCGATATTAAAACAATCTTTAATCAAAATATCCAGGGAATTGTCATCAATGATTCCGGAATCGTTCAGGAAGGAATGAAACCGGAGGACTTGGATCCGGAAGAGGATCTGCATTTGCACCCGGTATTCCTTAAACATTCCGACGGCAAAGTTGAAGGATATGCCATCCCCATTTCGGGAAAAGGATTGTGGTCCACCCTCTACGGTTATTTCGCAATTGAGCCGGATGGGAGGACCGTAAAAGGAATTACATTCTACAAACATGGTGAAACTCCAGGTTTGGGTGGCGAAGTGGAAAAAGAATGGTTTCAGAAAAATTTTATCGGGAAAAGATTTGTAGATGACCAGGGACAATTGGTCAGCATTCAGGTGATTAAAGGTCATGTGGATGAAACCTCTCCCGAAGCCTACCACCAGGTTGATGGGATTTCCGGTGCGACCATGACTGGAAAAGGCGTTACGAAATTCCTTAAAACCAATTTGGAAGTCTATGAACCCTACTTTAAAAAGATACGGGAAGGGGGTGGAGCCTGATGGCGCTGATGGATAAAAAATCTAGACAGGCCTTTACGGATCCCCTGATGAGCAATAACCCCATCGCCATCCAGGTGCTGGGGATTTGTTCCGCACTGGCTGTGACGGTTAAAATGGATACGGCCATTGTCATGGCACTGGCGGTGGCAGCTGTCGTATCCCTGTCCAATTTGATCATAGGCGCCTTGAGAACCTACATTCCCAATAAAGTCCGGATTATTGTCCAGTTATCAGTGATCGCTTCCCTGGTGATTATTGCGGATCAACTCCTCAAAGCCTTCATGTATGACATCAGTAAACAGTTGTCTGTATTCGTGGGACTGATTATTACGAATTGTATTGTTATGGGTCGGGCAGAAGCCTATGCCATGCAGAACCCGCCCGGGAAATCTTTCCTGGATGGGTTGGGCAATGGGTTGGGCTATAGCATTATCCTTGTGGTGGTGGCCTTTTTCCGTGAATTGCTGGGCAGCGGTAGTATTTATGGTTTACAGGTAATACCCCAGTCTTTTTACGATGCAGGCTATGAAAACCTGGGTTTGATGGTATTATCTCCGGGGGCCTTTATTATTCTGGGACTGATTGTCTGGGTCCAGCGGATATTATGGAAGATTGAGGAAGAATAGCATGTTGGAACACTATATCAGCCTTGCCACTAAAGCCATCTTCATTGAAAATATTCTGCTGGCTTACTTTCTGGGGATGTGCTCATTCCTGGCCATATCCAAACGGGTGGATACGTCTATCGGCCTGGGTCTAGCCGTAACCTTTGTCTTAACCATTACCTCGCCCGTGAATTGGCTGATTCACCATTTCTTCCTGGAACGGGGGGCACTGGAATGGGCCGGTTTGCCCCGTACGGATTTGAGCTTTTTAAATTACATCGTCTTCATCGCTGTGATTGCAGCCATGGTCCAACTTGTGGAAATGATGTTGGATCGTTTTTCCCCAAAACTGTATTACAATCTGGGAATATTCTTACCGCTGATTGCGGTGAACTGCGCCATTCTGGGAGTTTCCCTGTTCCTGGTGGAACGGAATTACACCTTGCTGGAATCAACAGTGTTCGGGTTTGGATCTGGTCTGGGATGGTTCCTGGCAATTGTTTCCATGGCTGCCATCCGGTATCGGTTAAGATATTCCAATGTACCATCCAAACTGCGCGGGTTGGGCATTACGATGTTATTAACCGGTTTGCTTTCCATGGCCTTTATGGCTTTTTCGGGGATAAATCTTTGATATGATCTCTGTCGTCCTGGCGGTAGTGGTTTTTACGGGGGTGATCCTGATTTTAGTGAATATCCTCAATTTCGCTGAAAATAAACTCCTGCCTCAAGGGGATGTCACCATTAAGATTAATGAAAATGGTGGAAAAGTAATCCATGCCCGTCCTGGTTCCACGCTCCTTTCCACCCTGGCGGGGGAGCAGATCTTTTTACCTTCTGCCTGCGGCGGTGGGGGCACCTGCGCCATGTGTAAATGCCAAATCTTTGAAGGGGGGGGACAAATCCTTCCAACGGAAACGGGACATATTAACCGGAAAATGGCCCTGGATCACTGGCGATTGGCCTGCCAGGTTAAGGTTAAGGAGGATATGAAGATCCGGGTGGCTGATGAAATTTTCAGCATTAAGAAATTCGTTTGCAACGTTAAATCCAACCGGAATGTGGCCACTTTTATTAAAGAACTGATTCTCGAACTTCCACCGGGAGAAAATCTGAATTTTAAGGCCGGGGGATACATTCAAATTGATATTCCTGAATACCATAATCTCCGGTTTACGGAGTTTGATATTGAAAAGGAATATCACCCGGACTGGGACAAATACAACATCTGGGATCTGGTGGCGAATAATGATGAAGCCTGCTTCCGGGCTTACTCCATGGCGAACCATCCTGCTGAAGGAAATATCGTGATGTTGAATGTCCGGATCGCAACGCCGCCCCCGAAGCTGTGGAATGAAGTACCACCGGGAATTGCTTCCTCCTATATGTTCAATCTCAAGCCGGGGGATAAGGTCACCATCTCCGGTCCATACGGAGAATTTTTTGCCAAGGATACGGACCGGGAAATGGTATATATTGGCGGGGGGGCAGGCATGGGACCCATGCGCAGCCATATTTTTGATTTATTAAAAACAAAACGTACCACCCGGAAAATCTCCTATTTTTACGGTGCCCGGTCCGTTCGGGAGATGTTTTATCACGAAGATTTTCTGGCGCTGGCGAAAGAATTCCCTAATTTTTCCTACACGATAGCCTTGTCTGAACCGCAACCGGAGGACCAATGGGAAGGACCGGTTGGCTTTATCCATCAGGTGGTGCTGGATTCTTATTTAAACCACCACGAAGATCCTACTGAAATTGAATATTACATGTGTGGACCACCCATGATGATCGATGCCGTGGATAAAATGCTCTACGATTTAGGGGTGGAACCGGAAATGATCGCTTATGATAAATTCGGTTAAGAGTTCTGTTTTTTTCAACCGCTTCAAAGCCCAACTGCCGTTGGGCTTTCTTGTCTTTCTGGTACTGTCAGGGTGTGCCCAGGAGCCCAACTTGCAGGAAATTCACGGCTTTACCATGGGAACCACCTACACCGTGAAATGGGTACCCCAAAAGATACCCGCCTTTGATCCTCAAAGTGTGAAGGCAGGGGTGGACTCCGTCCTGGTGGAAGTAAACCGGGAAATGTCCACCTATATTTCTGACAGCCAGATTTCTCTGTACAACCGGGCTGAGCCGGGGAGTTCGGTTTCCGTGTCTCCCGGGTTCCTGACCGTAGTAGAGCGAGCAGAACAGTGGTACGAACTCACGCAGGGAGCCTTAAATATTGCCATAATGCCCTTATTGGAAGTTTGGGGCTTCGGCCCTCATGAGGAATCCGGTTCCTGGGTTCCTCCAGACAGCGAGGCCATCCTGATAGCCCTAAAGAAAATTCATCTCCCGGTTATTGACACGAAAAAATCCCGCTTATTGAAGGATTATTCTGGTCAGGCTCTGGATCTGGGAGCGATCGCCAAAGGGTGGGGCGTGGATCAGGTTTTTAAATACCTTCGGTATTTGGGATTACATCATTTTCTGGTTGAAGTGGGAGGCGAAATCCGAACCAGGGGAATGAAGGCTCCAGAAAAACCCTGGACGATTGGAATTGACACTCCGGTGAAAGGAAGCGCACCAGGGCAAAATCTGTCTGCCATTATTCCTATCAGCGATCGGGCCATGGCTACTTCCGGGGATTACCGTAATTATTTTGAGTATCAAGGGCAGACCTATAGCCATATCCTGAATCCAATTACGGGATGCCCCGCTGAATCCGGAATCGCTTCTGTAACTGTTACCGCTCCCAATTGTACCGATGCGGATGCGTTAGCCACGGCGTTAATGATTCTGGACCCCACGGAAGGCTTAGAATTGATTGAGGCCCTAGACGGGTATGAAGGCTATTGGATTATTCGTGGGGGGGACGGAAGATTTACGACGGCGAAAAGTTCAGGCCTGATTCTGATCCCCGGCCGTGCAACCTAACGATCCTCCGTTTTCAATTGATCAAATAGAAACTGGCGGTTTTCACATTGTTCGGTGTCACCACCACAGGTGGGGCAGGAAATCTCGACGCCGTTTGCCCGGAGATTTTTTATCCCTCCGCAGGAACCTCGGAGCGGGCCATGATTAAACATGATACCCACCGCCCGGCCGGATACAGCAATTGCCCTCACCCGGATTTTCACGATAATATACCTGATTTTTTTTACATCTCTCTCTT
>CAZNUM010000061.1:0-7845 GCA_964576315.1 uncultured bacterium
TAAGAAAAGACTGTGACCCTTCTTTCAAAAGTACAGAAAATTATGGACTCAACTATCCTTTAGACATATTGGCATATAGCATTGGACTTATGATCTGCTACTTTTTTGATAAACGATTTGATAGGTTACGATAAAATTGAAAGGCTGAAATTTTCAAGTGAGAAACACAGCGCCCAATAATCGGTAAGCAGGTAAGGCGGCACTATGGCATGGTGACATTTCAGTATAAATTAATGATTTTATATTCCGGGGACAGATACGTAGGTGCTAATCTCGTTTTGCCACTGACCTAGACCCGTTGGCGGCTAATTAAAGTGCTAATTAAACAGGGTAAACAGGGAAAATTTTATATCTTACAGTTTACTAAATCGAAAATAAATCACGCGTATTCTCGGTCGTTTGCTGGATAACAGCCTGAACAGGCCGATGAAAAATTTCCGCCAGTTTTTCCGCCACCAGGCGCACCCGGGCCGGCTCATTGGGTTTCCCCCGGAAGGGGACAGGGCTAAGATAGGGAGTATCCGTTTCCACTAGGATTCGTTCCAATGGCAATTTTCGAGCCACTTCCGGCAGGTCGCTGTTTTTAAACGTCAAATTTCCGGCAAAGGAAATATAGAATCCCAGATCAAGAAAAGCGTCTGCCGTTTCGCAGGAACTGGAGAAACAGTGAGCCACGCCCCGGCTAATTCCGACAGAGCGGAGGGTATCCAGAACATCGTTGTCGGCGTTACGATTGTGGATAATCACCGGCAGGTCCAATTCCCCTGCCAGTTCCAGCTGGGACTGAAACCATTTCCGTTGCAGGTCAAAGGGGGCAAACTCCCGGTAATAATCCAGACCGATTTCTCCCAGGGCAACGACGCCCGGTTGGGACAAAAGTTTCTTCAATTTACCCAGATCATCTTCCGTGACTTCAGCAGTGTAATTGGGGTGGATTCCGGCAGCCGCGTGGACCATCGAAAATGCCTGTGCAAGACGGATACAGGTTTCAGCCGAAGCCAGATCAATAGCCGGACAAATGATAGCCAGTACACCCTCACTCCGAGCCCGTTCCAGAACTTGAGGAATTTCATCCTGAGGACGGTCAATATATAGATGACAGTGAGAATCGATCAGCATTAAAAAACACGGGCGCCGCTGGACACATCAGTGCCTTCCACCACAATCAGACGTAACGCCTTGCCCTGATTGGCTGCAAGCAACATGCCCCTGGATTCCACTCCCCTGATGGTGGCCGGTTCCAGATTGGCCACAACCACAATCATTTTACCAACCAGTGCCTCCGGTATATAGTGTTCCGCAATACCAGAAACAATCTCCCGCTCCTCTTCTCCAATACGAATCTTCAGCTTCAATAATCGATCGGTATCCGGAACAGGTATCGCTTCTAAAATGATGGCAGTTCGAAGATCCACTTTCTGGAAATCCTCATACGAGATTTTCTTGTCTGCGACGGCGGTGGTCTTTTGTGGTGGTTTCCGTTTGGTTTCGGATAAATCGATACGGGGAAACAAGAGGGGATGGGGGTTAAGCGGTGAACCGGATTTCAACGCTCCCCAAGTAAGGGTCGTGCCCCGAGCATTAAAACTGTTCAAAACGGTTTCCGTCCGGTTGGGCATCACCGGCGCCAGCAGGAGGGCACTGATTCGCAACGCCTCACCTGCTGTGTAAAGGACGGCACCAGCGGCAGTTGAATCCTCCTTCACCAGTTTCCAGGGTGCCTTCTGTTCCATATAACGGTTCACACTCCGGATGAACTGAAGAATCTCTTCCAGGGCTTCATCCAGACGCATGGCATTGATCAGGATTTGAATCTGATGGATTAATTCCCCGGCAGCCTTCTGGACTGTTTGCCCGGCCTCCGACTCATCGGGGCCAGCCGGAACCCGATTATCAAAAAATTTATCCATCAGCCTGGTAATCCGGCTCAACAGATTCCCAAAATCGTTCGCCAAATCGCTGTTGTAGCGTTTTACGAACGATTCCATGGTAAAACTGGCATCCTGTCCCAGGACCATTTCCCGCATCAGGTAATAACGGACAGGGTCCACCCCGAACCGGTCGATCAGTTCCAAAGGATTCACCACATTGCCCAGGGATTTGCTCATTTTGGATTCGCCGCTGAGCCACCAGCCGTGGGCAAATATGGTTTTCGGCAAGGGCAACCCGGCGGACATGAGCATGGTGGGCCAGTAAACAGCATGGGTCGTGAGAATATCTTTTCCAATCAAGTGGTAATTTGCCGGCCACCATTTTTTGAACCGGGTTTCATTAGATCCGTATCCCGGGGCAGTAATGTAGTTAATCAGGGCGTCAAACCAGACGTAAGTCACATAGTCCCGGTCAAAAGGTAATTCTATGCCCCAGCTTAGTCGGGATTTCGGTCTGGAGATACAGAGATCTCCCAAAGGATTCTTGAGAAATCCCAGGATTTCGTTTTTCCGGTGTTCGGGGCGGATGAAATCGGGATGATCACGGATATAAGCTACTAACGACTGTTGATAGGCAGACATGCGAAAGAAATAATTCTTCTCCTTCAATTCCTTAATATCCCGGAATTCACCGGACTGAGCCTCTTTTTCCGTAATAAACCGTTCCTCTGAAACGGAATAGAGACCCACATATTCATCTTCGTAAATATCCCCCCGATCATACACTTGCTGGAGGATTTTTTGCACCACCGCCACGTGGCGGGCTTCCGTGGTCCGGATAAAATCATCATTCCGGATGTGCAGCCGTTGCCATAGGTCCAGAAAACGGGGCGCTATTTCATCGCAATGAGTCTGGGGATCCACTCCTCGTTTTTCGGCGGCCTGCTGGACCTTTTGACCATGTTCATCCAGACCGGTAAGAAAGAAGACCTCTTCCCCGGCGGCACGGTGAAAGCGGGCTAATACGTCTGCCAGAATGGTCGTATAGGCATGACCAATATGAGGTTTGTCATTCACATAGTAAATCGGTGTTGTGATATAAAAGGTGGGTTTCATGATTTCAACAGGACCGGTTCCTGGCCTTTCAAACACTCTTGAATTGAGAGCAGAACATTGATCAAAGTTAACGGAAGATAGAGATTGCGAGCCATGGATTCCAGCAATGTCTCCAGCGCCAGATTAATCCCGCTGTAATTGGCCTGGGGGAAAATGGCGTTAAACCGCTTTAGTCGTTCATGAATTTCAGGGAGGACTACTTGGCTGGGGGCTACACGCAGTAAATGGGCATTGTGAAACCAGAATTGCAGGAGGTAAACCCTTAATTGGAATTCTACCGGTTTCTGGGTCGCCAGAAGCGATAAGGTCTGGATTAAAGAATTCCAGTCTTCCGCTTTTCCATTACTAATCTGTCTGACTATACTTTCCGCCTGATCGAGCAGGTCCTGACTGGAGAGTTCCGCCAGGGCCAGGGCGCGGTGCAGGTTCCCCCGGGCAATGGAGGTAACGAAAGTAATTTGATCATCTGAAATCCCTCGTTCCCGGCAGAGGGCAGCCATGACCGAGTCGGTCAATGGAGGAAAATAAATCGGCTGACAACGGCTGATTATGGTAGGCAGGAGAGCAGTTTTGTAATCCGTAACTAAGATTAAGGTGGTGCTTTCAGGTGGTTCCTCCAGAATCTTCAGCAAGGCATTAGCCGACTCCCCCTGCCCTTCTGAGAGCAGGTGCGCATCCAACAGGAGAACCATTTTCCGCCCTTTTCCGGACTGTTTTAGGTAAATGGTTTTCCGCAACTCCCGGATGGAATCAATCCGAATCCGTTTAGCTTTCGGAAGTTGAAGCTTAACAAACGGGTCCCGTCCCTTTGCCGCAATCAAATCTGTGAGCCGCTTCAAATCCGAATCGGAGATTGCAGAGAGAGGATTCCCGTTCTGTTCCCGGTTACGGCTGTCTGTTGGCAGGGGGTACACCAGTTTCAGATTCGGGTGCTGCAATGATTGAAAAGGGATACAAGCCGGGCAGGTGCCGCATGGTTCAGTATCGGGGGCTTCACAATTTAACAGTCGGGCGAATTCCAGGGCCGCCCATTCTTTCCCACAGCCCTGGGGACCGGCAAATAAATAGGCGCTTCCCACCCGATTGCGCTGCCAGGTACGTACCAGGCGGTCCCATACTTTCGGTTGAACGTCCCTGAATTTCATCGCTGGGAAAGCCACTTCTGGGGGTCCAGCTTCTGACCGCGACCCCAAATTTCAAAGTGGAGCTGGGCCCCATTGATGGAACCGGAATCTCCCATGTAGGCAATCACATCTCCAGCCTGAACCTCACTATCCACACTGGCGGCTACCTTGGTTACATGACTGTAAACGGTGTAAAAACCGCCGCCATGATCAACGATGATGGTCGTACCATACCCTCGGATGAAAGTGATGGTGGTAACCACCCCTCCCAAAACGGCATAAATGGGAGAACCGGGTTTCCCTTTGATATCTATCCCCGGGTTTTCAGTGGTGGTTTTTAACTTGGGATTCCACTGGCGACCGAACTTGGTAATCACTCTCCCTTGAGCCGGCCAGGCCAGTTGCCCTTTCAACTTGGAGAATTCTTTGGTGTTCAGGGCCATCTGCTGGCGACGGATGCGTTCCGCCCGCTCGGCCCGGGCTTTTTCCTCCTGGATCTTTTTAATAATCGCTTCCAGTTGTTTCACTCCAGCCTGCTTTTCGCTGAGGTAAATGGTGAGTTCTTTTTTACTCTGGCGAATCTTGGCCAGTTCATGCTGTTTTTTCCGCTTGGAGCGGCGCAATTCTGCCAAGGTCGCTTCCCGTTCGCGCTTGAGACGCCGCTTTTTCCGCAGGGTTGCTTCCAGGCTCAGTTTCTGCTGACCAATTTCCGCCAACAGACTTTCAATCGTATGGGCTGTTTTCGTATCAATTCCAGAAATTATCTGCAAATATTTAGCCCGGTACACGGCCTGACGCCAGGAGGTGGAACTGAAAATCTTCTCCAGATCCGACAGGGTACCCCGTTTGTACATTCGGATCACCCGGCGACCGTAGCGCGCCCGGAGGGTATCCAGGCTTCGTTCACTCTCTGAAATCCGCTTTTTCGTCCGGGCAATATCCGCCAGGAGTAATCTTTCTTCTTTGTTCATTTCTTCCAGCAGACGTTCCATCAGGGAAATCTGTTCCGCCAGACTACTGACGCGACGGGCAGCCGATTTTTCTTTTCGAGCCTGGGACTGAAGTCGCTTTTGGGTGGCGTTGATTTCATCACGCAACGCCTGAACCGCCTTACTCTGAGCCTGCAGTTCCTGATCAAAATCAGAAGTGGACCTCTGCCCCGTCAGAAGGGTCGTAAAAAAAAGAAATAAAATCAGTGAAGATCGACGTACCATGGCCGGGGAAAATACCGCCCCAGGGAAAGACCGGGCAATTTCTATTGTCATTATTCCAAAATAGTCGGTTTAGGGACCGTGGTACTGATCATGGGCGAGTCTGAAAACTAATTCGCCCCTATTGATCACGGTGCTTGACACGGGAAAAGACTCTTTCTATTATCCGGTATTATATTATGGAGTCAAAATTGAAGAATGCGCTGTGGCCCAATATTCTACGGGGCTGGAATACCCAGGAAAGTCAAACCGTTCTCACCTTGAAACAGGTTCCCATATTTTCCGACCTGACCGACAATGAGTTCAAGGAAATCGAAAAGATGGTCCATGAGCGGAATTATAAACCGGAAGAATACATTTTCAAGCGTCAGGCGCCAGGAGAAGGGATGTATGTCATCATGTCGGGGCAGGTGGAGATTGCCATCGGTACCCGCACCGGGAAAAAGCAGATTCTGGCTGAACTGGGTGCCGGCGATTTTTTCGGCGAACTGGCCCTGCTGGATGCGGAAGCCCGCTCCGCTTCTGCCATTGCTAAAGACCACTCTACTCTCCTGGGGTTTTTCCGACCCGACCTCTTTTCCCTCCTGGAACGAAAACCGGAATTGGGGAATAAAATTCTCATGAACCTGGCCCGGGTTATCAGCGCCCGCCTCCGGCATACTAACGAACTCCTGGCCGAGGCCCAATCCGAGAAAAAAGGCTAGTGGACCCGCAACGCAACTATTTCCAGCTCATCTACCGGATCATCGTGGGGATGATCGCCGTGAGCTTCCTGTACATCATCTGGCCTTATATCTCCAACGTCGTCCTTATGCTGGTTTTCGCGTTCTTATTCACTACCCTGCTCATCTCCGGCGTGGACTGGCTGGAGCGGCGCATCCACAGCCGCGGGCTCAGTGTTATGATCGTCATGTTGGTATTGTTGGGTGGATTGGGGTTGTTTGTGGGTAGTTTTGTTTCTCAGCTCTCTCACCAAGCAGTGGATTTCTCCAACCGGATTGATCAGAATACGTTGACGCGGGAGTTTAAGACCCTGGGGGACCGTATCACCGGGTCCTTACCTGATTTTGTAAAAAATTTTCAACCTAAAAGCGGTGATCTGGCCAGTCATCTGAGTAAATTTATTAATTCAGTCGTCCAGAATCTGGCGTCCCTGGCGGGAGCCGTCGGAAATTTTTTCTTCATCGCCGCCATGGTATTCATTTTTACCATTATCCTGCTGGCAGAGTACCACAGTTTCAAGAAATCGCTGGTGGATATGATTCCCAATAAATATTTCGAAGTTGGTCTGCGGCTGATTTACAACATCGAGAAATCCGTTTCCAGCTATTTGCGGGGACAATTCCTTTCCGCCGCCAGTGTAGCTGTCATGTCAATTATTGGTTTACAACTGCTGAATTTCTTTGGCGCCAACCTTACGTTAACCTTCTTTATTGGCACAATCGCCGGACTGGCTAATCTGATTCCACTAATCGGTCCTTTTGTGGGCATGATCCCGGCTATTTTGGTGGCTTTTATGAATAATATGGGTAATGACGCTGCCCTGGCTCACCAGTTGTTTGGGGTCATCCCATCACCCTTCTTCATCGTAGATATCATTCTTATGTTCATCATCGTCCAGCAGATTGAGGGCAATCTGATTACACCGACGCTGGTAGGAAAAAGTGTGGGGCTTCACCCCATGCTGGTCATCATTGCCTTACTGATTGGAGGAACGGTGTTAGGTCCACTGGGAATGTTGTTTGCGGTTCCGGCGGCGGGTGTTTTGAAAGTAATCGGTCAGGAAATCGCTTTTGTAAAGCGGAATGCCCATTTACTTTAAAGTCTAATTCCAAAGTAAAAATGGGCGTCCGTCACGGACGCCCATTTTATTACATACGAGCTTCATCTACTGTTACAGGTCAATTGGCGTAGCAGACCAATGAGAGTATTTTAAAATAATACTTATTATTAAATGAAAAATTAACCGGCTGTATTCTGTAGCCATTAATTTTCGAGTTTAACATCGTATGTATAGTTTTCATCTAAATATTTTTTATAATTGTCATTATAATCATTTTTAATCCTACTCTCCGTTAAAATCTTATTTGGCGCGTTTAATCTCATTTTTTCCGATGCAACTAAGAATGAATAAAGTAAATCTTTTATCTCTTCATATTGATAAATAGACTCGATTAGAACTGTGTACCATTCAATATAACCAATATTATTTCTCCTGTTTTTTATTGTAACACCTTCAATTGTTGGTTTTCTATAATCTTTTTTAATATCGAACAGAAAATCTAATCTGACCATATTACTATTTTGAATGCAACACGCACTTATTTATGTAGTGCCAATTCAATAGCCTTTTTAAATTTCAATATATTAAATCTAGTAAAGTATTCTTCAAAACTATCAAGCTGTTGTCTGGTATAAGGTTTTATTTTTTGGATAGATGAATCGTCATTAGTTTTGAGGTGGACCCTATGGACTGGACACTTTTTTTGAGATTTAAGGTGTAGTGTCAATCCTGCCGTGGTG
>CAZNUM010000062.1:0-6916 GCA_964576315.1 uncultured bacterium
TATAGCGGGTTGCAGGTTACAGGGCACCGCTACCTCCCCATCTAGCACGACCTCATTTTCAATAATCTTTCCTCTTAAGGTTATTCGGAAACCAATTTAAGTGGAGCCGAGGAGGATCGAACTCCCGACCTTCGCATTGCGAACGCGACGCTCTCCCAGCTGAGCTACGGCCCCTCTTCAGTCATTTGAAAGCCTCGGGAATCAATATCAAGGGATTCCAAAATCCGCCAGGGTGAATGCAGTTCCACCCTTTACAGTCGTAAAATTTACCCGCGTTCCATCACCGGAAGCAAGCACCGGAAACAGGATAAACATTTAATAAATAATCACTACCTTAATTTCATTCACTTCATACCAGTCCCAGAAATTGGAACGATCCAGCTTAATCACCCCATCCTTGAAGCTGTAGCGCACCCGTTTCCGGTAAAGGGACTCCGTAAACCATTCCGATTGATCCCGCTTGTAATAAAGTGCAACGTAAGGGGGACTATCTTCTTTCAAATCGGGAATAACCAGAGTACAAATCGCATCGTTAAACTCCCCCTCCGGTGTAATGAATTCGACTTTGGTAAAATGATATACCCGCTTGGTCAGCGACTTGAATTCAGTATATTTCTCTGTTGCCTGACTGAATCCTCCAGTTTGAATAAAGAGTAGAACGATAAAAATTGGGAGTCTTCCAGGCTTTCCCCGCTTGTTGAATTTCACTTTTTCTTCTTACGACCAAACAAACTTCTCTTTTTGGTGATTTCCTTTTTTTCTGATTCTGATTGTTCTTTTTGTTTCGGCTCTGGTTCCGAGGTTTGGCTCATTTTGGATTCCAAACGACGTTCAAAATCACTTACCTCCGGTGGCACCTCTGCGTCTGTCTTTGACGGAGTGCTTTCAACACCCGAATTTAGCAATTGTTTCATTTTCTCTCGGCGTTTTCTGGAATTTGTTTTCAATTCGTCAAGAAGATCCTCCACTTCCTGGTGGAACTCAGCGATGGTTTTCTCCAGCCGCTGGATCAGTTCTTCAAGAAGCGGTTCCCCATAACCATCACCAATCTTTTCCAGTAATCCACTCATTTTTTCCTGGAGGTATTGTTTTGTCTGTTCTAGCCCTTGTTCACTGTTCTCTGCCATAATTGCTCCTGAATTATTTCTTTAATTTTTCCATTTCCGCCTGTGTTAAGCCATACTGACTTCTTGGTGAAGTCAATATCATGACCGTATCATATACTTCCCCGCCGGCCAGCATCCCGAAAATCGAACCCATAAAGCGATTATGCCATACCATTTCAGTCCGAGGTGAGGTCTGACGATTCCAGACTTCCATCATCGCCAGTCCGATAACACCCGCCAAGGCGTAGGTGCCCAGTTTCCAGTCAGGGCGTTTCAATATTTTTCCCCGGTAGGTAATTCGTTCCATATTCCAGATATTCACTTTTTCTATGGAAACCGGGGTCTGGATGGTTAGAACCCGATCTTTGTAAGACAACAGGGTTCCTTTAATCCGTTTCCCGGACCGGTGTTTAATATTCACATATTGACCGATGGGGATCGAAGACAGAATTTCATTTGTCCTTAAATAGGTAAGGTTTTTACCGATTTTTTCCCGTTCTGCTTGTGAGAGGGCCGGAACAGCCATGACCCGTAACTGAAGATCCGACCATTTTCGCAATGAAAAGGATCGCCGGTTCAGTTTCCGTCGGGAGAATTCTACAAAAACAATGCGCGCTTCGATCCGATTGGGATTTATTTCAAAAAACTGGGCACTTTCAAAACCGGGAATATCGGTAAAGACCTGATAGTGGACATTTTCCGCTGCATCCAGAGTGTATCCGATGGCGGGTGACAATGGAATGATTTCCCCTTTTTGAGCATAAAGACTCAAACAGAGGAAAATAATGCCGGTTTTACTCAGCCGCTTCCAGCAATTCAATAATCTCATTCAACTCCGGAAACCGGCCGGTGGATTTTTTCGAAAAGATTAAGTTACCATTCTTCGTCACTTCGTACACACCGCCTCCGGAAGGAATCAGGGTCAGTTCCTGAATACCGTTTCCGTACTTCTGCAATAATTCGGTAGCCATACTGGCTGCCCGGGGTAGGTAATTTCAAACGTTGCAGTATTCAATTGAAATTTTCATCATGGTTACAATTCCCTGAATGAGGTTGCGTTTTTCCATTGATTTCCCATTTCGAAAGCCGCCATCCTTCCCTCAGAAATTAAAAGCTGTTTCGATGGTGGTTTGTTTCACCGGTTTCAACCCCGTACCTACATCGCGGTAGAACTGACGGAAATCCCAGATTAAACTCACGCCGGCACTGACTTCATATCCCAGACGGTAGCCGAGGATCGTATTGACCGATGGATTCCCAAAATCAAAGGGATTTTTGTCATTATTCCGCAGGTAGTAGGCTTCTGCCACACTGAGTTTTGGAATTTTTTCAGCATTGATTGCCACAGTAGCATTAAAGCTGTTGAACTCAATACCGTTACTGGCCTTCATATTAGTGTAGGAAGCGGTAAAGCTGGCCAGATTAAAGAGATTGGCAGCAGCGGAGCCAAACATACCTTTCGTATCAATGTTGGAATTGGGATCCTGGAATATCATCTGGTCCTTGGTTTGCACCCGGGCAACCCCGTCCACATAGTCAGCCACAACCCGGTTCAGATCATAGCTTTGATCGAAGAACTGAGGCACGAAATAGCCCTGTTTAATCCGGTACTCGAAACTCACATTCAGGAATTTGAACAGGCTGGCGCGAATACCGGGAATCGTAATACCAGTGCCTTCCATTTTATCTCTGGAGTAGATGTTGTTTCCCGATACGACAGGGAAAATTAGTTTATTGTATTCCATGTACACATCCAGGGAAAGGGCTTTCTTTCTCAGAATGGGGTAACCCAAATCAAAAGCAAATCCACGGGCAGAGGCTTTATTATCCTTTAGAGAGAAAGGAATTCCTTTCAGGTTCTCACTATCCGTACCACCAAATTTATCCGATAGCTTGTTATCTCCGTCCCCGTCAATATCCCAACCGGTCGCCGGTTCTTTATCGCCTCCGTTATAATCCGGGATACCGTCCCCGTCCGTATCATTCCAGAGATGTTTATTATTGGGGAAATCGTCAAAGATATCGGGATACGTATCATCATCCGTGTCCTTGAGTCCCGAGAACTGATTCACATCCAGAACGACGTTGGTCCCGATGGTCAGGGGGAATCGTTTGGAGAGTTTATACGTCCCACGCAGCCCCACGAGGGTTCCCCCCCGCTTGAAATCCTTAATATTTGCCAGGAATAGTTCCGTGCCATATTTTCCGAAATTCAGCCCGGCGTTAATGCCAACCCGACGAACCGAGGGGAATTCCATCATATTGGAATAACCTGCCAGCAAACCGCCGTACCCGAGGGTAACGCTGGGTAATGAACCCCACTGGAACCAGAAAGGATCTGATTTTTCACCCCACCGAATGTAGAGGAATTTATCGACGATGTCCGATGGTTCGTTCCATTCTTCTTCACGAATGTTGCCCTGATTATCAATGTAAAGCACCAGATCCAGCCCGATCCCCAGTTTTCCAAACTTCAGTTCTGGTCGCAAGGCCAGCTGGTTGTAAATCTGTCCATCAATGGTGGCAGAACCGATGCCGAGACCCATGTTAAATGGTTTCTTGGCTTTTGGCTCTGGCTTCGTTTTCGGCGCCTCTTCCGGCTGGGCTTCTGGCACTTCTTCAATGATTTCTTCCGGTTTCACCTCTTCCATTTTTTCCGGTTGAGTCTCCTCGGGCTGTTCTTCGACTTCCTTCTCTTCTTCAGCCGGTTGTTCCTCTTCCTCTTCCGGCTGCTCTTCTTCCGTCGGCTGTTCGCCTGCTTCTACCTCCGGATCCGGAGGATAATCCCCCGGTGCAGCCGGTGCCTGCATCAGGTTCCCTAAAGCGTTGGAAATGGCCTTCTGCCCCGGACCCACGGAAACGGTTTGACCGCTGATGGCATTGAACACATCAAATGTTCCGGTTTTGCCCACGAACTTGTCAACACCTGAAGGATCGACAATGGCGGCAAATTCCGTTCCTTTTACAGATGCAACGGAGACAGGAGTTTCCACTCGGAACGTCTTGGTACGTCCCTGTTTCTTTACATTATTCAGGATCGTTCCCCGTTCCATGGTCAGGCTGCGGGTATTTTCAGTTTCCACAAACTGAAAATCCGTATTTTCACGAATTTTTACAATGGAACGATCGTCGAGAAAAATGACCACCGCAAAACCGCTGGCACCTACCCGAATAGCATCACCATTGGAAATGGCCTGTCCCGGTTTCACCTGCACATCGTAGGTAGTCTTTCCTAATGGTTTCAATAACACTTCACCCTTGGCTTTCATGACCCGAGCGATAGATTCCCCGGCTACAGTACTGATAAAAATGGTTAGTGCTAATAGAATAAATTTGATCGATTTAATCGGATTCATGGCTTGTCCTGAAATTGGTTGTATTAAAATTTTTCTGTCTGCGAATTTACAGAATATTGACTATAGATCAAGTGCGTTAGTTCACAGTGGATCCTGGTGTAAATAATCCCGCACCAGAGCAGTAATCGATGTATAAGCCACTCCGGTGGCTTGCGTCAGTCCAATTTCACAGGTACGACTGGATGAATACCCTGCTATCACCCTTTCCGATAATTTCACTTCCTCCGCCTCCCGCCGCGTTGCACTGTGGGTCAGTTCAGGAAACAGGAGCCCCCGATCTCCGGCAAAAGCACAGCAATTCCAGGAGGCGGGTATTGCCACTTTTTCAGCGCATTGGCGACCGATCTCCACCATGATTGAATCATGGTCCATTTTCACCGTGGAACAGGTGGGGTGCAAAGCAATTTCACCTTTCAGCTTTTTCCGGGGAGAAACCCGGGAGACGCATTCCTGCAGAAATGGAATAATGTCCACAAAGGTCAGTGCTTCCCATTTTAATCGCATTTCTCCCTGTAACTGACTGCCCGCCTGAAGCAGTTTTTGAGAACAGGGGGATGTGTCAATTAAGACAGGATTTTTTCCTTCCCGGCTGGACCTAAATAGTACTTCAATTGTCCGGGTCAGAATATTCTGATCCGCCCGCATATAGCCCTTAGAACTGTAGGGCGTCCCACAACAAGTGGATTTATATCCATCTGGAGTTCTGATTTGAAAATGACAGATTTGACCAATTTCAAAAATAAGATTCGCCAGAGAATTATTTTGATGGTCAACGCTGAAAACGCGGGTAATGCAGGAGGGGAAATAAACCCATTCCTTCACCGTTCCGTCCACTTTCCCTTTTATTTCAGGGGCTGCTTTTGGGACATACCGCGTCCAGCGGGGGATTCCTCCTGAAAGGAGTGCCGTACCTGCGGCGCTCAGGTTTTCAACCACCGCCGGACCAGTGATTCGGCTGACCCCATGGGCAACGCTCAATAGTCCCCTGATTCCCGATTGCATCAGGATGAAATGATTACTGGTCCACAAACTTAACTTCTCAGCCCAGGGAGCATGGCGACCGGCCCGGGCCTGCTTTACGTAAGAACCGGTATTAATATGCACCGGGCAGGCGGTGGCGCACATTCCGTCCACGGCACAGGTATCCAGACCGGAGTAAACAAAATCTTTTGCCATTCCGGCGTCAGAAATCTGCTGCAATTCCATTTCACGGGCGATGACAATGCGCTGACGGGGCGTCAGGGTCAATTCCCGCGAAGGACATACCCGTTCACAGAAACCGCACTCTACACATAAATCAATGGAGTTATGGACTTTGGGAATCGGTTTCAAATGTTTCAAATGAATCTTCTCATCCCGATTCAACAAAACACCGGGATTCAATATGTGTTCGGGGTCCGCCAGTGATTTAATCTCCCACATAAGCTCATAAAGGGCACCACCCCACTCCGTTTCAACAAAGGGCGCCATATTCCGACCCGTCCCGTGTTCCGCTTTCAGGGAACCACTAAACCGGTCCACCGTCATGGGAACCAGATCATTCATGAGACCATCAAAAGCGTGGATTCCTTCCGGCTGATTCAAATCAATGGAGGCCACAAAATGTAGGTTCCCATCTTTGGCATGGCCAAAAATGACGCTGTCATGATAGGACCATTTCCTGAAAATGGATTTCAATTCCTGCACCACTTCCGGAAGGTCGGTATACTGATAACAAATATCCTCGGTAAGAACGCTGGTACCACTTTTACGGAGGGCACCCACCGTAGGATACAGCCCCTTGCGAATGTTCCACAAGAGGGTCCTTAATTGCGGATCGCTGGTCATTCCCGCCACCATTTGACCTCCGTGATGGATCAGGAAATTCAGGATTTCCTTTTCAGCACGGGATAATTCATCCGGATCTTCCTGTTGAAGTTCAATCAGAAGTGCCGTGGTGTCCTCCTCCAGCCGATCGTACCGATAAGGGGCTTTCGGAACGTACTTCGCCGTTTTCAAAGAAGCAGAATCCATAAGTTCCACCGCTGCCGCATCGTTTTTAATTAAAAATGGTATAATTTCCGTAGCCAGTTTCGGATTTGTAAAAAATGCCAGACCGGTGGATTTAAACTCCGGGTCAGGGAGCGTCTTCAAGATCACAGAAGAAAGGAAGGCTAAGGTTCCTTCCGCCCCTACCAGTAGATGGGAAAAGATATCCAGGGGATGATCATAGTCGAGGAATGCATTAAGTGAATAACCTAATGTATTTTTAATTTTATATTTACGGCGGATCTTGTTTTTTAGTCCAGGTTCCGATTCAATTTGTTTTTTTGCTTTTTAAAGCCCCTTGGTAAGAGGAGTTTTTTATTTGCTGAACCGGGGATAATCATCGGGGTTGGCCGTATCGTAGAGTTGGGCCTTTGTCAGGATGAAGGGGCTACTTTTTTGGGTGGGGTGGGGAGTTTTTTTTTCGCC
>CAZNUM010000063.1:0-6637 GCA_964576315.1 uncultured bacterium
ACCCATCCCCACACCCCCTCCGTGATGAATGGAAACCCAGGTTGCCCCACTGGCGGTGTTGGTGAGAGCGTTCAATAACGGCCAATCTGCCACGGCATCCGATCCATCCTTCATACCCTCCGTTTCCCGGAATGGAGAAGCCACCGATCCTGTATCCAGGTGATCACGCCCGATGACAATAGGGGCTGATAATTCACCCTGGGCCACCATTTCATTCAAGGCTAAGCCAAACCGGGGGCGCTGACGATAATCCAGCCAGCAGATCCGGGCTGGAAGCCCCTGGAATTGGACCCGCTCCCGGGCCAATTTAATCCAACGAGCGAGGGTAGCATCCTCAGGGAAAAGTTCCAGTACCTTTTCATCGGTTTTATAAATATCCTCCGGATCCCCGGAAAGCGCAACCCAACGGAAAGGGCCTTTCCCATCGCAAAATAAAGGTCGAATATAGGCCGGGACAAAACCGGGGTAATCGAATGCACCCTTAACCCCCGCTTTTTGAGCCTGACCCCTCAGATTATTACCGTAGTCGAAAGCAATTGATCCCACTTCTTTTAACCGTAATATACCACGTACATGTTCTGCCATGGTGCGGTAACTCTCTTTTATATAGCGGTCCGGATCCTTTTTTCTCAGGTCCAGGGCTTCCTGAAATGACATGCCGTTAGGAACGTACCCGTCCAGTTCATCATGGGCGGAGGTCTGATCCGTGACCATGTCCGGAATCAGGTCCAGATCCGCCAGCTGGTGGACCACATCTGCCGCGTTCCCCAGCAAACCGACCGACTTGGGAATACGCTTGTTCACTGCATCCCGGACCAGGGTCAGAGCGTCATCTAGGGATTCGGTCGCCACATCCAGATATTGCGTTTCCAGCCGTTTCTGGATTCGTGCCGGATCTACCTCCGCTACCAGGACAACGCCATTGTTCATGGTAACCGCCAAGGGTTGGGCACCCCCCATTCCGCCGAGCCCGGCTGTCAGGACAAACTTTCCTGAAAGATCACCGTGAAAATGCATTTGAGCCGCAGCAGCAAAGGTTTCGTATGTTCCCTGTAAAATACCCTGGGTACCAATATAAATCCACGAACCGGCCGTCATTTGCCCGTACATCATAAGCCCCTTTCGATCCAATTCGTTGAAATGCTCCCAGGTAGCCCAATTTGGCACCAGGTTGGAATTGGCAATTAGAACCCGCGGAGACCAGGGGTAGGTCCGGACGATTCCCACTGGTTTACCGGACTGAACCAACAGGGTTTCATCCGCTTTCAGACGCTTCAAGGTCGCCAGAATGGCTTCGAAGCACTTCCAGCTCCTCGCCGCTTTTCCCTTACCGCCGTAAACAATCAATTCCTCCGGATTCTCGGCTACGGTCGGGTTAAGGTTATTCTGGATCATCCGGTACGGTGCTTCAATCTGCCAGTTTTTACAGTGAAGAGTGGTTCCGGTAGGTGCGCTGATCGAATGCTTTTTCATGACGATTCCCCTTATTCGTGGATGAAAATTAACCGGACTTCAGGGGATTCCCAAGGAGTCTTGGCGCAGGGCCAGTTGATACCGGTCACAGCGTTACTCTCACGGAATACACCAGAGAGAAATCACTTTTCGGGAGGTAGCTAAATGACCGTACTAATTGATGCCGGTCAAGGCATCAGGACCGGTTTCAGGGTACGGATGTACCGAGGGTCTTTAATCAGGGAATTATAGGAAAATATGGAAACACCGTGGAAGCGGGTAACCATTGTGTATTTAAGTTTGTCCGCTGCATCTTTTGAACCCTGGTTATAGGCAGCGATGCCCATGATAATCTTGCGCCGGTATTTGGATGGGAGATTATCGTAGATAACATCAATATTGGAGGCAAATTCTCTGAGGGCCGGGGTATAATTCATCACAATTGCCCGATCCAGATACCCTGCAGCCAACCAGACATCCCATTCCTGGAAATACCGTTCCCGGGCCCGGTACAGATTCGGCTTTACTGCTGCTGATAGGATACAGTTCGGACGGATTTCCAATAACAAGTTCTTCGTATCCCGTACCAGATCTGTGATTGCTTTTCGACGATAGTCACTCCACCGACCCATCGTGGAGACGTAATCCTGACCCTTTCCATCCGAACCATTCATAAATCCGAGCGATTCTTCACCCTGATTGCGTTTATAATGAGCAATGGCACCTGGATTTTTCCCGAAATCGGAATCGTGGTAACGGACATAATCCAAATGTAATCCGTCGATAGGGTATTTGGCCACCAATTCCCGAAAAACAGTGAGCAGATAAAGATTTACTGCCGGATGATGGGGTGCCAGATACAATCCTTCATTCCCGTTTTTACCCCCATTCAGCTTCCGCAATTCTGATTTCAGATTCAGAGGTTTCATACTTGATTGGTCAATCCAATCGGGATGGGTGTACACGAGATGATCTTTCTGGAGAGGTTTTACTCGAGAAGACCACAATAAATACACGTTGACCCACGCATGGACATGGATGCCCCTTTCATGAGCCCGGGGCAGTAAATAGCCCAGCGGATCAAAGGATTGATCCTTAATCAGGTTACTTTTAGGGACGAGGTCGGAGTTGTAAAAAGCATCACCCCTTCCACGAACCTGAACCAGGAGATGGTTAAAACGGTTTACGGTGGCAAATTCCAGGAGTTGGTCAATGGTTTCGGGTGAAATCAGGGTATTCCGAACTACCCATAAATAACGTTGTTCAAACCCCTTCCCTTTGGGAGCCACCGCTCCCGCTTGATGAAAAGAAAAAATAAGGGCAACGGTTACCGTTGCCCTTAATATATATTCGCGGGAAAACAGCAAAATAGCGATACGGATTATTCGGTTTCTTCCGGGACTGCTTCGGTCTTGGTCTTACGACCTTTCTTTTTCCCCTTCGAATCCTCTGCCCTGGTCTCCGATTTCTTAATTGAAACCTCAAAATCAACGAATTCGATCAGTGAAACGGAGGCCCGATCATTATCCCGAAAACCCAGTTTCACGATCCGCGTATAGCCTCCAGGGCGGTCGGCAAACCGGGGTGCTATATCATGAACCAGTGTATTTACCGTCTCTTTATCGGGGATTTTTTTGAGGACTTGACGAATGGAATGAAGATCCCCCTTTTTAGCTTTGGTGACCAGAGGTTCAATAAACGTTCTCAATTCCTTGGCCCTGGAATCGGTTGTCTTAATCCGCTGATGCTGAATCAGGTTCATGGCCAGATTCCGCAGCATGGCCCGGCGATGAGCCGGATTGACTCCCAATTTCCGCCCTTTTTTCCCGTGCATCATAGTCGTATCACACTTCCGCTTTTAAATATTTATCCACATCCATGCCGAAGCTTAGTCCCATTTCATCCAGCTTTTCCACCAATTCCGTGAGCGATTTCCGACCGAAGTTCTTGTACTTCAGCATTTCACTTTCTTCCTTACTCACCAGTTCATAAATATAGCGGATACCGGCGGCCTGGAGACAGTTATGGCTGCGGACTGAAAGTTCCATTTCATCAATGGTCAGGTTCAAGAGATTCCGGATCTGGAGAACTTCTTCACTGATAACTTCCGTCACTTCCAGCACGTCCGGTTTGGCGATGGCCTCCAGTGCCTTCAGGTGCTCAATCATGACCGAAGCTGAGTAACTCACAGCATCCTCCGGAGACACGGAACCATCGGTGACGACTTCCAGATTCAGGATTTCAATCGGTTCCTTGGCTCCCGGGACGGGTTGAACATTGAAGGTGACATTTTTCACTGGATTGAAGATACTGTCAATAGCCAGGGTGCCGATGGGGGCATTCGGCAGTTCATTCTTCTCTGCTGGAACAAAGCCTTTCCCTACTCCGATCCGGATTTCCATTTTCAGCTTACCTTTTTCATTCAATTCGGTAATATAATGATCCGGGTTTAGCACTTCAAACTGACTGGTGGCGGCCTGAATATCGGCTGCCGTAAAGACCTTCTTTCCAGACAGGTCCAGTTTAACGTTGTCCACTTCCGAATTGGAAAGTTTGAACCGGACGCCTTTCAAATTCTGTACAATATCAGCCACATCATCCTTTACACCCAGGATGGTGGAGAATTCGTGCAGAACGCCTTCAATCTTAATATTGGTGATAGCGGCACCCGGTAAACTGGTCAACAGGACGCGCCGCATGGAATTTCCAACCGTGACCCCATAACCCCGTTCCAAGGGTTGGATACTGAATTTACCGTAGGTTTCAGTAAGGGTCTTCTTATCTATCGCAACATTTAAATCTAATTCTATTCCCATGGAGTTCTATTTCCTTAATCTTATTTTGAATATAATTCGACCACTAACTGTTCGTTGACGGTCAAATTCATCTCATCGCGTTCCGGGACGGCTAGAAAAGTCCCCTTCATTTTTGCTTTATCGAGTTCCAGCCAGGGTAAATCAATATCCCCTTTAATCCGTTTCATGGCATCCAGAATAATATCCAGCTTACGGCTTTTTTCACGGACTTGAACCGTATCGCCGGGTTTCAACAATCTGGAGGGATAATTACATTTACGGTCGTTTACCAGAAAATGGGCGTGACTCACCAGCTGACGTGCCTGGGAGCGAGTTGAGGCAAATCCCAACCGAAAAACTACATTGTCCAAACGGCTTTCCAGTAACTGGAGCAGGTTGGTTCCAGTTTCGCCTTTCATCAGTTCTGCTTTGGCGAAATAATTCCGGAACTGCCGTTCCAGAAGGCCATACATAAATTTAATCTTTTGCTTTTCCCGCAGCTGAATCCCGTAGTTAGAGATTCGCCGCCGCCGCGTTGGACCATGCTGCCCCGGGCTATAGGGTTTTTTATTCAATAAACGGTCATACTTGGGGTTCCCGAAAATATTTTCGCCATATTTCCGGACCAGTTTCCCTTTAGGTATTGACAATTTTGCCACGTTAAATAACCTTTCTATACTCGTCTGCGTTTCGGTGGACGACAGCCGTTATGGGGTAACGGCGTCACATCCCGAATGGAAGTAATTTCCAGCCCTGCAACCGCCAAAGCCCGGATGGCCGATTCACGACCGGAACCGGGTCCCTTAACCTGAACTTCCACCGTCTGGAGTCCTAGGGCAATCGCTTCCTTAGCCGCCTTCTCAGCAGCCTGCGTAGCGGCAAAGGCTGTACTCTTCCGAGATCCTTTGAATCCACTGGTGCCAGCCGTAGCCCAGGTAATCACGTTCCCCAATTTATCCGTTAGAGTAATGTGGGTATTGTTAAACGTTGCCTTGATGTGAGCAATCCCGGCCGGTTCAACAGAACCCTTTTTTTTCTTTTTTCTTCGTTCTTTCGATGATGGTTTTGCCAACGTAATTACCCTTTCTTACTTCCTAATCCAATCGTCCGACGCTTTCCTTTTCGGGTCCGGGCATTGGTTTTGGTCCGCTGACCGTTCACCGGCAAACCACGACGATGCCGTAATCCCTGGTAGCAACCAATATCTTTTTTCCGTTTGATATTCATGGATACTTCCGTGCGGTGCTCCCCTTCCACCTTAAAACCCAGCTTCGCAATAGCGTCACGAATGGCAACGACCTGATCTTCTGATAAATCTTTCACCCGCATTTCCTGATCAATTTTTGCATGCTCACAAATGGCCTTGGCAGTCGTTAAACCAATTCCATGAATGTAGCGCAGGGAATAAGGTACTTTTTTGTCCCGCGGGATGTCTACTCCGGCTATCCGTGCCACAAGTCGCTCCTATCCTTGTCTCTGTTTATGTTTTGGATTCTCACAGATTACCAATACCACCCCTTTACGACGGATGATCTTACACTTGGCACAAATCTTTTTTACTGATGATCGAACTTTCATGAGACCCTACTTATTTCGATATACAATTCTGCCCCGGGATAAATCATACGGAGATATTTCCAGTGTCACCGTATCCCCAGGTAGGATTTTAATGAAATGCATCCGCATTTTGCCGCTCACATGCGCCAGGACTTCGTGGCTCTTGCCACCAATTTCAATTTCAACCCGGAACATGGCGTTGGGAAGCGTTTCCTTAATGATTCCGTCAATTGTGATTGGTTGTTCTTTAGCCATTTTGGGAGCTCACACTTAAAATTCTGTTACCTGATTCTGTAATGGTAATGGTATGCTCAAAATGGGCTGAAGATTGACCGTCCACAGTCCGGACCGTCCACCCATCACGATCGGTGGTTACTTCTTTTCGACCCATATTTATCATGGGTTCGATTGCAATACACATGCCCGGTCGCAGCCGGTAGCCTTGTTTGGGAACCCCGTAGTTAGGGACCTGGGGATCCTCATGCAACTGGGTGCCGATTCCATGCCCTACCAATTCCCGGACCACGGAAAAGCCGTGGGCTTCCACATAGGACTGAATGGCGTGACCAATATCGGAAACGTAATTCCCCGGCTGTGCTGCTTTAATGCCTTTAAATAATGATTCCCGGGTTACTTCCATTAACTGTTTCTTTTTCAATGAAATTTCACCCACAGAATAGGTTCGGGCAGCATCACCGAAATAACCCTGTTTTTCCGCTCCACAGTCAATTCCAACAATCTGCCCCGCTTTGAGAATCCGGTCATTGGGAATGCCATGCACTACTTCATCGTCGACCGAGACACACAGGGAGGCAGGGAAACCCATATAGCCC
>CAZNUM010000064.1:0-6197 GCA_964576315.1 uncultured bacterium
TTCTATTCCATGCCTGGCCCGCGGTGGCGAAAAATGATTTCTGGTGGGCAGTGGCCCCGACCCTGGGTCAGGAGGTGGCCGATGCGACCCATATCGCCTTGCTGGAAACCGATTTTACAAACCTTTACCAATTACTACCTCTTCTGGGCAACATTACCATTGAAGTAATCGACCAGAAGTATTAAAGGACAAGGCTCATGATCAAATTACACCAGGTTACCAAATCGTTTGGAACCTTGAAAGCGGTTCACCGGCTCACATTGACGGTCCAGCGGGGGGAATTGTTTAGTTTCCTGGGACCGAATGGTGCTGGCAAAACCACAACCATTAAAATGTTGGTGGGATTGATGTTACCAGATGAAGGCCATATTGAAATAAATGGTTTTGATACCCGTACCCATCCTCTGGAGACGAAACGAATGATAGGTTACGTCCCTGACGCTCCTTTCCTCTACGATAAGTTGACCGGGCGGGAATTTCTGGAAGTGGTGGGAAATCTCTATGGTCTGGATTCAACCAGAATCGAACAGCAGATCGGGCAGTACCAGGAACAGTTGAATATCGGTCCCTGGCTGGAGGAAGTGACTGAAAGTTATTCCCAGGGGATGAAACAACGGCTGGTCTTTACGGCTGCCCTGTTTCATGAACCGGAAATCCTGATTATTGATGAACCCATGGTGGGTCTGGATCCCCGGACTGCCCGGACTATTAAGGACCTTTTAACGGAGCGCGTTTCTGAGGGAGTGACCGTATTCCTTTCCACCCACAACCTGAATGTGGCTGAAGAACTCTCCACTTCCCTGGGGATTATTGATCAGGGTTCCCTTCTGAAGGTGGGCTCTATTGAATCGTTTCGGGAATCCCTTCAGCAGCACGGGAATCTGGAGGACTTGTTTCTACACCTTACTGGAGAGGGAAGTATATCACCTGTTACTAAAAGTAAAAGGGAACATCCGTGAGCTTCGCCCTCCTTTTCTTTCGAATTCGTGGTCGGTCGATCCGGTATCGACTGACGGCTAATTTTCGGAAAAACTGGCTTGAAATATTCATGCCCCTGTTCATTATCAGCGGGCTGGTTCTGGGAGGCCATCTGTTGGCGCTCCGGGGCGCCCAATTCCTCCTTAAGCAGGGAGAAGTGGGACGCTTGCTGCTGGATCGGGTATTTTACCTGGGTTGGTCAATCATCTTCTACTTATTGATTATCTCCAATATTATTACCGCATTTTCTACCCTGTATCGCTCTCCAGAGGTGAATTTTCTCCTCACTCACCCCCTTGACTACGGCGATATTTTCAAAACCAAACTGCTAGAGAATCTGCTCTACAGCTCCTGGGTAATTCTGGTGCTGGGCATCCCCTTAACCGGGGCCTATCTTCAGGCCAAAGGTCTCTCCAGCTGGGGGTGGATCGAGCTGTTTCCTCTGGGACTGGTTCCCTACCTGCTGCTGGCTACCATGGCCGGTCTGGTGATTATTCTGACGGTGATTTACCTCTCTCGATGGATTCGTCTTCGATTCCTGTTTCTGACCCTGGGAGCAGTAGTCTGGTTTTTCTTCTGGCTCTATTTTCGTTCCAACCAACAGACCGTAATTCTGACCGGTGAAACCGCCAGTTTTAGAGCCATGAGTCGTTATCTCTTTAATCTGACCCGTGATCCTTTCCCTTTGATTCCTAGTTACTGGTTCACGGAATTATTGCACAGAACCGGACTCTGGAGCTTGTTCTTCGGGGGTTTGCTGGTAACTACAGCCCTAGTGGGGTGGGAGCTGACGCTATGGCTCGGGAAAAGAATGTATTTTACCACGGTCCAGGTTTTGAATTCTCACCGGCGTCAACCGGACACCGGAAGTGTTAATCCCGGTTTCCTGAAGAAAGTCCTGAGCGGACTGCGCCCGCCGGTCCGGGGACTGGTTTTTAAGGACGTGCTCCAGTTTGTCCGGACTCCCCAGCAGTGGATTCAGTTTCTTTTATTCGGCTTTTTCATCGCCATTTACCTGCTCAATCTGGCCCGGGTGAATATTCAAATGCAGGCGCTTGACCCTTTCTGGCGGATTCTGATTTACATCCTTAATTTTGGTTTCAGCGGCTTTGTCATTGCCGCCCTCACTGCCCGTTTCGTCTTTCCACTGATCAGCCTGGAAGGAAAGGGGCTCTGGATCCTGATGGCGGCGCCCCTGAAATTAAGATCCCTGTTCATGGAAAAATTCTGGCTGTCGACGGGACTGTTCTTCGTCCTGGCGGAAACAGTGGCTCTGGTAAGTAATCACTTTCTGGGACAGGGGCTTAAAATTAACCTGCTGGCTACTGCATTTTTAATCCTGCTGACCTTTGGACTGGTGAGCATTTCGCTGGGGCTGGGAGCCCTGTTCCCCCAGTTCCATGAACGGAATCCTATACGGATCGCTTCCGGAACCGGCGGTACCATTACCATCCTTTTCAGTCTGGCTTACCTGGCAACCACGGTGGCGGCTTTTATCTGGTTCCTCCTGCTGCTGGAAAAACAAGCCTCCTTTGAAACCTTATTTCTTGCCGGTCTGGGTGTATTAAGCTTCAATGCCATCGTGATTTGCATCCCCCTGAAGCTGGGACTCCTGTCGCTGGTGAATATGGAGGGGTGATTCCCGCTATTTTGGATCGCATCCTTCGATTTAATCTGTTCCTCCAACCCGGTTCACATTAACTTTCCCAATATGTTTTCAGCTCAGGATTATCAGGAACGCCGGCGCCGGCTCATGGCAGCCCTGGAGGGAGGTCTCGTACTCCTGCCGGGGAATACAGAAGCGGCCATGAATTATAAACACAATACCTACCCTTTCCGTCAAGACAGCACCTTCCTGTACTACATCGGTATTGATCACCCCGGTCTGGCAGCAGTCTTGGATGTGGATTCGGGGGAAACGATCTTGTTTGGGGATAATCCAACCCTGGAGGAAGCGGTCTGGACCGGACCCAAGCCGACGCTGGAGGAGATGGGTGCCCGGGCAGGGATTTCTGCGATCAAGACACTGGGACAATTGTCAGCCTGTTTGAATCGTGCCCGGTCCAAAAACCGGAAAATCCATTTCCTTCCCCCGTATCGCGATTCTGTTCGCCTGAATCTAGTCTCCTGGCTGGAAATCCCTCCGGAAGAGGTGACCCGGAGGGTTTCAAAAGAACTCATTCAGGCAGTGGTTCGGCAGCGATCCCGGAAGTCGGAGATGGAATTGGAAGAAATCGAATCAGCTCTGGAGGTAACCAGGGAGATGCATTTAATAGCCATGGACCAGACCCGTCCCGGAATGAAAGAAGCGATGGTGGCGGGACGGATGGAGGGCTTGGCCCGTTCCAAAGGTCGGTTGCTAGCCTACCCCGTAATTTTTACCATCCGGGGAGAAGTGCTCCATAATACATGGCACGAGAACAAGATGGTCTCCGGAGCTCTGGTTTTGAATGATTCCGGTGCTGAATCTGCAAATCATTACGCCAGCGACATTACCCGCACTTTTCCGGTAACTGGAACGTTTTCCCCATTGCAGAAAGACTTTTATGAGCTGGTCCTCTCCATGCAAACCGCTGCCATGAAGCAGTGCCGCCCGGGGATTCCGTACAGGGATGTCCATCTGGCGGCGGTTCGGGTTATGATTGAGGGTCTGGTAAATCTGGGTCTTATGCAGGGGGATCCGGAGGAAGCACTCGCCGCCGGCGCCCATACCCTGTTTTTCCCCCACGGTCTGGGGCACATGCTGGGATTGGATGTACACGACATGGAGAATCTAGGCGAGGATTTTGTGGGCTACGATCATGAGTTCAGGCGGGACCACAATTTAGGCCTGGAAGTGCTACGGTTTGGGAGAAAGCTGGAGACCGGGTTTGTCGTTACGGTGGAACCGGGCCTGTATTTTATTCCCGCCCTGATGGATCGCTGGCAGGCGGAAGGTCGAGGGAAAGAATTCATTGTATTTAGACGGTTAACCTCCCACCGTACTTTTGGAGGAATTCGAATCGAAGACGATATCATTATTACCGATACTGGATGTCGCGTTCTGGGACCTCCCATACCCAAAACAGTTTCAGAAATTGAAACCCGGATGACAGATTAACCAATTATGGAGACTCAAGTGGTACTGCCAGCAGCTCTGAACCATTACGCTCTGGGGACAGTTTTGAACGTAAGCGATTCCAGTCATGGATTTGTGAACCGCAGTTACAAGGTTGAAACCACTGCCGGTAATTTTTTATTGCGCTATTACACCTATTCAGGTCTGGATGAAATTCAGGCGGAAGTTTTACTCTTGAATCATCTGGCAGCCAGGAGTTTTCCCGTGGCACCCCCCGTCCAACGCCTGGACGGCACTTATTTGAACCGTGACGAGGAGGGCTATTCCGTCCTGTTTCACTTCATTGAAGGGGAACCCCCCGTGTTAAACCGGGAAACCGTCGGTGTGATTGCTCGGACGATGGCACAATTAAATCGGTTGACCCCTCCAGAGGGGATTGAAAAACCGTTTTACGGTACACCGGCCTACTGCCTAAAGTTAATCGAGGCTTTTTCGCGATCGAGATTCCAGTACCCGGAATTATTTCGATTTTACCGGGAGGAATTTTCACTTCTTGAACCGGTACTTGCAGAAACCGTTCCTCGGGGGCTGATCCATGGGGATATTTTTCCAGATAATACCCTTTTTCAAGGGAATCATCTCCGGGCGATTGTAGATTTTGACGAGTTTGGAATCGGTCCTTTGTTGACAGAGATTGGAACGGCGGTGAATGGGTTCTGTTTCATCGAGGAAAAGTTCCAGGAGGATTTGTACGTTGTTTTCCTGGATCACTATGAAGGGTTCCGACCTCTGGAACCGGCGGAGCGACACCGGTTGCCCTATTATCTGCGGTGGGGAGCCTTCGTATTACTCTCTTGGCACCTGTCCGAGTTACTGCATCGCCGGAAGGAACGGCAACTGGAACGGGTACACCAGTTCCGGAATCGAATTCTCTTTTTCCGTCGGCGTTTTCCGGAGTAATCGAGGGGCAGGAGTAGTAAATCAAAGCTGGAGAAAAGTTTATGGATCCGAGATTGATAATTTTGGCTGCCGGGATCTCCTCTCGTATGAAACGCAGTGTGCCGATGGGAGAACAGGTTGCAGAAAAGCTAGTGGCGGAAGCCGATCAAAAACCTAAAGCCATGATTGGCGTCGGTAAAAACGGTCGCCCTTTCATGGACTACCTCCTGTGGAACGCCGCCCGGGCCGGATACAGGGAGGTGGTGTTGGTGATTAACGAACGGGATGAGTTCACAAAACCTTATTACCGGAATAAAGACATCTGGGGTCTGGACCTGTCTTTTGCCCGACAGGGAATTCCTCCGGGGCGGGAGAAACCGCTGGGAACGGCAGACGCTGTTTTACAGGGGATGCGCGCTAAACTATATTGGTCCGGGGGTAAGTTCACCGTATGCAACAGCGATAACCTTTATTCGGTGAACGTTATGAAAAAACTGATGGAGGATCCTCACCTTTGTGCCATGGCAGACTACGATCGCGATGCCCTGGGAGTGGAAGCGGAACGGGTCAAGGCATTTGCGGTTATCTGGAAAGATGAGGAGAATTATTTGACGGATATTGTGGAAAAACCGGGTTCGGAGGCAATTGAAAGGGCTCGGGATTTAAAGGGTCGCGTTGGCGTAAGCATGAATATTTTTCGCCTGGATTACGATGCCATGTTACCGGTGTTGGAAGCCTGCCCGCTCCATCCCGAACGGCAGGAGAAGGAATTGCCCACGGCACTGAAAATGCTGATGAAGGAAAATCCCCGGGCCGTATTCACCATCCCGGTTGCCGAGCCGGTTCCCGATCTCACCAGTAAAGGGGATTTATTAAAAGTAAAGACCTTCCTCGAAGCGCTGGATGACTAACCCATCCCTTTCCCATTCCCTGTCATGGTGAGCTCGTCGAATCATGACAGCTCGAAATAATCTACCTGCCTGAGCAGCGCCGCGTAGCAGGGTATATCGAAGGCGTTCTTTCTAAAGTTAAGGGAATTAGTCAATCGTTTTAGTAATTACGATTAGTCACACTCCCCTCCCCGTCTGGTCAGGCGGGTACGGGCTCAGGGTGACAATACCTGTCATGGTGAGCTCGTCGAACCATGACAGTAAAAAGAATCATGGCAGTGCAGGATCGTTCTTAGAGCGACATTTTTTTAGTGTTTAATTACGTAAACTGC
>CAZNUM010000065.1:0-6125 GCA_964576315.1 uncultured bacterium
ATGCCATCGCTTGTCTCAACTTCCCCATAGAACATCAAAAGCGAATCAGGACCACGAACAGCCTGGAGCGGTTTAATCAGGAGATTAAACGATGCACCCATGTCATTCGAATCTTTCCCAATCGTGATTCAGCAATCCGATTAATTGGCCCGCTTTGCATGAATCAGAGTGAAGAATGGATCACCGGGAGACAATACCTGGATATGTCGCTAATCCTAAAACAGGAAAAGGAACTAAAATCAAGTAAACATGAACGCAAAAAAACTGTGACTGCTTAATGCATTTTACAGAACTTTTTGGACTTGATATTTCATTTCATAATATCTGACAATATTTGATAGAGTTTGTCTATTCCCTGGAAATATCTCTATTTAAACAAAATCCCTGCTTCTTGTCGAGAAATAGTGATTATTAATCTGCGGGTCGGGGCGGAATTGAAGGCTCGCTGTAGGCAGTAGCCTGCGGCTACGCCGAGGCCCGCCGACCCAAGTAGGTAGTCTTATATTGAATAAAATAAAACCCCTGTATTTCACTGGGAAGCAGAGGTTGGTTGATTGTGGCTCGGGACGGAATTGAACCGCCGACACAAGGATTTTCAGTCCTCTGCTCTACCAACTGAGCTACCGAGCCGCCGAAAAAGGCCGCCAAAGTTAGGATGATCCCTTTTCGAAATCAAATTTAAACTTCAATCTAGAGGGGATATGCTCCCTGGGGAAACGGAAGATATTTTTTCGTGTTTACAGTCCTAATTTCTGATTACTTTCCCGGGCCTTATCCGAGGTAAGAGAATGAAAATAGTTCTGGCTACGCACAACCCAAAAAAGCGGCAGGAATTGACTGCCCTTTTACGAAAGCTGAAGGTGGAAATCCTGACACTGGAGGATTTCCCGGCGGTGGGGGAGATTGAAGAAACCGGTGAAACGCTGGAAGAGAATTCCCTGATTAAAGCCCTTGCCGTTCACCATTTAACCGAATTACCGGTAGTGGCGGATGACACAGGGTTGGAAGTCAAAGCCCTGAACGGGGCCCCGGGGGTTCGTTCCGCCCGGTACGCCGGTAAAAATGCCACTTATGAGGAGAACAATCGCCTCCTGCTCCAGGAACTCTCCACCGTACCTATTTGTCATCGTCAGGCCCGGTTCCGGACGGTCGTGACGTTTGTGGATGGGGATCAGGTCTTCCAGACGGAAGGAATTACGGAAGGGCGGATTATGGACCAACCCCGGGGGAATCGGGGATTTGGTTACGACCCCATCTTTTTATTACCGGAACTGAATCAGACTTATGCAGAGTTACCGCCGGGGAAAAAGAACCGACTATCTCATCGTGGCAAAGCATTAAAAAAATTCGTAAAATTCTATCAAATGAACTATCAGATGTCCAAGGTTAAACAAAGGATCCGACTATCGCCTCAGCGTTAACGGGTTAACCCCGGTAGGGGTTTCGTTTTAGTAATTTACAGGAGGACGTTCCCTGAATGTTTAGGGATCGGATAGTCAGTACGGTGCTCTGTTTCAGCCTTGGTCTGATTGCTCAGGTCCACGGACAGGAGGGGAACACCCTTCCGGACCGTCTCCCGCCCCAATCCTATCCAACCCATCTGCTTTATAATCCCTTCGACACGGGCCTCCCTTCTCTCGTCCTGCATGCGGATACACTCACTTACCCCCGGGGAATTCTCAGATTCCCCACCCAGCGGAGGATGGTGGTCCATATTGACAATGACGGGTCCTATATTTCGCTGACTGAATCGGTTGGTGGTTCCATTTACCGTATGCCTTTCGTGGCACCGGTGGACTGGTACGTCCGACAGATGATTCAGTTGAATCGTGAAAAGCAATTGTGGACGGCCATTAAAGAAGCGGGAAAGGAAAAAGGACCGCAACCGCCCAAGCGCCAGGGACGGGCCCAGGGGATTGAAGTGGTCGGCGTGGATGTAGAAAATATTGGCCGTGTTTCCATTAATGCCACCGGAAACGTTTCCCTGAAAGGAAAAATGGTCTTCCAGGATCAGGAACTGATCCGATCCAAGATTAATGAAACTCAGAATACTCACTTGGAATTTGACCAGACTCAGCGTATTTCGGTGGAGGGTAAAATCGGGGATCGGGTATCGGTCAAGGTTGACCATGACTCGGAACGGGACTTTGACTGGGAAAACAATATTCGTATTTCCTATGACGGGGAGGAGGATGATATTATTCAAAAAGTGGAAGCAGGAAACGTCTCCTTGAATCTTCCTGGTTCCCAGTCCCTCATGGGTTCTGCCAATCACAAGGGGTTATTTGGGGTAAAGGCAATTTCCAAGTTCGGACCGGTGGACGTGACGGCCATCGCATCGGTGGTCAATACGGTGAAAAAATCCCAGGAATACAAGGGGAAAAATGAAGCCCAGACAGTGAGAATCAAGGATTATGATTATATAAAAAATAAGTATTTCTTTATTTACCCTTGGTTCCGGGACGGGGTGGATACGACCATTGTTAACAATGGAAGTCTTTACCAGGTCCATATTCCTTCTTTCTATCCCCTGAAAGACGGATTCCACCTGATCGGAAATGTGATTGTCCGTCAATTTGAATTGTATCAACTGGATCAGAGCACCAATGCGGAGACCAATCCCGGTACCGCCTACGCGGATCTGGATCATCACGACGAAAGTTATGACCAGACCGGTACTTTTAAGCGCCTTGAACAGGGGCAGGATTACGTCATCAGTGAGGATTTGGGCTATATCCGTCTGCGGCAGAAGGTGAATGATGAAGTACTGGGGTGTACCTTTGTTCTGGCGGACCGGGCTACGGGAGATACGATTCTGGTGGTAGGGAAGGGAATCACCCCGGAAAACGATCACCTGGAATTGAAAATGATCAAGCCCCGCTCCCTGACCCCCTCCCATCCGGTCTGGCCCCTGATGTTCAAGAACGTATATTACCTGGGCGCCTCCGGTATCAGCCAGGAGGGATTTGACCTGCGGATCGTGAATGAACGCCTTCCCGTACCCAGTCATCTGGATCCTTTGGGGGTCCCTTACATTACGTACTTTGGACTGGACAGTGTAAACGAGAACGGGGAGCGCCTCCCGGACCAGAAAGTGGACCTTTCCAACCCCAACATAATTAATCTGCAAGATGGGGAGTTAATTCTGCCCGCATTCTATCCCTTCGTTTCTGCCGATTCACTTCCGGACGGGAATTATAATCCTGCTTTAAAAGGGGTGCTGGGAGCGGGGAAAATGTACACCACGACGCAACGAACCGACATTTCCAATGACAGCCGCTTTACGATTGAAGTGGATTATGCGAATCGCAGTTCCACCATTAACCTGGGATTTATGGTTGTGGAAGGGAGTGAACAGGTGTTTAAGGGGGAGGTGCCGCTGAAACGGGGGATTGACTACCAGATTGACTACTTTTCAGGGACGATCGTTTTGAATGAGGATGTGGATCCCAATGCCAATATCCGGGTGGTGTACGACAAACACCAACTGGTCACGTTTGACAAGCGGACCATTCTGGGGCTCCGGTCTCAAATGGATCTGGGGGAGCACTCCTTTCTCGGCGGAACAGCCCTCTATTATAACCAGTCCGTTGTGAATGAAAAAGTGGAGGTGGGTTACGAACCCATGCGGAATATCATTTGGGGTTTGAACGGGAGGGTTGAAAATGAAATCACCGGCTTGACCCGCGCCCTGGATCGTCTGCCGGTCGTTGAAACAGACGCCCCTTCCAAGTTTTCGGTCGAAGGGGAATTTGCCCGGATACTACCCAACCCCAATCCTGTGAACAACTCTGCCACCGGGGACCGGAAAGGGGTCGCTTACATCGATGATTTTGAGGGCGCCAAACGGACGACATCTCTCCCGGTTCAGCGGCGATTCTGGAAAGAATCCTCTGCGCCTCTGGATCCCCGGACCGGCAAACCGTTCAACCAGCGTTACCGGGGCCGCTTAAACTGGTACAACCCCACCTTTCAAGTAAGGACCAACGACATCTGGCCCAATCTTTCCACCTCCATCCAGGCCCAGAATGAAACTACAGATATTCTGGTCCTCAAAACCAAGGTTCGGTCCCACCAGAAACAGGTTCCGAAGGATTCGGTCTGGGCCGGAATTACAATTCCCTTCTATACGGGGGATTACGACCAGACCCAAACCAAATTCTTTGAAATTTGGGTTCGGGGTGACCAGGGAAAATTGACGGTAGACCTGGGCCAGGTCAGTGAAGACTGGGATGGAAACGGAAAGTTGAATACGGAGGACATTCCAGTTGGTGGTTTAATTGGTGACGGTATTCTTGAAGATAAAGAGGATGTAGGACTGGACGGTTGCACCGATGCCTACGAAGACGGGTGGGGCGGTTGTCTGGATCCTGAAAGTCCCACTTATCTGGAGTTGAAGGATCAGGGTGAAACGGAATTAATCAATGTGAATGATGACGTGGATCCAGAGGATCCGAATGGAGATAACTGGTTTTACCGGGAGGGGTCTCAGGATTACTCCCGCATTAATGGTACTGAGCAGAATGCCCTGGACGCTGGGAAATACCCCGATACGGAAGATCTGGACCGAACCGGTTTTCTGGATCGGACTAACGATTATTTTACAAAAACCTTCTCCCTATCGGACACCACCTATCTGGCAGGTGAAACCAAGAAAAACGGAGTCCCCACCGGCTGGCGACTGTTCCGGGTGCCTTTGGTGGATTTCGCGCCGGTCATCCCCGGGGGCAACCAGGAATGGAATAACATTCACCACCTCCGTCTGGTCATTACGGGCGTGGATACCACAGCTATTATTCAGGTGGCTAAAGTTGAATTGGTGGGAAATGAATGGCAGGAAATCGGACTGGCTCCTGCGCCCACGGATCCTTTCAATCTGGAAAATTCCGATTCCATTTTCTCCGTGGCGGTTATTAATACAGATGATAATGCCGGTTATCAGCCTCCCCGCGGCGTCCAAGGGGAGTACGATCGGATTAACCAGATCCGGTCCAAGGAGCAGTCCCTGGTCCTTAAATTTGACGACTTACCCACTGGCTACAGTGGCGCCGCCATGAAAACACTCATTGCCCTTTCCGGTGAACGGGCCAAAAGTTATCTCACCTACGATCGTATGAAGATGTTTGTTTATGGTCACAGCCCCTGGATAACGACTCAGGAAAGCCAGGTGGAATTTTTCATGCGCTTTGGTTTTGGCGATAATTACTACGAACTGCGCCAGCCCGTTTACGATGGCTGGGACGAACAATTAAAACGGAACCAGGTTAACCTGGATTTGAACTGGCTCACCCGGCTCAAACTCCAGGACTCCACCAATGTGAAAAAATTCCGTGAAACGGATACTTTTAAGGACTCGGGGAATGTAAAGATTTACCGCTTCACCGATGAAACAGGTGCTTTTACCGGAAAGGAAATTCATATTCAGGGTCAGCCCTCTCTGAACCGGATTCAGTTTTTCATTGCGGGCGTTCGCAACAAGGCTGATGAGCCGATCAGTGGTGAAGTTTGGCTGGACGAGCTCCGTCTCAGCGGTGTTCGACGGGATAAGGGCATTTCCATGCGCCTGCAGGGGAAATTCAATCTAGGAGACATTGCCAACACCTCCATTGTGTACAAACGACAGGATGCGGATTTTCATACCCTCCAGCAGCGATTGGGATCCAACACCACCAGTGAGAATTTCAATTTCAATACCAGTATTAAGCTGGACAAATTCCTGCCGGCAAAATGGGGTCTCAGCGTTCCTCTCTCCACCAGTTTTGCCAACGTTGTCAGGCGCCCCAAATATTACCCGGGTCAGGATATTGAAGTTCTGAGTACCTCGATTCCGGATTCAATCCTTTCCAAATCCCAGACCGTGAATGTTTCCGTAAAAACGTCCAAAACATCCAAGTCGGATAATCGGTTGATTAAATATACTCTGGATAAACTGTATACCAGCTTTTCTCCTTCCACATATCGCGTGTCTTCTTCGGCAATGATGCACCTCTAGCTAGGAGTGTGAGATCTAGGGGCCTAGGCCGTGGGAGAGCTGATAAATATTTTCGGAAACGTCGAATACACCATCGATATAAAAAACCGTGAAATATACGGATCCCAATGCTCAAATTCGTTACTACCAATAG
>CAZNUM010000066.1:0-6072 GCA_964576315.1 uncultured bacterium
CCCGCCCCGTCTTCTGATTGGATGAACCGGGTTGACCATTCTCGGCCCGATATGCACGGGCATAACGAATGTCCTGAAGGGTGTGGAGATTAGGGTTTACGCGGATCACAATATTGCCGCCCCGGCCTCCATTGCCGCCATCAGGGCCTCCCTTGGGGATAAATTTTTCACGCCGAAAAGAGATACAACCCGGTCCTCCATTCCCGGCCTGTAATTCCACTTTGGTATAGTCAATAAACATTCAATCGCACTCATTCAAAATACATAGACCGTTTCCACACACCCCCGGTTTGAGCTCTCAACTGGAATGGATATCCCTCCATTCCCACCAGCAATATTAGGACAGTTGATTCAATCAGGAAAGCGGGTTGATTATTATTCAACCGCCATCAGGAAGGCATATGGGCGATGATCGCCTCTCCGAACCCGGAGCAGGATACTTTGGTGGCCCCCTCCATCAGGCGGTGAAAATCATAGGTCACGGTCTTCGCCTGGATGGCCCCTTCAATTCCGGCGTGAATGAGACTTGCCGCCTCATCCCATCCCAGGTATTCCAACATCATGCCTCCGGATAAAATCAGCGAGGAAGGGTTTACTTTATCCTGACCGGCATATTTGGGAGCCGTCCCGTGAGTTGCCTCGAAAATAGCGCAGCCTGTATTGTAGTTAATGTTGGCGCCAGGGGCAATTCCGATTCCCCCCACAATGGCTGCCAGGGCATCGGAAATATAATCTCCGTTTAAATTGAGGGTGGCAATAATATCGTACTCCGCCGGACGGGTCAAAATTTGTTGTAGAAAAGCATCGGCAATCACGTCTTTCACGATCAGTTGCTGGCCGTTATTATTAATGATTTGCCATGGACCCCCCTCATAATCAACCGCACCGAATTCCCGTCGAGCCAAGTCGTAGCCCCAATCCCTGAATTTCCCTTCCGTATATTTCATGATATTACCCTTGTGAACCAGGGTCAGGGTTTTTCGCTGATGTTCCAGGGCGTAGTGAATAGCTGATCGTACTAGCCGTTCCGTCCCTTCACGACTGACTGGTTTAATACCAATGGAAGCCGTCTCCGGAAATCGGATTTTTTTCACCCCCATTTCGTTTTGCAGAAACGATAAAATTTTTTCGCATTCGGCCGTTCCGTTCAGCCATTCGATGCCAGCGTAAATGTCCTCCGTATTTTCCCTGAAAATGACCATGTTCACCAAATCGGGCCGCTTCACCGGCGAGGGCACGCCCTTAAACCAGCGTACCGGCCGGACGCAGGCAAATAAATCTAGTTGCTGACGCAGAGCCACATTCAGGGATCGAATCCCGCCTCCGATCGGTGTGGTCAAGGGACCTTTAATCGCCACACGGTACTCTCGGATTGTCTCCAACGTTTCTTCGGGCAGCCATGACTGTGTCCGATTAAAGGCTTTCTCACCAGCGAAAATTTCCAACCACTGAATCTTACGTTTCCCATTGTAGGCTTTTTCAACCGCTGCATCCATCACCCGGACCGTAGCAGCCCAGATATCGGGTCCCGTTCCATCCCCTTCAATGAACGGAATAACCGGTCGATCAGGGACCTTCAGCATTCCATCCGTAAATTGAATTCTGTCCATCGTATTCAGCGTCATGATTTTGTATCTTTCTTTTCCGCAGCCTTTGATTTTTTTGGTTTTTCTTTTTTGTCCTCCGCCTTAGAACCGTTTTTACGGGCATAATCGGTTATATAGAATCCGGATCCCTTAAAAATGATGCCCGATCCACCGCTCACGAGACGGCGGACGGGACCCCCGCACCGGGGACAAACCTTCACCGGCTCATCCGACATGGCCTGAAACAATTCAAATGTATGGCTGCATTGATCGCATTTGTAGTCATATGTCGGCATAGATAACCCCGATTTTCTAAAGAAAATAAGAGTCGGAATTTAGTTTAAAATCAGGCTAGATATAAAGGATTGAAGTAGTCCGGGAAATTATTTCCCGTCCCGCAGATTGAACTTGGCATTCAACTGTTCCAGGACAACGGGTGGTACATAATCTTTAATATCCCCCTCCAGCTTGGCCACATCTTTCACCACCGTGGAGTTTAAATGGATGAATTTTTCAGAGGGCAGCATTAACAAGGTGGTAATGTCCGGGTTCAAATGATAATTCATCATGGCCATCTGGAATTCCAACTCAAAATCGGAAACGTGACGGAGCCCTCGAATCAGGACACAGGCTTTCTGTTCCTGGGCAAAATCTGCCACCAGTCCCGCCGTGGAAACCACCGAAACATTATCGAGATCTTCCGTAGCCGTTCGAATCATGAAAACCCGTTCCTCCGCCGTGAAGAGCGGTTGTTTCCCAGGATTCACAGCCACGGCAAAAACCAGGCGATCAAACAAACGGGAAGCCCGCCGCGCAATGTCAATATGACCATTGTGAACGGGGTCAAATGTCCCGGGATAAATGGCAATTCTCATGGTTTTGATTCCCAAATGGTGATCTGGGTGCGACCATAGGTCTTCACCCGGCTCGGTGAAATTGGGAACACTCGGGTTGAACTTTCAAGTACAAAACGACCATTCTGATTTAACTTTTCAAGGGCGGCGGCCACCAGCGAATCCAGGTGAGGAAATCGGTACGGCGGATCGGCAAAAATGAGGTCAAAGGTGCGAGAATCCGACCTGAGGAACCGAATAACTTCTGACCGTACAATTCGACCCTTCATTTCCGGAAATTGAGCCATATTCTTCTGGATCAGGTTGAGGGCGGGTTTATTTTGATCCACGAAGACGACTTCGGAAGCGCCACGGCTGGCAGCTTCAAAACCAATAATTCCCGACCCGGAAAAGAGATCCAGAACCCGGTGGCCACTGAGGTCGCCAAGCATATCAAACAGACTTTTCCGGACGCGAGCGGTTGTTGGTCGGTATGGTGCTTTTTTCAGTGTTTTCACTGAAAACCCTCCATATCGCCCGCCCAGGATTTGCATATGTCAGTTTTGACTCACATCCGTTTGAGTAGAAATCTCAAACAGAGAAAGGAAAAATACAGCAACCGGATCGGGCTGGACCGGATCATTGGAATAAACTACTTTTTCCAGGGATACATTTCCTTCCATCCTCCGAAACGCTTCAATCGCCCGGCTCATGGTTTTACGACCCTGTACACTGACAATGACAGGGATTAAATCGTAGGCGCCAAACTTCCGTAAAGAAAGTGCCCTGATTTTTACCCTCGAAGAATCCAACGAAAGAGATTGAAAGAGTTGATCGAAATTCGTCCGGGAAAGGGGATTGTGCATCTGCTCTACAGGAAATCGAATGGAAACCAAATGTTTATAACCACCGCAGCAGGCAATGGGACTTACCGTCTTAGATAATACGGTCCCTAGGGAATCCAGGGGATAGGTCACTTGGTAGGAGTCTCCAAACGCCAGGACCAACGAGTCACTTTCAGTATTCACCGAAAAAAGAACGCGATCATTCATCAGGGTCAAGACCCGGTTAAACATCTCCAGACGGGAAGCAGAGGCATCCAGAATAGGGTCTAAATCCAACGTCAGTGAGAATCGGTTTCCTGTCATGGAATCTTTCCGGGAATGAGTTTCGGTGCTGATTCCCGTACCCGGTTCTTTGGCGGGGGGTGAAATTTTATTCACGTAAATAATCCCCACCAGAAAAGCCAGAAGCACCAATGTAATGCCCATGGAATACCACTTCTGGAGGCGTTTTGATTTCTCTTTTCGATCGGCGGGCCGCGATTTCGTCGTTTTCTTCGGGGCTTTTGGGGTCGGTACCGCTTCTTTTTTCACAACCGGTTCCGGCGGTAAATGGACCGGAATATTCTGGATTCCCTGATCACCGAAAAAATTGATCTGGGTTCGCTCCGGTTGTACTCCCGCGTACAAAGCCCTGAAGATTGTGAATAGATGGTGCGGAATCGCCTCATCAACCGTCACTCCCTCCAGATCCAATCCTTCCAGTCCGGATAAAACAGTTGGATTTAATGATTGAAAGCTTTCAAGGCGTTTGGGTGAAAATCCCGCACCCACAAGGATTCGATACTGCTCCAGATCGTCGGACTTTAATTCCCCGTTGATGGTATTGATTTTCCACTTCCCCCGGAAAAGACGCATGGTACCATCCGCAAATCCCTGCTCTGACAGGGCAAAGAACCGGATCGCATTCCGTTCCGGGAACAAGAGCATGACCCTCCGTTCAGATTCCAAACCGAACAAAACACTAGACTCGGTTCCCAGCCAGCGGGGTGAGGCGCCCTGTTCCGCCAGAGCCAACTTCACGGGCTCAATCAAATGGCTGTGAAGGGCGGTAAGTAAAAGTTGTGAAGAGCCATTCCGGAATATCCGTCCGAAAAATGCAAGACCGGAATCGGAGGGAGTCCCCCACCGTTGTTCGAAGGACCATTTGGCCAGGAGCCAGCCTTCCGAATCACTCATTGTTTTATCCAGGCAAAGGGCTAAAGAGCGTACAAATTGATCCGGAATTGTGACATAAATCTGCTCCCGTTCCAGGGTAACTTCATCCCGGACCTGCTGCAAAGCCGAACTGAAGACCGAGACAAATTCCGCCTCAGAATTCCAAACGTCGCTTAGAGGATGACGAAATGGTTTATACGAAATACCGGTTAAAAGGGAACCCAGCTCCGTGTGGGTCCACTGGACACAGAGAAGATGCTGATCGGTTATTGCAAGATGGATCACGAATCAGGACCTATCGGTCCCAACTTTTTTTACCGTCATCAATATAACCGTGATTTTCCGCCTTGAATGCAAATACCAGGTAGCGATTATCCACAACCGGTTCCTTGATGGGACTCTCGACCCTTACGGCACTACTACCTTCTTTAACGGTAATCAGGTAGGGTTTGTGCGTAACAGGGCAATAGTACATACTGGTGTCTGGAATATAAGTGTCATAATAATTAACTAATTCCACCCGTTGGGATGGAACTTCTTCTATCAATTCCACAAAATTAGTATCCGCCATCATTTTATTGAGGTGTTTCTTCTGCACATAAATGGTGTCATTCCGCCCCAGATCTTCGGAAAACATCACCACGGTGGCAATCGTATCCACAATAGTGTCCCGCCGCGTTTTTGGGAACCCGAAGGTTGTATCGTATTCCACATCAAATCCCACCGGGACGTTCACGGTAAAGTCCTTCCCATCCAGGCTAATCCGTTGTTCCTCCAGATAGGTAGAATCGCCAATCAGGGAGTCGCGGACGGAATTCACCACTTTCATGGCCCATAAACCATCAGTGGTATAGCTGTTGGTTAGCTGATGATAAAAGGATTCCAGATTGTAAATATTTTCGATATTGAAATGGCTCTTGTTGGCATAATATTCTTCTTCATCCCAGATGGCCCGGGGAACATAAATGCTGATCACCAGGAAAATAAATCCGAGCAAAATCGCAAACTCCAACAGGTCACTGTACAATTTCCGTTTTTTCTTTAAATCTTCCGCCATGAACACTAATCCTTTATGGTTAAATACTGCTTAATTTTTTCAAACTTTTTTTCGCCAATTCCTTTGACCTGTTTCAGATCTTCAATCGAAGAAAAGGGTCCAAAATCGGAACGGAATCGAAGAATACGCTCGGCCATCACAGGACCAATCCCCGGGACGGACATCAATTCTGCTTTATTAGATTTGTTAATATTAATGAATTTTGAGAATTGAATCTGCTCCTTTTCTGCCGGTCTGGTTTCAGCCAGTTTTTCCTGGGCCAGAGCGGTTTTTTCTTCTAATAAGTCCAGATCAACCGTTGGTTCGGGTAGCTGATCTCCCCGGTAATGGCGGTAGACGGTGACCGCCGAACCTAAAAGTAAAATCCCCGCCAAGAAGCGAATAATGGTCTTTTCCTGGTCCGTAAATAAACTCAATCCAGATCCATTCGTTTAAAGACTGTTTTGGTCTGCCCGTTCAGGGAAGCCAGTTCTTCAAACAATTTTTTTTGTTGACGGGAAAGCGATCGAGGCGTATCAATCTGTATCTTGACCAGCTCGTCTCCCCTAGAGCTTCCTCTCAGTTTGGGGAATCCCTTTCCCCGCATTCTCAGAACC
>CAZNUM010000067.1:0-6039 GCA_964576315.1 uncultured bacterium
TAGTTTAAGGCAGAATTTACACTAACCAACTGTCCAGTTTTTGGGGTCCACTTCTAAGTACGATTATCAACCAAACTCGCCGAGACTATGTAATGCAAATTAAAAGTTATATGAATACATTTTAATTAACATTCATAGAAAAATTTATTAGAATCACATTTCGTACTTACCATGAAATCTTTGTCTTTTAGTGCCTTTTTTAATAAGAATTTTCTTAAGTGGTATATGAATTGTCGGTACTTCTCCAATGGAATCACGAAATTTAGGTATATTATCCCATAAATTCTCAATCTGCTTTTTTATCTTGTTGGTACTGCAATTTATAATATCAATTTTCTTTTCAAAGTCGGGATAAATAACAATAACTGGTAATCCATTATTGTTTATACAAAAATCGATTTCCTCTCTTAATGCTCTTGAGTTCTTTGTTATGGAACTTAAAAATAGGATTATATTTTTAGATTTGTTCAGACGATCGTGAATTCTTTGTTTAAGGGTCATTTCCCAGTCACTTCCGTCTCTAACATTGTAATTTTTAGCGTGTGAATCATTGAATGGGAAATCTGAATCAATTTCTTTCCACGCTCGTAATAAGTTGTAATACACGAAGTCCTTTGTGGAATGGGCTCCAAGATTATTCTCTGAGAATGGTTCATCAACGTAAAATGCTGAGTAGTTTCCGTTTCGATAAGCCATTATTAACTCCTTCCTAATGCATGGTTTAGAAAATTTTTTATATCGTATAGATTTATTTTAAATCGTTTGGCATCTTGTGGATGGACCATAATAATAAGTCGATCTGTAAATTTTCCTTTAATCGAGGCATCTACAAAAGATTCAGCAATTTTCTCAATCATTTTCTTTCTTGGAATATTAATTCTTCCTCTTGCTGTTCCTATAACTGGTACTACCAGTTCTTGAAAATCTCCTGATTTGCGAATATAACTCCAAAGCCCATTCATAGCTTGTTCTAAAGTATGAGTGTTTGTAGATGCAGTTCCTTACTTATTAAGCTCTGCCATGGCCACAAAATAAAATGTCTTACCATGGGTCCTCACAGGGATGGTTGTTCCAATAGGATAAGGTGGACCATCAATACCTTTTAGACCCTTGTTAATATCCTTTATTAATGTATTTTGATTTCCAAAATAATACTTGGATGTAAATTGGCCCTGCAAGCTATCAGTAGCTATCTTTCCTCCAGCAACATCAGATTGAAAATCTGTATTGGTACTCAGCATAACTGCACCAGAAGTATCAAAGATATCACCAATTCGTACTTCTACACAAAAGTCATACTCAGAAAAAGTTATCTCAATTGAACGAGTCGGTCGCCTTAAATAAATTGCTAATCCTATTGATATTGCGATCACCCAAAAAAATGCGTATTTGCTATATTGATCTCGAGCATATATATTAAAGAAATCTAATGACTCTATAAAAAGCGTTAACCCTCCAAAGATCGAAAGTACTGTTTTAATTCCAGACTTTGAGAATAAAACATATCGCCAATAATTTAGACTGCTAATTGTATCAACAATGTATTTCACTTGATCCATCCAAAGTCAGCGGTTAGTATTACCAATGTTTTTTTCTTTTTTAGTTAAATACTATATACTTTGAAGTATTCCACTCATAATTTCCATAATGTTAAGGATTATGCTCTAAATATAAGTTGATAATGTCTTCTGAAAGGGTAATAATATCTACCAATAGCGGTCGGTATGTCATACGCAGGGAAAATTCTAATTATCATTCAGGCACTCCTCCTGTTTGAACGATTAAAAAGTTTTAACCTCCCACCGGAATAAAAATCATATTCGTTTCGTTCGTGAGAATATACAAAAAAATTAATAAAAATGAAAAATACAGGTCTTTCGCCAATTCTACTAAAAAGTAATGATTAATTGGCTATTTAGACAGTGCCTAGCTGAATGACCTAAATAGATTAAATATTGGTTGAGAAAATCCTATTTAAGGAAGGATTTGAAGTATTCTGTGCCTTTTTAATATTCTTGTTATTAAAACCATAAAATAGAGTACCACCAACCGTATAGAAAAGCACATCGAAAAGGTCTCCCCTAAACCGGCTGGAAACAGCCGGTAGGACCGCTTCAAACACGACCGTAATAAAGGCAACACTTATAATAACATGTGAGAGGGGCAGTTTAAATTGTAGACCGTACCGTTTCCGCTGGACGTACTGGATGATGGAAAGGACGATGGGCAGGCAGAGGAGGTCGTCCAGGTAGAAGGCAGTGAAGGGAATTGAGTAGCCGGCGTGGAGCGCCAGTTGGTTGAGCCCGAAGGTGGTGACCAGCAGGGCGAAGGCGGTCATGGGGTCAATTTAAATTCCCAGTACAGCAATGACAACGGTGATCACCGTCAGAAGTACCAGGGTGGTGAGGAGGCTGCCCCGTTCCGTGGTGGGTTTGCAGTATTCACAGTGCTTCTCCGCGTCCTTAATGCGTCCCCCGCAGGTTGGACAGGTGTGTATTTCCATGGGTGTGCCTTCCTGTAATTCGATTAAATTGGTGTTTTAGGTTCCTGTTCAGGTTCAGGTCTTCTGGTACGTCGCTCGCAGGCGCTCCTTGATCTGAACCAGGGCTTCAAGCTTGTCGTTGCCGATGGTGGCATTCACCTGTTGGAATTGAGCCGTCATGGCTTCCTGGTCCTCCGGCGGCAGGATCCGGTCCGCCATGGGGTAGAGAATGTTGTCTTCCTTGAAAATGTGAGCCTGCAGGAGGGAGGCGTAATTCCCCAGGTTATCCGCAATCGTATTCCGGGCGGTTTCGGAACCGGATTCGTACTCCGGCAGGGCGTTTTTTACCTGACCGATGAAATTCCGTCCCTGATCGTGTTCCATGAACATGACGCCGACGGGACCCCCTTCCCGGGGGACGCCCGCCGCCACCATGGCTTTGAACAGAATATCCTCTTCCTTGGCGTGGTGAGCCTTGTCGGCGTATTCCACCACAAATTTAACGCAATCCCTCAGGTCATCCACTGGGACAGTAGTCCCGGCTTTCAGCCGCTCCACCATGGCGGTAGCCGCTTCCAGCACTCCCAGGATGTTCCGGTGTTCCGCTTTTAAAAATTCAGTCGGTGTCATTTTTTCTTCACAATCTCCAGCAATTCAATGGTGAAAATGAGCAGTTTATTTGGTCCCCCTGGTCCGTCGCCGGAACCATAAGCCATGTAAGGGGGAATGAAGAATTCGTACTTGGACCCTACCGGCATGAGCATAATGCCTTCCGAAAAACCGGGGATTACGTCTGCCAGGGCAAAAGTGGCAGGTCCGCCGTGGCGCTCGGAGGCGTCAAATACGGTGCCGTCCACAAACCGACCGATGTAGTTGATCTTTACCACATCCTTGAAAGTGGGCTTTTCACCGGTTCCTTCCGTAATGACCCGGTACTGGAGGCCGGACTTGTGTTCCTGGACCCCTTCATTCTTCAGGTTTTTCTTCAGGAAGGTTTCCGCCTCCTCCTGGTTTTTAGCTGCCAGGGCCTCCCGCTGCTGGACTAGGGTCACTTCCCGGTACTTGCGGATCGTGGCGTCCTTTTCCTCCAGGGTCAGGAGGGTGGAGTCGGACTGGTAAGTATCTTCCATCCCTCGAATCATGATTTCGGGGGAAATATCGGTGAACTGGGCGCGCAGACGGGCGGCCATATCCATGCCCACACTGTAGCTGACCGAATCCAGGTGCGTTTTCAATTCAATCGGCGCCTTGGTCTGGTCACTGCCGGTCGTTTTCTGACCGCAGCCCATAAAGGCGAGGAATAACAGGGGTAAAATCAAAATTTTCATGGTTTTCCTTTCGGGGTGTTAATTGGCATAATTCAGGGGGTGAATCTGAGGAGAATTCCAGTCGGAAACAAAACCTATTCCTGGAATTTTCCGTTGTTTAACCTTATCCCCGGTGGAAGGTAAATTCCATCGCCATGCTGAATAAATTATTCCAGGATCCCGCCCTGCCTGAAATTACGCTCGTTCTGGCCATTCTGGTGGTTATTGCCCTGTGGCAGAAACTGAACCGGGCTGCCCAGGCTATGGGTGTGGTGTACGTGATTTACCTGCTCTATGTCCTGATCATCCCCGCCCGTGAACCGGTCCACGCCTATCGCAGTGAAGCACCGATCCACTTGGAAGAAACGGTTTTTCCCGACGAAGTGCCGGAAGAAACACCGCCGCCGAAACTTCAGGAGAAAGCGACCCCGGCAAAAAAGCGACCTTTGGAAAAGGTGGCACCACCGCCGCAGGAGAAAATGGAACCGGCGAAACCGGTTCAAACCTCATCCCCTGCAGCTCGAACCCCTTCGGGAAACCAGTCCCTCAAACTGAATACGATAGTCACCTGTCAGGCGGTGGAGAACCGCCAGCCCGTGGGGGTGGATTCCATTTTTACCCTGGACAAGAAACGGGTGTACTGCGTTACCGGGATCCGGAACCTAAATCTCCAGGCTACTGTGTACCATAAATGGTATTACCAGAGGCGCCTACGGGGGACGGTGCCCATTACCATGGGTTGGTCCCATAACTGGCGAGCCTGGAGTTACGTCACCCTGAGACCTGGCGCCGTGGGGCAGTGGCGGGTGGAAGTGGAGGACTCGCTGGGGCAGGTGCTGGGGAGCACCGCTTTTACCGTAATGCCGGCGGATTCCCTATAAGATCAGTTTTCAAGCCGCAGGAACATGAATTTCATCCGTAAACTGTACGACTGGGTCCTGCACTGGGCTGATACGCCTTACGGTCTGCCCGCCCTCTGCATTCTGGCGTTTGCAGAAGCTTCCTTTTTTCCAATTCCGCCGGACATTCTCCTGATTGCCCTGGCTCTGGGACTGCGCCGGCAGGCGTTCCGGTTTGCTTTTTATTGCTCTCTGTTCTCGATCCTGGGGGCGCTGTTCGGGTACGGACTGGGACATTTCCTCTGGTGGAATGGACCGGAAACCTTTTCACCTTTGGCTCGGTTCTTTTTCGATAAGGTTCCGGGCTTAAGTCAGGAGCTGTTTTTCAGGATTGGACGGGAATACGACCGCTGGAATTTCTGGGTGATTTTTACCGCCGGATTCACGCCCATTCCCTACAAGGTGTTTACCATTACCGCCGGAGCCTTTGATATTAATCTGCTCCTGTTTCTGGTGGCGTCCATCGTCAGCCGCTCCGCCCGCTTCTTCCTGGTGGGGGGACTCATTTGGAAGTACGGGGAACCGATCCGGGGCTTCATTGACCGTTATTTCAACTGGCTGGCTCTGGCGTTTACGGTATTGTTGATCGGCGGGTTTTACGTGGTAAAGACGCTTACCTGACCTCTCCCGCCAGTAGGGTCAGGACCTGTTCCGTGTCCACAATATATTGTTCATATTCCGCCTTTTTCTCCTTCAGCAGGCGGATCAGGTACACCGCCTTGGTGTTGGTACTTTCGGTCTGGTGACCAAAATCGGGGTTGGCGGTGGTGACCACCCCGCTGGACATGGTGGCGGTGGTCCGGAAGGGGACGATGGGCTCCGGATCTTCAATATACACCTGCTGGAAACTCATGTCACTCAGGATTAAAAAATAGGGATAGCCGTGTTCGTGGGCTACTTCGGCGCAGCGGTAAAGGAGGTAGGTCTTGATTTTTTTCTCCGACGTGTGTTGATTGCCTTCGAAACGCACTTCAAACAGGCTGCCGGCGATCTGCTTATCGGTGTAACCGCCCAGGATTCCTTTCGGTCGGTACGGGGTGGCGCAGGACCAGAGCAGGAGGGTGGGGAGGAGGATTTGACTTAGCTTTCCCATCGTTTGAAACCAGACGTAAATATACAGTACCCTCCGGGATAAACCAACCCCACCCGGAAAAGGGAATTCCCCTCCTTGTTCCCACGCCGGGAACGGTGGTAGATTCGCCCGTTCGAATTCGGGATTTACGTTCATCGTTCCCTAATTTCAAAATCAAACGGGGTGTGGCGCAGTCCGGTTAGCGCGCGTCGTTCGGGACGACGAGGTCGGGAGTTCGAATCTCCCCACCCCGACATGTATTTTGTATATATCCTTTAT
>CAZNUM010000068.1:0-5911 GCA_964576315.1 uncultured bacterium
TGTGTAAATGTGTTTGAAATACAAGCCCGGCGGCGCGCCTCATGATGCCGACCGTCCTCCTGGAGATGTTCGGCTACAATATGGATGTAATCTGCCACCGAAACCGCCATAAGCAGGGGGGTAATGATGGTGGAGATAATATTAATCTTATACCCCATCAATACCAGAAAGCCGTAGGTCCAGACGATACTGATCAAAACAACCACCATGGGGAGCAATACAGTGGTAAAACGGCGGAACATGAAAAACATGATTCCCATCATGATCAGAATCATGATGGGAATATAACGGCCCTGATCCTCCTGGTTATAACGGAAGATCGCTTCATCCAAGACAGGACCACCCCCAAGATAAAAGGTTTTCTGATTCCCTTGATTTTCCTCCATCAGGATTGCTTTCACCCGATTCAACAGTTCCACCTTGTAATCGAATTCACCGGTAATGTGATCGACTTCCAGTACAATGGCAGTATGGCGTCCGTCACGGGAAAGGACGGTCCCGGGGATAAACGAATCTTCCAGAGCCCGGCGGCGGGCTGTGGCTATTTCTTCATCCAACAGGGGTAAAATTTCCATCAGTGGATCAAAATTGACCGATTCCGAGTCGCCGTACACAATCTGGGCATTGGTTAAACTTAATAAACGATGGACATGGGGAAGATTTTCCATCCTCCGGGTCAGGCGATCAATCAGCTCTAGATCCACATTATTAAAAACATCGGGCTCCCCGCTGAACGCCACCACAATCAATTCATCGGATCCAAACCGGTCCAGAAACTGGCGATAATCCTGAATATCATGAGGCAGGAAGTAGGTTTCTATGGTATTGTCAAATTGAACACGACTGGCGTTCCATCCGAAAAAGATCGTTAAACCCAAAATGACAACCGTCACTAGAAGGCGATGTTTTAAAATGTAAAGGATCAGTCGGGAGTTGAATTTCATGTATTCACTTGTTGAAGACCGGGAACACTGTTTTCGTGAGTAGAATTGCCCTTTCCATGAGGTTGTAGGTCGTATCTGAATTGGGGGAATTTTTAGCTGGGAGAAAATCCTGCTAATTGGGGAATTTTTCAAGGAATTAAATAAAAATGTCCTAACCTTGCTTCAGGAATTTAATCCGGTTAAAATCTACGAATCATTTGACTGGTTCAACTCTCCTGACCTTTCGATCTAACCATGGCATTCGCAATTAAAATAAAAACCGGGCATCCAAACATCCCCATCAGAAGGCTTATTTGATGGACACCTTCAGCCACGCCCTCTGGGGTCTGGGACTGTTTGGTTACCGGGGCCGGCCCTGGTGGGCTTTGCTCTTTGGCGCGCTCCCAGACTTGCTGTCGTTCGGTTTTCTCCTCCTGGAGAGAATCTTTACCGGGAACTTTACCCTGGGGAAACCACCCCTGGAAACCATCCCTGGCTGGACCTTCACCGTTTATAACCTAACCCACAGCCTGGTGGTCGTGACCATCGTTATTCCCCTAGTTTACCGCTGGCGCAAAGACATGGGGTTTGCCCTTCTGGCCTGGCCTTTCCATGTTCTGCTGGATTTTCCCTTTCACACGGCTGCCTATTTCCCCACCAAATTATTCTGGCCGGTGAGCGATTTCTATTTCAGTGGTCTTTCCTGGGCGTCCCCGGTAGTGTGGTTTTCCAACCTTGCGGGCTTGATACTGCTGTTTGCCTACCGGAAAAAGAAAAGAAAGAAAAACCAGAACAGGTCTTGATCTTTTTCTTTTATCTTTGGTAAACTGTTTTCTCAAGAATGTCACCCCTCTCTATATTTCCCCTGCTATTATTTTTAAACTGATTTCTCTGATCCATTATATCCGCCGGAGTCCCAATAAGATTCTCCTGTCCCTGTGCCTGCTACTTACCAGCCATACTATGGCGCAAACGCCTGGATATATTGTCCGCCATTTAACAGTAAATGATGGTCTTTCTCAGAATCTGGTGTACTGTATGCTTCAGGATCAAAACGGGTTCCTCTGGTTCGGGACGCCGGATGGTTTGAACCGCTACGATGGATACGAATTTAAAATATTTTACTACGACCCAAGAAACCAGGCCGGTATCGGCGACAACTCGGTTCGTACATTATTGGGGGATAATAATGGTACCATTTGGATTGGTACAGAACAAAGCGGATTAAACCAGTATCTCCCTGAATTGGGTTTATTCAAAAACTATGGATTACCCCAACAAGCAGATCCATCTAAAACTTTCACCGTTAACGCCCTTGCCCCGAATGGTGACAAACAGCTGTGGGTTGGTACCAACCAGGGTTTATGGGTATTTGATAAAAAGACGCTCCAGTGGATCCCGGAGGCAGTTCCGGTCAATTCAGCAGAACCCTCCTTGGAAATTGCCGCTCTATTAACGGATCAAAAAAACACACTATGGATCGGATCGGATCAGGGCCTTTTCCATGGAACTCCCGGCAGCGGTCAATTTCAGCACTATATCAATGATCCAGAGAATCCCGGATCCCTGTATGCTAATTATATTTACACCCTGTTTGAGGATTCCTTTGGGAAGATTTGGATTGGTACCAGCCGCGGTTTAAATACCGTTGATCCCGTATCCGGGGATATGAAGCGCATCCACATCCGGACGGAGGGATCCCCCGTCAAAATTACCTCCATCATTGAAACCGCCGATCACTATTTATGGCTTTCCACGAACAGAAAAGGGCTCTTTCGCTATCATCCTGAAACCCAATCCCAATACCATTTACCCCGGAGTGTGAAAGGAAGCACGGGATTGAGTCCCAGCGGGTTTACCGATTTATTAATCGACCGGGACAGCCTGCTTTGGATCGCCAGTCGCGGGATGGGGATTGATGTTTTCAACCTCCGTCAACCGTTCCACTATTATCCTTCCATCCCGGGCGATCCTAACAGCCTCAGCAACCCCAGTGTAAGAGCTATTTTACTGGATGAGGACTCCACTCTCTGGGTGGGGGGTTACGGCGGGTTAGATGCTTTTCCCCCGGGTGGAGGCAATGCGGTACACTATCGGTATCAACCAGGGAAAATCCCTTCTCTACCCATTCCCTTTGTGTACGCCCTGGCAAAAGATAAGGAAGGAAATTTATGGATCGGTACCGAGGGAAAAGGCCTGGCGCGGCTGGATGTTAAAGCCCAGACCATCACCACCGTTCCGCTGTACGATGAAATTCCCGATCCCACGTTTGAACAGTTTGTTTTTGCCCTGTTTATCGATTCTAAAAACAACCTATGGATTGGAACCGATCAAGGGCTTTTCAAACGATCTAAAGAACGTCAGACTCGCGGCAGATTCCAGCATTACACGCCTGAAAACTCGGGATTACCGGGCGCTGTAATTTCATGCATTACAGAAGATCCTTTCGGTAACCTCTGGGTGGGAACAGAATCTTCAGGTCTGGGAATTCTGGATAAAAAAACCGACCGATTCCGTTCCATCCGACACAATCCCGCCAATCCTAAGTCCCTGAGCGATAACCGCATTCTATGCTTTTTACCTGAGAAAACGGGTTCCATGTGGATTGGCTTAAAAGGGGGCGGGTTGAATCAATTAAAATATTCCGACTACAATCCTCAAGATCCTAGTCAATCTTCTTTCCGACACTTTAACAAGAAAGACGGATTGGTCAATGATGTGGTTTACGGGATTCTGGATGACAATCAGGGAAATCTGTGGCTCAGCACGAATAAGGGGATTATTCAATTGATTCCTGAAACCAATCAGTTTATCAAATTCCCACTAATTTACGGGGAACAAAGCCCGGAATTTAATCGGGGTGCCCATCATAAAGGCTGGAACGGGCAGCTGTTCTTCGGTGGAATACAGGGGCTCAATAGTTTTTTCCCGGAGGAAGTCAATAAACATTTAACAGATCCTCCCCTTGTTATCACCGAAATCAAGGTCTTGGATCAGCTTCTTGTTCCCGGCAAAACTTCTTCGACCGGGGTCACCATTAACCGGTCACCGAATTTCCTGTCTGGACTCGAACTCACTTACAGAACGCTTTCCATGACCATAAAATTTTCTGTTCTCAGCTTCCTGGATCCTTCTGCCAATCGCTACCGGTATCGCTTGAACGGAATTCTGGACACGTGGCTGGAAATCCCGGCGACTCAACGCACGGTAACACTTACCCATTTACCTCCCGGGAAGTATGCCCTTGAAATTCAAGGTGCTAATGCTTTGGGTAGCTGGAGTAATAACAGTAAAATACTCACTCTATCCGTTCAGGCAGCGCCCTGGAAAACCTGGTGGGCCTATATTTTCTACGGTACCGTCCTCATCTTTGGGATCATTGGTGTCATCCAATACCGATTGAGTTATTCCAGAAAGAGGACGATTGAATTGGAGCAGGAAGTCACAAAGCGTACCGAGGAACTCCGCCTCCGGGAGGAATCTCTAAAAAACCAGAATTTGTTCCTGGAGTCCATCCTTGAATCCCTCTCCTACCCCTTTTATGTGGTTGACGCTCAAACCTATCGTTTAGTCATGGCTAATTCCGCTGCAAGGGCCTGGGGGGAGTCGGAAGCCAACACCTGTTATGCTCTTAAACCCGGCCAGAAGGAACCCTGCGGTGGAGCGACCTGCCCCCTGCGTGACCTGGACAATTTCCGGGAGCACCGGGTAAAACGGGAGGTCATTCGCAACCCCCAGGGGGAGGAACAGCACATTGAAATTCACTCCCACCCCATTTTTACCACGACGGGTGAGATAAAACAAATTATTGAATATTACCTGGATATCAGCGACCGGATAAAACTGGAAATCAGCCTACAGCGCAACTTGGAAGAACGAAACCGGGAATTAACCACCCAGGCTTTAAAGATGGCTCGTAGCCGGGAAGCCATATTAAACGCCCTGAAAAAATTGCAGCCCCTGGCAAGCCAAATAACTGGCGAAGCCAGCCTGTTGCTCCGCGGTGTGGAATCGTCTCTGAGAGAATTGATTTCCAAAGAAAATGAATGGGAAGAGTTCGATACCTGGTTTCGGGAAGTCCATAAAAGCTTCTACGATCGCCTGACCCAACGGATTCCCGATTTAACAACCCGGGAACGGAAAATCTGCGCCTTCCTGAAGCTGAACATGAATACCAAAGAAATTGCCAGCCTTACCAATTTATCGGTGAAATCCATTGAAGTCTATCGCTCCCAATTGCGGAAAAGATTGGGTATTCCGACCGGTGAGAATTTAGTTCAGTTTATTAATAATTTATAAAATACTGCCCCGTTGCGTCTCTGGCGGAATTAGGGTCATTCCTTTTTTTCGATTAAGGTAATCCCACAATAACGGATATTCTCTAAAATCATGTTTATCCTCATAAAACAGGATAAAAGAGCCTTTTTAAAACATCCATTTTAACCGTATCGATAGTGGTTTTTTTAAGGTGTATAGTGGTTTTAATAAGGCAGGTATTAAAAAAATAAAGGGTAATGTTTCGGTAAGCAAAATGGGTAGAACGAAAAAAATGGAACCAGACAACCGATCCCGAAAAGAGACGGAAAAGCGCAATCCTGTTGTTAGTAATCGTGCTAACTCAGAGTCGGACGAACCAAAAAACGACATCGACAAGGCAAGAGCAGAATTAAAGATTTTGAAAAAATTTATCGATAATAGCCAAATAGAGTCGGAGGATGGCAGCGATGGTAATACCGATAAAGAGGATCAATAATTACGATGTTCAATTATAATTCAATTCATCGAACAAGGAGGAAGGCAATGAGAAAATATTTAATAAAACAGGTATTAGGAGGAAAAATGAAATACATGAAACTGGTAATCTCAGCTCTATTTCTGATAGGGTTGAACGCTCAGCAATCTGGGGCGTTCAGCAATGTTGAGCTGAATTATAACAATTTTGGCGTTAAGACTATTAACGGAGATGCGGCTGATGTCGATCATGACGG
>CAZNUM010000069.1:0-5529 GCA_964576315.1 uncultured bacterium
TCGGGTGGGGGAGGTGAGAGTAGGGGAGACGGTTATTCAGGTTGTCATTTGGTCCCGCCACCGGCAGGAGGGCTTTCAGGCATTGGCCTGGTTCATGAAGAGACTGAAGCGGGAGGTTCCTATCTGGAAATGGGCGATTCTTCCAGACGGTCGTAAAATTCCCAGTGAATGCACCCATCAATGACCTGTCCTGCCTAAATTAATAGCGATTATGCTGGGTTTCTCACATCAGTCGCTGGCCAATTTCCTTTTTTGGGTGACCCAGAAAAAATGGTTTCTAGTCGCCCTCTTCATCGGGTTGGTTCTACTGCTACTTCCCACACCCCACGATCTCTCCCTGGCCGGTTATCGTTCCATTATTATTGTGGTAACCGCTCTGATCATGATTATCAAAGAACCCATTCCCCTCCCTGCCATTGCCCTGTATATTTTGGTTCTGGAGGTGTATTTCGGTATTGATTCTCCCGATGGTATTGCCCATTCTTTCATGAATGACGCCGTTTTTTTTATTATGGGCTCCCTCATGCTGGCAGTGGCAATTGTGAAACAGGGGTGGGATACACGAATTGCCCTTGGGATAATTCGACTCACCGGAAATAAGACCAGCCGGATTGTATTTGGTTTTACGGCCATATCAGCGCTGTTTTCCTCTTTTATTGGGATGCATACGGTGGCGGCATTAATGCTACCGATTGCAATGACCCTCATTAAGTATACCTCCGCGAACCAGAATAAGATCAGAGGTTTAACGGGGTCCCTGTTGTTTGCGATTGCCTACGGTGCGTTGCTCGGGTCTATTGGCACTCCTAGTGGCGGCGGTCGGAATGCTATTATGATGTCCTATTTTCAGCAGTTCAACATTAACCTGTCCTATGTCCGTTGGGTTCTGCTGATTTACCCGCTGCTGATCCTGGAGATTCCGATTATTGTGTGGTTATTACTCCGGGAATTCAAGCCCGAAGTGACCCGCCTGGACAGCAGTGTAAGAAAACTGGTCATTCAGGTGGCGAAATCAGAAGCCTTCACCGGTCGGAATACCATCGCCGTATTTATGTTTTTCCTGATCTTTGCCGGTTGGGTATTTTTATCCGATACGGTGGGCCTGGGAACGATTGCCCTGACGGGCGTATTACTGTATCTGGTGGCCGGTTTTGTCAAATGGGAAGATTTAAATCAGAAAACCCACTGGGGAGTCATTATCCTGTTTGGCGCCACCATCTCTTTAGGATCAAACATTAAGGATACGGGTGCTGCCTACTGGATGGCAAATCATCTGGTGTACATGATCGGGAATATTTTACACATGATTCCTTACGCCACCGATGTAGTGGTAGTGCTCATGACCACCGCCCTGGCAAATGTTCTTTCCAGTACCGCTACGGTGGCGGTCTTGGCACCGGTAACCCTGAATATGGGTCCCGATACCCTTCACCTGGGTCTGGTAACCGCCATTGCTTCTTCTTTCGGGTTCTTTACAGCAGTTGCGGCACCAGCCTGCACCATTATTTACTCCAGCGGACTGGTCGAAGTGAGGGATTTTATGCGGGCAGGCTGGAAAGTGGGTCTGTTGTCCATGGTACTGATCATCCTTTACGCTAATACATATTGGATGCTTTTCAATTGAAATGGAATTAATATAGCAAAGCCATGAAGATTTTAATCGCCGTCGGTGGAAAGGATTTCTCCGGGCCTACCTTAAGGGCTGGCATGAAAATCGCCCGCGCCTTCAATGCCTCCGCCACTATTATTGATGTGGGGGAAAAAGTCAGCAGCTTTAATACCAATATTGTGGACCTGGCTCACGAGCGGATGGAATCTTGGGATTTTCACCGTTCCGGAGTGGAAGTGTTGGAGTGGGCCTTTAATTACTTGGCAGAACATAAATTTATTGAACCCCAGAGTATTGAAGCGGGCTTTGCCCGCCATACCCTGGTGAGAACCAGCTCCACCCGCTGGGATCTCTTCCTGAAAGGAACGGTGTGCAAAGATGTGAATCTGGTCCTCCGGACCGGGGATATTATTGCAGAATTACGGGAGGAAGTCCAGACCGGTCAATACGATGTGACGATAATCGGAGGCAGCCAGAAGCGGAGGATGGGGCACGACCTGATTCAGTATATAGACAGTTCAATATTTATTGTGAATCAATACGATTTCAACCGGAAATACCGGGTTCTGCTGGCGGTGGACGACTCCAAAGGAACCCGGAAGGCTGTGGTGTACGGAGCTCGGGTGGCTCAGGCCTTTGATGTGGGCGTGGATCTGCTGACGGTATCGAAGAAAAATCATTTCGGCCCTGGCTACCGGGGAGCCGCAGAACGGGCGGCAAAATTCATGCGCCGGGCTAAAATCCAGTTTGAATCGCATTTTAAAGTCGGGGATCCGGCCATTGTGATTAAAAAGGAAGCGGGGTACAACCATATAATTGTCATGGGATCCTCCCGGCGGAGTCCGCTGGCGAAGTTTTTTGCCGGCAGCAAACCCTTGAAAGTATTGGAAGATTGCCGTTGTCCCGTCTTAATTGTGAAATAATTTTCCTCAACTGATTCTTTTTATTTTTTCTTCCTGACAGCGAAGCTGAATTTTTCATAAATTCACTGGTTTTTTTACCTATGATATTTTCAAAAACAATCTTTCGCTTTACCACTCTTTTCAAACGGCTTAGTGGCTTTAATGTAACTCGGTTGGTTCTATTCAGCGGTTTGATGGGGGTGTTGGGTGCCATTGCATCTTTGATTTTTACTCATTTGGTGGATCTTTTAAACTCCTATTTATTGATCGGTCTGGCCGGTTACCAGGTACCGGTCTTAGTTACAGAGGGGGGGAATTTAACCGAAGCGACGGGTTCCCACGGGCGGTGGCTGATCCCACTGATCACCACCTTGGGGGCTTTAATTTCCGGTTGGTTGGTGTCTCGATTTGCTCCGGAGACGGAAGGTCATGGTACTGACGCCGTTGTGAAATCCTACCACCAGGAGGGGGGAAAGATTCGCCAACGGGTACCTTTTTTGAAGTTGATCTCAGCGGCCCTGACGATTGGGTCGGGCGGATCGGCAGGTCGAGAGGGCCCTACCGCCCAGATTACAGCAGGCCTGGGCTCCATGATTGCCGATTGGTTCCATTTGAATGAGCGGGACCGACGTCTGATGATTCTGACTGGTATGGCGGCAGGGCTTTCAGCCATGTTCCGAAGCCCGTTCGGTGCTGCCATTTTTGCAATCGAAATTCTTTACCATGGGATGGAATTTGAAGCACGACATCTCATCTATACCATTATCGCCGCTGTCACAGCCTATGCCATTAACGGTATTTTCTTCGGCTGGACTCCTATCTTTCAAATTCCTGCCGGTCTCACTTTCCACCGGCCCGGGGTACTCCTCTGGTATGCGATTCTGGGGGTGTTCGCCGGGATGCTGGGGTCGATCCTGCCCCGCCTTTTCTATCGGACACGGGATGGGTTTAATCGTCTGCCGATTAATCCGGTTTTCCGGCCGGCAATCGGCGGGTTGGCTCTGGGACTCCTGGCCCTGACTGTGCCTCAGGTTCTCGGGGGAGGGTATGGCTGGATGCAACTAGCTATCAATGGGGAGCTGGGTTTTGGCTTGGTCTGCCTGCTGTTAGTCACAAAACCCTTTGCCATGTCTTTCACCATCAGTTCCGGCGGTTCGGGAGGGGTGTTTGCTCCCAGCCTGTTTATCGGAACAATGATGGGGGTTGCCCTGGCCCAAGGCGTGGATACCCTGTTCCCGGACGTCCATTTGGAAACCCCTGCTTTCGCGATTGTAGGGATGGCCTGTCTTTTTGGCGGTGCGGCCCGTGTTCCCATCGCCGCCCTGATGATGGTGGTGGAGATGACGGGAGGCTACGGTTTGCTGGTCCCCACCATGATTACAGTGGCTTTAAGTTATCTGGTGCAATCGGCATTGCGGATCGACCGGAAATATCCCACCCTGTATGAAGCTCAGGTAGCTGACCGGGCTGAATCGCCTGTTCATCGTCAGGAATATGTGGAGAAGACACTTGAATTACTCCGCAGTAATAATCTTCGTCAACTCACAAAAGACACCCACATTCGTCTGAGTCTGGCGGATATTGTAAAGTGGCCCACACCTTTAGAGATTAATGAAACGGGTCAATTCTTCCTGTTGGGTATTGTTCGCAGGAATTCAATACTGGCAGGAAGAACCTTAAAGGATGCCAATATTTCCGCCAAAGACTATCGTTTCATGGCGGTGATCCGGAACGGAGATTTTCTCGTACCCGACGGGGGCACCGTTCTGTCGCCGGGAGATAAAGTTATCCTTCTGATTAAAAAGGATCGTTATCCGCTTATTAAAGACAGTATCCGGATTCCTTTTTTGGATCGGATCAAGTAGCCCAATAGCACACCTTCGTTTGATTCTCAGTGGTGAATATATATAAATAATAATCATTATTATTATTGTTTATTAAACGAGATCGTATTAATTTCTAGCGTTAAGTAAGGTAATCATGCGCTACAGTAAACAACGAGAAGTCATATTGGAACTGGTTCGGAGTACCCACTCCCACCCGACGGCAGACTGGGTTTACACCCAGGTTCGGAAAAAGATGCCCAATGTCAGTTTAGGGACCGTCTATCGGAATTTAGGACAGTTAGTGGATGCCAATGTCATTAATGTTCTGAAGTACGATGGCGTGGTTCATTATGATGGCAATGTCGCGGAGCATCAGCATTTTTCCTGCCAGGTCTGTGGGAATATTTTTGATATTGATGTAGATGTCAGTGATTTAATGAACCAGGTCGAAACCAAGACCCGTTATCATGTGGCTGATTACCAATTACACATTATTGGAATTTGTAATACTTGTCACCGTAATAAAAACTGAAAGGATACTTTATGTTAGTAACCAGAACCGCTCCGGATTTTACGCAGACTGCTGTCATGCCGGATAATTCATTTAAAGATATATCGCTGTCGGATTACCGGGGGAAGAAAGTTGTTTTATTCTTTTACCCCCTAGATTTCACGTTCGTCTGCCCCACTGAAATCATCGCCTTTGATCATCGCCTGGAGGAATTTGAAAAACGCGACGTCCAGGTGCTGGGCTGTTCCGTAGATTCCAAATTTTCCCATTGGGCATGGAAGAATACCGATGTAAAAGAAGGGGGTATTGGAAATATCCGTTATCCGTTGATTGCGGATATTGATAAAAGCATTGCCCGTGCCTATGATGTTCTAGTCGACTCGAAAGAAGCAACCATTCTTACCGACGAAGAAGAGTACGATTCAAGCGTGAACGGGAGTGTGGCTCTGAGAGGGTCCTTCTTAATTGATGAGGAGGGTGTAATCCGCCATGCTGTACTCAATGATCTTCCTTTGGGTCGAAACATTGATGAAATGCTGCGTGTAATTGATGCTCTGACCTTCAATCAGGAACATGGTGAAGTGTGTCCCGCCGGCTGGGAAGCAGGTGAAGAAGGTATGGCTGAAAGCGCCGAAGGTGTTGCCAGTTACCTGGCCAAGAAGGCCGAGGAATTATAATCTA
>CAZNUM010000070.1:0-5223 GCA_964576315.1 uncultured bacterium
TAGCGAGCAGCTTAAACCCGTCGATCTTTTGTTGCTGTGTCGAAACTTTCAGAACCTCGGTCGGCTGCTCCCGGAGCTGTACACCATGAGGATCGAATCCAAAGGTATCTACATGATTCAGGATAACATCATGCTCCGCATCGTTCGTGCGAGTGAGAGGGGCAATGAGGACGACTGGCTGTGCGAGGTGCTGTGGCCGGTCCTCCTTGATTCTGAAGAGTCATCTCAACGCTGGATCTTCAGCCATCGATTGAAACCCGTCGATCTTCCGTTGTTGGGTCGAAACCTCCACGAGTTATCGCGGTTGCTCAACGATTATCGTCCCGCCGAGGAGATCCGATGAAACCTGACGAGCAGCTCGGGTCGAAGGACCGCCCCGCGGCCAGGCACCAACTCGCGGTCGATGCGGACGGGTGTCCGATCGTTTTTGGAACGACCTACGTACACGAGTCCGTCGATGGTTTTCTGTTGGTGTGCCCGCTCAGATTCGCCGGTAAATGAATGGAAACGGCTGACTGGTAATGGGTAGAAAGAAACTGGTACTGTCGCCGGAAATCCCCCGGCGTCGGTTGAGATGTTTTGGGATGAATGGGATTGGCAGCCAGCTCCTCCCAGAATTCGTTAATCGTCAGGGTCACTTTGTCCACGTAATGGGCATCCCCGAAATTTAAGCGGACAGGAATAACATGAATATTTAATGTGTCCAGAATCTCCTCGGGAAGATCACAACCGGAATCCACAATAACGGCGATGGAACCGTCTTCCTGACGGGCGTCCCGCTGTTGCTGACGCATATCGTCCGCCTTTTCCGCCGTGACCTGCCCAAACTCCCGGCACAGGGCAAAAATACCCTTGGGATCATTGGTGTGAATGTGAACCTTGACTTTCGTTTTCGTCCCCGCCAGAACGAGACTGCCACCGTGTGGAATTAAACGTTCCTGGAGATTGCGACGGGGGATGGCAGGACCCGAAATCATACATTCCGTACAAAAACGGTACTGATCGTTTACAGCCGTTGATTTTTTTTCCTGCTCCCGATTCCGGGCAAGGGAGGCCGGAGTCAGGGTGCCATCATTAATGTAATCCTGAATGCCCTCCAGCATGTCCACAAATCCCTGGGCGCCGGCATCCACCACGCCGGCCTTGGCAAGAATTTCGAGTTTCTGAGGGGTTTCTGCCAGGGAAGTTCGCGCCTGTTCCAGGGCGTTGATTGTGAGAGAACGGAAGTCGTCTATTCTTTTACTCAAGGATTGAAGGATTTCAGCCCAATCGGACATGACCGTGAGAATAGTACCCTCCTGGGGATGAACCAGGGCTTCGTAGGCATAATCCCTGGCTGTTTTCACTGCATGGGCGAACTGTCGGGTGTTGATGGTTGGTAGATCCTGGAGGGCATCGGCAAAACCCACAAAGAATTGGGCCAGAATCGCTCCCGAGTTTCCCCGTGCGCCGTCCAGGACACTGTCGGCAATGGCTATGCTCATCCAGTGAATATGGGAATGGATTCGATCCTGAATGCCATCTTCAATCGCCAAGAGCGTATAGGCCATGTTGGTACCGGTATCACTGTCAGGAACGGGGTAAACGTTAATATAATTCAAATAATCCTGGCGGGAAACGACCCGTTTCAGTCCAGCCGTAATCGAGCGGTAGAGGCGAATGCCATCCAGGTATTCAATGGCCATGAAAGAAGGGAATTACTTCTGGGCAGTATTGTCTGGTAAAAAAGAGCTGATAGGTTTATCACCGGGGTCCAGGATACCACCGGAAATGATGGCTTTCAAGCCCTGTTCAACCGTCAAATCGGCGTGAATTACATCCGATTTGGGGACGATTGTAAACACACCGGAAGTGGGGTTCGGTGTGGTGGGAACAAAAACGTGGTAAAATTCAGTCCCATTTTCATTCTTGGACTGATTGGTGACGAAACACATGGTCCATAATCCTTCCCTGGGATATTGAATAAAAATGACTTGCTGGAAGGAACGGGTCGCCGCTCCGGTAAAGGCAGTCGTAATCTGTTTTACGGTAGAGTAAATGGTGTTTACCAGCGGAATGCTGCGGATAATTTGCTCCCCCCAATGAAATAACCGCTTTCCCACCACATTGGTAATGAACAAGCCCAAAAAGAAGACCATAATGAGGGTCAGGAGGAGTCCCAGACCCGGTATTTCCAGGTTCAGACGTTTCAGAATCGGAGCTGTCAACCCTTCCAGGAAGGAAAAAATAATCTGTAAGATCCACACCGTGGCTGCAATTGGAACCACGGCAAAAAGACCGGTGAGAATTATGCGTTTTAAGGATTGCCACATGGTTCTAAATCCCGAATATTTGTTTGAAAGAATCGGTTTCTGCTGTTCATAGAGCGCCTTCCAGTTTCAGTAAATAGTGTTTTCGATCCTGTCCGCCGCCATAGCCCCCTAAACTCCGGTTGTGGGTCAGAACGCGATGACAGGGAATGACTATGGGCAGAGGATTATGAGCATTGGCACTGCCCACGGCCCGCACGGCGCCGGGATTTCCGGTCCACAAAGCAATCTCCTTATAGGAAGCCACCTTACCATAGGGAATGCGGGCTACTTCTAATAGAACTTTCCGGTAAAAGGGAGGAACCTCCAGATCCAGTTGCAGGGTGAAATGGGTCCGTTTGCCGAGGAAATACTCCTGAAGTTGTTGCACTGCCTCCCTCAAGCTATCCGGTTCTTCTATCAGGGGGTCAGAAGGGTATTCCCGATGCACCAGATTATCCAGGCGAGGAATGTCTTCCTTAAACAAAATCCGGCGGAGCCCCTGTGGGCTTTGAACCAGGGCCAGAGTGCCGATGGGTGTGTCAAGAGTCGTGTAATGAATCATTTCTCCGGTGGAATTTTAGTACCGATTAATTTAAAAAGTGGACCCGGATTAATCTTTATTCCGTTTTTTTATTCCTTTCGAGGGGGCATCGTGGATCAGGGTTCCAGGACCCGGCGGCGGAATTTAAAGTTGATCATGGCGGCCCCCGTCAGAACCAGAACAGCACCCATCAGTGCCAGCGGGGAAAGATGTTCGTCCAGAATGATCCATCCCAGAAGGGCGGCAATCATGGGTGGAAAGAAAGCAATGTAGCTGATCTGAGTCACGGAAATATGGTCAAATAACCAGATATTGATCAGCCAGGCGATAACGGTTCCAAAGATGGCCAGATAGAGCAGGGCACCTACGTTGAACCAGTCCACTACCATGCTCTGATCCTGTTCCACAGCCAGCGACAGCCCTAGCAGGAGGATAGCTGCCATACTTTGGGATACGACGTTAAGATGGATGGGATTGACGACCTGCCGGTGTTTTTTCAAATACACATTAGGCCAGGCAGCTGCCACGGCCGCCACCACAATACCTAAAATCCCGTAAAGAGCTTTTTCCGTTCCCAGGGCCTTCCCATTGTAAATGATCATGATGGTTCCGGTCAGTCCGATAAAAATGCTGAAAACCTTCCGTGGTGTCAGATGATCATCGGGCAAGGCGAAATGAGCCATAATTGCCACCACCAGCGGAAAACCGGACCAGAGAATCGCTCCCAGATTGGAATAAATGAACTGGGTGGACCAGTAAGTAAGGGCATAGCCAACGGTAAAATTCAGGCCGGCGAACAGAGAATAAATATTCAGGGCAATACGGTTCACGGGCAATGTTTCTTTTCTCAGGAAAAAGATGACCCAAAGGATCAGAGCAGAAATGAGAAATCGCAACCCGATAGCCAAAAAGGGCGGTGTCCCCTGGAGGCTGGTTTTTAAAACGATCCAGGTTGTCCCCCATATAAAACAGAGCAGGGCGTAAAGGGTATATACTTTCAGTTTCACAGGAAAGATTCTCCCGGGAATTTAGTCATATTCCATGGAGAACCGTTTAACCGATTTGGCTTCGATTGAAGAACCCGGCAACGGTCTGGAGCAATCAATTTATGTTTTCGGAGGGTTTGAATCATAGCTAAATATATTTGAAACCGCTAATTTCAGACTAAATTATTGTGAAGGCACCATGATTACAGTAGAAAATTTAAGTAAAGATTTTAAGTTGAACCGGCGTCACCGCCGGGAGCTGGGTGAGGAGTATAAAAATGCGAAAATGTTACGGGCTGTGGATGGAATTAGTTTTGAGTGCCGTCCAGGCAGAATATTTGGTTTAATTGGTCCCAACGGGGCCGGGAAAACCACCACGCTCCGGATGATTGCCACCATGCTTAAACCGACGGCAGGAACGATTACGGTTGCGGGATTTGACACGGTAAAAGAGGGCCAGAAAGTGCGGGAGCGGATTGGTTTCATGACCGGCCAAACCGCCCTTTACGACCGCCTGACACCTTATGAAATGGTAAAATACATTTCCGATCTCCATGGCCAGGATGAAACCACCTTTAAACGGCGGCGCGATCAGATCTTCGATCTACTAGGGATGGAGAGTTTTGCCAACCGCCGGATTGCCCGGTTGAGTTCCGGCATGAAACAGAAGATTTCCATCGCCCGGACGATCATACACGATCCGGAAGTTATGATCTTTGATGAACCTACCTCCGGACTGGATGTTATGACCTCCAGGGCGATCATGGATTTAATTCGGTCCTGCCGGGAGGAGCAGAAAACGGTCATTTTTTCCACCCACCGGATGGGTGAAGTAAACCAGGTCTGCGATGATATTGCTATTATTTACCGGGGGAAACTGTATTTCAATGATACGATGGAAAAGTTCAAGGCGGAAATGACCCAACCCACCTTTGGGGATGAATTTATTTACCGGATCGGGGAGGCTTGAGATGCGCATTTTGACCATATTCCAGAAGGATTTAAAAGACGTATTGCGGGACCGACGCACCATTCTGATGATGGTAGTCATGCCATTGCTGCTGGTGCCGGGAATGATCAGTATCGTTACCAAGGTTCAGATGAATCAGGTCCAGAAGGCAGAAGAAAAACAGCTGAAAGTTAAGTTTGTGGGGCGGGAATTTGCTCCAGATCTGTATGAGACCTTTAAAACGGCAGACAAAGTCATATTGCTGGACATGGTTCCAGAGGACAGTATCGAAGCCTATATTCAGGAGGAGTACCTGGATGCAGCCCTTATCATCGCTCCGGATGATTCAGTGGATCAACACGGAGTCCAGCGTCCACACATTCGGGTAGTCTACAAAGGCAGTGAATCTATGGGAATTACCAGGGACCGGATCCAGAGATTGGTGGATAAGCAGGA
>CAZNUM010000071.1:0-5212 GCA_964576315.1 uncultured bacterium
AGTTCTGCTCTGGTGCTTTTCCTCTCTTCTTCTCCCCCTTTCCCTCGAGCACCCGCCTCCCCAAATAACCCGTGTTCCGGAGAAAAGACCACTTTTAAATTCACCCCCGCCGTTTCCATCAACAGTCGGTAATTTGCCTGCCCGGTGTGGTCAATCCCTGACGGATTCGTCACCAGCCCTAGGCGCTTTCCCTGGATGTTCTCCAGATGAGCGGTGAGTAATACCTCCAGGCCCGTCTGGACCTGAACTTCGTTCACAACCGGAGAGGGCTTCCCTGCCTGTTCCTCCGACTGTAATTGGTGAATGGAGGGGTGTTGGGGGAGACAGGTGGAGAGAAAAAACAGAAATAGAACCGGCAGCTTGGGAAAATTCATTTCAGCAAAGTGAATTTTCTGGTTTTTATGACAGGTCCCTGTTTCAGGGTAGCTACATAGATCCCTGACCCGGCCTCTGACCCATCTTTGAGCAGGCCGTTCCAGCGGTATTTTTGCAGTCTGGTTTTCAGGGCGAAAACGTGAATTTTTTGAATCTCCCGCCCCAGGATATCCGTTATAATAAGAGTAGCCGCCTGCTCCTGGAGGGAAACATTGAATTCAATAGTGACGGCTCCATTGGAGGGGTTGGGATAAATAGCCCTGATGGCCAGGCGGTCCGGTGTGAGGTCTCCTACTGTTGCCACACCCGTTTCCGGTCCTTTCAGGTAATCCAGAATCCGCCCCATGATTTCATTCCGCGTTGATTCGGGGTATATGGCTTCGAATCCAATAGCCAGATACACGAGAGCCCCGGGCAGGAAACTGGAACCGAACACTCCCCGATAAGCAATCCCCGCCCCGCCGCTGGAGGTGTAATTGACACCGTCATATTTTAAAATTATTTCTGCTCCGCCCGCCGGTTTAATCCCGTCGGGCCAATCCACATCGTAAGTCCCGTGCTGACCGTTATCAAAATTCATATGAATGTCAGCCAGGAAAGTATTGGCGACCCCCTGGGCGCCGTAAGTCCCCTGTTTCCCGGCGGCTGCATCAGATAAATAAGTGGCTTTGAGATAATTCTGATAGAACAATTGATCGTTCAGGTCGCCCTTGTCGGACAGGTCATAACCGATTTCACTCCCGGAGACCAGCAGGCTACCACCCCATTCCAGGTATTCCTGAACAAGCTGTTGTTCCGCTGCCGTAAAAGTACTGGTTGCCGTTCCTTCCTCTCCCAGGATCCAGTCCACAAAGTCGTATTCTGTCAACCTGACCCGGCCGGTGATCACCGCTTCATTACTGGAGGCGTCAAATCCGTACCCTGCATTGTGAATAGCGCTCCCGTGCTGACGGATGAAATCAAAGGTATTGTGAGTACCCGAAACCCGGTCAAATCCGTTCACCACCAACACTCGCGATTCTACTCCCGGGACAGTACCCAGAACCTCCGTATAATTACTTTCCCCCAGGCTGTTTCTGGCTTTGATTTTCAGAAAATAGGGTTCATTTTCCGTTAAGCCCTGCAGGAGGATGGGGCGGTTGGTAAATGTGCCCAGGTCCACCGTGTCGCCGGAGGTGAGAAAAACGCGTGTTATGGAGAAAGCTGTGGCCGATTCTGCCCCGGTAAAGTCGAGGGAAATAACGCCCTGCCCCAAATTCCGGATCGAAAGCTGCTGGGGAGTGGAGGGAGCCGTCGGCGTTCCGAATTTCGCCGCCAGGGCGTCCCAGAGAACGGTGTAACTCTGGTCATAACCGAGCGCCCAGATGCCGATACCCTGGAGATTCTGGTTCAAGGCTAAATCGTATTTTTTACTGAGGGATAAACTATCGTCGTACCAGCCCTGATTCCAGCCCCCGCTCTGGAATCGGTACCAGGGAGTATTGGTGGTGGTATCCCATAATTTGCCGTAGGACAGTGCTTTAGCTTCAGCAGTAGAAAAGAGCACCGCTTTACCGGTCCCGGAAACGGCTGCCCCCGGGTCGCCGGAATTGGCGGGCCACTCATAGCCGTAATAGGGACAGCCCAGAATGATTTTGTCTGCCATCCCCCCGGTTTTGGTCAAATAATCCGTAACACTGTTGGTGACGTTGTAGGTTCCCCCCGTCAGAGGAGCCACGGCCCCCGTAAAACTGCTGCCGCTCCAGTGGAAATCGTAACCCATGATAAATAAGCCATCGCTGGCCTGAGCCAGTCCCTTATAGTCCCAGGCGCTGTTCCAGTCCACTGCCGGTGTCGCCAGGGTAACGGTGGAGTTGGGAATGGAATCATGAAAGACCGTTGTCAGGTCCTGAATGAACGTTACCAGATTCACTTTCTGACTGGCGGGAAAGGCTTCAAAATCCACGTTCACACCATCTGCATTAGCCTTTTTTACTTCCGAAAGCAGGTTTGTGATCAGCCGTTGTCTGTTTTGACTGCTTGAAAGGAGCGTTTCCAGCTGGCTGCTGCTGAATAGGGTAACAGTGAGGACCACATTCACCCCATTGGCATGTGCCATATTAATCAGATCGGTAACGGGCCATCCGTGTAAATTGATCAGGTTCCCCGACCCGTCCGCTTCGGCACTGAAATAAGCAATGGTCGTAAGTAGGTTGTAATTATAGTTTTTCCACAAGGTGCCCTGCCAATAGGGGTGGTAGCCAAAAATGGTTCTGGTTGGACCGGCGGTGCGCGGTTGTTTGTCCATCGCAGGACCGGTAAAAGGTTTGTAGGCCGGTTCCCGGTAATGGGTTTTGTAGTACTCCCATTCCATTTGGTGAATACTTTTCCGCTCCTGGGGAAGGGCCAGGTTCGTCAGGATTAACAGGCAGGGGAGCCAGGTCCTAAACATGGCATAACCGGAGTAAGTCATCCAGTGTTTCCCGTCTCCGTATGAGAACGGGTTGATTTCCTTCCAGTAATACTTCTGCCGCCCGGGGCCGGGTGTTGAAATTGTGGGACATGACGTAACCATAAGCTCCTGCATCCAGGATAGCCACCAGATCTCCCGGCTTGACTTCCGGAAAAGGACGATCCACCGCCAGTCGGTCCGTATTTTCACAAATTGGCCCTGTAAAATCAACGAGTGTTTCACCCGTTTCCAACTCCGTTCCCACCTTAATAATCCGGTGGTAAGCCTGATACAGGGCCGGCCGCATCAGCGTCTCCATCCCTCCATCCAGACCGATGAATTTTTTATAACTGTCCTTTTTTCCCGTGACCCGGGCCAGCACCATCCCCGCATCGCCAACCAGGAATTTCCCCGGCTCAACCCACAGGGCCGGTGCCGTTCCAGAAGGGTAGAAACGGTGGAATACGTCTGCCAGTTGAGCACAAACAGACTTGATATCTAAGGGAGATTCTTCCGGTCGGTAGGGAATCCCGAACCCGCCGCCTATGCTGACATAATTCATCTGGATTTTCAAGGTGTCTTCAATTTCCCGGGTGGTATCCAGAATGGTCTGCAGCAGTTTTGTAAAATACTCTTCGTCCAGGACACCGGACCCAGCCATGCACTGGATTCCAAATTGTTCAATGCCTGTGTCTTTGGCTTTTTGGTACACTTCTAGAATTTTTTCCCGGGGAATGCCGAATTTGGCCTTCTGCCCGGCTGTAATGATTTGGGAAAAGGAACCGCGGCCGAATCCCGGATTGAGGCGAAAGGAAATTTCATGGGGCAGGCCCACTACCAGTAGGCGGTCCAGGGAAGTACCGTCATCCAAATTCAAGTGGCATCCCCTTGAAAAGGCATATTCCAATTCTTCCCGGGATTCGTAATTACCGGTATAGATACATTCCTCCGGTCGTAACCCCCCCCTTATTGCCACCTGAATTTCCCCAGGACTGGAGCAGTCGCCTCCCAGGGAAGGGAGTATTTCTTTCATCATCCGTACTAGATGGGGATTGCTGTTGGCTTTGATGGCATAACAGATACGGTAACGGGGAAAATGATCGCTCAAAGCCCGGTCCATTCGCATCAGATTTTCCTGGATGCGTTCCCGGGAATAGAGATAAAGAGGCGTGCCGTAAGTATGGGCCAGACCCTCCAGAAGGTCAGAATTCTTAACCAGATTCAGAAGTGGATGCATGAATATTCATTGAATAGTCTCATGCCAAACTTATTCAATAATCAGGGAAAGGTCATAAAAATAAAAAGCCCCCCAGGAGGGTGAGGGGCTTTAGGCAGGCAAGCGTTGATCGTACCCTAGGCAATGCCCAGGACATCGTTTATTGCCTGTTTTAAGGCTTCTTTTGGAAGGGCGCCGGTGGACATGCGCGGCTTTTCGTCAAGCGGGACAAACAGCATGGAGGGAATACTGCGGATGCCAAATACTGCCGCTAATTCCTGCTCCTGTTCCGTGTCAACTTTATAGATCCGGAGTTTACCGTCGTATTCCTTGGAGATTTCCTCCAGGATTGGGGCCAGCATTTTACAGGGTCCGCACCAGTCAGCATAAAAATCGATAATGCAAGGGACCTCCCCGGCATAGTTCCATTCCTTATTCTCTTCGTAATTAAAAACTTTTTCCAAAAAGTCGGTTTTTGTCAAATGTTCAATCATTGATATCCTTTCTTCCTAATCGTACCTGCTTGGATGCAAACGGACCTTTTTGGTTACAACGGACGGGATTGGAAATCGATTCCCACCGGATTATCTGGCAATTCTATTTAACTTCCGGGTCAATTACGAACCATTTCAATGTGGATTAGAAAACTACTGTCCTTTTATTTGCTCCTGAGCTGGGGCAGTCTATGGGCCTGCGGGATTCCCGGAGAAACACCTCCTCCCTCCGTCCCTGCCTATCCCTATTTTTTAACCGGGGTGAAATCGATTTACTCCGATACACCCAACCGCTGGATCATGGGGTTTACAATCATGACTGCTCTGGTGGCCCATTCCTATGACTCAAGGGTGAAAAACTACGCCCAGACCCATGGCTTAATGTCGCAGGATTTATCCCGGTTCGGGGACCTTTATGGTGGAAAATACGCCCACTGGGTACTGTTTTCCGCTCTGTTGGGTAACGGACTGGCTCGCTCGGTTCCCAAACCCCAGTTAAAGCGCCAATTGACCTATGCCTTTTCTGCCATGGTGGTAAACGGTGCCGTAACTGCAGGTTTAAAAGTGGCGGTGGGTCGGAAACGCCCCCAAGGCAGGGGGAAACGGGCCCTTTTCTCCCGGCACAACTCCCCCCGGTTTTACCGGGCGGGCTTACCCCGAGGAAATAAGGGGACTTGCCGGGGGGGTTCCCCCCTT
>CAZNUM010000072.1:0-5106 GCA_964576315.1 uncultured bacterium
GGACTTATTTAGTCGGCCATGAAAAGAAATATCCTGCCTGGGATCGGAACCAGGAAGGGAATTTCAGGATTTCACAGGCTTATGTTTCGGCTCGATGGCAATTCAATGATAGACTGGTCCTGAATTCCGGGTTCCATCTTTATTCTACGGATTTTAATCATCAGATTTCTCTGGAACCGCGGTTGGGTCTTTCCTATCAATTGACCGAGGTTACAAGGTTGAATGGAGCCTACGGCATTCACCATCAGATTTCCCCTTATTCCGACCTTCTCGGAAGCGGAAAAAATTTTGATTTGAAGAATAAATGGACGGATCAGATTGTTGTGGGCATCGAACACTTTTTCAATTCTGAAACCCGGGCCACCGTGGAAATCTATCGGAAAAATTACCATGATTTGGTACGGACCTATGCCGATACGTCCGCCGATCCTTATGATGTTTATGGCGGGTACAATAACGAAGGCTCCGGCTATTCCAAAGGGATTGAATTATTTTTGCAGAAAAAGCTGGTGGAATGGTTGTGGGGTACCTTCAGTTATTCCCATTATTGGGCTCGGACCAGGGATGTACGGTTTCGGGATCGGGTTGAATACTATGACTGGGATTTTGATTTTCGGGACGTCCTGACAGTTTCCGGAGGCTATAAAATCCGATTTAACGAACACCAATGGTACCAAAGCCTCAAGCAGAAGAAGTGGTGGCCTGCAGTATCCTGGTTCCCCTTAGCGCCATCGGATGAGTTTGAATTGGGTCTTCGCTACCGGTATGTGGGAGGAAAACCATACACGCCCAAGACTTACGATTTCATACACGGACGCTGGTTTATTGCTCCTGATGTGGAATTGAATACGGCCCGTTTCCGACCCTACCATCGTCTGGATATCATGATTATACAGCGAAATTTTTTCAAACGATCCAGTCTGGCGGTATATTTAAACATTCAGAACGTATTTAATGTGGACAATATTTGGGATATCCAATACGCCTCCGACGGAACTAAAACCCAGGTTTTACAATACAAAGTTTTTCCGGTGGGAGGGTTTATATGGGAATTGTAAGGTTCTTTCGAATCAAGAATGGCCTCATTTTTCAATCAGCGTCGGGTCTGACTTAGCGGGTAAAAATTAGATTATTATGTCCAAAACCATCTTTTTCGAGCCCATGACCGCCTTTACGGATTTATTAATCACCTTGTTCGGGGTCTGGTTTGCCCTGGAGTTAAAAGATCATTATCAACTCTATTTTATGAATGTGCACTGGTATTTTGGTCGCGCCATGTGGTTTGTCGCCTTTGCCAGTCTGATGGGCGCCTTGTATCATGGTCTTGGTCCCCATTTCAATCCCCGGATCCAGGGTTTTATCTGGAAATTGATCCTCATCCTGGTGGGTTTAACCAGCTTTTCATTGGTACTGGGTGCTTTTCATCATGTTTTTCCATTTCATTCGATTCGCTATCTCCGCTGGTTCATGGGGATCCTACTCGTGATCTATTTCATTGTGATTTTTCGTGATCCCCGCTTTTTCAATGCCGTTTTATTCTATGTCCCCGCCATGCTTTTTGTCCTGGGTATAATGATTTACAGCTATTTTAGTTACGGGCAAGCGGGGGCGGTGCTGGTCATTTATGGAATTCTAATCGCTTTTATGGGAGCCGGTGTCCAGGTGAGCGGGTTTGATCTTCACAAACATTTCAACCATAATGTTATCTATCATCTAATTCAGATTGTCTCCCTGTATTTTATTTTTAAAGGATCCCTCCTGCTAACTGATTACGGCATCCGCTGATGATTTGGGATACAGGAGGGTGGAGGAAATATTTTTCAAATGGCTAACCTGCTTGGATCAAATAGAGTAAATTCCCGCCCAATTTTATAGGTGAAAAAGTGAATATTTCAATAAAAGACATTAACTCGTATACGAAAGAACTGGCGGTGGAGCTTACCTGGGAGGAAATATCCGATGATTTCGAAACCTTTTTAAAACAGTTTTCGCGCCGGATTAAACTGCCGGGGTTCCGTCCGGGTAAAGTGCCAAGGAAAGTACTGTTACAAAAATTCCAACCGGCCATTGAGGCGGAATTTGTCGAAGAGAAAGTTAATCAATATTATTCCAAGGCCCTCCAGGAAAAGGATCTATATCCGGTTAATAAAGCCAGTGTCAGCGATATCCATTTTCATCTGGGAGAACATTTCCATTTTAAAACCACGTTTGAAGTGGAACCGGAAGTAGTTTTGCCCAAACTTAAAAAGAACAGTCTGAAGGTGGAAAAAACCCAGTATGTAACTGATGCAACGGATGTGGATCTGGCGCTGGAAGATATGCGCCGTTCCAACGTGGAAGTTCAAACAGTAGAAGACGGGGCCCGGGAAGGGGATTACATCATCTGCGATCTTCAAGGTTTGGATCAGAGCGGGGTACCTATTATTGGTCAAAAGCTGGAGACCCGCTATTTGCATCTGGGAGAAGGATCTTTTACGGGGGAGAATTTAAAAAAATTAACAGGAGCTAAAGCGGGAGATAAAACCCGAATCTCTGTCCCCCTGGATGAGCAGGGGACGGTGGGTGAATTTGAAGTAAGCATTAAGAATGTGGAACGTCAGATTCTCCCGGAGCTGGACGAAGATTTTGTCCGCGCTGTGGACCCGGAGGCGAAGGATCTGGAAGGTCTGCGTCGCCGCACCCGGACCCGCCTGGAGGAAGCCTATGAAAAACGGTCATTGGAAGCCTTGGACCGTCAATTGTCAGGTGCTATGATTGATTTGGTGAATCTCGAATTTCCCCCTTCAATGGTGGAATCTTATCTGGACCACATGGTGGAGGAAATGAAGCAGAACAGCGAACAACCATTGGATGAAGCGAAGATTAAGGAAGTATATAAGGAGGCGGCGGAACGAAACCTGAAGTGGTATTTGATTCGTAAAGCGTTGATTCGGGATCAGCATTTTGAAGTGAGTGATGAAGAGGTTGCGGCTGAAATTCAGCGGTTGAAAAATCAGAATCCCGATCAGGGGATGGAAGTGGAAAAGTATTACCGGAAACCCAGTAACCGGTCCCGGCTGAAAGATGATTTAATGGAAAATAAAATCTTGGCATATTTGAAAGAATTTGCGAAAATCCGGGAGCGAAAAGTTCAAACCAAAGACCTGCGCGAAAAAGCAGAGGCGGAAGCGAAACAAAAATGAAACCAGATTCCATCAGTCAACTCATTCCCATGGTCGTGGAACAGAGCGGCCGTTTTGAGCGGGCATTTGATATTTATTCACGATTGTTGAAAGAACGGATTGTTTTCCTGGGAACACCAATCGATGATAATGTGGCTTCAGTCATTATTGCCCAATTACTTTTTCTGGAAGCGGAAAACAGCGAAAAGGATATTTATCTTTATATTAATTCACCGGGCGGTATCATTACGGCTGGAATGGGTATTTACGATACGATGCAGTACATAAGGCCGGATATTGCCACCATCTGTATGGGGCAGGCCGCCAGTATGGGTGCTTTTCTGCTAGCGGGAGGGACTAAGGGTAAACGCTCCGCTCTGCCCAATGCCCGGATCATGATTCACCAACCCCTGGGGGGAGCGGAAGGTCAGGCAACCGATATTAAAATACAGGCCGATGAAATTTTACGGATGAAAGAACAACTGAATCGGATTCTGGCGAAAAATATCGGGCAAACTATGAAGAAGGTGGAACGGGATTCGGAACGGAACTATTTCATGAGCGCTGAAGAAGCTAAAAAATACGGTATTATTGACACGATTCTGACCACCAGAAACTCCTGACAAGGGGGTTTCCGGACTTTTGCCCCGTGCCTTTATCCTTTAACTTTGATCTGAAAATGGTAACTATTTCATGAAGGTTCGGTATCCGTTTCGGCTCATTATCCTGCTGGTGCCCTTTGTCCTCTGCTCCCAGGAGAGTTACCGCTCTGTGGATGAGGTAAAGGAGGAGTGGCAGGATTACACCCATTTCCAGAAGCAGGAACTGGTTTCATTCAGCAACTTCCTAATGACGAACGGTTTTTATGAACGGGCCTTGTTAGGTTTTTTCCAGTACTTGTACAAATATCCGGGAGACAGTCTGGAATTTGCTGCCTACTATCAGATTGCAAAAAGTTATGAAAACCTGGGTAAACCGGATCTGGCTTTGTCTTATTATGAGCGGATTCTTTCCGATGCGGATCCCCTTTCCACTGCCGCCAGAGCGGCCAATTATAAAAAATTATATTTAATCTTTAAGAAAGGGGATTACGACCGAGTGATCGAATTGACTATAGATAGCGAAGATCCGTATGAACTGGTATTTCGGGGGTATGCCCATTTTCAGAAACTGGAATGGACTGCGGCGCGACAGGCTTTTAAGGCGTCGGAAGCAGGTTTTGACCATGCCCATTATTCCAGTTTAATCCGGCCCTGGTACAAAGCGATTGATCTGGCTATCCATGCCCCGTTGAAAAAACGGCTTCCGGCACTGGTTGCTTCATTGGCTCCGGGAGGAGGACACGCCTATTTAAAACAATACGAGAATGCTTTAGGTGCCGCCATTTCCTCCCTGTTTTTGTACACGGCGATTCTGACATATCCGGGCTTGAAACAGTCAGGATCGCTTACGGTGCAAAGCGATATACATACCAATTTCCCCACCTCCAGCGGTTTAAAAGCCCGTGGTTCCGGATTTGTTTACAGCGGGAGTCAGCATATCCCTGGCTCGATACAACTGAAATCGAAACGAAGCGGTCTATTGGTGCCGCCCCTGTTGCTGGCAGGGGGCTTATACTTTGGCAGCATGTGGAAAACGGTGCAGGACATAGATTCAGCCAACCTGCATCTGGTGGAGCGGTTTGCGGGTCGGATTGTGGACAAGTTACCGGTGGAGCGGTTTATGGATTACCCGGAGCCGGAATTTTCTTTGAAATAAGTCAACATAGTTATTGACAGGCGTTTAAATCGGGGGCTAACTTTCTTTGCTTTATACGAAAGAATTACAAGTTTTTTGATAATTTGGTATGCGTGATCCAGTCAATAGGATTGAGTGTCGTTAATCGACGAAACAGAATCAAACATACAATGGAGAGTTTGATCCTGGCTCAGGACGAACGCTGGCG
>CAZNUM010000073.1:0-4779 GCA_964576315.1 uncultured bacterium
CAGTGCGACACATTACACATGTTTGTCTGCCTGAGCAGCCCCGCAAAGCGGGGCGTGTCGAAGGCTTGAGGAACAATATTTAAGGATAAAATATGTTTGGTTGCCTGGGGCGGCCTGCCAAGCAGGGGATTAATTCATTGTATCATTGGGAACGGTGATGGTGAATTTATGGGTGTGTCCCCCATCGGAAGAGGAGGTTTTTACAATCGTGTCACCGTTTTTTAAAGCAGTATAATCGGCAGCAGTCAGGGTTACAGTATGAGTATGGTAATTATTGGAGGAACTGGTAATGGTTTTTCCAGACATGGGCGGATTGCTCACGTCAGTATAACGGATGAAGATAGAATGATTATGCCCACTGTTGGTTGTGGAGGTGACACTGAACGTTTCACTGGTGGTATTGGTATCCTCTCCGTCACCGGAAGAATCCATTTTATCTTCGCAGGCGTAGGTTTCGATGATGAGGGGTAAGGCTAATAATCCCGGAATTTTTACGAGAAATTCACGTCGGTCCATGCGGTTGCTCCTGTTTATCTGATCTAACTTAAAATGAGCCTCATCGAAAAAATGTCGCCCAGGTGACATTTAAACACAATTTATGCCGGCTCAGACCGGATTTCACAAGGAACTTCTAGGCGGTCTTATCCGAATTTTTCTGAAAACTGTAGGCTCCCAGTTTACCCTGGAAAGGTAACAGCATCAGGTTGCCCAAACCAAGTTTTTTCGGATTTCGTAATTCCTTGAGTCCGATTTCCATCCGGATGTGCCCCTTCTGAGGTTCCGCTTTATAGGTGCCGCATAACCGGTCCCACCAGGAAACGGAAAAACCGAAATTGGAATTGGTTTCATCTAAGAATACCGAGTGATGGATTCGGTGCATGTCGGGCGTAACGATGACCCCTCTAAGCCAGCGATCCACTCTCACCGGGATGGAGACGTTGCCATGATTGAACTGAGAGGTGGCATTCAGGATTATTTCAAACAGTACCACGGCGATAGGCGGTGCTCCGATCAGGAGAATGATGGTTGCCTTAAACACCAGGGACAGGAGGATTTCCAGGGGGTGAAACCGGAGCCCTGTTGTCACGTCGAAATCCAGATCAGCATGATGGACCCGGTGAAGGCGCCACAACAGGGGAATGGCGTGGAAAACGACATGTTGCAGGTAAATGGAAAAATCGAGAATAACCAGGCTCCCCACTATTCCAACCCACGGCGGAAGGGAGTAATAATTAAACAAACCCCAACCCTGATGCCGGGCCAGCATGGCAGCGGAAAAGGCCAGGGCTCCCACGGTCAGGCGAACAAAAACAGCATTGAATAGTATCAGGCTCAGATTGATAAACCAACGCCACAGTTTAGGGACCACCGGTTGTCTTCTTGGCGTCAGAAGCTCCCAAAGGGCCATGAAAAAAAACACGCCCAGAAAAACGGCGAATCGAAGGGTCGTTTCATAGCTTATCTCCATCAGGGACTACAATTTTGCGTTCAGCGGGCGAATACGGCGATCTGCCAGATAACCGTTGTGGCGTAGAAATACCGTTTAAACCCGTTCTCCCGGATAAGGGTTTCCACCTCTTCTGTCGGATGCACAAACACCCGGAAAGGGCTGCCCATAATTTTCGGGTAAAGGTTTAGGATCGGTCGGGCCAGTTTCGTCCACCATTCATCTCTTAGATATACAACACCGTAGATTTTCCGAGCGAGACGGGAAGAAATCTTGACCAGCGTGGTCATATCATCGTAGCAGCAAATCACACGGTCCAGAGTTACAATATCGGCCTGGTCCTTATCTGAAGCCACCGTAGTAAAATCCCCATGGCGGTATTCAATTTTCCCTTCGATTCCCCGGCGGGTTGCCTCCTCTTCAGCCACTTTCAGATAGGCACTTGAAGCGTCAATGCTGATCCCTTTCCGGGCGCCCCTGTCCAGTAAATAATACTGAATCGCCCCCACGCCACCGCCAATATCCAGAAACTCCCGATCCTGTATTCCCCAGGCTTCGATCGCCTCCAGCAGCATCCGGGTGGTTTTGGAGGGACCCTTTTTATTATATTTCTTCAGTTCCCGTAAGGCTGTTTTTTTATTGAACATTTTTTCAATGCCCTGGCATTGACAACATCCCATGGTTTCCCCTTTTCGTTACCGCCAATTTTAGGAAGGAATCTTAACATCCACATTAGTTTAGTTTTGAGGCTTCAGCAGAAGCGATCATCTGACACCGGTCAATCCGTATTACAATTTCTCCTGCCGGTTGTAGATTTCTTCCGTTTTTAATCCCTTTTCATTCAAAAGTATCCATCTGACCGGATTAATATGAACCCGTTTAAAATTTTATTGCTGGATAACAACGATTCATTCACCTACAACATTGTGGATGGATTGAGAAAGATCGGTTTCAATCGTCTGGATGTAATTGAAACAAAAGCATTGACCTTGTCAAAAGTCCGCACCTACGACAAACTGATTTTTTCACCGGGCCCCGGTTTACCGGAGGATTACCCGCCGCTCCTGGATGTAATGGATGCTTTTTACGAAACAAAACCAATTCTGGGGCTTTGCCTCGGACTCCAGGCTATTGGTCTATACTTTTCAGGTCAGCTCTTCAATTTGAATCCGGTCGTTCACGGACAGGCTGCCCTGCTTAACACGATTAAACCGACCCCCCTCTTTAAGGGGCTGCCCCGGCAGTTTCACGTCGGATTGTACCATTCCTGGGCTTTGGCAGCCAATCCTTTCCCGGACGATCTGGAAATTAGTGCCCAATCAGAGGCGGGAATCATTATGGCCATCCGGTCAAAGAACAAACCTGTGTTTGGTCTTCAGTTTCATCCCGAGTCCCATATAACGGAACACGGATTGACCATTCTGAAAAATTTCGTGACTCTGTCATGACCCTGGAAACATTCATTGCTACAGCCAATGCCTGGGGTGCCCGGAGAAAGCCCTTTCTGTTCCTCTGCGATTTTGAATTGGAAAAACCGGTTCTGTTCCCCCTGGAAAGTGTGGAGTCGGAAAATATTTTTTACCAGCTTCCTGACCCAACCGGTGAAACGTTGCCGCCACCCCTTAAACAGCCATCCCTGGAACTCTATCCCCCCTCCTTTGAAACCTACCTGGAGGCTTATGAGCGAGTAAAAAAGAATCTCCAGAACGGTAATACTTATCTGCTGAATCTGACTTTTCCCACGCGAATAAAAAGTAACGGGAACCTGTGGGAATTGTTCGTTGCCGCCCGGGCACCGTACAAGTTGTATTACAAAGACCAGTTCATACTTTTTTCACCGGAATGTTTTGTCAAAACCAGCGGTAAATCTATTTACACCTACCCCATGAAAGGAACCATTCCGGCAGAAATTCCAAATGCTCCACGTCTCATTCTGGCCGACCGTAAGGAGACCTGGGAACACAATACCATTGTGGACCTGTTAAGAAATGATCTGGCAATGGTGGCAGAGAAAATTGAAGTCACCCAATTCCGGTTTATTACGGAAATCCGAACCCAGCAAACCGATTTACTCCAGGTCAGCTCAGAAATTCGGGGTACCCTGCCCCCCCGCTGGCAGGAAGCGGTCGGAACACTTCTGGTTCAGTTGCTCCCTGCCGGTTCCGTCAGCGGCGCTCCGAAGCAGAAAACAGTAGAGATCATCGCCGAAACAGAAAAAATAAGTCGCGGCTATTTTACAGGCATTTTCGGTGTTTTTGACGGGACGAACTTGAACAGCGCCGTCAATATCCGGTTCATCGAAAAAACGGAACAGGGATTAAGATTCCGAAGCGGCGGTGGAATTACGGCCTACAGCAACCCGCAAAAGGAATACGAAGAATTAATACAAAAAGTCTATATCCCCTGTTAGTAGCACTACAATTTAGGCGAGCTATGGAAAAAGAATTCTTCAATATTCCTTTTGAGGTTTTTAATGTTTATATGGCATCACGTGGGAACATGAAAAAGATGTACAACTAACCTTGATGTCTAACTAACAAGAGTTAGTTGAGTCCATAATTTTCTGTACTTTTGAAAGAAGGGTCACAGTCTTTTCTTAAATTTGTTTTGATTCAGAGCAAATACAAATAAAAGGAGAAAAACCATGACCATCAGTAAGAATATAAACAAAGAAGTTGATAATCCAGAATTTTTTAGGGAAATAATCCAGAATCAATTACAGAGTACCTGGAACAGGAAATTGCTCAGCACATTGGAGCACAGCCCTATGAAAGGACTCAAAGCCGTCGTGGTTATCGCAACCCCGACAGCTGAATACCCGGGTTGGTAAACTGTTTTTATCAATACCCCAGACCAGAGACGGATCATTTAGCACCGAACTGTTTGAGCGTTACCAGCGCAGCGAACAGGCGTTGATCTGCTGTTTGCAGGAGAGGGTGATCAATGGCGTATCAACCAGGAAGGTAAAGAAGAATACGCAACAGCTCTGTGTATGGAACAGGCCGAGGAATGCCTGCCTGTCGGCAGACATGGATAACTGGAAAACAATACCTTGATATGACACTATTAGAAAAACATGAAAAGTATCGAAAATCAAGTAACCCTAAACCAAAGAAAACTGTGGCTGCTTAATGCATTTTACAGAACTTTTTAGAGTTGATCGCCCTCCGTTCCCTGGAAATTACTAACCGTCCCCTGAAAGAAAACTCCGACGATACTAAACGTATCTGGAAATGGGTGAATATTATCCTGGAGGAACTCTATGACTAAACGATTGACCCTGGTGGACACCAGTTGGCAGATTGTGGGCAACGACTCCCTGGTGGTGAAAA
>CAZNUM010000074.1:0-3601 GCA_964576315.1 uncultured bacterium
GAAAATGAAAATGAACGGGAAGCAGAAAAAAAGGCATTCATTGCCGACGTCCATAATCATGTCAAAGCCATTGCCAAACGCTCCTATATTGATCCCACCAAGGGAACGGTGGATTATGTATTAATGTTTATTCCCAATGAAAGTATTTATTCCTTTCTGAACCAGGAAGATCATGGATTAATTGATTTTTCCCTTTCGAAAAAAATTCTTCTTTGTTCTCCGGTGACGCTCTATGCCATTCTATCGCTCATTCGACAGGCTGTCTCTAATTTCTCCATGGAACAAAAAGCAGGTGAAATGCAGGATTTGGTCACCGTTTTCCGTGAACAATGGGAGAAATTCGTGGATAAACTGGAAACGTTGGGAAAATCCCTGGGAACCGTATCACGGCACTACGAGGACCTCTCCGGACCCCGGCTGCGCCAATTGGAAAAACCAATGGATAAAATCAAGGATCTACAACTGGGTCAGGATCTGGACAAACCCTCCTTAAAAGACGGAAAATGAGGATCCCGCTCTTTTTCCTCCTTTGTTTGATGTCTTGTGTAGGTCCGCCGGAGCCTGAGAGCGGACTGGTAGAAAATCTACCGGTAATAGTGAATACGGATAAAGCATTTACCTTTTCCGTCCGGGGTAAACAGTACACATTTGAAGAAAATTATGACATTAAATTAAACCTGGCCTCCCCCCAGACCTATTCTGCCACATTAATTGTAACTGAATTCGTGGGTAGAGACACCAGTTTCATTCGGATCGAAGACGTGGATCACAATGCTCTTGAGGATTATACCATTACGGGCGATTATGTCTCCGTGGAAAAAGGAACTGCAGTGGCTCCAAAGAAGGCTTTCGTGAAATTGGTGAATTTTTCAGGGATTCTGGAACTGGTGCTGGCACCAGAATAATTCACTCCATTTTTAAGCACCGTAAGTGAAGAGACGAAAACGCTTCGGCACTTTCGAAGGTGTATTTACACCGACGATCCTGACCATTCTGGGGGTTATCATGTACCTCCGACTGGGTTGGGTGGTTGGAAACGCCGGTTTCGGGGGTGCTCTGGTGATTATTCTTCTGGCTAAGGTGGTCACCATTACGACGGGATTAGCCATTGCATCCATGACCTCCAACGTGAAAATCGGGGATGGAGGTAGTTATGCCATCATATCCAGGTCGCTCGGTTTGGAAATCGGTGGGGCTGTGGGTCTGCCTTTGTACCTCTCCCAATCACTGGGCGCCGCCATGTATATCGTCGGTTTCACGGAAGGGTGGACCGCCATTTTCCCGGAGCACAATCCTTTAATCGTCTCTTCCGTTGTACTGGTATCCCTGCTGATCACTTCCATGTTAAGTGCCCATCTGGCCATGCGTTTGCAATATATTATCATGTTTCTGATTGGCTTTTCACTGGTTTCATTCTTTTTAGGGACGGGGGCCGATGTCTCCCGGATCGTGATCTGGGGTGGGTATGAGCAAGCACCGTTCTGGAGTGTTTTTGCCATCTTTTTCCCCGCAGTAACGGGTATTGAAGCAGGGGCTGCTATGTCGGGAGAATTAAAAGATCCCAAAACGAACCTCCGGCGGGGCATTTTGTCATCGATTGCTCTTTCTTTCGTGATTTATGTGGTGATCGCCTATTGGTTAGCCCATAAAGTGTCACCGGAAGAATTACGCTCCAATTACCAGATTATGGTGGATATTTCACGGTGGCATTGGCCTGTTCTGGCGGCGATTCTGGGAGCTACTCTGTCTTCTGCCATGGGGTCGGTGGTGGGCGGCCCGAGAACGTTGCTGGCCCTGGGGAAAAATAAAGTGATACCCTTCGGGAAATATTTTGCTCGCCGGGGGAAAAACGGAGAACCGCAAATCGCGATTTTATTTACGGGCTTGATTGTGGAGCTGGCCCTGATCCTCGGAGATTTGAACACCATTGCACCCCTGCTTACCATGTTTTTCTTAATCACTTATGGAACCATCAATCTGGTCGTTCTGATTGAGAAAGGGATTGGTATCGTCTCTTACCGCCCCACATTTAATGTTCCCATGGTGATTCCTCTTGTCGGTACCCTTTGGTGTGCCATTGCCATGTTCCTGATCAACCCCGTGTTTGCCGGAACTGCCATCGTCGTCATTCTGATTGTCTATTTCTGGCAGGTTCGGCTCAATCACCAGGCTCCGTGGGGGGATGTGCGCCAGGGGCTCTTTAATGCCATCGCCGAATGGGCTGTTCGCACATCAGCCAAAATGCCTTCCAGCGCCAAATCCTGGAAACCGAATTTGTTTGTCCCCATTGAAAATCCCCAATATTGGCGTCGAAGGCTTCGCTTTGTTCGCGATATCATCTACCCGAAAGGAAGCGTGCGTCTTGTCACCGTTAAAGTGGTAAAAACCGGACTTCGGCAGGGACTGGTGGAACTGGTAGACTGGTTTTTGGAACGGACGGAAAAACCGGAGCTCGAACCCCGTTCTGAAGAGGAAGAAATCCTGACCGCACAGCTACAGAAATTGGCCAATATCCTAAAACAGGAAAAAATTCTGGTTACGGAAACGGTTTTGGAAGCCAACGATTTTATTGAGGGTATCAGTATTGCTACCCAGGCCATGCGGGCGGCGTTTTTACCACCCAATGTCATGTTTCTCTCCATGAGTGATGACGCTTTTAAAGATGCCCGACTGGAAGCGTTAATGACCATCGCTAAGCGGGAAGAAATGGGTCTGCTGGTTTTAAAACCACATATGGAAAAACGCTTTGGGAAAAAAATGAAAATTAACCTGTGGATGGGTTCCAAGAGTCCCAATCGGAATTTATCGATCCTGACCGCCCTGCAGATTGAACGGAACTGGAAAGGATTCTTAACCCTGATTCAGGTGGTGGCCGCGGAAGAAAAGGTCCCTCGGGCTATGAAACGATTGCAGGTAATTTCGGAGGAAGCCCGCCTTCCTCTGGATGCAAAACAAAATGTCTTGGTAGGGAATTTCTTTGATCAGCTTAAAACCGGTTGCGATGCGGACCTGAACATTTTTGGGGTGCCCGAGTCTTTCGATATTAAAATGATGCGTCGCGTAGCCCATGAACTGGGTACGGCCTGTTTGTTTGTTCGTGAAAGCGGATCGGAAAATGTCATGGCCTGAAGCACCTGCTTTTTCCGTGTTTATTATTCATTAAATTGTACGTCATATTGCCTGACCAGCCCGGAAAGGCGATTCGTTTTGTCTGAGGTGGGACCGTCGGAGTGACACACCGTCATTCAAACCGGAAGTGGCATATTTTCTGCTCATTCAGAGGTACGAGAAGGAGCAAGAAATATGAATCAACAAACACAAAATCCGGAAGCGGGAATCAATGCCCTGGAAGCTTACGGCATTGATCTGACAAAATTAGCCCGTGAAGGCAAAATCGATCCTGTCATCGGTCGGGAAGAGGAAATCCGGCGGATTATCCAGATTCTTTCCCGCCGGACAAAAAACAATCCAGTTCTCATTGGTGAACCGGGTACCGGTAAAACCACCGTCGTGGAAGGTCTGGCGAAACGAATTATTGAAAACGATGTAGCAGAAAATTTAAAGGGGGTCCGGCTGGTTCACGTTGACTTGATGAAGCTCA
>CAZNUM010000075.1:0-3217 GCA_964576315.1 uncultured bacterium
TCTCATTATGTCGCGAGAGACGACGCAGAGTGCCTGCAGAATTTTATCCAGAAGGTGACCAGCTTCCCCTACATATGGTTCCCCCAGGCGATCTTCTTCAGAGCCGGGCGCCTCTCCCACCAGCACCAGACTGGCGTTGGGGTCTCCAACTCCGAAAACAAATTTATTCCGGGTTGCCCCCAGGGAGCAGCGTTGACAGGTTTTGATTTGGCGGTAGAAGGCTTCCAAAGAGGGTTCAAATTCGGGGGACAGCATCTCTCTGGAAGCAGGCGCTGGCGATAGGTTTTCCGGGGAAAGGTAAAGCGTATCCCCGTAGAGCTCACGGGTTTGAATTAAATATCGTTTTACATCATCATTTCGATCAGAAGCCATGGAAAAGGTGGTTATTCCTCTTCGGACTCAACCTTTTTCCACTTCAATTTTTCCTCAAGGAATTCGTTCACTGCCTGTGTAGTGGGTTTTTCTTTTTCTTCGTAATCCTCCGGATTTTTATCCGGAACTTCATCAAACACGCTTAATTCCGTTTCTTCAGTGGTCTCCAACATCCGTTCGACCATTCGATTCTGAAGGATCTGTTTTGCCCGCTGGGAGATCACCACCACAGCTTCATACTGATCCTTGGTTTGTTTTTCCATTTTTCGGATTGAAAGTGGTTCAAGTGCCATAAAGTATCCCTTCGTTTTCCAAGTTAATGATTTCGACAATTTTTTCAACGGCTGTATCCAGATCGTCATTCACGACATCATAGTCAAAATATTTCTTAAAACTCAATTCATGATTCAACCGCTCCAGACGTTTTTTAATCCTTTCTTCCGAATCGGTTCCCCTTTTTCGAAGGCGGATTTTCAATTCCTCCAGATTGGGAGGCATAATAAAAATAGACAGATGGTTTTTCGGATACAATTTTTTCAGCGACATGGCTCCCTGTACATCCAGTTCTAGAAGTAAAAAAGATTCATTTCGAATAGCTTCTTCCAGGGTTTTTTTCAAAGTACCATAATAAAAATTTCCGTGAATCTGCTCCCATTCGGCAAATTCATCTTTCTGAATCCGGGCCTCGAATTCAGCATTGGTCATAAAGTAATAATCGACTCCATCCACCTCATTCGACCGGCGGGGACGAGTGGTGCAGGAAACAGAAAAACGGATTTCCGGATTCTGCCGCATCAATGCCTTACACAATGTCGTTTTCCCCGAGCCTGAGGGGGCCGATATGATAATTAAGTTTTTCATTTAATGTTTACGGTGTTACAGCACATTTTGAATTTGTTCCCGCATCTTTTCCGCTTCATCCTTCATAATAATAACCTGGGCTAGGCTATTGTCCGAAGAGCATTTTGCGCCAATTGTATTGATTTCACGGCCCATTTCCTGAAGTAAAAAATTCAACTTTCGTCCCACTGGATCCTTTTCCTTTAATAAATTTCGAAATTGAAGGAAGTGGCTTTTTAATCGGACAACTTCTTCCGTCACATCACCCCGTTCGGCCAGGAAAGCCGCCTCCTGGAGAATCCGACTCTCATCCACGTTCACTTCTCCCAATAAGGACTGGATGCGATCCTGGTATTGAGCCTGTCGGTTTTTTATTTCTTCCGGCAATCCCTGTTCCAAAGCGAATAGCGCTTTTTCAACCAGTTTCAGGCGTGTTTCCAAATCTTCCTGCAATTTTTTACCTTCCGCCCGGCGCATCATAACCACTTCCCTGCAGGCGGCTTTCACAGCCGAGACCATTAATTGCGGTTCCGCCGCGTTCCCCTTCACATAGGAAAACAAATCATTGGTTGTAAGAATTTCTCCCAGATCAAGATGACGACCATACTCCTTTTGAATTTCCAGCAGGATGGATTCAATGGCTTCAAACCGTTCCCGATTAAATCTGAGTTCCTGGGTACCGCTGTTGGAATTCATGTCCAGGGTAACAAAAACCGTTCCCCGGACCAATTCCTGGGTAATAACATCCCGCAACAATTTTTCATCTTCCGGATCCAGTTCCAACCCCCGAAACCGAATTTCTAAAAAACGACCGTTCACCGCCTTAATGAGGGCGGTGATTTGAATGGAGTTCTGATCCGCCGTTCCCCGGCCGAATCCCGTCATACTTTGAATCACTTGAATTGAGTCCCGAAAAAGTTGGTTAATTTATCCCGGAATAGGTACAGCGAACAAGGTCAATACCGATAATCTCATTAATCTAAATTTGATGTGGAATCTGATTTCCGGTGCCCTTGAAAATCATCCATGGCATGGGTAATGCCAAAGAATTTCATTAAGCCGTCAAAGAACGATACGGGTAACAACCGAAGAGGGAAATTGAAATAGGCAAATCGAGGCATGATTAACCTCTCCCGATTGTGCCGAATCGCTTTCAGAATCCTTTTTACGGAATATTCCGGCGAAAGAATCGGTAATAAATATCGAAAACGCGTCTGTGCCCCGGCGAACATTCCCGTATCAATGAAAAAAGGACAAACAATGGTGGTGCGGACACCCCTATCGATTTGTTTCAATTCCACCCTGAGGGATTCGGTGAAACCCACTGCCGCAAATTTACTGGCACTGTAATCGGTCAGACGCGTGCTCCCCACAAGACCGGCAGCCGAGGCAATCGTAACAATATGACCTTCGTTTCGCTCCAGCATTGCAGGAAGAAAGGCCCGGACCGTCCAGAAATGGGATAAAATATTCACCTGAAAAGTTTTTTCAATTGATTCAATCGGGATTTCCAGGAAGGGATTCCCGGAAATAATGCCTGCATTATTAATAAGGATGTCAATGGGACCTCCCTCTGTTAATACCTTTTCCGCCACTAATCCAATTTCCTTCCGGCTGGACAGGTCACAAACATAGGTGGAAACCACTATACCCCTTTTTAAAAGTTCATCGTGAAGTTCCCGTAATCCAGTTTCATTAATATCCCAGAGAACTAGTTCTCCCCCATCTTCCCCGATTTTTTCAGCCATTAGTCGTCCGATTCCACTGGCGGCTCCTGTGATTAACACCCGTTTTTGTTTAAAATCTGTCATTGTTACTCCATCGATAGGATTGTTTTATCCAGTGTAGAAACCAAATAAGACTCAAAATACCAGCCTGAAATTTGACCCGTCATAGCTCCGAAATAATTTTTTTCAGCCACTCCGGGTTAAACGAAAGTGATAGAAAATGACTGGTTCCAAGACCGGAGCCCTGTGGTTCCGCCTGAAAAGCGTAATCCAGCGAA
>CAZNUM010000076.1:0-2966 GCA_964576315.1 uncultured bacterium
AGGTCGGGAGTTCGAATCTCCCCACCCCGACATGTATTTTGTATATATCCTTTATAGTCAAAAGGCTGACCGTTATTACGTTGGAAGTACCAATGACCTGGAGCGTAGAATAAAAGAACACAACACAGGGCATACCAAGTCAACCCGTAGTGGAATCCCCTGGGAAGTTGTTTATACAAAAGAAGTTTCCAACCGCAGGACTGCAGTGCACCTGGAACGGAAGATCAAACGAATGAAGAGCCGGTCTTATATTGAGTGGCTCATCAAGAACGGTTAGCGCGTCCCGATTCATATCGGGAAGTTGAAGGGCCTCGGCGTCGCCGGAGGCAACGCCTAAGGCGAGTCTTCGAAATCTGTCCCCATTTAAATTTTTACGAAGTGCAGCAGGCGTATAAAGAGATTCCTTCCAATCCCACTATGGCTCTAAATTTGTTTTCAGAAAGAATCCCGTGTGAGGAATATCCTGACGTCTTTCACCCTTCAAATGAACGCTGGATTAATTTCCTCCACTCTGATTCCATGTGACCCATGTTGTTCTCAGGATATTTAGTTACCCTGGAACAGTTCTTTTAACCAAAATAAAGCGCTTCCATGAATAAAACAGAGACTGACGACCCAAAAGTGGTTTTTATGATCGACCTGGACGGTACCGTCTGGGAGGATATCCCCAACGAAGAAGCGGCGGAACGGACCCGCTCCGCCAAAGTATTCCCCGATGCGGTGGAGTGGATCAATGAACGCTACTACCACGGACATTACATCTGTTTTTTACGGCCCGCTGGGAATCGCTGCGGGGGGTGACAGAACAAAAACTGGCGGAAATCAAGGTCAAGTACCATGCACTGATCATGGGGAAGCCCCGGATCCGCCACACGCCCTACGCCGGGTACCACTACATTGATAACTGTTCCATCATCCGAGCCAACCGCTTTGAAGGAGCCTGGACCCCCATGATCAAGAAAAAAATCACTGCCCATATTTTCGACGATTCCTGATTTCATAATACAAGCACCTGCATCTTCCCCGGACTGTAAGTACATTTTCGAAAGGAAATGGGGATGATAAAAACATGATCCGGACCAAGATCGGGAAGAAATTCCCTAAAAAACTATTCTTCCTTCTCATAGTGGGAATTTTAGGTCCGGGCTGGTCCTGTGAATCCAACAATGGCAAGGGGGAGGAACTCATTCCCGTAATTCTACTCTCCTTGGACGGCTTCCGTTGGGATTACGTGAACCGGACCGAAACCCCTAATTTTGACTACTTGGTTGAGCAGGGTGTTACGGCCGAATCCTTAATTCCGGTTTTTCCCACCTTCACTTTTCCCAACCATCTTTCCATTATTACAGGTCTGTATCCGGAACATCATGGCATTGTTTCCAATACCATGTACGATTCGGTCTTTGACGCCTGGTATTGGATTGGGGAGGGGAGTACCGCCGTTCCTGAAAGCCGCTGGTACGAGGGGGAACCTTTTTGGGTGACGGCTGAGAAACAGGGGTTGATCACAGCTACCTATTTCTGGCCCGGCTCCGAGGCGGTGATTAATGGAAAACAGCCCACGTACTGGTACCCTTATAGCGGTTCTGTCACCAACGAGGAGATTATTGACCAGATTCTAGTTTGGCTGGACCTGTCGAAGGATCGGCGGCCCGTCTTCATCACCGGCTACCTGAATGATGCCAATTACTGGGGGCATCGCCTGGGGCCAGAAGCGACTGCGATGGATACAGTCATCCAGGGACTGGACGCTGATCTGGGTCGCCTGCTCACCGGCCTTTCACAGCGGAACTTATTGGGTAAAGTGAACCTGATCCTGGTTTCCGATCACGGCATGACAACCCTGGATCGTGACAAGATAATTTTCCTGGACGATTACATTTCTCTTACGGATGTTGCCATAGTCACCTGGAGTCCGGTGACAGCTTTGGTTCCGACGCCGGGTCGGGAGGATTCGGTATACAGCGCCTTAAAAGGGGCAAACCCCCATTTTGCAGTTTACCGGAAATCAGACACTCCGGACTATTGGCATTATGGGGATCATCGCCGTATTACGCCCATCCTTGGGTTGGCGGAGGAGGGCTGGTCTGTCACCACCCGGAATTATTACGGCGCCCACCCCCAGGCTTACGTAGGCGGGACCCACGGTTACGACCCCCTGGTGAAATCCATGCAGGGTATTTTTATCGCCTCGGGCCCCGCATTCAAGTCCGGGCTGATAGTGCCTTCCTTCCAGAATATTCATGTCTATGAACTGTTGTCCGTCATACTGAATGTGGCTCCTAGTCCCAACGATGGGGATCTGGATTCAGTCCGGCAGATGTTGAAACCCTAAATCGGATTTACTACTTCACTCTCAGACCGGGATGCTTTTCTGGTAGCACGGTGTCTGGTACCGGCTGTAAAATCACCGACCCTTATTGAAGTGAAAGTGCTCCAAAATCTGACAATGAATTACGAACCCCAAACGATCGAACCCAAGTGGCAGAAATACTGGGAGGAACACGGCACCTTTCGGGCGGTGGATTTCTCGGAAAAGAAAAAATTCTACTGCCTGGTGGAATTTCCCTACCCGTCGGGAGACGGCCTTCATGTGGGGCATCCCCGCTCCTACACCGCCTTGGACATTCTGGCCCGCAAAAAACGGATGGAAGGCTACAACGTCCTCTTTCCCATGGGGTTTGACAGTTTCGGTCTGCCTTCGGAAAATTATGCCATTAAAACCAGCGTCCACCCCCGGGTCATTACCAAACAGAATATTGAACGCTTCATCCGTCAGTTAAAATCCCTGGGCTTTTCCTTCGACTGGGATCGGGTTTTTTCCACCACCGACCCGGAGTATTACCGCTGGACCCAGTGGATTTTTATTCAGTTTTTCAAGCAGGGGCTGGCTTACAAAGCCAAAATGCCCATTAATTGGTGACTGTCCTGTAAAAGCGGGCTGGCTAATGAGGAAAATGTGGAAG
>CAZNUM010000077.1:0-2442 GCA_964576315.1 uncultured bacterium
CTGGATTTCTCCCTGGTAAATGAAGATCATAAAATGGTGAAAGGTACGTTTGCCCGATCTGAATGGGATCAGGAAAAATATGAACGTTTTGTTGCCACCAAGAAGGAAGAAATGAATCTCATGGCTAAACCGCCCGTCCGGATCCATCCCGGGAGTTATCGCACTTGGTTTGCCCCGGCGGCGGTCTCCGATTTTCTGGGCATGTTCTCCTGGAACGGAATCAGTGAAGCAGCCATCCGCCAGGGACATAGCAGTTTCCTCCGCATGAGACAAGAGGGTTTGGAACTGTCCCCTCATTTTACGCTCTCGGAAGACTATACCCCAGATCTGGTCCCCCGGTTCAATTCCCTGGGAGAAATTGCCCCGGAAAAGCTGATTCTGATTGAACAGGGGGAATTGAAGCATACGCTTGTCAGTTCACGTACTGCTTCCGAGTACCATCTGGAATCCAACTTTGCTGAGACGGAGGAATATTTAAGAGCACCCCGTATGTCTCCCGGCGAACTGAATGAGTCGGATGTGTTAAAAGAGCTGGGGACGGGACTTTATATCTCAAACATTCATTATTTAAACTGGAGCGATAATTCCACCGGAAGGATCACCGGGCTGACCCGGTATGCCTGTTTCTGGGTGGAAAAAGGGGAATTTGTGGGTCCCATAAATACCATGCGCTTTGACGACACCTTTTACCGCTTTTTCGGGACGGAGTTGGAGGCAGTAGGATCGGAGATAAAAATAATTCCTGATGTAATGACTTATGAAGGCAGGAATACCGCCAGTACCCTGTGTCCGGGCATCTTGGTGAATTCATTTACATTGACCCTGTAAGACTTCCAGCCGGTGGGTGAGATATAAGGAAGATCAATAAAAAAGTGTGCCCGAGACTGGAATCGAACCAGCACGACCTTGCGGTCACTAGACCCTGAACCTAGCGCGTCTACCAATTCCGCCACCCGGGCATCAAAAAGCGAGCGGAAATTAATCTCACAATTCAGCTGTCGGCAAGGATTAAACTTGGAGGGCCTTCCATCTTTTCTGTATTTTTCCCATCGGAATCTTGAAAATGGATATAAAGATTGTTGCCAGAAATCGGAAAGCGTACCATGAGTACCATATCCTCGAAAAATTTGAAGCCGGAATCGAACTTTCAGGAAGCGAAGTCAAAAGTCTCCGCGAAGGTCGCGCCAGCCTCAAAGAGGGTTTTATTCAGGTCCGGAAAGGCCAGGTCTGGCTGATTGGGATCCATATCAGTCCCTATTCCCATACCGGTTACGGGGGACATGAGCCGGTCCGGGAACGAAAGTTATTAATGCACAAACGGGAGATCATGAAACTGAACCAATTCCTCACACAAAAAGGACTCACTGCAGTTCCCCTGCAACTGTATTTTAATTCCCAGGGATGGGCGAAGGTGGAAATCAGTGTCGCCCGGGGAAAAAAGTTCTATGACAAACGGGAAGCCATTAAAGCCCGTGATCAGAAACGGGACCAGAGTCGAGAGTTACGGAAAAAAGGATGAAATTTTTACCAGTGGAAGAACAGTGGAATCTCATCTCCCGGGGGGTGGAGGAGATCCTTCCTGAAGAAGAACTGAAAAATAAACTGGAGCGATCCTTCGATTCCGGTCAACCGCTGACGGTAAAACTGGGTTGCGACCCTAGCCGACCGGATCTTCATATTGGTCACGGGGTGGTTTTGAGGAAATTACGCCACTTCCAGGACCTGGGTCATCAGGCTGTGCTGGTGATCGGCGATTTTACTGCCATGATTGGCGATCCCTCCGGGCGGAATAAAACCCGCCCTCAGCTTTCCCTGGAAGAAGCAAAAGCCAACGCGAAATCGTACGTAGAACAAGCTAAAGTAATTCTTGATATTAAATCTCTTAAAATCATTTATAATTCATCCTGGCTTGATTCAATGTCTTTCAGTTCAGTCATAAAACTTGCCAGCCATTATACGGTTGCCCGGATGCTGGAAAGGGATGATTTTACCAAACGTTTTCGTTCGGAAACGCCCATATCGATTCATGAATTCCTGTATCCCTTGGCCCAGGGAATGGATTCGGTGGAATTGAAGGCCGATGTAGAGCTGGGGGGAACGGATCAAAAATTTAACCTTCTGGTGGGTCGTGACCTTCAACGGGAATATGGTCAGGAACCGCAGGTGATTATTACCCTGCCCCTGCTGGAAGGAACGGACGGAACGGAAAAGATGTCCAAATCCTATGGAAACCACATTGGTTTAACCGATACTCCAGAGGATATGTACGGGAAAACCATGTCAATCCCGGATGAACTCATCCCTAAATATTTTCTTTTGGGAGCCGATGCCGACAAAGAAACGGTGGATCGGGTGCAGCAACAATTGGACAATCCCCAGGTGAATCCACGCGATCTAAAACGGGAACTGGCGCGGAGACTGGTGACGCTTTATTTTGATGAG
>CAZNUM010000078.1:0-1878 GCA_964576315.1 uncultured bacterium
GGAAATGGAAGGAGAAACATTTCAGAACCGATTCCAATATAGTCTTGCTTTTGCCCGTACTTCCGATTACACCCGTCTCCTTTCCGCCGGTAATCTCAATACTCTGAACCGCTTCTACCGGGTAAGTTTGGTACGTGCCACGAGTATTCCATTTCAGGCGACTCTGTCTTTTCCCGACGGTTGGAGCCTGGATCTGAAATACGAATACCAGCGGTTAATAAAGGGGACCTGGAGTTATATTAAAGAAAATAATGTCGTTGTTCAGGATACGATATTTTCCGATTTTGTGGAGCCGACCCAATTGAACCGTTTCATCAGCCTGGGGGTGGGGAAAGCACCACGCTGGTCCCTTTCCTTTCTGATTGACCTCTCCTCCACAGAGGAATTTCTGGTGGTTACAGAAAAGGAAAAGGAGTCCAAATCCTTATTGGATCGGTTTGTACACCATTTTTCCGCTTCAGATCTGGCATGGGTCAGTTTGGAGGGGGTCTGGAATCTGACCGAGCGTCATCGTCTTACGCTTATGGTTGGGTCACAGCGTGGCGGCTTGCTTTGCAGTAATGGCATCTGCCGCTATATTCAGCCATTCCAGCAGGGGATTAAACTTGGTTTCATATCCCTCTTTTAGCGTAAGTTTTTCAAACATGAAAATCACAAGAAAAGTCCCCTTATTCCTTCTATTAACCACCCTGCTGTTCTGGAGTTGCGAAGACCAGAAGGCCTCTGGTCCCAAAGTGGGGGCGGTAGTCATTTCTCCGGAAGAACAGGATTTATTCCCGGGCGAAACCTTTCAACTTCAAGCGCTGGTGGTGGATGAAACACAGGCTTCTCTCAGCAATATCGAAATTCTCTGGTCCAGCAGTAATGAAGACGTTGCTACCGTTTCGGAATCGGGCTTGATTACGGCCATCCAACCGGGGCTTGTAACGATTACAGCCGCGGCGGGTCATAGGACCGGCATGTGTGACGTCATGGTGAGTGATAGCCGTCGGAGAATATTAAGCGAATTATTCACCTCCAGTACCTGAATCCCATGTGCTTTCGCGGAGCGGAAGTTTAATAAATATTTGGATCCGGCTAATCTCATGTATGTGGGGGAAGAGGTGGATTCCACCTGGCTGGATATCCGCTACCATGTCTGGTGGCCCGGAAGCGGGGATGATCCCATGTGTTGGGCTAACAAGGAGATGAATACAGAAAGAAACGATTACTACGGAAATAATTACACTCCTCACATGTTTACTAATGGATCGGATTCGGAATCGAATCCAATTAACTGGACTCAGAAACCCCGGGATCTGGCTGGATCCCTGTCTCCGATTAAAATGGTAGTCACCGGTTCCAGGACAGGAATGGAGGTTTCAACTACCGTCACCGTTTCCAGCCTTGTGGATTTCAGCCAACAAGATCTGCGGCTGTTTGTAGCGGCGGTCATGGATACGGTCCAATACCCTGAATCCTCCAACGGATTACCTGAACATCATAATGCGGTCATGGGGATGTTAACTGCCAACACAGGGCAGGCGTTAAGTTTGACGGCCTCCTCTCCGCTGGAGTACCATTTTGACTGGACGGTCCTGGATTCCTGGCAGCAAGCCACCAGCTTTACCTGGAAGGCGAAGGATTTACGACTCGTAGTCTGGATTCAGAATTATTCCAGCAAGGAAATATTGCAGGCACAGGACCTGTCCTTGGAATAACTTTGAGTCCCGGATCTGAAAACCGTTGGTCAGGTTCTTGGATAGCCATTAAATTCCGGCCGCTTTTTCAAGCAGTTTATTGGGGAGTCGTCTAACGGTAGGACAGCGGACTCTGGATCCGCCGGTCGTGGTTCGATGCACTGCTCCCCAGCAGTATGCGCGCGTGCCTCAATTGATT